>JAFXSH010000113.1 GCA_017525805.1 Clostridia bacterium | reverse complement strand
ACTCCCAGCGCCAAGCCACCAAGGACGCCGGCCGCATCGCGGGCCTGGAAGTGCTGCGCATCATCACCGAGCCCACCGCCGCGTCCCTGGCCTACGGCCTGGACAAGGAAGAAGCCCACAAGATCCTGGTGTACGACTTAGGCGGCGGCACCTTCGATGTCAGCCTGCTGGAAATCGGCGACGGCGTGTTTGAAGTGCTGGCCACCAACGGCGACACCCGCTTAGGCGGCGACGACTTCGACAACCGCGTGATCGACTACATCGCCGACACCTTCCAGAAGGAAAACGGCATTGACCTGAAAAAGGACCGCATGGCCTACCAGCGCCTGAAGGAAGCCGCCGAAAAGGCCAAGATCGAGCTGTCCGGCGCCATGACCACCAACATCAACCTGCCCTTCATCACCGCCGACGCCACCGGCCCCAAGCACCTGGACATGACCCTGACCCGGGCCAAGTTCAACGAGCTGACCGCCGATCTGGTGGAAAAGACCATCGGTCCCATGAACAACGCTTTGAAGGACGCGGGCCTCACCTCCGCCCAGATCGACAAGGTCATCCTGGTCGGCGGCTCCACCCGTATCCCCGCCGTGCAGGACGCCGTGAAGAAAGTCACCGGCAAGGAGCCCTTCAAGGGCATCAACCCCGATGAGTGCGTCGCCATCGGCGCGGCCATCCAGGCCGGCGTGCTGGGCGGCGAAGTGAAGGACGTGCTGCTGCTGGACGTGACGCCCCTGTCCCTGGGCCTGGAAACCGAAGGCCACATCTTCACCAAGCTGATCGAGCGCAACACCACCATCCCCACCCAGAAATCCCAGGTGTTCTCCACCGCCGCCGACGGCCAGACCACCGTGGAAATCCACGTGCTCCAGGGCGAGCGCCCCATGGCCTACGACAACAAGACCCTGGGCCGCTTCCAGCTCACCGGCATCCCCTCCGCGCCTCGCGGCGTGCCTCAGATCGAAGTGACCTTCAACATCGACCGCAACGGCATCGTCAACGTCTCCGCCAAGGACCTGGGCACCGGCAACGAGCAGAAAGTGACCATCACCGCTTCCACCAACATGACCGAGGAAGAAATTCAGGCCCGCGTCAAGGAAGCCGAGCAGTTCGCCGAAGCCGACAAGCAGAAGAAGGACGAAATCGAAACCCTGAACCGCGCCGACAGCCTGATCTACGAGATGGAAAAGCAGCTCAAGGACAACGGCGACAAGCTCTCCGCTGAAGACAAGGCCACCGTGGAAAACGAAATCGCCTCCTTCAAGAAGTTCCGCGAGGGCAACAACGCCGCCGAAATCAAGACCGCTATGGACGCCCTCACCCAGAAGGTGTACGCCATCTTCGGCAAGCTCTACCAGCAGCAGGGCGGCCAGCCCGGCCCCGATATGGGCGCGCAGGCGGGCCCGCAGCCCGGCACCCAGAATGACGACGGCTCATTCAACGCCGACGGCTCTGTGCAATAAGAGAACGATGAGAATTTTTCTGGGGGAAACCGCTCTTTGAAAGCCAAAGAGCGGTTTCCCCCAGCCCCCCTTCCGAGAAAGCTGTAAAGGGGTTTCTTTCTTGATAGCAGTTTGTCAGCCAAGTTTCTTTAGATCACGAAACCAACGCTGTCATCCTGAGCGAAGTGGAGCGAGAGCGGAACGGAGTCGAAGGATCTGAGAGAAGGATATCACATTACCAATTGAATCCATCGGTTCTATGTTCCGTGGAAAAAAACAACCAATTGTGAGTTGAGGAAACAATGGCAACAAAGAGAGACTACTACGAGGTGCTGGGCGTTGATAAAAAGGCCAGCGCCGAGGACATCAAAAAGGCGTACCGCAAGTTAGCCAAGGAATGCCACCCGGACCTGCACCCCAACGACAAGCAGGCCGAGGAGCGCTTCAAGGAGCTGAACGAGGCCAACGAGGTGCTGAGCGACCCCGAAAAGCGCGCCCGGTACGACCAGTTCGGCTTCGACGGGCCCCAGGCGGGCTTCGGCGGCGGCGCGGGCGGCTTTGATTTCAGCGGCTTCGGCGGCATGGGCGATATTTTCGACCAGCTCTTCGGCGGCGGTATGGGCGGCGCGGCCCGGCGCGGCAGCGTCCCCACCCAGGGCAACGATCTGCGCTACGACCTGCGCATTTCCTTTGAGGAAGCCGCCTTCGGCTGCGAAAAATCCTTTGAGTTCACCCGCAACGAAAACTGCGAAACCTGCCACGGCACCGGCGCCAAGCCCGGCACCAGCCCCAAGCAGTGTCCCACCTGCAAAGGTTCGGGCCAGGTCCGCGTTGCCGGCGGCTTTATGGTCACCGTGCGCACCTGCCAAACCTGCGGCGGCACCGGCAAGGTGATCACCGACAAATGCGCCGCATGCGCCGGTACGGGCCGCCTGCGCCGCAGGCGCACCGCCTCCGTCAAGGTGCCCGCGGGCATCGACAACGGCCAGACCATCGTCATGAACGGCCAGGGCGAGCCGGGCCGCAACGGCGGACCCAATGGCGACCTGTATATTCAGATCACCGTGCGTCCCCACAAGCTCTTCAAGCGGGACGGCACCAACCTGCACCTGGACCTGCCCATTTCCTTCACCCAGGCGGCCTTGGGCGCGGAAATCGACGTGCCCACCTTAGGCGGCGGCAAAACCACCGTGCACATCCCCGAGGGCACCCAGAACGACGCCGAAATCCGCCTGAAAGGCCAGGGCATCCAGCAGCTTCGCAGCGCCTACCGGGGCGACCTGATCCTGCATATCCGGGTGGAAATCCCCCGGCGCCTTTCCGAAAAGCAGAAGGACCTGCTCCGCCAGTTCGAGGAAGCCTCCTCCGGCAAGGAATACGAAACCCGCAAGAGCTTCCTGGATAAGGTCAAGGATTTGTTCAACGGCTGACCAACACGCGCATCAAAAAACTGTCCGGCATTATGCGGGACAGTTTTTTGATGCAAAGAAATGCCGTCAGTTTTTCCGCCACACGTTGGGCGAGAACAGCAGCAGCACGGGATAAATCTCCAGCCTGCCCGCCAGCATCAGGAAGGACAGGAGCAGCTTGGCGGGGGGAGAGAAGAAAGCAAAGTTGGCCGTAGGGCCCACGCCGTTCAGGCCCGGGCCCACGTTGGACAGGCAGGTGAGCGCCGCCGTCATGGCGGTGACGAAGTCCGTTTGCCGGATGCTCAGCAGCAGCGTGCCCGTCACGGCTAAGAACAGCCAGATGGCCAGATACACGCCCACCTGGGCCAGGGTGCTTTCCTGCACGGGCTTGCCCTCGAAGCGCACCACCGCCACCTTGCGGGGCTGCAAAGTATGCTCCAAATCGCGGTAGGAGGATTTGAACAGCAGCAAAATGCGGCTCAGTTTAAAGCCGCCCGCCGTGGACCCGGCGCACGCGCCCAAACACATGAGCAGCACCACCATGGCCCGGGCAAACAAGGGCCACAGGTTAAAATCCGCCGTGGAGAAGCCCGTGGTGGAGGCGATGGACGTGACCTGGAAAAACGCCGTGCGCAGGGCGGTAAAGAAAGCGGGGTACTGGGGCAGGATCGTCACCGTGACGAGCAGGGTGGACGCCCCGATCAGGATCAGATAAAACCACAGCTCTTCGCTTTGCAGGATCGCTTCCTTTTCCTTGCGGATCAGGTGGAAATAAACGGCGAAGTTCACGCCGAACAGCATCATGAACACGCCGATGATCCATTCGATCAGGGGATTCTGGAACGCGCCCACGCTTGCGTTGTAGTTGGAAAAGCCGCCGGTGCCCGCCGTGCCGAAGGTGTGGATCAGGGCGTCGTACAGGTTCATGCCCGCCAGCAGCAGGCACGCCGTTTCCAGCAGCGACAGGGCGAAGTACAGGCTGTACAGCAGCTTGGCCGTATCGCTCATTTTGGGCAGCAGTTTGGCAAAGGTGGGGCCGGGACTTTCCGCCCGCGCCAGGTGCGCCGTGCGGCCCGACAGCCGGGGCAGCACCGCCAAGGTAAACACCAGCACGCCCATGCCGCCGATCCAGTGGGTAAAGGACCGCCAGAACAGCACGCCTTTGGGCAGATGCTCGATTTCCGTCAGGATGGTGGAGCCGGTGGTGGTGAACCCGCTGACCGTCTCAAAATAAGCGTCCACCAGGTGGGGGATGGCCCCGGAAAACACCATGGGCAGCGCCCCGAAGAAGGACAGGATCACCCAGCTCAAGCCCGCCACGGCCATGCCGTCCCGGGCGGTGAGATCCTGCCGCTGGGGCTTGAGCAGATAACTCATGAGCGATCCGCACAGCGCCGTGAGGCCAATGGTGAACACAAACGCCGCCGCGTCGTCGCCGCCGTAAATCAGCGCCGCCACCAGGGCCGGGATCATCAGGGCGGCTTCCATGAGCAGCAGCCGCCCCAGCAGCCGGAATACCAGTTTATAATTCAAATCGGATACCCTCTTTTTATGTTCTGAACACCTGCCGCAGGGCGCTCAGCCCCGGCTGGCGGCTGACGACCACCACATAGTCGCCCACCTCGATGGTGTCGCTGCCGAAGGGCACCTTCACCTGCCCTTCCCGCACGATCACGGCCACCAGGGCGTCCGGGATCACATGCAGGTCTTTCAGCGGCACGTGAATGAAGCTGTCCCCCGCCTGGGCAATGAACTCCAGCGCTTCCGCTTTGCCGTCCATCAGCCGGTACATGCGCTGCACCGCCGAATCGTTTCGGATGGAGCGGGAACGCACCACCCGCAGAATATCGTTGGTGGCGACGGATTTGGTGCTGATGATGCTGTCCAGCCCCATATCCTGCATAATGGCGGTATAGGTGTCCCGGCTGGATTTCACGATCACCTTTTTCACGCCCCGCTTGGCGGCGTAGAACCCGGCCATGAGGTTTTCCTCGTCCCGGTCGGCCAGGGGCACGAAAGCCTGAACGTCGGCGATGCCCTCGCTTTCCAGCAGTTCCTGGTCGGTGCCGTCGCCCTCGATGATGGTGGCTCCCGCCAGCATTTCGGACAGGCGGCGGGCCTTTTCGGCCTTGATTTCGATGATGGAGGTTTTGATCTTCATATTCAGCAGCATATCGGCCAGGTAATAGGCGATGCGGCTGCCGCCCATGATCATGACGGAGCGGATGGAGGCCATGCCCCTGCCCAGGAAATCGAAAAAGCGGGTAACGGTGCCCGGATCGGATACCACGTGCACCCGGTCGCCGGGGGAGATCACGAAATCACCCTTGGGGATGATGATCTTTCCGCCCCGCTCCACCGCGCAGAACAGCACCTGGGGAAGCTGCCGGTTCTTTTTGTACATTTCCTTCATGGGCACGCCCACCACCGGGTCGCCCTCCATGGCGCGGAAGTCCACCATTTCCACCCGGCCCCGGGCGAAGGTTTCGATGCTGCCCGCGAAGGGGAAGCGCAGCATGCGGCTGATTTCCCGGGCGGTAGCCCTTTCCGGGTTGATGGCGTAATCGATGGATAATTCTTTTTGCAAAAAGGACAGGCTGGTCAGGTATTCCGGGTCGCGGATGCGGGCGATGGCGTACTGCGCGCCCATTCGTTTGGCCGTCAGGCAGGCCAGCATATTGATCTCATCGCCCATGGTGGCGGCGATCACGATATCCGCGTGGGCCGCGTCCGCTTCCCGCAGGGTATCGGCGCTGACGCCGCTGCCCTTGATGAACATGGCGTCCACGGTATCCATGTTTTTTTGCAGCACCGATTCGCTGCGTTCGATCATGGTCACATTATGGCCTTCGTCCACCAAATGCTGCGCCAGGGAGAAACCCAATTTTCCCCCGCCAATCACAATGATCTGCATGGCGTCCTCCAAGCTTCCAAAATGCCGTGCCTCCCGGGCCGGATATATTTTCATTATATCAGGAACGGGGCCGTTTGAAAAGAGAAAAAACCATTCTGTTCCAGATTTCCGCCTGTCTTCCTGAATTCATTGCAGGAAAACCGGCGATTCGTTCGTTCTATCAGAGCGGGGGGATTTTACAACGTCCCCTTTTCATGATATAATGAAAGGGCAGATGGCGTGCGCCGCTTAACTGCCTGGGACATCTGACAAGGAGAACATGCCGTGAAACGAATCAATCCTCTGCCGGAAATGGACGGCTCCGCGCCCCTGGGGCGGGAAGCCGAAGCTTATCCGGTCTCTTCCCCGCAGGGTGTTCCGCCGGAGGCGGACGACCCGTACACGGGAGAAGACGGCGTTATTTATGATGAATCGTATCAGGACGCCTGGTCCGATCTTCAGGACAGCGCCCAGTACGCCTATACCGGAAGCTGGCTGGGGGAGGAACTGCCCCCGAAAGAAGAAAAGCCCTTAAAGCGCACCATTTTAAAGCCCCGTTCCCGCAAGCCGTCCTTTATTTTGGCGGTGATGGTCAATTCTTTCCGCATGCTGATCCTGCTGGTGCTGATCCTCAGCCTGGCGGGGGCGGGGGCGCTGGTGGGCGTGGCGAAAGCCTACATGGAAACGGCCCCCACCTTAGACCTGGCCGCCATCGACGATCAGGCCCAAACCTCCTTTATCTATGACGCCAACGGCAATCTGATCACCGATTACAAGGGCACGGAAAACCGCATCATGGTATCCATCGACACCATGCCCCTGACCTTGCAGCACGCCTTCGTGGCGGTGGAGGACGCCCGATTCTATACCCACAACGGCATCGACGTGAAGCGCATCGTGGGCGCGTTCGTGGCCAATTTCGTCACCGGCAGCCAGCAGGGCGGGTCCACCATCACCCAGCAATTGATCAAAAATACCCTGCTGTCCAGCGAACAATCCTACAAGCGCAAGATTCAGGAAGCCTACTTAGCCATGCAGCTGGAAACCCGGTATACCAAAAACGAAATACTGGAAGCCTACCTGAACACCATTTATTTGGGCGAGGATTATTACGGGGTGAAGGTGGCTGCCTACAACTATTTTGGCAAGGACAATTTAAACGATCTTTCCCTGCGAGAATGCGCCATGCTGGCGGGCATGACCAACAACCCTTATTATTACAACCCCCGCCGCAATTTCTACACCCGCCAGAGCGACACCACCGATTATCGGAAGATCACCAACGACCGGACGGACTACGTGCTGCGCTGCATGTACGAAAATCAGTTCATTTCCTATGAGGAATACATCGACGCACTAAACCCGTCCGCCGCTTCCGTGCTGGAAAAATCCCCTTCCTCCACCGCCCTGTACCCCTACGCCCATTATGTGGAATACGCCATCCGGGACGTGGTGAAGACCCTGCTTTCCATCAACGGGCTGGAGGATACCTCCGCCAACCGGGCGAAGATGGAAAACGAGCTGCGCACCGGCGGCTATCAAGTCTATTTAGCTTTGGACACGGCCATTCAGACCACCGTGGAGCAGACACTGCAAAACTGGACCGACTATCCCGCCCTCCGCGACCCGTCGGACAAGGTATACCGTGCCCGCAATTCGGACGGCACCTACGACGAGATCATTCAGCCCCAGGCGGCGGCGGTGGTGCTGGATTACCGCACCGGGGAACTGAAAGCCATCGTGGGCAGCCGCACCACCCCGACGAAACGAAAAACCCTGAACCGCGCTTCGGATATGAACATGCCGGTGGGGTCGTCCATCAAGCCCATCGCGGTTTACGCCCCCGCCATTGAAATGGGGGCCGGAGCGGGCACCATTCTTTACAACATGCCCCTGCCCATCAAGGGCTGGACGGGCAGCGACGGGAAGGACACCTGGCCCCAGAACTACGGCGGCTCTTCCTACCGGGGCCCTGAAACCATCCGCACCGCCATCACCCGCAGCGATAACACCGCCGCCGCTTACGCCCTGATGAATTTCGTGGGGGTGGACCGGGCCGCCGATTACCTGCTGCGGCTTGGGGTGTCGGAGACGCATATCAACCGCACGCCCTTTGGCCTGGCCTTGGGTTCCAGTGGCATCACCCCGGTGGAAATGGCCGTGGCTTTCGGCGTGCTGGGCAACGGCGGCGTGTACCAAAGCCCCATCAGCTTCTTAGGCATTGCCGACAGCAATAAAAAACCGATTTACGACGCCCACGCCAATCAGGTGCGCCGCCAGGTATTCCAGCCGTCCACCGCCTGGCTCACCGTGGACATGATGAAGGACGTGGTATCCTCCGGCACGGGCACGGCGGCCAAGCTGTCCGGCCAGACGGTGGCGGGAAAAACGGGCACCAATTCCGATCAGAAGGGCGTATTCTTCGCCGGGCTCACCGGCTGGTACTGCGGCACCGTTTGGATCGGCCACGACAACTATAAGGCCCTTTCCTCCAAAACTACCGGCGGCAACAGCGCCGCCAAGCTGTGGAAAGCGTTCATGCAGCCCATCCACCAAAACCTTTCCAACCGGGATATCATGGAGGGCAGCGCCGCCGACTACGGCCTGGTGCGGGTGACCACCTGCAGCGTTTCCGGCCAGCTCGCCACCGACGCCTGCCGCCATGACGCGATGGGCTACGGCACTACCACCGATTACTGGCCCGCAAACAGCGTGCCCACCGTGTCCTGCCAGATGCATTATTCCCTGGACGTGTGCGATCAGACCGGCATGCTGGCTTCCGCCTATTGCCCCAGCCACAGCGTGAAGGGCGTGGTGATCCTGCCTATCGGCCATCCCCTGTATGAATTCGCCGATACCGCCTACAGCTCCGTGCTGGCGGATTATTTGGGCGAATACGCGGCCATGCGGCTCACGACGGACGGCAATACCAACGCCCAGCTGCTGCAATCCCGCACCTGTACCCTGCACCAGTCTTATTCCCCCAGTTACGAGCAGACCATTATCGATAACACCCTGCTGCCCGACGCACAGCGATTGCTTTCCCAGGCCCAAAGCCAATTGGCCTCCACGCCGGAGGATCAGCCCGGCTATGCCGGATTGTATCAGGCCATTTCCCAATTGGCGGCTTTGATCAACAGCAATCCGTCCAGTTCCGCTTTGGCCGCCGCCATGGCCAATCTGACCCAGGCCATGGCCAATGCCAGGGGAAGCTGGTAAACAGTCCCATAGAACAAAATATAAATATCGCGCGGCGTTCATGAACGCCGCGCGCTTTTAACATCCGCCGAGCACCCGCGCCACGCTGTCCCGGATGACCAGGGAAGCGCGGCTGTCGGCGGGGGTCGGTTCCCGATTGATCACCACCAGGTTTTTGCCGCTGAAATACGTAAGGAAGGAAGCGGCGGGTTCCACGGACAGGGAGGTGCCCGCCACGATGAGCGTATCGGCGTTGGATATTTCCCGGCAGGCCCCCATGCACACGTATTTGTCCGGCGCTTCGCCGTAGAGCACCACCGAGGGCTTGATCACCCCGCCGCATTGAGGACAGCGGGGAATATCTTCCGCCTCCATGATCGACCGCAGGGGATAGGCCGCGCCGCAGTCCATGCAGGCGTTTTCGTGCACGCTGCCGTGGATTTCGTATACCCGGCGGTTCCCGGCCATTTTATGCAGCCCGTCGATGTTCTGGGTCACGATGCCGCGCAGGATATCCCGCTTTTCCCATTCGTACAGCTTTTGATGGGCGGCGTTGGGCCGGGCGTCGGGGTAAACCATGTATTTCCGGTAAAAATCGAAAAACTGCCGAGGATTCAGATAGAAGAAAGATTTGCTCAGGATCATTTCCGGGGTCAGCCCTTCAAAATCCCCGGCGTACAGCCCTTCCGGCGACCGGAAATCCGGGATGCCGCTTTCGGTGGATACCCCCGCGCCGCCGAAAAACACGATGCGCCGGGATTTTTCAATGATCCTTTGCAGCATGCCCTTCCCTCCTTTGGCGGTTTACGGGATCAGCCGGAAGCAGACCTCCGCGATGCCCACGCCGCTTTCATGAATGTCCGCTTCCCAGAATCTCTCCAATATCCAACTGGTGTACGCGTCGATTTTTTCATCCTCATCGGCGTTCTCCATATGGGCCGTGACAGCTTCCAGCAGCTTTTGTTCCAGCAGCTGATCGTACAGCATGTCATAGAGGGTATCCTCCGTTATGCCAAAGCTGGCCAGATAGCGGGTGATGTTGCCGTCGTCATCGCCCTCGATCCAATGATAATCCCCCGCGGGCAAAAATGCCATGGCGTTTTCGCCGCACAGCGCGCCGCGCAGGGCCTGCCATAAAGCCTCCGTTTCGCGCCAAAGCTGGCCGTATTCTTCCTCCGTCAGTTCATCCACGCCCAACTGCTCCGCCTGATGCTGTATCACGGCGCGGATCTCTAAATCGAAAAGCACCTTGTCCAGGGTATCGATGATATTGTCCCGGTCCGTGATATCGTATTCGTGGCCGTAACCGCTCGCATTGACAGCGGATTGAAGCAGATGGCAGAGCATGGCCTGCTCCAGTTCCTCGGGCGAGATTTCCCAGCCGTCCACCGTGATCGCGGTGATGGAATAATAATCTTCTCTTTTCGATTCTTCCTCATCGTCTCCCGCCGTGTAAGCGGCGGTCATAGCGGCTGTCAGGCTCCAGAAAGTTTCATCGTTTCCCAAGGTATAGTGGTCCATGCCGATTTCCAGCCAGTGGGCGTCAAAGCAGACGTTCAATTGGGATTCGTCCGAAAAGAAGAAAACGATTTGAGGGTACCAATCCGTAATATCTTCATTGCTTTTTCCTGTGATCGTGATGGCGTTTACCGCTTTCCAAAGCTGGGCGATTTTTTCTCCGTCCGTGGTTTTGAATTCACTGGTGGAAAAGCCGTAACCGTCGGTGTAATACACCCGCTCGATAAACGCGCCGCTGTCCAGCAGCTCCTGGGCCTTGTCCAGACCGGTGATCCGGACGAAATCCGGAAGCGCTTCTTCTCCCAGCGCGAAAGCCGGGATCAGAAGCGGGATGATGAGCAAGGCGCAAAGCAGCTTCTTCATGGTGGATTCCTCCTTTTTCCGGTCATACGTTGTCTTTTTCATGGGCCCAGCATTCATTGATGGCGCTGCCGTCCCGGTAGGCCGCTTTCCCATCGTCGATCTGGGTTTCATCCTCGGGCTCCGGCAGACTGTCGCCCCAGTCCTGCTCCTTCTGCTGCTTTTTGATTTCGCTCATAATGATCCCTCCTGACGCGATTGCTTTCTTTTTTTATTGCTTCAAAATGACGCGGAACACGGAATTGATAGGCCGGACCATGCCCGCCAGGCTTTCGAAGGAAGAGGATGGGCGGCTGTATTCGATGAACCGCCGTCCAACGCCCAAGCCCAGCACGGAGGAAGCGCCGCCGTCCACGTTGATCATGTCTTTGAGGTCCGGCACCAGCTTCCGGGCGATTTCGCACATTTCGATATAGTCCGCTCCCGCCGAAATACTGGACCGGCCGGAGAATACCAGCAGGAACAATTGTCCTGCCTGCGTCAGCCCGATGGCTGTTCGCGGATGCCGGGCCAGGGCGGCGATATCGCTTTCCTGAGTCTGGCTGGAGAGGGGAGAGACCCAGCCCTCCAAGGCCAGGGCCGCTGCGGCGTCCCCGTCCCTGCTGAATACGCACTGGCCGTTTTCCGCCAGGGTCAGGCCGCCTCCATAGGCCCATTGCATGCGGTCCCAAATGTCCGGCGCCACGTCGGCGGGATGCTCCAAACGCAGGTCCAGCCGGGGCTTTTCCTCCCAGGTAAAGTAACCATCCTCCGCCGGGGTCAGGCCGCAGCGCAGCGCGAAAGCCCGGCCCGTTTCCTTTTCCAGCGACAGCACCACCCCTGTGCCCGGCAGCAGCACGTCCCCCTTCCGGGCGCAGATCAGTTCATTTTGGTGGATCACGAAATTGACCCGGCCTGCTCCCACGGCTTTGGTATATTCAAAGCGGGAAGCCCCCTGGTCCGGGCAGGACAGGTAGGGCGTATACACCGCCACGGCGCCGGGCACAGCGGGGTCCACGTCCTGTTCCGTCCAGCGGACGCTTTGGCCGTTTAAGGTCCAAACGCCACCCCGAAGCCGGAAATGGAAGAACACGAACCGGCTGTCCTCCGTCATGCCCATGCAGGCTTTTTTGTACAAAGGAAAGGTTTCCACCCGACGGCCCTGATCAGCATACAGCATATAGTCCATATGACCGCCCGGGAAAAACATCTGCTCCCGGGGCCGGTTGGCCCGCAGCCGGTTGTGCAGGGCGACCAGCCGGGAGGTCATGAAAAACAGGTAATTGGTAAACACCTGCAGGGCCGGGACGTCGGCTGTATGGCGGAGCAGCGTGCGGGGGGAAATGCTTTGCCCCTCCGTCATGATCACGTCCGCCCCTGCCGCCTGATCGATCTTGAGGCCGTGCACCAGGATGCCTTTTGCTTCTCCTTGGGCGCTCCAGGGCACGGATCCTTTTTCCAGGGTATCCAGGCTGAACCATCCGTTCAGGCGGCGTACGCCGGGAATGCCGTCTAAATACGCGTCGATAGCCTGTTCCCGGGCGGTCCAGAAACCGGCGTTCCAATCCTCCGCCGGAGGCATATCCAGAGGCCACGTCACGCCCGGAGGCATGCCGGGCTGGTATTCTTCATAGATTGAAAAGAAGGTTTCGGGAAAGCGCCGGTACAGTTCTTCCGCCGGCATGTGGTATACCTTTTCGCCGTACTGCCTGCTGAGATGGGAAAACTGCCGGAAAGAAGCCAGGGTGGGCCGCACCAGGGGAACGAAGGGCAGGATGTCAAAATGTGCGGGCACAAGGATGGCGCAGCGCCCCGTTTCCGAAAACTGCCCCGCCAGCGCTTTGCCCACCAGGGAACGGGGCACGCATTGAACCATGGCGGGAACCCGCGGGTTCCGGCAGGCGGTGAGGCCCGTATCGCCGTACCAGAACAGGCACGCACCGCCCTTTTGGATGGCATCGGCCAGGTCAGCGTCCCCTTCGGCTTCATCCAGGCCCGTCCCTTTTTTCAGGACTGTGTCCGGAATAAGGCCGGTCAGGGCATGCATCACGCCGGCGCTGGGAAAGGCGGAATTGTCCGGGCTGCCGCAGGCAATGTGCACCGCCGCGCCCTGATCCTGGGCAAAGGCTAAGTCCGCCCGCATCCAGGAAGCCATGGCCGGGTCATGCAGCACAAAGAGCGCGTGGCGGCAGGAGCGCAGCAGGTTCCGGCCCGCTTCCTCCTGGTCGATATCCATGGGCGGGGGACAGGCGTCCGGCTCCTTAGCCCTGTTCAGGAAAATCCTGTCCAGTGTTTCCGTGCCGAACGTTTCCCGCCGCAGATCGCACACAGCGTCATAGATCGCCTCATAGGGCGTTTCCATATCCTTGACGAAGCGGGATAAAAGCTGATCGAGACTTTCCGTGTACGCGGCGGCCTGGTCCTGGGTGATCCAGCCCTTTTCCCGGGCGGTATCGGCCCAGGCGTCCTTGGCCATGACCAGGAAGGGAGCGATCACCGCGCTGACGTCCGCGTAGGCGTATTGGCCCAGCAGGATATCACCGGCCAAATCGCCCCTGGTATAGCTTCCCCGGCGGCTGTTTTCCTCCGTGATATGCAGGTTCATGCTGCCCCGCCTCCATTTTTATAGCTGACGGATCAAGTCGTTCAGGTATTGCTGGGTTTCCAGGATATCCCGGATCTGTTCTTCGCCTTCGATCTCCCGTTCGATGGTCAGGCTGCCGTCGTAGCCGTGGGCTTTCAGCGCGCGCAGGAACAGGGGAAAATTCACCTTTCCCGCGCCCACCTTCACTTCTTCGCCCAGCTCCCGGCCGTTGGTGGGGTAGAAGCCGTCCTTGGCGTGCACGCCGCGCACGTAATCGCCGATCACATCCAAAGCGTCCACGGGATTGGCTTTGCCGTACAGGATCAGGTTGGCGGGGTCAAGATTCACGAACAGATTGCCGGTGTCCACCGCTTCGATCACCCGCAACAGCACCACCGGCGTTTCCTGGCCGGTTTCAAACAGCAGATTTTGGCCGTAACGCTTGAAGTCCCGCGCCACGGCTTTGATTGCGGCCACTGTACCGGGCCAGGAGGGATCGGTCATGTTTTCGGGAATGAAGCCCATGTGGGTGACCACGTCCCGGACGCCCAGCAGGCGGGCGTAGGCCGCGCCGTCCAGCAGGTTCTGCACGCGCATGGCGCGGTACGCTACGGGCACGATGCCCAGGGTCTCCGGGCCTTCGGTAAAGTTCCAGAAGCGGGGCCCTTCCCAGCCGCACCAGAAGGCGGTGATTTCGATCCCGTATTCCTTCGTGAACGCTTTTACTTCCTCCGCGTTATCTTTCGTCCAGTATTGGGGGTCCCAGCTGACCAGCTGGCAGTGGCGGAAGCCCTGGTTCGCCGCGTCCGCGAAGCCCTTGCGCATTGCTTCGCCGCAGCAGTGACGGATGATGATGCCTGTGTTCATGTTTTTCACCTCAAGGTTTGATATTTTGCCGATATTGTTTGCTTTGTTCATATTATATACCGGATCGCCGGAAATGTCGATAGCTTTCTTATGATCCGTGGCTGATTGGCGCGGAGCGCACCGCGGGAAAAGAAAAATGAAAAAAACGGTTCGGAACAGACCAAATTGTCAAAACGGGGTTGCATTCTGTTTTGTTTTCTGATATAATACACGCGAAAGAGAAAAAAGGATTTTTCGTTTGAAATTTTTTATGTACCCCCAAATATTTCCTTTTATTTAAGAGGGCTAAGTTTTTTTGCGCTGATGCTTGACACGGTGATTCTGAGGATGGAGATGGTTCCGACATGAGTGAACAGAGAACGGCATTGGCACCAAACCGCAATAAGGGCTTCATGCATTGGATCCGCCAGCGGCGCATCAACAAGAACTGGCAGTTCTATGTGATGCTCATCCTGCCGCTGGCTTGGTATTTTATCTTCTGCTATATGCCCATGCCCGGCGTGATCTTAGGCTTTAAGAAATACAAGGCGCTGTTGGGCATTTATGCCAGTCCCTGGGCCGATCCCTGGTACAAGTGGTTCATGAAGTACTATAATTCTCCGTACTTCGCCAGAACCATCGGCAACACCTTCATTCTGAGCTTCATGTCCCTGATCCTTGGCTTCCCGCTGCCGATCCTGTTGGCCCTGCTGCTCAACGAGGTGCGCAATAAGTTCTTCCAGAAGTTCGTGCAGAACATCACCTATATACCCCATTTCCTGTCCACCGTGGTGCTGGTTGGTATGCTCACCTGCTTCACCAACCGTTATTACGGCATCGTCAATAAGCTCATTGAGGCATTGGGGGGTACGGCGGATAACTGGATGCAGGTGCCCTCCCTGTTCCGCGGGCTGTACGTGGGTTCCGGCATCTGGCAGAACATGGGCTGGGATTCCATCATCTATATCGCCGCCCTGGCGGGCGTGGACCCGCAGCTGCATGAAAGCGCCTACATCGACGGCGCGAACCGCTACCAGTGCATGTGGTACATCAACCTGCCCTGCATCATGCCCACCGTCGTGATCATGCTGATCCTCAACTCCGGCTATATCCTGTCCGTCGGCTTTGAAAAGGTATACCTCATGCAGAACAACCTGAACATGGCCGTGTCCGACGTTATTTCCACCTATGTGTACCGCATTTCCCTGCTGTCCTCCAACCAGTTTGAGATGTCCACCGCCATCGGCCTGTTTAACTCGCTGGTCAACTGCGCCATGCTGATCATCGTGAACAGCATCGCCCGCAAGGTCAGCGACGTGCAGCTGTGGTAAGAAAGGAGGAGAAGCGAATGTCTCAGGAAGCAAAACAGATGGCCAAGCACAGGCGCCATTCCCGCCAGTCCAAAAGCGATATCGTGTTTGAAACGGTCGTGATCATCCTGCTGGCGCTGCTGACCTTCACCATCATTTATCCCCTGTACTTCGTTGTGATCGCTTCTTTCTCGGACGCAAAAGCCGTTATCGGCGGCAGGGTGATCTTCCTGCCCGCCGACGTGACGCTGGAAAACTACGCCGAGTGCTTCAAGAACGGCGACTTGATGCTGGGCTATAAAAACTCCTTCCTGCTGCTGATCATCGGCACGGCGATCTACCTGTTTTTGACCATCCTGTGCGCTTATCCCCTGTCCCGCCGCGATCTGTGGGGCCGCAACGGCATCATGATGTACTGCACCATTCCCATGTTCTTCGGCGGCGGCCTGATCCCCACTTACCTGCTGGTGACCAGGACGCTTGGCATGGGCAACAGCTGGTGGGCGGTCATCTTTGTAGGCGGCGTATCAACGTATAACATGATCATCATGCGAACGTTCTTCATGTCGTCCATTCCCTTTGAATTGCAGGAGGCGGCGGAAATCGACGGCTGCTCGCCGTTCAGGACGCTGGTTTCCATCATCCTTCCCCTGTCCATCCCCGTCATCTGCGTCATCGGCCTGTACTACGGCGTGGGCATTTGGAACAGCTACTTTACCGCCTTGATTTACCTGTCCGATAAGAACAAATGGCCCCTGCAGCTGTTCCTGCGCCAGATCCTGGTCAATGCCGACCTGTCCGCCGTGGACGGCGGCGACTCCTCCGATATGGCCCGCCGCGCCATGCGCGCCGAAACCATCAAGTACGCCATCTGCGTGCTGGCTTCCATCCCCATGCTGGTGATTTACCCGTTCATTCAGCGCTACTTCGTTAAGGGCGTCATGATCGGGTCTGTAAAAGGATAAAAGACAAGAAAGAGCTGTTTGTTTCGTTCAATATGTTTCCGATGCCCGATCGCATTGAAAACAAGATAAAACTCCACTCTCCACACTCTTTATTCTGATCCTTTGCCCGGAAGGGCTAAAAATATGAAGGAGGTAACCCCATGAAAAAAACCCTCGTTGCGCTGCTGCTGGCCGTCGTGATGCTGGCAACGTGCGTCCCCGCCTTGGCTGTGGAAGGCCCGAACCAGGACATGTCCATCTTCCCCCTCACGGATGAGAAGATCAACATCTCCATGGTTCACAGGTTCACCGACGTTATGCCGGCGGACTGGACCACCGTTTGGTTCTGGCAGCAGCTGGAAGAGCTGACCAACGTGCACATCGATTTCACGCCCGTGCCGGCTTCTGACCGCGCTACCAAGCTGAACCTGCTGTTCGGCGCACCCGAAACCATGCCGGACGTGCTGTTCAAGATGAACATCAGTTCAACTCAGCAGGCCCAATACGGCGACGAAGGCATCCTGGTGGACCTGAATCAGTACGCCGACATCATGCCCAACTTCCAGTATTGGCTGGACGCCTATCCCACCGCCCGCGCCGCCATTACCCAGGTTGACGGCGGCATCTATGGCTGCCCCTATATCCTGACCGGTTACGCCATCCGTATGGGCGACCGCTTCTTCTTCAACCGCGAAGTGCTGGACTACGCCGGCCTTGAAAATCCCCCGGCCACCCTGCAGGAATTCCATGACTACCTGGCCAAGATCAAGGATTGGGACTATGACAATGATCCCAGCACCGTTACCCTGCCCCTCACCATGTCCGAATGGGAAGAACTGGAATACATCCTCACCGGTTCCTTCAGCGTGATGAACCGCGGATCCGACAATTACTGGGCTGACCAGAACGAAGACGGCACCGCCCGGTTCTGGCACACCGCCGACGGCTACAAGGAACTGCTCCGCTACTACGGCCAGCTGTTCCAGGAAGGCCTGATCGACCCCGACACCTTCGCCAAGAACGTGTCCGACTTCGCCGGCGAAATTGAAAAGTGCCAGAGCGGCAAGGCCCTGACCTACATCTTCGTGAACAACAGCCCCGTTTCCGGCTCCAAGTATGAAGCGCTGACCGTGCCCATGACCGAGCCTCTGGAAGGCTTCAACGGCGAAAAGGCCTGGAACGCCTACACCATGCCCGCCATTTCTTCTTCCAGCTTCAGCATCACCTACAAGTGCCCCGAAGAATACCGCCCGATCCTGGCCAAGTGGATCGACTACTTCTATTCCGTTGAAGGCATCGTGGCCTACTTCATGGGCGAAGAGGGCGAAAGCTACACCTATGATCCCGCCACCGATACCTATGCCCTGACCGACAAGATCCTCAACGATCCCGAAGGCCGCAACTTTGAAGCCGTGCAGTCCGCCTGGTGCACCTGGGCCGGCGGCGGCAACCCCTCCTGCGCCACCAACGAGCTGTTCAAGGGCGGCGAGACCTGGCCGGTATCTGTGGAATCCGCTGAAGGACTGATCAACTACACCCCCGATAAGCTGGGTGGCGCCGTGTGGGCTCCCTTCGTGTTCGATTCTGAAGTCGCCAGCGAAGTGTCTGCCATGACCACCAACTTCGACACCTACCTGGGTGAATGGGCCGCCAAGTTCATCACCGGCGAAAAGAACGTGGACGCCGATTGGGACGAATACGTGGCGGGCTTCAACGCTCTGGGCGTGGATGAATATCTGGATCTGATCAACGAGCAGATCAAGACTCTGGGCCTGTAATCCGCATAACCCGCAAATGAACCCTTGGGGCGGTCTTCGGACCGCCCCTTTTCTTCGCACAAAAACAGCCCCGGGGTTTCCGCGCCGGGGCTGTTTTCAGGCTGCCGTTTATATGTTTTTTTTGCTTCGCTGGTGCAATTCGTCCTCTAACTTCACGCCCTTTTTATGCGCTTCCGCCGCCCGTTCCATGAACTGATCGATGATCTGCCGGTTGGTCATGCCCTGGGCCCGCAGTTCGTCCAGCTTTTTTTCAAAGCCGTTCAGCTCGGCGCGCATGGCGTCCCGGTAAGCAATATCCGGTGTTTCCGCGCCCACGCCGTATGCGTTCAGGCCCACGGCCCGGCAGTCGTTCAGGGCCATGTCCATGTGGTAATCGCTGCTCACCACCGCCACGCGCTTGTCCGGCCCCAGCAGGTCATAGGCGTTCAGCATGTTTTCTAAGGTGATGCGGGACTGATCCTCCAGACGAATGATGTCCCCCGGCACACCCCGGTCCATAAGCATCTCCCGCATGACCTCCGCTTCCGTGCGCTGGCGTTCGTAGGTCAAGCCGCCGCAGGGCATGATGAGGGGCGCGCCCGTTTCCCGCCATACCTCCACCGCTTTATCGATGCGCCGTTTCAGATCCTCCGAGGGCAGATTGCCCGGCAGCAGCCGGTGGCCCAGGACGATGATCGCGTCCGTTTTTTCCATCATTGTTTTCCTCCGTTCGGTAATTCAGGCGTCATAAGGCTGTTTTTCGTTTTCTCCATTCTGGGCTGCTTTGATTTCCCGCGCCGCCTCAGCATGGGCGTTTTCCACCTTTTCCCTGGCTGCGGCGCAGAGGACGATATCCTTGATCAGACCGTCCAGCCGGGAGCCTTCCCGGTAATCCGCGGGCGCGAAATACCGGATGCGGTTTTCCCGCATCATCCGGTACACCTTTTCCCGGCTGCCGTTATCGGGGTTGTACACGCCCACGGAGAAGCCGCCGTAGGTGTTTACCAGCTTCATGCAGGGAATGTCCGTATCGCTGTCCCCGATATAGATCATGTTCCGGAAGGGCACCCGCAGTTGCTCCGGGGGAAAGAATTCGTTTACGCCGGGGTCGTTCACGTCCAGGATGCCCTTTTCGATGCGGAAGAGGAACTGGGTCTTGTTGGTGAAATTGACTACCTGGGCGGGCCAGATGGCAATGCCCCGGTCGTTGTAGCAGAAGGAGCTGGCATAGATTTTTTTGAACGCGCCGTTTTTGGCCGGTTCGGTGCCCTCAATCATTTCCTTTAAGCCCGAGGAAATGATATAGTGCTCCACGATCACGCCGTGCTGTTCCCCGAAAGCGCGCAGCCGCTCAAACCATTCGTTCACGCCCGGAAACAGGGCCACTCTGGCCCCGTAATCCATCAGCGCGGACCGGCTGAACACAAAGCGGCCCTCCGCCTCCCGCACCATTTTATACATGTAGGCCAGGTTCTGGTCCATATCGTGGGAGAGAGCGAAAGCATCGGATTCTTCCCAGAACTGTTCCACGTCGAAGCCCACGGACTGAATGTAGCCCTGGGCCTGCATATCGGAGGGGGAAAGGGTTTTGTCGAAATCATAGCAGATCGCCACCACCGGCAGGTCTTCCTTGCGTTCCCGGGGGAAGTTCATGGCGTTGGCCTCCTTTCTGGTGACTCATACAAGTGTAGAGTGTGGAGCTTTATTGGTTTTTGCCTTCGTTCCATCAATTCAGTGGAAGTAAAAGCGTACACCAAATTTAACTCCACACTCCACTCTCCACACTGATTTATTGCTTATTCCGCCAGCGTGCCCATGGGATCCCAGGGCTCCAGGACGATGGGCTCCTGCCTGGCGTATTCCGCCAGCTCGCCCAAGTATTCCTTTTCAATGGCGGCCTGGAACACATAATCGTCGAACCAGGTGTCCGAGCAGATGTAGTAGCCTTTGGCCCCGTGTTCGTCGCCCCAGCTGTTTTCGATCTTCCAGCGGGTGGGTTTGCCGTCCGCCAGTTCCACGCCGGTGATCACCATAGCGTGGTTCATGGCGGCGAAGCCGTAGTCCAGGCTGTCTTCCTTGGAAATGAAAAGGTCCAGTCCTGTGAGCAGTTCCACATTATAGCTCTGATCATCCCAGATGCCGTTGTCCCGATCGCCGAACTTGCCCACGTCGCTGCCGAACCAGACCACCTTGCCCGCCTGGAGCTGGCGGATGATGGCACTCTTCATTTCGTCCATGGTGATGTTCAGGTGCTTCACCATGTTTCCGCCCACCACGTTGCCAAGCATCTTGATGGTGAAGGTCTTGTGCCAAGGCTTATCCTTGGTGGGAGCGTTGATCACGCTGACGATATCGTCCAGCAGGGACCCTATGTACTTTTCAAAGAAGCTTTGGGGCGTGAAGCCTTTTTCGATATGATACTTTTTATCCTTGTCTACGTAGGAAAAATCGAAGGCCTTGGGCGGCTCGGTGTAGCAGGAGCACAGGAAGCCGTAAATCTTATCCAGCATGGCGGCCTTTTCCGCCTGAATTTCCGCTTCTTTGGCTCCGGCGGCCACCATTTTCCGCAGCTTGGACGCGCAAATTTTCAGGTTACGGTTCAGGATATGGTTCATGCTGCCAGTGTTAGAGGCCTGGAAGGTTTCGTCGTACACGTCCTTGGGCACCAAGCCGTATTTGCGCACGATATTGGCGAACATATCCCACTGGCCGCCGTCATGCACGCCGGTTTGGAGAATGAAGGATACGGTGCGGTCGTCCGTGGGCAGGGAAGCCGTTTCCAGCATGCATTCCAGGAAGTAGTTGGCGCGCTCGAATTTATCCCAGAAAGCCAGGTAGCTTTGGGAAAGCTCAAAGCTTTCCAGGTTCAGGCGCTGGGCGATGCGCTCCCGCAGCACGTTAGCGGCGGCGAACAGCCAGCACCGGCCGCTGTGCTTCTGGTTGGTCACCGGCAGGGTGGGAATTTCGATGGAGAATTTCTGCCGCATGGCAAAGGCGGCGGCGGGGGAATAAGCGGCGTCAGCCACGGCGGCCTTGGACAGGGCCAAGGTGGCGATCTGACGGGCTTCCGAAGCGTTGTAATGGTCCGACCAGGCTTTTAACTGTTCCTGGGTGATGGGCGTTTTCTGCATGATGAATCATCCTTCTTTCTTTCGCGGTGGATATATGGCATGCTTTATTATACCGCTTTACGCCGCCGCGGACAAGCGATATTTACAAAAACTTCCCCTGCCCTCGGAAAAGGACAGGGGAAGAGAACAGTCAGCCTACAACCTGGTAGCCCGCGTCAGTAACAGCCTTTTTGAGCACCTCGTCGGCTACGTTCTGGGTCAGGGTCACCACAGCGGTGCCGGTTTCGTGGCTCACGTTGGCGCTCGCCACGCCGTCAATGGCTTCCAGGGCCTTCTGCACCCGGCCGGAGCAATGCATGCACATCATGCCTTCGACTTTTAAGGTCTTTTCCATGGTTTTTCTCTCCTTGATTTTGATTTTTTTATCCCGCTTCGCGCTGTACAGATCAAAGAAATTGAGCCGCAGCGCGTTGGATACCACGCAGAAGCTGGACAGGCTCATGGCCGCCGCCCCGAACATGGGGTTCATGGTCCAGCCGAACAGGGAAATGAATGCTCCCGCCGCCAGGGGGATGCCGATGATATTGTAGATGAAAGCCCAGAACAGGTTTTCATGGATGTTGCGCAAAGTGGCGCGGCTCAGCCGGATAGCGGCGGCCACATCGGTCAAATGGCTGTTCATCAGCACCACGTCCGCCGCGTCGATGGCGATATCCGCGCCTGCCCCGACGGCGATGCCCATGTCCGCCCGGGTGAGGGCCGGGGCGTCGTTGATGCCGTCGCCCACCATGGTTACTTTGCCCTTTTTTTTGAGGTTTTTGATCGCCTGTTCTTTGCCCTCCGGCAGCACGCCCGCGATCACTTCGTCCACCCCCGCCTGTTTTCCTACGGCCTGGGCGGTGCGCTGATTGTCGCCGGTGAGCATGACCACGCGGATGCCCATATTTTGCAGCTGGCGGATGGCTTCCGGGCTGTCCTCCTTCATGGTGTCCGCTACGGCGATGATGCCAAGCGCCTGATCGTTTCGAGCGAAAAACAGGGGCGTTTTTCCTTCCTCCGCCAGGCGGTTCGCTTTTTTCGTCAAATCGTCGGACAAGCTGACTTTGGACGCGATGAATGTTTGACTGCCGCCCAGCAGCGCTTCGCCATTCAGCGTGCCCGATAAACCGTTGCCCGGCAGAGCGGTAAAGGCTTCGATTTCCGGACTGGTCAGGCCCTTGCTTTCCCCGTAGGCCACGACGGCGCGGGCCAGGGGATGTTCGCTTTTCCGTTCCAGAGCAAAGGCGGCGGAAAGCAGATCACTTTCAGAAACGCCGTCAAATGGCAGCACGTCCGTCACCTGGGGTTCGCCTTTGGTAATGGTGCCGGTCTTATCCAGGGCAACGATTTGGGTTTTGCCCGCTTCCTCCAAAGAAACGGCGGTTTTGAACAGGACGCCGTGCCGCGCGCCCAACCCGTTGCCTACCATGATCGCCACCGGCGTGGCCAAGCCCAGGGCGCAGGGGCAGGAAATCACCAGCACCGAAATGCCCCTTGCCAGAGCGTAGCCGAAGGGCTGGCCCAGCAGCAGCCAAATCACGGTGGTAATGACCGCGATGGAAATGACCACCGGCACGAACACGCCGGACACCCTGTCCGCTACCTTGGCGATGGGGGCCTTGGTGGCCGCCGCGTCGCTGACCATTTTGATGATTTGGGAAAGGGTGGTATCCTGGCCCACGCGGGTGGCCCGGCATTGCAGGTAGCCGGACTGGTTTACCGTAGCGGCGGATACGCTGTCGCCCTCGCTTTTGTCCACGGGGATGCTTTCACCCGTCAGGGCCGCTTCGTTCACCGCGCTGCCGCCGGACACCACGACGCCGTCCACCGGGATGCTTTCCCCAGGCCGTACGGTGAAAATATCGCCGGGCTGCACCTGATCAATGGGCACAGTCACTTCCTGTCCGTTCCGAAGAAGGGTGGCCGTTTGCGGGGCCAGCTTCATCAGGCTTTTCAGGGCGTCGGTGGTTTTGCCCTTGGAACGGGCTTCCAGCATTTTGCCAACGGTGATCAGGGTCAAAATCATGGCGGCGGATTCAAAGTAAAAATCGTGCATGTATCCCATGACCGCCACCGCGTCGCCACGGGTCTGGGCCACGGTCATGGCGAAGAGCACGTACACGCTCCAGCAGAAGCTGGCCGCCGAGCCGAGGGCCACCAAGGTGTCCATATTGGGTGCCTTGTGCCACAGGCTTTTGAAGCCGCCGACAAAGAATTTTTGGTTGATCAGCATCACGATGGCGGCCAAAATCATCTGCGCCAGCCCCATGCCTACGTGATTATCCGCTAAAAAACCGGGCAGGGGCCAGTTCCACATCATATGCCCCATGGAAATGTACATGAGCACGATCAAAAAGCCCAAGGAAGTAAATAAGCGTTTTTTCAGTTTGGGCGTTTCATGGTCGGCCAAGGCGTCTTCTTGGATGGCAGCAGGTGCGGCGAGGGAGGGGGCATCCTTGCTCCGGGCTCCATAGCCCGCTTCTTCTACGGCGCGGATGATGTCGCTTTCGCTGGCCGTGCCCTCCACGCCCATGCTGTTGGTGAGCAGGCTCACCGCGCAGCTCTGCACCCCCGGCACCTGACTGACCGCCTTTTCCACCCGGGCGCTGCACGCCGCGCAGCTCATGCCCGTTACGGTATACTGTTTCATATCATGTTCCCTACTTCATCAATTTCTGCAATGTCGCCAAAAGCTCGTCGATGGTCTCGTCTTTCCCCGCTAAAATATCCCGCTTCACGCAGGTTTTGATGTGCTGGCCCAGCAGCTCCCGGTTAAAGGCCGCCAGGGCAGCGTTCACCGCCGCTACCTGCACCAAAATATCCGTGCAGTAAGCGTTCTTTTCCACCATGCCCCGGATGCCCCGCACCTGGCCTTCGATGCGGTTCAGCCGATGGATCAGGCAGGTGTATTCTTCTTCCGTCCTTTCCCTGGTTTTATGGCAGGGACAAACCGTTTCTTCCTGATTCATGATGCCCATTCCTCCGATATCTATACCCCGTCGGGGTATATTGATTATATACCCCTAGGCGGTATATGTCAAGCGTACATTTCTTTCTCTTTTTTATTTTTGACGAACAGGGCAAACCGTGCTATAATGACAACAGAAGCATTTCCGCTTTTCGCGCGGAACGAGATAAATAAAAGGAAGGGATCAATATGCAGGGAAACGGCCCTTTGAATCGTAAAAAAAATGTGACCGGCACGGCGGATGACAGCGCCATGCAAACCCACGGCCCGGCCCGGACGGACGGCCCGGTGGGGGATCAGAACGGGTATCAGGACAGGAAGGATCAGCAGGCGGGCGCGGGGAATCAGCGCGCCGCCGGGCAAACCAATGCCTCAAACGGGCCCATGGCACGGCCTAAAAACGTGTCCGGCCAGGCGGGCGGCAGCATGAACACCCACAGCGCGCCTGTGGGCGGCGGGCAGCCCCAGCAGACCCGGCCCAGCGGCGCGGCCTCCAATCCCTTTGGCGCGGGCCGCACCCAGCAAAACCCCTTCGGGCAGCAGACGCGGCCCCAGCAATCGGCGCGGCAGCAGCGGCCTTCTTCTGCCCAGCAATCCCGGCCCCAGCAATCCTCCAGCCGTCCGGCTTCTTCCCAGCGGCCTCCTGTGTCCGGCGGCGGTACGCCCCAGAATGCCCAGCGCGCCAGCGGCACACAGAGCACCCAGCGGGCCGGCGGGGGCAGAAGCCCGCTGCTGATCATCATCGCGGTGGTGGCGGTGCTGCTGCTGGGGGGCGGCGGCGGTCTGTCCGGCCTGTTCGGCGGCGGCTCCAGCAACACATCCAATAATACCCAAAGCACTTCTTCCCTGCTGTCCGGCCTGACGGGCACGCAGAGCAGCAGCGACGATACCCTTTCTTCCCTGCTGGGCGGCCTGACGGGAGGCCAAAGCAGCAGCGGCACCATGTCCTCCATCCTCTCTGGGCTGATGGGTTCTTCCTCCACTCAAACCCAGACGAGCAGTTCTTCCTCCGATCTGCTTTCTTCCCTCTTGGGCGGAAGCTGGTACAGCGGCCAGACGGGGTACGGCAGCACGTCTTCTTCCGGCGCCTCCACCCTGAATACCGCCCTTTCCACCGTAGTTTCCGGGGTGCTGAACCGCAATGTGGCGTCCGGCAGCCGGGATAAATATACCACCATCGCCGGAAACGGCAAGGACAAGGTGACCATCATGGTGTACATGTGCGGGGCGGACCTGGAAAGCCGCAGCGGCATGGGCACCAAGGATTTGCAGGAAATGCTCAACGCCACCCTGGGCAGCAAGATCAAGCTGATCGTATTTACCGGCGGCAGCACCAATTGGCGCAACGATAAAGTATCCTCCAAGGTGAATCAGATCTGGCAGATCGACAACGGCAAAATGACCTGCCTGAACGATAACGCGGGCACGGCTTCCATGACCACCCCATCCACCTTGAGTTCCTTCATCCAGTACTGCGCCAAAAACTTCAAGGCCAACCGCTACGCCCTGATCCTGTGGGACCACGGCTCCGGCTCCGTCAGCGGCTACGGCTACGACGAAAAGAACACCCGCTCCGGCTCCATGACTTTGGCGGGGCTGAACACCGCTTTTGAAAACGGCGGGGTGAAGTTCGATTTCATCGGCTTTGACGCCTGCCTGATGGCAACGGTGGAAAACGCCCTCATGTGCAGCAAGCACGCCGATTACCTGATCGCCTCCGAGGAAACCGAGCCGGGCATCGGCTGGTATTACACCGACTGGCTCACCGCATGGGGCAAGAATACCTCCATGGACACCCTGGAAATCGGCCAGAAAATTTGCGACGATTTCGTGAGCAAGTGCGCTTCCTCCTGCCGGGGCCAGCAGACCACCCTTTCCGTGGTAGACCTGGCGGAACTTTCGCACACCGTGCCCGATAAGCTGACGGCCTTCTCCAAGTCCGTTTCCGCCATGATCGCCAACAAGGAGTATCAGACCGTTTCCGCCGCCCGCAACGGCTGCCGGGAATTTGCCACCTCCAGCCGCATCGACCAGGTGGACCTGACCGACCTGTGCGCCCACCTGAACACCACGGAAAGCCAGGCCCTTGCCAAGGTCCTCAAGGAAGCGGTGAAGTACAACCGCATCGGCAACATCTCCAACGCCCACGGCCTGTCCATCTATTTCCCCTACAACAAGGTGTCCAACGTGGATAAAGCTGTGAGCACCTACGCCGCCATCGGCATGGACGACAGCTATTCCCAGGCCATCCGGGACTTTGCCGGGGTGGAGGCCAGCGGCCAGGCTGTTGCCAGCGGCGGCAGTCTGATGGGGTCCCTGTTCGGTTCTTCCTATAGCAGTTCGCCGTCTTCTTCCTCCGACGATATGATCAGCGATCTGCTTTCCGCCTTCTTGGGCGGAGGCTATAACCGGGTGGCGGGGCTCAGCGCGGACAACACCGGCTTCCTGTCCGGCGCGTCTCTGAAAGGCAAGGATCTTACCGAATACCTGACCGCCCATATCTTAGACGCTGATCAGCTGGTTTTCGCAAAGAACGGCGAAAACTGGGCGCTGGACCTGACGCCCGAACAGTGGGCGCTGGTCACCGGCGTGGACCAGAACGTGTTCTACGATAACGGTGCGGGCTATGTGGACTTGGGCTTGGATAACCTGTTCTTCTTTGATGAGCTGGGCCGCCTCGTCGCCGATATGGACGGCACCTGGCTGGCAATCAACGGCCAGGTCGTGCCCTACTACCACGAAACCAGCCAATACCTGGATAACGGCGGCTGGATCATTACGGGCCGGGTACCCGCCCTGGTGAACGGCGTGCGCATGGACCTGCTGCTGGTGTTCGATAACGAGCATGAGGACGGCTATGTGGCCGGTGCCCGCGCCGTATACACCGACGAAACGGAAACCGTGGCCAAGGCCCTGGACGAACTGGAACAG
Organism: Clostridia bacterium; assembly: GCA_017525805.1. The sequence continues at coordinate 180,390 of JAFXSH010000113.1, read as the reverse complement.
GGCGCGGAAATCGTGTTCCTGGCGGACCTCTACGATTATAATCAGAATTACACCGCCAGCTACGCTTTCGGCAAGTCCGTCACCGTGGACGGGGAACTGAAGGTCAGCAACGTATACCTGCCCGACAAGAGCAAAGCCCTGGTCACCTACCGGATCACCGATATATATCAGCAGGCGTATTGGACGCCGGTGATCGGAAAGTAAACCGAATACTTTGTAAAAACAGCGCCGCGCCTTGATTCGCGCGGCGTTTTTCTCTTGCGGTTTTGGGGCTTTCGCGGTACAATAAGATGTATACGGAGAGGAGGCTGCGATTTTGCGGCAAGAGAAACAAGAGAACAGCGCCGTGCGCGGCCTGACGACCATCGGCACCCTGTATTCCTTTCTTTTCTGCATGATGGCGTCCAAGATGATGCTGTATGCGCCCGTCTTGGGCGGCGCTTTCTATCTGCTGGGCCAGTGCGTTTTTATGTTTGGCTCTCTCCGCCGCTCTGGCCGGGAGGGTGTTCTTTCCCGGTTCGTGCGCCGGGTGTGCGCGGCGCTTTTGATCGCGCTGACCCTGGTTTTAATAACGCTGATCGCGGTTTGCCCCATCGCTTTGAGCAATCCCGTTTTCTGGCGGCTGGGCGGCATTGTGCTGTGTATGCTGCTTCGACCGTGGCTGACCCGGTACGCGCTGGAGCGCGCTTCCGGCACATGGCAAAAAACCGTGTGCGTTTTAGGGATTCATGGGCTGGTTTTGCTGCTGATCCTGCTGCTCGTGCGCTACGCGGTTCTGGGCGTGGTGTGGGCGCTGGCGGCGGGCTGCGTTCTCAGCGGTCTTTTGGAAATCTTTTCTCCGGCGCTCACGGGGAAGGGGACGCGCTCCCTTTCCGATCAGGATAAGCAGGAGATTGCCGCTTTGGACGGTGCCCGCGCCTGCCGTGTGTTTCAGAAAATGATGCTGGCGGTGGCCGCCGCCCAGCAGGTCACCCAGGTGACGGCCTATGCCTGCATCGCTTTTACCGCGGACGTCCCGATCCTGGGCATGGGCATTGCCCTGCTGTGCACCTGGGCAGCCAGCGCCTTGACGGACGTCGTGCTGCGCCGGTGTCTCAATCAGCAGAGCGATCCCTATTTCCTGATGAAGACCGGGTTGGCTGTGTGGCTGCTGGGTTTAATCCTGTTTATCCGGTTCCTGAACGCGCCAATGGCCGCCTGCTTTTCCCTGGCCCTGTGCGCCGTGGGCGCCACGGTCTGTGCGCGTATTGTTGCCGGGCTGATGGGGGACATGGGCCGGGTGGCGGCTTTCGTTGTGGACCGTGAGCCCGGCGGGGCGGCGGAGCTGGCCCAGCGTGTAAGATTTGAATGCGGGGCCTTCTTCGGGCAGATGGCGGCTCTGGCGGCGCTGATCCTGACTGGTATTTTCACCGCCGGTTTCCCGGACGATTGGGGCGCGGTTTTCCGTTCCTATAGCCCCCTGTTCACCGTACCCGCCCTGTTTCTCCTGGGCGCGGCCGTCCTGTTCACCCTGCGCTTCCCCCTCACGCGGCAGCATCTGATCAAGCTGCGCCGGTACACGGCATTGCGGCGGGAGGGCAGGGAAAACGCCCCCCTCCGCGATCAGCTGGAAGCGGTGGCGGTGAAAAAAAGCCGCAAGCGCTACGGTATCAAGGCCGTGATCTGGACCCTGTGGCCCCTGTGCTATCATCGGGTCAGGGGCCTGGAAAAGGTGAAGCTGGACGACGACGTTCCCTGCGTGTTCGTGTGCAACCACGGGGAAATTTACGGTCCGGTGGTGGCCACGCTGTATATTCCTTTTTCCTTCCGCACCTGGGTGACCTATGAAATGATGGACGAGGACATCATCGCCGACCGCTCCATGAGCGGCGCGTTCCAGAAAGTGAAAGGCCCCTGGCGGAAAATCTTGGACTGGATCATGCGAAAGCTGGGCGCGCCTTTCGTGGCGTGGATCATGCAATCCCTGGACAGCATCCCGGTGTACCACGATAATCCCCGCAAGCTGATGCAGACCTTCCGGGAAACCGTCACGGCCATGCAGACGGGGGACAATATCCTGATTTTTCCGGAAAACTCCGAAACCTCCGCTGATCATAAATACGCCCGGGAGGGCGTGAGCGAGTTTTTCACCGGCTTTACCATGATCGGGCAACTGTATTACAACAAAACGGGCAAATGCCCCCTGTTCGTGCCCCTGTACGCCGATAAGCGCAAGCGCGTGATCACCTTCGGCACGCCCACCCGCTACGATCCGGACGCCCCGGCCAACGAGGAAAAGGAACGGCTTTGCGATTACCTGCGGGGGGAAATGCTCAAGATTGCGAATATAGGTATGAATTAGCAGGAAAAAGTGTGGAGTGTGGAGAGCGGAGTGTGGAGTTTTTGTCCGTGATGCTGTGGTTTCATCTATTTAGAAATACCCGCAAGTAAGGCTTTTGTGCTTTATCCCGCGCTGATTCCCACGAAGTAAAACTGTAAAAAACCCCACTCTTCACACTCCACACTGATAAAAACACCGAAGGAGGTTCCCGTGTCCAGCCGCCGTTATGCCAAAAGCAAAAAAACCCGCTCCTCTTACCTGTTCATTCTGCTGTGCGCCTTGCTGCTCACGGCCCTGGCGGGGGTGGGGGCCACCGCCCTGAACACCTGGAACGTGTACGCCGCCGAAGCGACGGTGACGCCCGTGCCCACCCCCACAGTGCTGCCCATCAGCGTGACGCCCGATCCCAACCGGCCTACGCCCACGCCGACGCCCCTTCCCACGGCGACGCCCACCCCCGCGCCCACGGCCACGCCCGGCCTGCTCAAATCCGGCGCGCAGGGAGACGCAGTCAAGGAAATTCAGGCCCGCTTGCAGGCTTTGGGTTATTATAATGGAAAGATCGACGGGGATTTCGGCAGCGGTACCAAGGCGGCGGCGCAGGCTTTCCAGGGGGTGAACGGCCTGGAAGCCGACGGCGTGGTGGGCGCAAAAACGCTGGCCGCCCTGTATTCCGACGAAGCCCTGCCCAGGCCCGGCCCGGTGGACACCTTAGCGGGGAATATCCCCCTGCTGGTGAACAAGTGGAACCCCCTGCCCGCCGCTTTTGAACCGGCGAATCTGGTTACGGTGAAGGAGAAGGCGGGGAGCCTGATGACCTACGAAAAGGACACCATCCAGGCAGTGGACGAGGCCGTGGACGCCCTGATCGCCATGATCCGGGACGCCGAAGAGGACGGCATTACTCCCTGGAAGCTGCGGGAAGCCTACCGCACGGTGGCCGATCAGCAGCGAATCTTCAACAACCGGGTGCAATCCTATGAAAACGCCGGAAACACCCACGCCCAGGCACTGAGCATCACCCGCCGGGAGGTGGCCGATCCAGGGGCCAGTGAACACCATACCGGCCTGGCTTTCGACCTGAACGTGCCGGGGGAGACCTTCGCGGACACTGCGCAATATATCTGGCTGAAACAGCATTGCTGGGATTACGGCTTCATTATGCGCTACACCGATGAAAAGGACGATATCACTGGCATCACCGGCGAGGAATGGCACGTGCGCTATGTGGGCGTTCAGCACGCCCAGGCCATGCGGGATTTGGACTATTGTTTGGAAGAATACGTGGAATATTTAAAGGGGCAGTAAAAAAGAGGGGAGGGCCGCACGGCAGCGGTCCTCCCTTTCTGTTAATCCGGCAGCCGCACGGTGACGCCCGCTTTGAAGTCTTCCGGGGCCAGGCAGGGATTTGCCCGCAGCAGGGACGCGATGGGAATGTTGTACCGCGTGGCGAGGGTCTCCAGGGTGTCGTTTTCACCCAGCGTCACGCTGGCGGGCAGGGGGCAGGCGATGTTGCTTTCGGGGATGCACACGATGTCGCCGCCGTTCAGGGCGTCCAGGTCCTTATCGGCGTTGGCTGTTTTCAGGGTATGGTAGCTCAGGTTGTAGCGCAGCTGCAAATCGCTGGCCGTTTGCCCTTCCTGCACCACCGCGCGGCGGTTGGCGGGGCATACATAGCCTTCGCCGCCGTTTTCCTGATTGCCGTTATCCGGTTCCGACGGGGCGCACTGCGTGCCGCAGTTATCTTGGCCGGGCTGGTCGGCTGCGGGGGTTTCGGCGGTGCTGCAATAGGGAATGCGCAGCACGTCCCCCACCGTCAGCCGGGCGGGCGGGATATCGGGATTGGCTTCCAGCAGATCCCGAAGCGTTACGCCGGTGCGCTGGGCGATGAGGTAAAAGCTGTCTCCCCGGCGGACGGTGTAGTTATAGGAGCAATTGCTTTGCGTTTCGGACATGTGATCCACCCCTTTCCTGATTTACAGTCCCATTTTATGTGGGGTTGGGGGAAAGGTGCCGCCTTCCGGGCAATTCTGTCCGCCGTTTCCGCATCCGCAAACATAAAAAGAGCGTTTTATTGTTTTTTTCTTGGTTGACATCGGCCATTTTTAACAGTATAATGGTCAAGAATATGGCAGAAAGCGCACAAAAGAAATGCGTTTTTTTGTTCATTCATTTTTCAATTTGGACCTCGGTGAAACCTCATATTTTTATCCTGCTAACGTCAAGGAAAAATACCCATACTCCCGGCGCTTTTCCGTGTGGAAGCGCGCCTATGGTTTTGGAATATAAGAAAAGCATTATAGATAGAAGAATCTGATAGGAGAGAGGTGCCTATGCGAAAGAAAGGATTTGGTTGGCTGATCGGGATTCTGTGCCTTGCGGCGGTGATCGCGCTGATCGTGCTGCTGGGCAGCGGAACGCAGGACTTCCACGAGAAGTATGAGGGCGTGGATCTGACCGCCGACGTGTCCGGCTTAGGGCGGGAGGATACGTATACCCATTACCTCCAGGCCCACGCGGACGCGCCAAGCGGCAGCGCGGAGGCCGTGATCGATATTACGGCCTTTGAAGGAGACGCCGAGCTTCGGGAGGAAAACGGCGTGCAGTGCGTGTACACGCCGGACGGTTCCTTCGTTACCTGGAAGGTGAACGTGGAGGAAGCTGGAATGTACAATATCCAGCTGGAGTATCTCACCACCGCTTCCCGGGGCGTGGATATCGAGCGCGAGCTTTATATCAACGGCGAGCTTCCCTTCTCGGGAGCGCGCTCTTTGTGCTTCACCCGTTTGTGGAAGGACGGGGCCGCCGTGCGCCAGGATAACCAGGGCAACGACATCCGCCCCACCCAGGTGGAAGCGTTCGACTGGCAGCGGGTGCGCTGCAAGGACGATATGGGCTATGCGGCTGAGCCGTACAGGTTCTACTTTGAGGCGGGGGAAAACACCCTGTCCTTCAAAGCGGTGAACGAACCCATGATCATCGGTTCCATCAAGCTGACGCCGGTGCAGGTTTTCGCTACCTATGAAGAATACACCGCCGCCCAGCCGCAGGTGACCATGTCCGAAGCCGCCCAGAATTGGCAGGTGACGGTGCAGGGAGAAGCCAGCACCCTTCGTTCCTCTCCCTCCCTCTATGCCCGATACGACCGTTCCTCTCCCGCCACCGAGCCCTACAGCGTGAAAAACACGGTACTCAACTACATCGGCGGCGACCCCTGGAACAACGCGGGCCAGTGGATCGAATGGCAGGTGGACGTGCCGGAGGATGGGTATTATAACCTGTCCATCAAAGGCCGTCAGGCGTACCAGCGCGGCGCCATTTCCAGCCGCATGGTGTACATCGATGGGGAAATCCTCTTCGACGCCATGAGCAACGTGGCCTTTGATTACAATACCTCCTGGGATATGCGCACCCTTTCGGACGAGCAGGGCACGCCCTACCGGTTCTATCTTTCCGAGGGCACCCACTCCATCCGCATGGAAGCCACTTTAGGCGACATGGGCACGGTGCTGCAGGAGATGGAAAACAGCATTTACCGGCTGAACCTGATCTACCGCAAGATCCTGGTGCTCACCGGCCCCAACCCCGACCGCTTCCGCGATTACGGCCTGGAAAAGGTGTACCCGGAAGTCATCGAGGCCATGAGTTTAGAAAGCAAGCGCCTGTATAAGCTGGTGGACGACACCGTGGCCATCACCGGCCAGAAGAGTGACCGCGTGGCCGTGGCCCAGACCCTGGCCGTGCAGTTGGAAAACTTCGTGAACCATACCGAGCGCATCACCCAGTCCTTCTCCAACTTTAAGGACAACATCACCAGCTTGGGCACCGCCATGCTGAATATGGCGGAAACCAAGCTGGACGTGGACCTGCTGGTGATCAGCGGCGAAAAGGCCGTGCTGCCCCAGGTGCGCGACGGCTTCCTGGAGAAACTTGGCCACGAGGTGCGCTCCGCCGTCGCTTCCTATTTCGTGGATTATAACGCCTTGGGCGATACCTACGAAGAGAACAGCGAGAACGCCGAAAAGCTGATCGAAGTGTGGATCACCACGGGCCGCGATCAGAGCACCGTGCTGAAAACCATGGTGGACGATACCTTTACCCCCGAAACCGGCATCCGGGTGAACGTCAAATTGGTCGTTGCCGATACGCTGCTCACCGCCGTGGTGGCGGGCAACGGGCCGGACGTGGTGCTGTCCGTAGGCAGTTGGTTCCCGGTGAACTACGCCATGCGAAACGCCGTGGAGGACCTGACCCAGTTTGCGGACTATGATCAGGTGGTGAAGCCCTTCTATGAAAGCGCCCTGACTTCCATGCGTTACAACGACGGCGTGTATGCCCTGCCGGAGACCCAGGAATTCTCCGTGCTGTTCTACCGCGAGGACGTATTGGAAGAGCTGGGCCTGGCCGTGCCCGAAACCTGGGATGACCTGATCAACCTGCTGCCCACCATTCAGGGCAATAACCTGTCCGTGGGCATTCCCTATCCGGACATCACCACGGTGGATATGTCCATCCTCAATTCCCTCATTTATCAGAACGGCGGCACCATTTACGACGATCAGGCCATGCATACCATGATCGACAGTGAAAACGGCGTGACGGCCTTCAAGCTGTACACCTCCCTGTACAACGACTACGGCCTGCCCACGGTGTACGACTTCGTCAGCCGCTTCCGTTCCGGCGAAATGCCCATCGCCCTGGCCACCTACAGCCAGTTCAACACCCTTTCCGTGTCCGCGCCGGAAATCCGCAACCTCTGGGATTTCGCCGCTTTCCCCGGCACCGTTCGGGAGGACGGCACAGTGGACCATTCCGTGCACTGCTCGGGCGTGTGCTGCATGATGATCGCCACGGACGACGTGAACGTGAAGAACAACAGCTGGGAGTTCCTCAAATGGTGGGTGAGCACCGAAACCCAGGTGCGCTTTGGCCGCGAGATCGAAAGCGTGTTGGGCTCCTCCGCCCGCTACACCACCGCCAATACCGAGGCGCTGAAGCAATTGGCCTGGAGCGCCGATCAATTGGCCGTGCTGGAAGAGCAGATGGCCCAGACGGTGGGCTTTAGGGAAATCGCGGGCGGCTATTCCACCACCCGCCATATGACCAACGCCATCCGCCGCGTCATCAACAACAAGGAAGACGCCCGGGAAACCCTGCTGACCTACGCCCACACCATCAACGAGGAAATCAAGGTCAAGCGCAGGGAATTCAACCTGCCTGTGGACGAATGAGAGGAGAAAGGAGGAAAACCGTATGCAGTCGTTATTGAGCAAATACTGGAATATCAAACAGGAAAGCCTGCGTTATAACTGGGAAAAAGCCAAGCGGATGAAGGTATGCTATCTGTTCCTGCTGCCCTACGCGCTCCTGTTCATTACCTTCATCATCCTGCCCATCGTCACTTCCATCTATTACAGCTTTACCTACTACAACATTTTAGAGCCCGCCCGCTTCATCGGTTTCCAGAACTACATCAACCTGGTCCTGCAGGACGAGGTATTCCTGACGGCGGTCAAGAACACCTTCGTCATCGCCGTCATCATCGGCCCTGTGGGCTACATCCTTTCCTTCCTGTTCGCCTGGTTCATCAATGAACTGCCCCGCTGGCTGCGCACCATCGCCGTGGTGGTGTTTTACGCCCCGTCCATCGCGGGCGGCGCCTACGTGGTATTCTCCATCATTTTCCGCGGCGACGCCTATGGTTATCTGAACTCCCTGCTGCTGCAGTTCGGCCTGATCGACGCGCCTTACCTGTGGCTGCTGGACCCCAGGTACATCCTGCCGGTGGTCATCATCGTGAGCCTGTGGATGAGCATGGGCTCCGGCTTCCTAAGCTTCGTGGCCGGCCTTCAGGGCGTGGACCGCAGCATGTACGAGGCGGGCTATGTGGACGGCATCCGCAACCGCTGGCAGGAGCTGTACTTCATCACCCTGCCCAGCATGAAGCCCATGCTGCTGTTCGGCGCGGTGATGTCCATCACCAGCGCGTTCAACGTCAGCGACGTGCCCCGGGCCCTGGCGGGCTATCCCAGCACGGACTACGCGGCCCGCACCATCGTTACGCACCTGTTCGACTATGGCTTCTCCCGGTTTGAAATGGGCTACGCCTCCGCCATCGCGACGGTGCTGTTCCTGATCATGCTCCTTTGCAACAAAGTGATCCAGTCTGCGCTGAGGAAGGTGGGCACATGAGCACGAAGAAGAAACCGATCGTTAAAATCGAGCAGCCCAAAACCCAATCCAGGGCGGCGCAGCTGCATTATTTGGCGCAGCTCCGCGGCGAGATCGATGAGGAAAAGCCGAAGCTGAACAAGAAAAAATTCGCCATCGTCTCTTTGATCATCCTGGCCCTGCTGGCGGGCATCCTGGTTTATTCCAACTTCCTGTTTAATGCCATCGAGAGCGCCAATGTGGATTTGAAAACCCATTCCCGCACGCTGCTGGCGTTCTTGGGCAAGGATACCGAAACGGTGCTGAAAGGCGTGTCCGATGTCACCGCGGATGATCTGACCAAGCTGAACAGTTGGTCGTCCATCATGCTTTTGATCCGCGTGATCGCCATCGCCGGTATCGTGGCATACAGCTTCTTTGCTTTCATCACCCTGCTCCAGCCCAAACGCCGCAAGCCCAACCGCAGCTTCTGGGGCGATTTGGGCATCTACACGCTGCTCGCCATCATCGCCGTGGCCATGGCGTTCCCGCTGGTGTTCTCCATCGCGGCGTCCTTAAAGCCCCTGGACGAGCTGTTCCGCTTCCCGCCCAAAGTGTTTCCCGACCATCCCACTTTCGATAACTTCAGCGACCTGATCGTGACCATGGGTCAAAGCTGGGTGCCCTTCTCCCGGTATCTGATCAACACGGTGTTCATCACCTTCGTTGGCACCTTCGGCCACGTGCTGATCGCGTCCATGGCGGCGTTCGTATTGGCGAAGTATGATTTCCCCGGCGGAAAAACCTTCTTCAAAATCGTCGTCACCGCCCTGATGTTCACCGGTTACGTCACAGGCATACCCAACTTCGTCATCATGAGCAGGATCGGCATCATCGATACCTACTTTGCCGTGATCCTGCCCGCCTTCGCGGCCCCCATCGGCCTGTTCCTGATGAAACAGTTCATGGAGAGCCTGCCCAACTCCCTGATCGAGGCGGCGCACCTGGACGGCGCGGGAGAAAGCCGCATCTTCTGGTCCATCGTCATGCCCAACGTGAAGCCCGCTTGGCTGACTATCAGCATCTTCTCCGTGCAGAACCTGTGGAACACCAACGCGGCCACAGTGATCCGCACCGAATCCAAGAAGACCCTGGTGTACGCTTTGCAGCAGATCCAGGCCGGCGGCATCGCCCGCACGGGCCAGGCCGCGGCGGTCACCGTGGTGGTCATGCTCGTGCCGATCACGGTTTTCATCCTCTTCCAGGGCCAGATCGTGGAAACCATGTCCAGCTCGGGTCTGAAGGATTGACGGAGATCCTGGAAGATAAGATGGGAGGGAGAAAAACAGTGAAAAGAATGATCCGGCTGCTGGCGATGCTTCTCATTCTGTCCCTGACGCTGCCTCTGGGCTGCGCCTTGGCGGACGACGGCGTTTCCAGCACGTATACTTACAATTACGATTATTGGGGGGAACTGAGAGAATCCCCGGACGCCTACCGGGTGGATCAGGTGATTTACAGCGCCACCTTGGGGCTGGAAACGCCCATGCGCCGCCCCCAGAGCCTGTTTGTGAGCGAAAACGATTTGTACGTGTGCGATACGGGCAATAACCGCGTTTTGCAGCTGCGCCGGGAGGGAAATGCGTTTTCCCTGGTCCGCGTCATTGACCGCATTGCCGGCGCGGAACCGGAAACCTTCAACACCCCCAGCGACGTTTCCGTGGACGCGGAAGGCAATATCTACGTAGCCGATACCAATAACAACCGGGTGATCAAGGCCGATCAGGACCTGAACTGCATCCAGTCTTTCCTGAAACCCGATGATTCCACCTTCGATCAGAAGCTGAGCTTTTTGCCCAGCAAGATCGTCACCGACAGCGTGGGCCGTGTGTTCGTGCTGGCCACCAACGTGAACAAGGGCCTGGTGAAATTCGAGGCGGACGGTACCTTTACCGGCTTCATCGGCGCCAATAAGGTGAAGTACAACATGTGGGACTACATCTGGAAAACGTTCTTCACCACCAAGGAGCAGCGCGACCAGCAGGCGTCCTTCGTACCCACCGAATATGAAAACATCTACATCGACAAAGAGGGCTTCATTTACGCCACCAACATCGTGTTCAGCGAATACGATCTGCTGTATGACGCGGCCAAGCCCATTCGCCGCCTCAACGCCGTCGGCGAAGATATCCTGATCAAGAACGACCGATATCCCCCCATCGGCGAGCTGAAATGGGCGGAGCAGAGCCAGGATTACGGCCCCTCCAAATTCAAGGATATCACCGTGCTGGACAACGATATCTATATCGCCTTTGACCGCACCCGGGGCCGCGTGTTCGGCTACGATCCCCAGGGCATCATGCTGTGGGCTTTCGGCAACAAGGGCAACAGCGAGGGCGCGTTCCTGTCCGCCGTGTCCATCGAGCATATGGGCACCGACCTTATGTGCTTAGACGAAAATGAGTGCAGCATCACCATCTTTACCCCCACCGAGTACGGCAAACTGATCTATGAGGCCAGCAATCAGTATTTGAAGGGCGATTACGACGGCAGCGCCGATACCTGGCGCGAGGTGCTGAAGCTGAACGCCAACTATAATCTGGCTTTCATCGGCATCGGCCGGGCGCTGATGCGGCAGGAGCGGTACAAGGAGGCCATGGATTACTTCCAGATGGCCCACGACCGGGAAAATTATGGTCGGGCTTACCGCTATTACCGCAAGATCCTGGTGGAGGAGAACATTGGCTGGATCGTGGCGGGCGCGGCCTGCCTGATCATCATTCCTCTCGCTATTGGCTGCGTGAAGAAAATGAAATGGGAGGTGGAAGCGCATGAACGCCGCAAAATCGCTCGATAACGTATCCGCCGGCCGCACGCGGGGAGAGGGCTGGCAAAAGTTCAAAGCCTCCTTCAAATATGGCTTCTACGTCATTGTCCACCCCTTCGACGGCTTCTGGGACCTGGTGCATGAACAGCGGGGCAGCCTGATGGCGGCCCACGCGTGGCTGTTCCTGTTCCTGCTCACCTACGTGATGCGGCTGATGCTCACCAATTTCCAGTTCATCACCGCCCCCTTGCAGTACATCAACATTTACGAGCAGTGCGGATCGCTGCTGTTTCCGTTCCTGATCCTGTGCCTGAGCAACTGGGCTCTGTCCACGCTGTTTGACGGCAAGGGCCGGTTCAAGGATATCTATATGGCCATGTGCTACGCGCTGGTGCCCTATGTGATCATCCAGCTGCCCATGATCCTCATCAGCCACATGATCTCCTTCGACGAAGCGGCGTACTATTCCGTGCTGGCCAGCGTATCGGTGATCTGGTGCGTGTTCCTGGCTTTCGTGGGCCTGATGCAGGTGCACGATTATTCCCCGGGAAAAACGCTCATCTTCCTGTTTTTCACCATCTTCGGCGCGCTGGTGATCCTGTTCCTGATCCTGGTTTTCTTCAGCCTCTTGAGCGACGCGGTCGGCTTCTTTGTGTCCCTGTACCGCGAGGTCGCGTTCAGGCTTTACTAAGGAGGGGATGCAGATATGAAGAAGAAATCCATCCTCCGCCGGCTGATCCCCTGGCTGATTGCGGCCGCGCTGCTTTTCTGCCTGGTCTACTTCGTGGGCATCCCCCTGTACTCCCAGAAGGATGAGCAGGTGGCCCGGCTGCCCGAGGTATCCTACTATGAAGGCGGGAAGGACCCCATCGTGCTGGAAAACGACGCCCTCAAGTTTGAACTGGACCCCACGACCACCCATTTCAAGCTGACGGAGAAGGCGAGCGGCCGCGAATGGCTGTCCAACCCGGAAGGCGCCGCCAGCGACGCCGTGGCCAAGAGCAGCCAGGCCAACCTGTACGCCCTGCAGTCCACCCTGCTCATGACATATACCGACAAGGACAAGGGCACCGCCAACATCACCTTCAACAACTACCAGCGTTCCATCATGAACGGCAACTACGCCATCGAAAACGTGACTGCTGATTCGGTGGACGTGGTGTACTCCATCGGCGATATCAACAAAGTGTACATGATGCCTTACGCCATCACGGAAGAAAGGTTCCAGATGTTCACCGAAAGGATGAAGGAACAGCTGGGCCTGACCAAATCCAAGATCAACAGCAAGGTCAGCAACGTGTACATCGTTTATTCCCCCGAAACTCTGGCTTCCAAGTCCGATTCCGAAAAGGAAGCCATCCTGGCCCAGTACCCGAGCGCGGCGGAACAGCCCATCCGCGTGCTGGACACCTCCAAAAAAGCGGATTACCAGACCATCGCCGATTACTTCGTGCAGGTGGGCTACAACCAGGAAGAATTCGACCTGGACCAGCAGCTGATCGCCTCCGCTTCCGCCAGCCAAAAGCCGGTGTTCAACGTGACCCTGCGCTACCGGCTGGAGGGCGCGGACTTCGTGGTGGAAGTTCCCTATGACGAAATCCGCTACCGCAACAGCTTCCCCATCACTACCCTCACCGTGCTGCCCATGTTCGGCGCGGCGGGCACGAAGGACGAGGGCTTCATGTTCGTGCCCGAGGGCGGCGGCGCGCTGATCAACTTCAACAACGGAAAGCTTTCCCAGAACAGCTACTACGCCAATATGTACGGCTGGGACTACGCCACCTTCCGCAGCGAAGTGATCAACGAAACCAAGAACACCTTCCCCGTGTTCGGCATGGCCAAGAACGGCGGCTCCTTCATCTGCATCATGGAAGGCGCTTCCTCCTACGGCGGCATCTTAGCGGATATCAGCCTGCGCTACAACAGCTACAACTGGGTCTGCGCCCGCTATACTGTGCTCCACGGGGACCAGTACAACGTATCCAACAAAACGGGCACCCTGGTGTACATGTTTGAAAAGGAGATCCCCTCCGATACCGTGCGCCAGCGCTACCGGTTCGTGGACAGCATGAGCTATGCGGACATGGCCAGCGCCTACGGCGACTATCTGCGGGATACGTACCCCGAACTGAAAAACGCCCAAGTGGACGCCGATCTGCCCGTTTCCGTTGAATTGGTGGGAGCCATCGATAAGACCGTGGTAAAGTTCGGCATGCCGGTGGATTCCGTGGTGCCAACCACCACCTTCGCCCAGGCTACCGAAATCATCCGGGAACTGAAACGGGGCGACGTAAAGAACCTGAGCGTGCGCGTCACCGGCTGGAGCAACGGCGGCGTGAACCAGAAAGTGCTCACCTCCGTCAAGGTGCTGAACGAATTGGGCGGGGCCAAGGGCATGGAGCTGCTGATCAACGACGCCCAAAACGTCGGCGTGGACCTGTACTTTGACGGCGTCAGCTGCTTTGCCTACGACAGCGGCCTGCTGCAGGGCTTCATCCCCTTCCGGGACGCTGCCCGCTACACCACCCGCGAGCAGGTGATCATCACGCCTTATTCGCCCATTATCTATAAGGCGGATGACAACCAGGATGATTTCTACCTGGTGCAGCCCAAATTCGCCCGGAAATGCACCGATAACCTGATCAATACCTTGGCCGCCAAGAAAGCCTACGGCGTGGCGTTCCGGGATATCGGCAACCTGCTCAGCGCCGATTACTATGTGAACGATATGACCACCCGGGAGCAGGTGAAGCAAATGAACATCGCTTCCCTGAAACAGGCCAGGGACGCCGGGGAAGCCGTGATGATCAAGGATGGCTACGACTACGCCATGCCTTACGCCGACATCATTACGGATATGGATCTGGACGGCGTGGAATATTCCATCTTAGACGCTTCCGTGCCCTTCTACCAGATCGCCATCCACGGCGCGGTGAACTACACCAGCGATCCCATCAACCTGGCCAACGATTGGCGCACCGATCTGCTGCGCTGTGCGGAATACGGCGCGGGCCTGAACTTCACCTTCATGGCGAAGGACACCTGGGTGCTTCAGGACAGCTTCTATACTTCCTACTACGGCGCTTCCTATGACGCCTGGAAGGAAGGCGCCCTGAGCCTCATCGCCGCCTATCAGGCCGATCTGAAAGGGCTGAACAGCCAGCGGATCGTCGATCATATGATCCTGGACGCCAACAACCGGGTCACCGTATATGAAAACGGCACAAAGGTATACGTCAATTACGGCACGGAGGATTATCAGGCGGGAGCCGTGCTCGTTCCAGCCCGCGGCTACGTTGTGGAAGGGGGTGAGAGGGAATGAGCAAAAAGAAAAAGAATGATCGGGAAAGCTGGGGCTTTTCCGAATCGATCCTCACTTTCATTCCCGGCACCAAGGTATACGGTACCATGCGCGCCCGTCATGCCCGCCAGGGCGTGATGTTCATCCTGCCGTTCATCATCGGCTTCCTGGTGTTCATGCTCACACCCATGGTGGAATCCGTGATCATGAGCTTTAGCAACGTGAAGCTGATCCCCGGCCAGGGCTATGAAAAAACCTTCATAGCGTTCCGGAACTACCAGAACGCCATGGGCGTGGACCCTTACTTCAACCAGTATTTGGTGGAGGAAATCAGCCGCATGGGCATCAACGCCGTGGCGACGATCGTGATGTCCTTCGTCATCGCTGTGATCCTCAACCAGAATTTCAAGGGCCGCACCCTGGCCCGCGCCATCTTCTTCCTGCCGGTGATCCTGTCCTCTGGTGTGCTGGCCGGCATCGAAAGCCAGAATGAGTTCTACGATATGATGGCCGGCATGGCGGAAGCCGTTGGCAAATCCTCCGGCGTGAACATTTCCGCCGCCTTGCAGGACCTGCTTTCCGTGTCCGGCATTGGCAGCGGGGTGTTCGATGTGCTGTTCGATATGATCGACGCCATCTACGATATCGTCATGGCCAGCGGCATCCAGATCATCGTGTTCCTCTCCGGCCTGCAGGCCATTTCCCCGTCCCTGTACGAGGCGGCGGACGTGGAAGGCTGCTCCGCCTGGGAAGCTTTCTGGAAGATCACCTTCCCAATGGTCAGCCCCCTGCTGCTGGTGAACACCATCTACACCATCATCGACTTCTTCATGAAGAACGATAACCGGGTGATGGAGCGCATCAACACCATCATGTACGGGCAGCTGGACTTCGGCATGGCTTCGGCCATGAGCTGGATCTACTTCGGCGTGGCCATCCTCTTCATCGGTATCGCCGCCATTATCATCAACAGGGGGGTGCATTACTATGAAGACTGACGCCGCCGTGACCAAGCGCGTGAGCAAACGGGATACCAAGTACGTGGTGAAATCCCGGATCAAGAAGCTTTCGATCTCCTTGGGGCGCGCCCTGCTGCTGTTTGGATTGTGCTTCATGATCATCCAGCCCCTGATCATCCGCTTTTCCACCAGCCTGATGGTGGAAAGCGACCTGTACGATTCCACCATCGTGCTTTTGCCCCGGCATGTGACGCTGGACAACTACAAGATCGTGGCCGATCTGACCTACCTGCCCAACTCCCTGATCAACACCCTGTGGACGTCCCTGCTGGTGTCCCTGTGCCAGGTGGCGGCCTGCACTTTGGTGGGCTACGGCTTTGCCCGGTACAGTTTCCCGCTGAAAAAGTTCTGGTTCGCCTGCGTGGTGCTTTTGATCATCGTACCGCCCCAGACCATCCAAACCTCCCTGTACGTGCGCTTCGCCGCCTTTGATATCTTAGGCATCTTCAAAGCGCTCACAGGCAATACGATCAACCTTCGCACGTCGGTGATCCCGTATGTGCTCATGAGCCTCACCTGCATGGGCTTAAAGGACGGCCTGTACATCTACATGCTGCGCCAGTACTTCAAGGGGATCCCCAAGTCCCTGGAGGAAGCGGCCTATGTGGACGGGTGCAGCACCATGTACACCTTCGGCAAGATCATGCTGCCCGACGCCCTGCCCACCATCGCCAGCTGCTTCCTGTTCTCCTTCGTCTGGCAGTGGACCGACCTGTTCTACAGCCGCAACTTCCTTTCCAGCTACACCATCTATTCCGTTCAGCTTTCTTCCATCGTGAGCCGCATGAGCCGTTACTTCAATAAGGGCTCCGACGCGGCCATGGTGGTGCCCAACGCCCGTCAGCAGCAGCTGATCTTCGTGGGTGTACTCATCTGCAGCGTGCCGCTGATCATCCTGTACATTTTCACTCAGCGCACATTCGTGGAGAGCATCGCCATGAGCGGATCGAAGGAGTAAAAAAACAACAGATACCCAGTGGGAGGCTGATCCACAGCTTCCCACATTTTTTCTCAATTTTTGCGCAACAATTCAGGAAGAATGTCTCATTTCTTGCTTGCTTTTTTGTGCATTCCAGTGTATACTGTATCTTGCCAAGAACTTGTACGCTGTTTCGCGTATGAGAAAATCAAAAGGAGGAAAAAACTCATGAAGAAACTGGTTGCTCTGCTGCTCTCCGCCATGATGCTGTGCGCCTGCTGCGCGGCCCTGGCCGAGTATCCCGCTGTGGTCGAAGGCATCGATTTCGGCGGCGCCGAAGTGCTGATCCTGGACTACTGGTCCGGCGATGGCGCCCGGAACGAGAATCCCACCGAGGAACAGGCTGCTCAGTATGCCTACCGCGATTGGATCAACGAAACCTATAACGTGAATCTGCATCAGATGCAGGGCGGCGACTGGGGCACCTGCGCCGAGGAAATGATCAACTTCACCGGCACCCCCGACGGCAGCCTGCGCATGTACATCATCGAGCCCGGCAAGGTGGTTTCCCTGGTGAACAACGGCATTGCCGCCCCCATCGATACCAAGTACATCGACGTCACCGCCGACAAGTGGAACGATGCTGAAATCGACTTCATGACCGTGGGCGGCAAGCTCTACGGCCTGTATGCCGGCAACAGCGAACCCCGCGGCTGCCTGTACTTCAACAAGCGCGTGCTGGAAGAAGCGGGCATCGAATGGAACGACATTTATGACCTCCAGGCCGAAGGCAAGTGGACTTGGGCTGCGTTTGAAGAAATGCTGGCCAAGATCACCAAGGATACCGATAATGACGGCGTGTACGACATTTGGGGTATGCTGGGCTCCGGCGACGACGCTTACGTGCTGAGCGTGTTCTCCAACGGCGGCTGCTTCTTCGACTTCGACGAGAACGGCAACATCTATCCCGCCATGAATTCCAACGAGACCCTGGAAGCCCTGACCTGGTTCAAGGATATCCAGAGCAAGTACTTCGCCGCCACTCCCGAAGGCGCGAACTGGGACTGGTACAAGGATGCCTGGAAGACCGGCAAGTACGGCTTCTATGTATATCAGACCTACGGCGGCTTCAATGACAACTCCGAAATGGCCGACATGACCGACGACTGGGGCTGCGTGGCCTGGCCCGTGCCTAACGAAGGCGACACCTATGTCACCGTCGTCAGCGACAACATCACCCTGATCCCCGCCTGCTACGCCGACGAAACCATCGCCAAGCTGGCCTTCCTGTATGACCTGTGGAGCAATCCTACTCCCGGCTTCGACGATGACGATTCCTGGATCGGCAATAAGTACAACTACACCGATGACCGCGCCGTGGACGAAACCTACGCCATGCTGCGTGAGCCCGAACATTGCCGCGTCAACAAGGTGCTGTACCTGGGCACCCAGAACGACGTGATCGGCTCCAGCCTGCTGTGGTCCCTGGGCGGCAGCACTCCCGCTGAACTGATCGAAGCGGCTATGCCCACCTGGCAGGGCCTGTGCGATACCTTCAACGCGAAGTAATCGCTGACCTAAGCATCATAAACCCGCCGCCGTGCGCAAGCACGGCGGTTTTTTTAAAGATAATTTGATAAAGCATTTGCATCCAATCACGATTTGGTGTATAATGGCGCGCGGTGCTCAAAAAGAAAAGAAACGCAAGAAAGGCGGATCAAACCTATGAAAAAACTGTTGGCGCTGATCATTTCCCTGACCCTGGTACTTTCCTGCCTGCCCGGCGCGGCCATGGCGGAAAAATACAAATCCAACCTGCTGGATAAGACCATCAAGCTGCCCAGCAAGCTGGCATTGCTGGATGAACAACTGATGGACGATGGCGGCGTGAAGCTGATCATCGGCGTTGAAACCCAGCCTGACGCCGCGATCTATACCACGGTGCAGATTGTAGAGGGCTTCGACGGCTATACCATGTCCACTTTGCCCGATGAGCAGCTGGATGCGTGGACGGAATACTATTACCAGTACTATCCTGAAAACGCCAGCGCGGGCCGCCTGCCCTCCAACAGCGGAAACGGCGATACCCTGTACATGTATTGCGGGCAGAGCGCCGACGGCGCCAGCATCCTGGTCTACGCCAGCGTAAAGGGCTCGCTTTTCGTATCCTCCTATTGTGTAGCGGCGGGCGGCTTTTCCAAAGCCACCATGCAGGGCACGCTGGAAGCGCTGAACGCCGTGAACGCCGCTTTCGGGAAGGCCGTCTCGGGCAGCACCGTGTATGACTATGTCTTCGATCACGACGATTACGATGTGGTGGTCGCGTTCCTGCTGCTGGACGATGAAGATATTGACCTCTACGAGGACGATGATTTCGACTGGGATGACGATGACTGGGACGAAGATGACGACGATGATGAAGACGACGAAGACGAGGATGACGGCGAAGACGACGACTGGGATAATGATGGCGAAGATGATAATGACGGCGACAATGATGACGATGACGGCGATTGGGACAGCGATGACGACGCCGGCGATGATAACAGCGGCGATGAAGACGGCGGCGACGAGGATTACAGCGGCGACGAAGACAGCGGCGATGAGGAGTAATCCTGTTTAAGCGGTCCCTCCGGTAAAACAAAAAAGTCCCCTCCCGATGCGGGCGTGAAGCCTGATTTGGGAGGGGATTTTTGGAGCAATCTTTTATTCCGCACTTGCTAAAATTTCGTCCAGCTCCGCCGGGGTAAAGGGGAAAACCGGCACATCAAAGGAGGGGGCAAAAAGCAATGTGGGCTGGAAGAAAAACACGATGCGGCCTTGATCGTCGGTATAAAAATCCTGAGTAGGGGAAAACTCGTCCTCAAATGCTTCCCGCGTCCAATGGGAAGCAATCACGCCCTTTTCCTGCAAACCCTGAAATTCCTCATACAGGATGGGCAGCAGCGCTTCCGCCATTTCATCGGAAGACCCGTCGATGATGTGGGCGATTTCGGGGTAAAGCTCCGGTTCCACGTCCTCTAACATCGACCCGTCCACCCCGGCCTGGATCAGGGTCACGCCCCGCAGGGTCAGGGTTTCGCCCGCGTACATGCCGCCCACGTCGAAGGTCAGGGGGTCCAGGGCGTACAGGGGGCCGTCCTCGCCGCGCGTCTGGATGCGGGTTTGCAGGATGGACAGCACCTTGCCGTTATTGCACATGATGGTGTAATCGTGGGTTACTTCGTTTTTCCCGTCATAGCGCATATCCGGGGAATTGGCGAACATGGGCAGCACCAACTGTGCCCATTCATCCAGCGCCATTTCATAGGTATCGTTGATCAGGGCGGCGGTGTAATCGTCCCCCGCCACATGGGGATAGGCGTAGGTGAAATGATACACCCAATTCTTTTCCGAGGGATAATATTGTTCCCCCTCCCGGCGCTCCACCGTCATTTCGCCCAAGGCGGGGGTAACCAAAAGCAATGCCGCAAACAAACACAAAAACCGCTTAACCATTGGAAAGCCCCCAAACGCCGAAGGAATTGCGGATGATTTCGGCATAAAACGCGTATTCCGCCTGCCGGTCCTTGGGGAAGGTCAGGGTGATCGTATAGGTTATGGGGTATTCGTCCGCCGTGACCACCATAATAAACTCGCCGTCCACGAGCGACGTGAAAGCGTCGTACAGCCTTTCCTGCGTTACTTTCCGTCCCGGATTATCCTGCATGAAAGCCGCCAGCGCCTGATCGTAGGAAAGATCATCTTCCTTCGCTTCGATGGTCAGCACCGCGTCCCCTTCGGTATTCTTGAACACCCAATGATCGGAGGTTTCGTCCGTGAGCTCAAAGCTGCCGGGGAGATTCACGGAGTATTCCAATTCCCAGTTTTCCGCTTCCCACCATTCGCCGAAATTGCCGTCCCGGTAATAAGGGGAAAGGGAAATGCTGTTCAGCGTCCAGCCAAATTCTGTTTCCGGGGCGAAGCGAAGGGAAGCTTCCATATGATAAGTCCAGGAAACCAGTTCTTCCGGCGCTTCTTCCACGCTGGCTTGTCCTTCGGCAGGCGCCATCCAGGAAATATCATACAGGTCGCATCGAACAGCTGCGTCCATACCGTTAAAAGAGGCGGAATAAAGGTACGCGCCTTCTCCGCCGTAATTACCCGGAGCGACCGATAAATCGTTCAGGGAAATCCCTTCGCCGGTCACAGTAAAATAGGGGGAGGAGCTGTCGGGAACCGTCCATTCCCCCTGGGTAAACAACTGGCCGTACAGGTTATTTGCTTCCTCCATGGAAAGGAACGTGGTTTGGCTGACGCGCCGGGCGGCTTCGTACATCGCCCGTTCAGCGCCGCCCGGATTGGGGGCTTTTCCCGCTTCCAAAACCAGGGAATCAGCGTGGAGCGCGTAACGGTCCCACACCGTGGACCACGCGGCGATTTCGATCAGGGCCCGGAGCCCTTCCGTCAAATTGATTTCGATGGATTGTAATTCCCTGGTTGGCGCAGCCAGGGCGGGAAAGGCGGTCAGCGTGAGCACGAGCGCAAGCGCCAGAGCAATGATCTTTTTTCCCTTCATGAATCTTGAACCTCCTTTGGTATCGTCACCCAAATAACGTTATTCCGCCGCTTTTTCTTCCTTTTCTTCCGCCTTTTCCCCTGCGGGGGGCAGCACCGTCACCGTGGCCCATTCCACCCGGCGATCCGTGATCTCCTCCGCCCGGACGCGCAGGCCGAAGCATTCCACCACGGGATGGGAGCCGTCCTTGGGAATGGTCATCATGCGGCTGAAAATCAGGCCGCCCAAAGATTCATAGCCCTGGCCCGTGGGAATATGAAGGTCTAAAGCGTCGTTGATCACTTCGATCATGGCCCCGCCCGCGATACGGTACTGATTATCGGCAATTTTCTGAATTTCCTGGGGCAGGGGCTTGTCATATTCGTCGTAAATGTTGCCCACGATCTCTTCCAGCAGGTCCTCCATGGTGATCAGGCCGCTGGTGCCGCCGTATTCGTCCACCACGATGGCGATGTGGGTCTTTTTTTTCTGCATGTCCCGGAACAGCACGTCGGTGCGCACCGATTCGGGCACGAAATAGGCGGGCCGCAGGATTTCACGCAGGGTCTTTTTTCCGCCGGTGGACAGGGCCAGCAGGTAGTCCCTGGTGGTGAAGGTGCCCAGCACGTCATCCAAATCTTCCCCGTACACCGGGAAGCGGGAAAGGCCGCTTTCCGTGATGACCTTCATGATTTCCCGGTTGGTGGCGTCCACTTGCAGGGCGGTCACGTCGGTGCGGTGGGTCATGCAGTCGGCGGCAGTCATGTTGTTGAACTCGAAAATGTTTTCGATCATGTCCCGCTCGTTGCCCTCGATGGCCCCTTTTTCCTCGCCCATGTCAACCATCATGCGGATTTCGTCTTCCGTTACTTCTTCCTCCGTGGCGGCGGGATCGATGCCGAACAGGCGCAGCACGCCGTTCACCGATTTGGTCAGCAGCCACACTACGGGTTTGGTTGCTTTCGCCGTGACGCTGATCACGCCGCACACTGCCCGGGCCACCGCTTCCGGCTCCTTCATGGCCACCCGCTTGGGCACCAGCTCACCGAAAATCAGCGTGAAATAAGAGAGAATCAGGGTGATCAGTACCACGCACAGGGTGTTCAGGGCACCGGCGGAAAGCAGGGTAAAGCCCCACTTTTCCCGGATCAGGCTCACCATGGGGGCGGCGAAGTTGTCCGCCGCGAAAGCGCTGCCCAAAAAGCCCGCCAAGGTGATGGCGATCTGGATGGTGCTCAAAAAACCCGAGGGCTCCAAGATCATGTTCAGCAGCTTTTGGGAAACTTTGTCCCCTTCCTCCGCCTTGTGGCGCAGCTTCGTTTCGCTCAGGGACACCACGGCGATTTCCGCCGCGGCAAAAAAGGCGTTAATGGCGATCAGCACCACCTGGATCAGCAATAGGTAGCCGATGGGGGTATCCAAGAAAAAATCACTCCATTCTCTGGTAACGCTCGGCGTGCTCCCATTCGGGGCCCGCCGAGACGGCCGACCGCGCTTCGCGCCGGTCGCCACGTTATTATATCATGTTCGCAGACCGATTTCTACAATAACCCGTAAAGAATTTGTA
This sequence comes from Clostridia bacterium, assembly GCA_017525805.1. Next base: position 157,750 of record JAFXSH010000113.1, on the reverse strand, counting down.
ACAATAGGGGCGCTTTGCTTGTCGGCGGCGGTCGATGTATGATATACTGTATGCCGTGGGGGGAGAATAAAGGGAGAAGGGAAACGGGCCATGCGCAACATTGCGATTTTCGCCCACGTGGACGCGGGCAAAACCACCGTCAGCGAGCAATTGCTTGCCCATGCCGGAGCGATCCGGGTGCGGGGCGCGGTGGACGCGGGCACGGCGCACACCGACCGGCTGCCGGTGGAGCGGCGGCGGGGCATTTCCGTTCAGGCTTCCTGCGCTCATTTTACCTGGCGGGGCGAGGACATCAACCTGATCGACACCCCCGGACACAGCGATTTCGCCGCCGAGGTGGAGCGTTCCCTCTGGGCCCCGGACGGGGCGGTGCTGGTGATCAGCGCGGCGGAGGGGGTGCAGCCCCAAACGGAGGTGCTGTTCCGCGCCCTGCAAAAAGCAAACTTACCCACCCTGCTCTTTTTCAATAAGACGGATCGGGAAGGGGCCGACACGGGCCGGGCCTTGAACGAATTCAAAACTCTGCTTTCACCCGCCGCCGCTTTTCTTACGGATGAAGAAGAAATCATGGCCCTCGCGGCCGATATGGACGATCAGGCGGCGGAGGATTATCTGAACGGCACGGTCTATGACCGGGACAGGCTGTACCCGCTTTTGCGCCGCCCCATGGCCCAGGGCAAGGCGTACCCAGCTCTTTGCGGCTCCGCCCTGAAAGACGAGGGCATTCCCGCTCTGCTGGACGCCATTGTGGATTTGCTGCCGCCGCCCCAGGGCAGCCCGGAGGGCCCCTTATGCGCCATCCTCTACGCCGCCAGCCAGGATCCGCTGCTGGGCCGGGGCGTACATGTCCGGGTGTTTTCCGGCAGCCTGCGCAACCGGGACGCCGTGACTGTGGGAGAGGGCCAGCGCAAGATCACCCAGATCCGTCTGTGGACCCCGGATGGCCGGGGCCAGGATACCGGCGTTTTGTCCGCCGGGGAAATCGGCGTGCTCTACGGCTTGACGGACTTGCCTGTGGGCACAGTCTTAGGGGACAGAGCGCTGCTGCCCCGGCCCATGGAGCTGGGCAGGCTGCGAGAACCGCTGATCGCCGCCCGGGTGACGCCGGAAGAAAAGGGAAAAGAGCAGGAAGCACGCCGGGCGCTGCTGGAATTATCCGGAGAGGACCCGCTTTTGTCCGCCGCGTTCAGCGAGGAAACGCGGGAAACCACCATCCGGGTCATGGGCAAAATGCAGTTGGAGATCATCGACGAAACCCTGCGCACCCGTTTTTCTCTGCCCTGCCGCTTTTCACCGCCTCAATTGATTTACAGGGAAACGGTGGCCGCTCCCTGCGAGGGCTTTGTGGCCTATACCATGCCCAAGCCCTGCTGGGCGATCATCAAAGTGCTGATCGAACCCCTGCCAAGGGGAAGCGGGGTGGAATTCCGCTCCATCGTCGCGCCGAGGGATATCGCCCTTCGATATCAGCATCAGGTGGAAAACGCCATCCCTCTGGCCTTGCGCCAGGGCATGATGGGCTGGCAGGTGACGGATGTGCGAATCACCCTGATCGAGGGCAACCATCATGAAATCCACACCCATCCCCTGGATTTTGTGGTGGCCACGCCCATGGCGGTGATGGACGGCCTGCGCCGGGGCGGCACCAAGCTGCTGGAGCCCATTTTAGACGCCCGCATTACCGTGCCGGAAGAGGCGGGGGGCCGGGCGATGGGGGATATCAACCGCATGCGGGGCCAGGTGCTTTCTTCCGAACGCGCGGGCGGCATGCTTCGCATCCACGCGGAGCTGCCCGCCGCCGAATCCATGGATTATTCCGAAACGCTGCTCCAGTTTACCGGGGGCCGGGGCGGCATGACCGCGTCCCTCCTGGGCTATCGGGACGCGCCGGACACGGTGCGGGAAACCATGCCCCGCCGTGGCGTCAATCCGCTGGACACCGCCAAATATATCCTGGCTGCCCGCAGCGCGCTGGACGGCGGAATCTTCGATTTTTGAGGAAGACTGTATGGCAAAGGGATTATCGCCCGCTGGAAGGAAGGCCCTGGGCCGCTTTGCGGAGCTGGTATTGGCCGCCCTGGCTTTGCAGGGGCTGTATCCGCTGCTGCTGCTCATGGAGGGGGACGCGCCGGTGCTGCTGATGGTGGCGCTGACCTATGGGCTGCTGCCCATCGCCGCGCTGCTGCTGCCCTGCCGGGCCGCGCTGGGAGGCGTGCATCCCATGGCGGCTTGCCTGCCTATCGGCGGCATGGCGCTGCTGTTTGGCTTTTCGCCGGCCTGGGTGGGGCTTATGTGCCTGGTCCTTTCCCTGATCGGGGCGGCGGCGGGCCAGGAATGGAAAAAACGGGGAAACGGGGAGGCTGGAAAACGGCATGCCGGAAAAGCAAGGAAAAGGAAAAAGGTTTTTTAAATCAGTTATCGCGGTGATCGGCTCCGTGCTGCTGATGGGCGCGGTTTATTTGGCCGCCGTGCTGATCCAGTCCCCGGTGGACGGCTTGGCGGGCAGCTTTGTGGTGGAGGACGAGGAAGAAACTGTTACCCGCATGCAGCCCGCCCAAATCGACGACGCCCAGAGCCTGGCGAGCCTGTTCGGCGCGCCGCTGCCTGTGGTGCCGAGTCTGCTGATCCGAGGCCAGGCGGGGAATACCACCCATGACGGCCAGGACGTTCGGGTAGCCACCTTGCAGTACGAAGGATTGGTTGTCACCGCCGTGCGCCCCGCCAGCGCGGCCCCGCTGCTGCTGCGCGGCGAACTGTCGGTGTCCCTGAAGAGCGATTTGACGGTGCTCAATCATCCTGCCGTGCTGGCTTCACGAGGCGGCGCGCGCTGCGTATATTTTTCCAATGAGTCCGCTGCCTATTCCATCTATACGCCCCAGGCCGACGAGGAAGCTTTCCTGGAGGTGCTCAAAAGGCTGACCTGGGCGAATTAAACAACTTGTGTCTTTTCTGTTACGACATTTTGTGATATACTATGACAAACCGCCGCGCCCCGGGAGATCATGCCGGGGAGAGGAGGGTTTTTCCCGAAGGGAGGAACAAAAGTATGGCCAACAACCGGCGAAGCCGCCGCCGCGGCGCGAATAAAAAGGATGTGCGCCTGCCGCTGCTGATCGCCCTGGCGTTTTTATTGGCGCTGTTTGTGATCGTCATGCCCAAAACCCCCGTGGTAAAAGCGGTGAGCGTATCCGCCTCCGGCAATCTTTCCACCCATGCGGGGCTGGTGATTTCAGAGGTCATGACGGATAACGTATCGGCTTATCCCGATGAAACCGGCAAATTCGGCGATTGGGTGGAGATCATAAACACCCTGGACACGCCCATCAATTTAAGGGGCGTGGGCCTTTCCGACCGGTCGGACCGCATTATTTTCCTATTCCCGGATGTGAACCTGATTGCCGGGGGCACCGTGACGGTTTTCTGCGATGATACCAACCGGGACAATCCCAACAACGTGTTTCACGCTAAGTTCAAGCTCAGCTCTTTAGGCGAAACGGTGTATCTTTTCGATGAAAACGGCGTGGCTATCGATACCGTGAAGGTGCCCACCCTGAACAACGATGAATGCTATGCACGGGGCGAAGCGGGCGAATGGGAAAAGACTTATGACTATTCTCCCGGCTATCCGAACACCGTGGAGGGCCACGACGCCTATTTGGCCGCCTTTGTGGTGGAGCCGGGGGCGCTGCGGCTGAACGAGGTGGTACCCTCGCCCAAATCCGGCCTGCGGGATGCGGACGGCGATTTTTCGGACTGGGTGGAACTGTACAACGCCGGAACGAAGGATATCAAGCTGGGAAATTATGCCCTGTCCGACGATGAAACCAAGCCCGCCAAGTGGCCCTTCCCCAAGGACGCCGTGATCCCCGCCGGGGGGTATTATATCGTGTTCTGCTCGGGCAAGGACAAGGTGGAGGAAAGCACCAACTATCCCCATACCAATTTTTCCATCAATAACGAGCAGGAAACCATCGTGCTTTCCACCCTGGTGGGCGAATTGGTGGACCAGGTGGTGGTCAACGGCGTGGAGCGGGATATGAGCTATGGCCGGGACGAGGACGGAAACTGGCGGGTGTTCACCCTGGCCACCCCCGGCGCGCCCAACAACCAGACCGGGGCCAACCGGGCGGATCAGTTCATCCGCGCCCTGAACCCCACGGGGGTGTATATTTCGGAGGTCATGTCCTCCGCCAATCTGATCAAGCCTTTTGAGGACAAAACGCCCTGCGATTATGTGGAACTGTACAATTCCTCCACTGTCACATGGGATTTATCGGGATGGGGCTTAAGCGATAATATCAACTGGCCCCGGAAATGGACGTTCCCCCAGGGAACGTCCATTTCCCCGGGGGAATACAAGGTGATCATGCTGGACGGCTATACCGGCGGGGGACAGGACCCTGCCCGGCTGCGGGCCTCCTTCAAGCTGGCCCACGCGGGCGGCGAAATGATGACCCTGTCCGATGCCAGCGGCGCGATCCTGGACAGGATGTATCTGCCGGAAATCCCCACGGATATTTCCTATGGCAGGACATTGGGCGCGGGCGGCTTTTTTTATTATGACGCGCCAACGCCCGGAGCGGCAAACAGCTCGGGCTTTACCGGGTTCAGCGCCCGGCCCGTGTTCGATCACGAAAGCGGCCTGTACTACGGTACCTTAGAAGTCGCCCTCACCGCCGAGCCGGGAGCCACCATCCGCTATACCACCGATGGCAGCATCCCCACCGTGGACAACAGCAGCGTGTACACCGGGCCCATTCCCATTACGGATACCATGGTGATCCGCGCCCGGGCGTTCCAGCCGGGCCTGCAGCCCTCGGAAACGGAAACGGCCAGCTTCTTCATGGAACTGTACCATACCTTGGACGTGGTTTCCCTGGTGTGCGATCCGGAGGAACTGTGGAACCCCACCACCGGCCTTTTGTCCGAGGAGCCGGACCATTCCAGCCGCAACCGGAAAAATCCGGAGGCGGATTCGGTGCGGAAGCAGGATGACAAGGGCAACCTGATCCTGCCCTTCCAAACCCCCGTTTACCGCAATTACGGCAAGGATGACCGGCAGGGCTATGTGGAAATCTTCGACCATACCACCGGCGAAGCGTACATTTCCCAGGGCATCAAAATGGACCTGATGGGGGCCTATTCCCTGGATATGCCCCAGAAATCCTTTAAGATACGGGCACAGGCCGCCTTAGGGGAAAAATACTTCAACGTGAACCTGTTCGAGGGACAGCGGGACTATGAATACTACAAATCCTTCACCCTGCGCAATTCGGGCAACGACTGCGTGTGGACCCGGGTAGCCGACGGCGTGGAAACGCTGCTGGTGGATAATTACCTGGATTCCGATTTGATGACCTTGGCCTGGCGGCCCGTGATCGTGTACCTGAACGGCGAATACTGGGGCCATTACAACCTGCGGGAGCGGAAGGACCGCTTTTCCATCGCCCAGCATGAGGGGCTGGACCTGGAAAAGGACAAGGATATCTACGAGAACATGACCATCATCAAGGGCAACAGCACGGTGGTGCAGGGCAGCAGCAAGGAGTACTTGGCCATGCGCGACCATTTCAAAACCCTGTCGCCCAACACCAGCGCCGCCGATCTGCAATATATTTACGACAATATCGACGTGGACAGCTACATCGACTGGTTCGCCATCAAAATGTTCTTCGGCGATTCCGACCCCGGCAACATCATGTTCTACAAGCTGCCCACGGAAGGGGCCAAGTGGAAGTGCCTGCTGTTCGATACGGACTATGGCCTGTACATGTCCGGGTTCAACAGTCCCTGGTCCTACATGAAGGAAGCGGGCATGGGTCAGCAGAAGATCAACAACGTGATTTTCCGAAAAATGCTGGAAGCGGACGAGATCCGGGAGAAGTTTTTCGTTCGGATCGGACAGATTTTCCAGACCCTGACCACCGAGGTGATGATCGCCCAGCTGGACGAATGCGTGGCGCAGATCGAGATCGAAATGAAGATGCATTTCCAGCGCTGGGCGGGATATCCCGATACCCGCATCATCAATTCCGATTCGCCTTCTTCCGCCGAGGGATTGCTCCGCTACTGGCGGCAGCGCGTGGACCGCTTCAAGAACGTTATGACCCTGCGCCCCTACAAATTCTGGGGCCTGTTCCAGGATGAATTCAAGCTGAGCGATCAGCAGATGGAACAGTATTTCGGTCCCCGTCCCGCCGATCCGGAGGCCAAATAAATATACGGGAAAGAATTGACGGAACTGGAAAAAAAGTGTACTATTAACGAGGAAAAAACGGGAGGATAAAGACATGAACGGGAATTTGACCTTCAACGACGTGCTGAACGGTTCCACATTTTCCGAATGGTTTGCCGATCAGCTTTCCAATTTCACGCCCCTGAACGTGGTGATCGCGCTGATCGTGGCCCTGGCGGCGGGCATCGTGATCGCCCTGGTGTATAAAAAGACCTACCGCGGGGTGCTCTATTCCCCTTCCTTTACGCTGACGCTGATCCTCCTGTGCCTGGTCACCACCCCCGTGGTCATGGCCATCGGCAGCAACGTGGCCCTGAGCATGGGCATGGTGGGCGCCCTGTCCATCGTGCGTTTCCGCACCGCCGTGAAGGACCCGCTGGACACCGCTTACATGTTCTGGGCCATCACCATGGGCATCCTGGTGGGCAGCAACGCCTATGTGATCGCCATTGTGGCGCTGCTGGGCATCGCCGTGATCCTGTTGGCCATTTCCTATCTGCGTCTGCGCAGCCCCAACGGTTATCTGCTGGTGGTGCATTACGATGAAGAAGCCCAGGTGGATATCGAAAATACCCTGAAGCGCAGCGTGCGCTTCTATCGCCTGCGCTCCAAGACCGTTACCCGCTCCGGCGCGGAAATGACCGTGGAGGTCCGCCTGGACCGCCGGGTGAATATTGTGACGGATATGCTGGATATCAACGGCGTGTATGACGCCACCCTGGTGGCGTGCCAGACCGAAGCGGGGGCGTAAATTATGGCGCTCCCTCTGCGGCATGAACTCAAATTCCTGATCACCCGCACCCAATTGGAGGTGCTCCGGCGCACTGTGGGCAGCGTGCTGAACTTAGACCCCAACGCGAAAAAGAACGGCGGCAGCTACCACATCCGGTCCCTGTACTTCGACACGGTCTTCGACGACGCCCTCTATGACAAAATCGCAGGGGTCAAGGACCGGGACAAGTACCGCATCCGCATCTATAACCTGTCGGACGCCGTGATTTTCATGGAGTGCAAAACCAAGGTGGGAAACCTGATTTCCAAGCGCAGCGCCAGGATCAACCGGGACCTGGCAGAGCAATTGATGGCGGCGGACCCCGCGGGCCTGGAAAACACCCAAAGCGGATTGCTTCGAGATGTGTACCGGGAAATGCGAACCAGGCTTTTGCATCCCGTGGTGATCGTGGATTATGAACGGGAAGCTTACGTGCACGTGGCCGAGGAAGTGCGCGTCACCTTCGATATGCGGGTGCGCACGGGCCTGAACAGCATCGAGCTGTTCAACCCCGAGGTGCCCACCGTGCCGGTGCTGGACCACGATGAAACCATTTTGGAAGTAAAATACAACCGCGTGCTGCCGCCCTATATCCGCGATCTGCTGTCCTTTGCCTGTCCCGAAGCGGTGCAAACCGCCGTATCCAAGTATACACTATGCAGGAAGTACGAGGGAAAAGAATAAAACAGTGATACTGAAAGGGGGATTTCCTATGCCTCAGGCCGCCGGCCATTACAAATGCCCCGCTTGCGGCGCGTCGCTCACCTTTGGCAGCCAGAGCCAGCAGCTGGAGTGCGCCTCCTGCGGCAATTCTTTCCCGCTGGACACCATGGAGCAGCTGGAAAGCGTGCAGGTGGAAAATACCACGGACGATCAGCTGCAATGGCAGTATGTTGGGGGAGGTGGGTACTCCGAAGAGGAAGCCGCCCATCTGCGCGCTTATCGCTGTCAGGCATGCGGCGCGGAGATCATTACTGATGAAACCATCGCCGCTACCGAATGCGTTTACTGCGGCAATCCCTCCGTCATACCCCAGGTGTTTTCCGGCGCGTACCGGCCCGATGGCGTGATCCCCTTCCAGAAGAGCAAGAAGGAAGCTCAGGAAGCTCTAAGGAACCACTGCAAGGGGAAGCGCCTGCTGCCCAAGGGCTTTATGGACGAGAACCGCATAGAAAAGGTCACGGGCGTTTACGTGCCCTTCTGGCTGTTCCAGGCCGACGCGGAGGCGGACTGCACCTACAAGTGCACCAAGGTTTCCCGCCACCGTCAGGGCAATTATGAAATCACCAACACGGCCCACTTCCTGGTGCGCCGGGGCGGCCATTTGGGCTTTAACCAGGTGCCGGTGGACGGGTCCAGCAAGATCGACGATACCCTGATGGAATCCATCGAGCCCTACGACAGCGGGAAGGCCGATGCTTTTAACACGGCCTACTTGAGCGGCTATCAGGCCCAGCGCTACGATGTGGACGCCGACGCCTGCCAGCCCCGGGCCAACGAGCGCATCCGCGCCAGCGTGGCCGCCGCCATGACGGCCACCGTCATGGGCTATTCTTCCGTGGTGCCCATGAATACCCAAATTCAATTGCAGCACGGTCAAGTGCGTCAGGTGCTCATGCCGGTATGGATGCTGAACACCCGTTGGCAGGATAAGACCTATACCTTCGCCATGAACGCCCAAACCGGCCAGTTCGTGGGCGATCTGCCGGTGGACAAGGGCGCATTTTGGAGATGGCTGTTGGGCCTCACCGTCGGGATCGGAGCGGCGGGAACGGCCATTGCCTATTTCCTGTTCAATTCGGGGGTGATGTAAGATGAAAAAAATCCTTGCGCTGCTCCTGCTTTTGCTTTTGTTCGTTACCCCCGCCCTGGCGGAGGGAAACCGGGTGATCGACGACGCGGACGTGCTGTCGGATTCCGAGGAAATCGCCCTGGAACAGGCCATTGCCGTGATCGGCGATACATACCAGTTCGACGTGGTGCTGCTCACCAAAACCAGCATCGACGGCAAAGTGCCCCGGTATTACGCGGGGGATTACTACGATTACGGCGGCTACGGCTACGGCGATACCCACGACGGCATCATCCTGCTGCTGGTCACCGGCGCGGGCGTGGGCGATCGGGATTATACCATCGTTTGCACCGGGCGGGGCGAAAAGGTCTTTGACGACGACGCTCTGTACGAGATCGAGGATGATATGCTGCCCTACCTGCGCATCAGCAACTATGCTTCGGGCATGGCCCATTTCGTCACCGGCGTGAACGCGCGGCTGGAATACATGACGCCCAAGAACCGCACCACGCGGGCGGCCATGATCACTTTTGGCGTTGGTCTGGTGATCGGCGTCATCGTGGCCCTGATCCTGAAGGGACAGATGAAAACCGTGCGGCGGAAGATCGGCGCCCAGTCCTACATCCGGGACGGCTCCTTCCAGCTCAACCGTGTGCAGGATATTTATCTGTACACCACCACCACCCGCCGCAAGATCGAAACCAACTCCGGCGGCGGTGGACATGGGGGCGGCTTCACCGGTTCCTCCGGCACCCACCACACCAGCCACAGCGGAAAATTCTGATCCCACAGCAATGAAGCGCATGCATTGGAGCGAAAAGCATTCCCAATGCACGCGCTTCTTTTTCGTATGAAGGAAGAGACACTTGAACTCCTGTTATGATGTAGCGCCGTATACGAGAACCGTATGTACGGGGCAATGGGAGGGGCGAGGGTTAAAGCCCTCCCTCTGCCCTATTGCGTTTTCATCGCGCCTGTGCTATGCTGACACGGATGAAAACTTACGGAGGCGGCATATGAATCTGGAAAGAGCCCTGGGCCGGGCGTGGATGGAAGTGGACGAGGATGCTTTGCTGCACAATTACCGGCTGGCGAAATCCTTGTGTGATAAAAAAACGGTATTTATGTGCGTGGTGAAAGCCAACGCTTACGGGCTGGGGCTCGCCCGGACGGTGGAAACGCTGCGCGGGGCGGGGGCGGACTGGTTCGCCGTGGCCGCGCCGGAGGAAGCGTATATCGTTCGAAAGGCCGCGCCAGACGCCCATATCCTGCTGCTGGGCCCGGCGGGGGAAGGGGAACTGCTCTATTTAATTCAGCAGGGCGTTTCTCTGACCGTAGGCAGCGTGGAGGATGCGGAAAGAGCCTCCAGAGCGGCGGAAAAGATGGGGAAGCGGGCCCTGGTCCACGTAAAGCTTGATACGGGACTGCACCGTTTGGGTTTTACGGATGCACAGGAGGCGCTGAAAATCAAGGATTTGCCCGGCCTGGATTTTGAGGGGATTTACAGCCACCTGGCTCTGCGCAGCCGGGAACAGAGCATGGAGCAGGAGCGGATTTTCACCGCTATGGTCAATGAAATCGAGGCCGGGGGCCTGCATGCCCGGCTGCGGCATCTGGTGGATTCCATCGGCCTGACCCGCTATCCCCAGTGGCAATATGACGCCGTGCGGGTGGGCGCGTTCCTGTACGGCAACGTGCCGGTGAAGTGGGAGCGTTTTTCGGAAGGCAAAAGCGTGGTGCGGTTCAAAGCCCGCGTCACCCGCGTTTCCTGGGTGAAGGCGGGGGAGGGCGTGGGCTACGACGATACGCCGCTTGAACGCGATACCCTGGTCGCCACCCTGTCCGTGGGCTATATCGACGGCTATCCCCGGTCTCTTAGCCAGAAGGGCTTCGTGGCCCTCCACGGCAAAAAGGCCCCGGTGCTGGGGCTGGTGTGCATGGATCAAATGATGATCGACGTGACGGAAATCCCGGAAACTCAGGCCGGGGATGCCGTGACCTTGCTGGGCGATGAAATCGACCTGCGGGATTACGCCCAATGGGGGAGCCTGAACCGCAACGAATGCATGGGCATCATTGGCCGCCGGGTGCCCCGGGTGTATTTCCGGGACGAAAAACCGGTATGCGTCGCTGCTGAAATGGACGCTTCTTGATTTGCCTGAAATTGCGCGTATGGATGTTCCCTCCCTTTGCCATCATAAGCAGTAGGCAAAAGGGGGGATTATCTTTGGGATGGATTTTGACGGCGGTACAGTTGACCGTTACGGTGATCATGGGGATATACTTTTTTTCCCAGCTGAAAAAGCAACGGAACGCAGAACCGGCAGGGCGGCGGGAAAGCGCCAAGGAAATGGAAAACCTGCGCCGGATGCGGGCTATCTCTTTATCGGAGCCCTTGGCGGAGCACGTGAGGCCCCGCAAGATGGAGGATATCATCGGCCAGGAGGAGGGCATCCGTTCTCTCATGGCGATCCTGTGCGGCAAAAATCCCCAGCATGTGATCATTTACGGACCGCCCGGCGTGGGAAAAACCTGCGCGGCGCGGCTGGCCCTGGAAGCGGCCAAGAAAAGCGAAGGAACGCCCTTCGGCCCCAACGCGCCTTTCATCGAAATGGACGCCACCTGCGTGCGGTTTGACGAGCGGGCCATTGCCGATCCGCTCATCGGCAGCGTGCACGATCCCATTTACCAGGGCGCGGGTCCCTTGGGGATTCAAGGCGTGCCCCAGCCCAAGCCCGGTGCGGTGAGCCGCGCCCACGGGGGCGTGCTGTTCCTGGATGAGATCGGGGAACTGCATCCCATTCAGATGAACAAGCTGCTGAAAGTTCTGGAGGATCGGAAAGTGCATTTTGAATCGGCCTACTATAATCCGGACGATTCCGGCACGCCCCGCTATGTGCATGAAATATTCAAGGATGGCCTCCCGGCTGATTTCCGCCTGGTGGGGGCCACCACCCGCAGCCCGGAGGACATTTCTCCGGCCCTGCGTTCCCGCTGCATGGAAATCTTCTTCCGCGCTTTGGAGCCGGAGGAGGTGTCCCGCATCGCCTATGAGGCGGCGAAACGGGCGGGCTTCCAAATGCATAAGAAAACGGCGAACCTGGCGGGTCAATACGCCGCCTGCGGGCGCGACGCGGTGAACATGGTGCAGATGGCCTCCGGCGTGGCGCAGCTGGAGGGCCGGACGGAGATCAAGCTTTCAGACATGGAATGGGTGATCGAATCGGGCCATTATGTCAAGCGTCCCGGCCAGCGGGCCGCCCTGGAAAACCGGGTGGGAGCGGTGCACGGCTTAGCGGTGCACGGCAGCCACCAAGGCGCAGTGATGGAAATCGAAGCCGCCGTATGTCCGGGCACGGGCAAGGTGCTGGTGACGGGCATCGTGGAAGAAGAGGACATCGGCAATGGGGGGCACACCATGCGCCGAAAGTCGATGGCCCACGCCTCGGCGGAAAACGTGGCTACCCTGCTGCGCCGTTTGGGTTATTTGGACGGAAAAAACGACGTGCATATCAATTTCCCCGGCGGCGCGCCGGTGGACGGCCCTTCGGCGGGGGCGGCCATGACGGTGGCGGCGGTCAGCGCCCTCACCGGCAGGCCGGTGGACGGATCGGCGGCGGTGACGGGGGAGATCAGCGTGCAGGGGCAGATACTGCCCGTGGGCGGCGTGCCCGCCAAGGCAGAAGCGGCAAGGCGCTCGGGGCTTTCCCGGGTGCTGGCGCCACGGGAAAACGCCATGGAGCGCTTCCGGGACGCGGGCATTCAAATGATCCTGGTGGATACGGTGCAGCAGGTGCTTTCCATGATGCTGCTGCCCGCCCAGCTTACGGAGGAAAACGCAGACGCCTCAACCGTGGCCCAACGGCCCCTTGCCGCCGCGTCGCAGGGATGAAGCATTGCATTTTCCGTGGGAATCAGGTATAATTTGAGCGTACCGGAGCAGCGGCTTCGGAAGATTGATAGATCAGGGAGTTAGTATGCCAAGAAAGAAAAAGAATCCTATGCTGCATCTGCCGTTGATCCCCCTGCGGGGACTAATGGTATTTCCCCATATGGTGCTGCATTTTGACGTGGGCCGCGCCCGCAGCGTGGCCGCCTTGGAACAGGCCATGGTGGAGGATCAGCAGGTATTTTTGGTGGCCCAGCGGGACGGCGACGTGGAAGAACCCGTCATGGAGGATTTTTGCCAGGTGGGCACTGTGGCGCTGATCAAGCAGGTGCTGAACCTGCCCGGCGACACCATCCGCGTGCTGGTGGAGGGCCGCCAGCGGGCGGTCATGCGGGCCGTGACCCAGGAAGAACCCTTCTGGATGGCCGATTTGGAAGTGCCGCCCCAGGACGTGGTGATCACCCCGGAAATCGAGGCCATGGTGCGCACCACCCACGAGCTGTTTGAGGAATACGCCCGAGCCTCCATGCGCGTGTCGGGGGAGACCCTGCGCTCTGTGGGAGACGTGGACAAGCCGGACCAATTGGCGGACATTATCGCCGCAAACGTGCTCACAAGGGTGGAGGACCGGCAGGCTATTTTGGAAGAAATCGACGCCGCCCAGCGCCTGGAAACCCTCTGCGGCATCCTGATTAGGGAAACGGAGCTGGCGGGCATCGAAAAGCAGGTGCAGAGCCGCCTGAAAAAGCAGATCGACAAGAATCAGAAGGATTATTACCTGCGGGAGCAGATCAAGGCCATTCAGGAAGAATTGGGCGACCGGGACGAAACCTATGTGGATGACCTGCGCAAAAGGGTGGCCGAAACGCCCCTGAACGATGAGGCCCGGGAAAAAGCCAACAAGGAATTGGACAGGCTTTCCCGCATGGCTCCCGGCACCCCGGAAATCGGCATCAGCCGCACCTATGTGGAATGGATCGTAGACCTGCCCTGGGGCAAATTCACCACCGACAACCTGGATTTGAAGCGCGCCCGCCGCATCCTGGACGAAGATCACTACGCCATGGACAAGGTGAAGGACCGGGTGATCGAATACCTGGCCGTGCGCCGCATGAAGGAAATGAACACCCAGGACGGTGCCATGAAGGGCCCCATCCTGTGCTTTGTGGGGCCTCCCGGTGTGGGCAAAACCAGTATCGTCAAGGGCATCGCCAAGGCCGTGGGCCGCAAATTTGTGCAGATGAGCTTAGGCGGCGTGCGGGACGAGGCCGAAATTCGGGGCCACCGGCGCACCTATGTGGGGGCCATCCCCGGCCGCATCATCGAGGCCATGAAGCGGGCAGGCACCATGAACCCGGTGTTCCTGTTCGACGAAATCGACAAAATGAGCCACGATTTCCGGGGCGATCCTGCCTCCGCCATGCTGGAGGTGCTGGACGGGGAACAGAACAGCGCTTTCCGGGATCACTACATGGAACTGCCCTTTGATCTTTCCAAGGTCATGTTCATCACCACCGCCAACACCATGGACACCATCCCCGGTCCCCTGCTGGACCGGATGGAAGTGATCGAGGTGCCCAGCTATACGGAAGAGGAAAAGCTGCACATCGCCAAAAAGCATCTGCTGCCCAAGCAGACCGGGGAGCATGGCCTGCCGCCCAAATCCGTGAAGATCAGCGACGCCGCCATGAAGCACATCATCGAGGGATATACGAGGGAAGCGGGGGTGCGCACCCTGTCCCGGACCATTGCCCGTGTGGTGCGCAAGGCGGCGGTGGAAATGCTGGAGGAAGATAAGGAAACCGTGTCCGTATCCCCCCAGACGGTGGAAAAGTTCCTCGGCGCGCCGCGCTACCTCCGGGAAGCGCCGGAAAAGGAGCCCCAGGTGGGCGTGGTCAACGGCCTGGCCTATACCACAGTGGGGGGTGAAACCTTAGCCGTGGAATGCGCCACCATGCAGGGCACGGGGCAAATCAAGCTCACCGGCCAGTTGGGCGACGTGATGAAGGAATCCGCCATGGCGGCCCTTTCCTGGGTGCGGGCCCACGCGGCTGAATTCGGCCTGGACGGGGAATTCCACAAGAACCTGGACATCCACATCCACGTGCCCGAAGGCGCGGTGCCCAAGGACGGCCCCAGTGCGGGCGTCACCATGGCAACCGCCCTGGTTTCCGCCCTGACGGGCCGCAAGGTGCGCCAGGACGTGGCCATGACCGGGGAAATCACCCTGCGGGGCCGGGTGCTGCCCATCGGCGGCGTGAAGGAAAAGCTGCTGGCGGCCTACCGGGCGGGCATCAAAACCATCCTGCTGCCCAAGGAAAACCAGAAGGACCTGGAGGACGTGCCGTCTCACGTGCTGGCACAGTTCCAAATCATACCCGCCGAAAGTATCGGGGATGTACTGGCAGCTGCCCTGCTGCCCAAAGAAGAATAAACGAAAAACCGCCGGTTCCCCCGGCGTTTTTTCAATAAAGCGGCTATTCTGATTGATCCTGGTGGTAGATGCGGGCGATTTCCGCCGTGTC
Organism: Clostridia bacterium; assembly: GCA_017525805.1. The sequence continues at coordinate 142,537 of JAFXSH010000113.1, read as the reverse complement.
CGTCCCGTCGGAGTTTTTCACGATCAGGGGCGGTTCGATGATCAGGCCGGGATTCACGTCCAGCAGAGCTTCGATCAGGGAAAGCCTTGCGGGACGTTCCGCGTTGGCGTGGACGAAGCGCAGGCGCTTGGGCTCCAGCCGGTGCAGGCGCAGGGTTTCAAAGGCATCGGTGAGCCTCGCGGCGGGCAGCATCAGGGAAAACCGTGCCCGGCCCCGCAGCAGGAAAGCCGCCGCCGCCGCGATATCGCCCAAGGTACATTCCGTTTCCTGGCGGGCGGCGCGCAGGGCGGCAACGGGACTGTGCAGGGAGGCCTGGGCGGGACTGTAAGGCGGATTGCAGATCACAAGATCAAAAGCGGCGTGGGGAAGAAAGGAACGAACCTCTTTCAGGTCCCGGTTATGCACGGCGATCCTGTTTTCAAGGCCGTTGAGCCGCACGCTGCGGGCAGCCCTTTGGGCGGCGTCCGGCTGGATCTCGACGGCGTCGAAAACGCAGCCCTCCGCCCGGCCGGAGAGCAGCAGGGGCAGGATGCCCGTGCCGGTGCCCAAATCGCATACCCGGCTCCGGGGCCGCACGCGGGCAAAATCCGCCAGCAGCACCGCGTCCATGCCGAAGCGGAAAGCGTCCGGCGATTGGATGATACGCAGATTTTTCCATTGCAGATCGTCGATGCGCTCTCCGGGCAGCAGCAGGTCCATTTCTTCGTTATTCATGGGTGAACTCCAGATAGTTGGTCATACAGTAGCCGGAATGGCCCTCGTACTGCACGGCACACCAGGTATCGCCTAAGGCGGTGACCAAAAGCATATCGTACTTGGGCATTTCCAGCAGCACCTTAGCGGACAGGGAACAGCCGTCCCGCAGGTTCAGGCTGCCGGATGTGGGCATGATCCGCGCCGGAAGGGGCGCGTCAAGCGGCGTCAGACGGATATCGCTGTCCGGTGCAGGGGTGGCAGTGCTGGAAAATGCAAGAAACTTGGTCATGACGTAGCCGGTGGTGCCGTCGTAGGCCACATGGCACCACTCCGCGCCTTGCTCCTGCACGGAAACCATATCGTTCCGCGGAATGGTGCGCAGCACTTTGGCGGAAGTGTTGGGAGCTTGACGCAAATTCAGGGAACCGCTTTGGGTCGTTACCCGAGCAGACATGCCGGAGGGCTGTACCGGCTGGGGCGACGGCGTGGGAGAAGCGGCAGAGGTGAAGGTGAGAAACTGGGTCATGACGTAGCCCGTATCGCCGCCGTAAACTGTTTTGCACCAGGAAGCTCCCTTTTCCAGGATGGAGATGGTTTCGTATTGGGGAATGGTGCGCAGCACCTTAGCGGAAGAACTGGGCGTCTGCCGCAGGTTCAGGGAACCGCTTTTCGTGGTCACCCGGGCATACAGCGCTGCTGGTTCCGGCGTGGGGGTGGGCGCGGCGGGCTGACCGGAAAAGGTGAGGTATGCGGTCATGACATAGCCGGAATAACCGTTGTAGGCCGTTTTGCACCAGGAAGCGCCCTGCTCGTAAATGGGGATCGTGGCGTATTGGGGAATGGTGCACAGCACCTTGGCGGCGGTGTTGGGCGATTGACGCAGATTCAGCGATCCGCTTTTCGTGGTCACCTGGGCCTGTACCGAAGCGCCGGGCGCGGAGGTTTCCAGGGGGACGGGCTGCTCGGTGAACACCTGCTGCTGGCTTTCCTGGCCGGGCACGAGGGGGCTTAAAATGGAGCGGGTGAGGGTATACGCCACCCGGGTGCACCCCGCGTAGTAAAAGCCCAAAATCTGATCGTAGGTATAACCCAATTGCGCCATATACATGGCTCCCCGCTGGCTCATGCCGATGCCGTGGCCGTAGCGCCGGGCGGTGACGATGAAGCGCCCGTTTTCCTGAGTGACGGACCACAGTTCGTTGGAGCCGGAGGTCAGGTTCATGGAAAGGGCGCTTTCCAGCTCATTGAAAATGTTGAAGGTCATGGAGCCGGTCATGGTTTGCCCGTTCCGGGTATACAGCACGTCAAAAGTCAGTTTGGTATACAGGCGGCTGGGGGAAGCGTATTTGGGAGTATGGGCATATACGGCTGTCACGGCGGTGACGGACGCGCCCGCGCCGAACAGCGCGGCGGCTTTCCGGTCCAACTGCGTGCCCACGCGGCTGTCGCTTTGGGAACCGTATGCGTTTACGGTAAAGGACGCTTTCCGGGAATCGGGGTTCGCCAGATCATAGGGATCGTCCTTTACGCCCAAGTAATCGAGGCCTTGGGTCCCCCAGGCGTTTTTGATGGATTCGGTCTGGCCGCCGTTGGAGGCGGTATAGTAAGTGGCGGTGAAGGAAGCGCCATTTTTCACGGCGATGCCCTTGGTGGCATTCACGGCGGCCTTGCATTGGGTGCTGCCGGAGGGGGTGCCGGAGTACACCTGATCGGCGGTGGTATCCACCACGTCGTACAGGGAAGAACCCGATTCGGTCATGCGGCGCAGGGTATAGGTGCGGGCAGCCACGGCCTGGGCTTTCAGCGCTTCTATGCCGGAGGAATCCCCCATTTCATAGGGTACCACGCCGTACAGATAATCTTCCATGTAGATATGGGCGATCACCCAGGGAACGTAGCTGCCGTTATTGTTCCGGGCGATGAATTGGAAGTCGCCCGGATACAGGTTGTTGGGCACGCGGCCCTGGGCGATTTTGATGCCGTTCTGCCCGTCGGACGCGTGGCGGCTCAGGCGGAAGGACGCCCCCATATCAGTGGAAACGCCGCCGCTGATCAGCGTCCAGCGGCCCGAAGCGCTGTTGAACTTCACCGTGACCGACGCGCCGCCGCCCAAGGCGCGCGCCGCCGCGCCGCTGACGGAATAGTTGCCGGAAACGGTCAAAGTCAGGGAAGAAAAATCACCCAAGGAAGCAAGGCGCACCCGCACCATGCCGTTTTGGGCGTTTCCCGCCGTCATGGGCGCGCTGGCCGGGGCCGTGTCCGCCATTGTAAGGGTGGGACACGGAAGGATCACGGCGCAGATCAGAAGTATCGCAAGCAGGCGTTTGTACATCAGGCCTTCCTCCGCCATCGAAAATACGCGGCATACTGTAACAATTTCGTAATCAATTGAAGTTTACCATATCCGGCTCGATTTGTCCATGGTAAATGCGATAGAAATGATTGGGGCGTTTTCCAGCCATTTTCTATATGTTTTCACCATTTTGCGGGGGATTGATTCATGCATACTATGTAAATTTCGGTCACCTCTATTGACAATGTAAGATTTGGGAGGTAAAATAGAAGAGTAAACACGAAATGGAGGAATGACCATGGCAGATTCTTTATTATTTCAAAATAAACCGGACGTAGATATGCCCGCCGTGCTGGTGGAAGGCGCACATACTCCAGACGCCTTGGCGGGGGCCAGCGGCGTATACATCGCCGCGTCCGGCTCCGCCATGCTGCAAAGCGGCATTCAGAACCTGCGCACCATGGAGCACTGGCTCTGGCTGGCGGTGGAAAGCGGCACCCTGGAATTGGAAAACGAGGATGTGTCCTTAAGCCTTAGGGGCGGGGACTGCTGCATGCTGCCCCCCGGCTCCCGGGGCGTGATGCTGGACGTGCACCAGGAAGCCCGGGTGCTGTGGATCATGGTGGGCGGCACGCTGGCGGGCGCATTTTTGCAGCGGATGGGCGCTCTGCCCCATCGCATCATGAAGCAGGGCGCGCTGCCCAGCCAACTGAACTTAGCCAAGCACATCGTGCAGGCCACCGTCCGCGTGGCGGCGGCGGAGGATGCTTCCAGCGCCCAGCTGCAGCAGCTTTTGTGGGCCATGCTGGCCTCCCACTCCGGCCAGCCCGTGGCCATGGACGCGGTGCTCTCCCACGAGATCGCCAAGGTGGTGGACGCCATGCGCAAAAACCAGTACCGCGACAGCTTCTCCTTAAACGACATGGCCGCCCTGTCCCGCATGCCGGTGGAAACCTTCCGCAAGCGCTTCGTATCCGAAGTGGGCATGCCGCCCCAGAGCTACCAGCTCTTCTGCAAAATGGAACGGGCCAAAGTGCTGCTCAAGGAAGGTTATACCGTGCGCCAGGCGGGCATCGAAGTGGGCATGAACGATCCCTACCACTTCTCCAAAACCTTTAAGAACATCGTAGGCATGAGCCCCTCCGCCTACAGCAAGACCGCCCTGAAATAATGGTGACGGATTTTTCGCCGGACCTGACTCCCGAAGAAGCCCGGATGCTGTCGCCGCTGCAATTGGCGTATGTGGGCGACAGTGTGCACGCGCTGCTGGCGCGCACGCGTCTGCTGCAAAAGAACCTGCTGGTCAGGGACATGCACCGCGCTGCCAACGAGGCCGTCAGCGCCGTGAGCCAGGCCCGTGAATTGCAGCGGATTTTGCCGCTGCTTTCCGAGAAGGAAGCGGCCGTCGTGCGCCGGGGGCGCAACGCCCATCCCCATCACAGCGCACCCAAGTCCGCCTCCGTGGGGGAATACGCGGAGGCCACCGGCCTGGAAGCGCTTCTGGGTTATTTGTATCTGACGGGGCAGAGCGGGAGAATCAGGGAACTTGAGCCCTACCTCCAAGGAGAAGAATAAAGCTATGCCGGAAAAACAACTGAAAGTGGAATTGCTGGCCTTTACTCCCGAGCCGGAAAAGACCTGCGCCTTGGCGGCACGGACGTGCTATTCCGCCATGGAATATGACGAGCTGAAAGCGTTGGTAAACGAAAAAGACCAGGCGGCTTTCCTGCGTCGCATCGTGGCTTCCGGCCATCTGTCCGTATTGGAGCACGCCTCCTTTACCTTCGTCGTTTCCGGGGTGAGCCGGGCGCTGCTTGCTCAAATCACCCGCCACCGCATTGCCAGCTTTTCGGTGCAGAGCCAGCGCTACGTTTCTTTAGAACAAGGCTTTGGCTATATCGTGCCGCCCCGCGTCAAGGAATTGGGCGAGGAAGCCGTACAGGAATTTGAAGCGCAGATGGCCCAGATGCAGGCATGGTATGTTCAATGGCAGGAAAAGTTAGGCAAAGGGGAGGGCAGCAACGAGGACGCCCGTTTCGTGCTTCCCAACGCCTGCGAAACCCACATCACGGTCACCATGAACGCAAGGGAGTTGCTGCATTTCTTCTCCCTGCGCTGCTGCAACCGCGCCCAGTGGGAGATTCGGGCTCTGGCGAGGGAAATGCTCAGGCTTTGCAAGCAGGCGGCGCCTGTGATCTTTGAAAACGCGGGCCCTGGCTGCGTCAGCGGGCCCTGCCCGGAAGGCGCCAGGAGCTGCGGAAAAGCGGCGGATATGCGGGAATTTTACAAGCATCTTTGATTTAGGAGAGAAATAACATGCCTTTTTATCAGGATTTCAATAAAAAGAAAATGACCCGGAAGGATCACCTGCGGGCCGAGAGCAAATGGGAAGAAGAGGGCACCCGCTATCGCCGTTCCACCGCCAAACAGGAGGAACAGCGACGGGAAAACAATAAAGACGGGTATAAAAAGGACAGCCGTCCCGGAAAGCCCTCCTATCAGGGCGCTCCCAAAAAAGACGGCTATTCCAAACGTTATGAGGATAAGCCCGTCCCGCGCAAGCCTGCCCCCAAGCCCGCGTCCCAAAAGGAATTCCGGCCCGAACCTCCCCGGGATGAAGCTTTCCTGCCGCCGGAAAACCTGCTGTCCGGCCGCAATCCCATCCGGGAAGCCATCAAGAGCGGGCGGGATATTGAAAAGCTGCTGGTGGCCCGGGGCGATCTGTCCGGCACGGCCCAGGAAATCGTCGCCATGGCCCGGGAGCGGCATATCCCCATCCAGACCGTGGACCGCAGCCGCCTGGACGAGATCACCAAAAATCACCAGGGCATGCTGGCCTTCGCTTCCGCCTACCGGTATTACGATGTGGAGGACATGCTGGCCGAGGCCCGGGAAAAGAACGAAGCGCCCTTCCTGATCGTGCTGGACGGCGTCACCGATCCCCAGAACTTAGGGGCCATCATCCGCACCGCCGCCTGCGTGGGGGCCCATGGGGTGATCGTGCCGGAGCGCCGGGCCGTGGGCCTGACGCCCTCCGCCGTGAAAGCTTCCGCCGGGGCAATCGAAACCGTGAAGGTCGCGCGGGTGACCAACCTGACCCGCACCCTGGAAATGCTCAAAGGCCAGAATATCTGGCTCTACGCCGCCGATATGGACGGCGAGGATTACCGCAAGGTGAGCTTCTCCGGCCCCATGGCCCTGATCGTGGGCGCGGAGGGCGAGGGCGTCAGCCGCCTGGTGCTGGAAACCTGCGACTATAAAGTGAGCCTGCCCATGCGGGGCGGCGTCGGCTCCCTGAACGCTTCCGTGGCGGCGGGCATCCTCATGTACGCTGCCCTGAACGGGAGAGAATAAAGCCCCCAATTCTAATGCCCTTGGAGGTACTCCATGGCTGATTTTCCCAGTGCGGACGAACAGCGGGAATTTGAACAGTTCCTGTCCATGACGGACGAGGAAGCGGTGGTGCTGGCCCAAAATGGCGACGGGCAGGCGCTGGCGTACCTGCTGAACAAATACAAGAACTTCGTGCGTTCCAAGGCGCGCAGCTATTTCCTCATCGGCGCGGATCATGAGGACATCGTGCAGGAGGGCATGATCGGCCTGTACAAGGCCATTCGGGACTTCCAGCCCGCCCGCTTAGCTTCCTTCCGCTCCTTCGCTGAGCTCTGTGTAAAGCGCCAGATCATCACCGCCATCAAGGCAGCCACCCGGCAGAAGCACGTGCCCCTGAACAGCTACGTGAGCCTTAACAAGCCCCTGTACGACGAGGAATCGGACCGGACGCTGCTGGACGTGATCGAAGGCCGGGTCACCAACCCGGAGGACCTGTACATCAGCCAGGAGGACCTGGCCCGCATCCAGACCCAGATTTCCGAGGTTCTGTCCGATTTGGAGCGCCAGGTGCTGGAGGCGTTCATGGACGGGAAGAGCTATCAGGAAATCGCCGAGCTGCTGGGCCGCCATGTGAAATCCATCGACAACGCCCTGCAGCGGGTGAAAAGAAAGCTGTTCAAGTTCCGGACGGAGAACGATCAATGATTTTTTACGGGTGGGGATTCCTGCCCGTATTTTTGTTTGGAAAAGGAGAGAAAGACATGATTCGGAAAGCAGAAATCAAGGACTATCCCGCCGCCGCGGCCCTGGCGGTCCAGATGTGGGAACACGACCCCGACGAACTCATTCAGGAATGGGAAGAAGCGGACGGTTCCGGGGAAGGGGCGGTGTTCGTGGCGGAGGAAACGGGGAGGATCGTCGGTTTTGCCCAATGCGGCCTGCGCCATGATTACGTGGAGGGCACGGACACCAGCCCCGTGGGTTACCTGGAGGGCATTTTTGTGGACTCGGCCTGCCGTTGCCGGGGCTACGCCGCCCGCCTGCTTTGCGCCTGCGAAAATTGGGCGAAAGAAAAAGGCTGCCGGGAATTTGCCAGCGACTGTGAGCTGGACAATTCCGACAGCCTGAAATTCCATTTGTCCTTGGGCTTTACGGAAGCCAACAGGATCATCTGCTTTACGAAGAATCTGTGACGCTTACTTTTCCTGATACGCCGAAAGGGTGAGGCTGCCCGATACGGTGCTCACATTGATCACGGCGCTGCCGTCGCCCAGCACGCAGCGGTTTCCCGTCCTTTGGGCGGAAATGTCGTTGTTCAGGCTGCCGCTGACGGTGGAGAAATCCGCCGTGAAGCCCATATCCTTGGGCAGGGAAAGACGGACGGAGCCGGACACCGTGCCCACTTTCAGGCTTTCCATTTTCTGCATAGACGCTTCCACCGCGCCGGAGACCGAATCAATCTCCGCCTTTTTGATTTCCGTGGCGGTTACGCGGATTTTTCCCGAGATGCCGGAAATATACAGGGTTTTCGCGTGGCCGATCTCGGCTTCCATGGAACCGGAGGTGGTGGACAGCCTGATTTCGTTGGCGGAGGCGGTCAGCGTGGTTTTTCCGGAAACGGTGGAGGCGTTCAGGGTGTCGGCGGCACATTCTGCGTTGATGCTGCCGGAAACGGAGGACAGCTTCACATTTTCCGCGTAGAGGGGCACGCAGCGGATGCTGCCGGACACGGAAGCGATTTCCACGTTTTTCAAGGGCGCGCTTGCATTTTCCGGCAATGTCACGGTCAGGGCTTTCTGGGAATTGCCGGTGATTGTTGTTTCAGAACGGGCGTATTTGATGTGCAGGGTGGTTCCGTCCAGCCACCAATGCAGCTTTTCCGTGTCGGAGAGGTTCTTTTTGGCCGTTTCCGCGATTTCCACCGTGTTTTCCTTGTGATAAGCCACAGTCACGCTGCCGTCGATCCAATCGATCTCCAAGCTGTCCACGGGTCCGGCGATCACCGTGCCGCCCGCTGTGTACTTGCCGGCGTTGGCATAGGAATAGCTGATGGAACCGCAGGCGCACAGGGAAAGCGCCAGCACCGCAAGCAGCGCGCAAAGAAATACCTTTTTCATGATCGTTCCCCTCTTTTTATTCATTCGTTTGGGCATCCGTTTCCTTCTGGGGCAGCACCACGCCGATGCGGGTGCCGAATTCCTCCCGGGAAAACACGTCGAAATAACCGCCGTGGCGCTCCACGATCCATTTGGCGATGGAAAGGCCCAGGCCCGTGCCGCCGGTAGCCCTGGCGCGGGCGGGATCAGAACGGAAAAACCGATCGAAAATGTGGGCCAGGTCCTCCTGCTTGATGCCAATGCCGTTATCCTGCACCTCAAAGCAGGGCGCGCCGTCCTTCATACGGGTACGAAGGGAAATCTTGTCTCCCTCCTTGGTGTACTTCACCGCGTTGTCCACCAGGATGCGGGCGGTCTGCTTGAGCATGTCTGCGTCCCCGGTCACGTAAATGGAGGTGTCCGCGTCCAGCCGCCACTGCCGGTCCGGGTGGATCATTTTGGATTCCTCGTACACCTCGGCCAGCATTTGGGAAATATCCATGGTTTCCATCGTCATCTGGTTCCTGCCGTTGTCGCCACGGGCCAGGAACAAGAGCTGCTCGATGAGCTTTTTCATGTGGGAGGATTCACTCTGGATGGCGGAAATGCCCTCCTCCAGCACCGTTTCATCATTTTTGCCCCAACGGTTCAGCATATCGGCGTAGCCCTGGATCACGGCGATGGGAGTGCGCAGCTCGTGGGAGGCGTCGGACACGAAGCGGCTCTGCTCCCGGTAGGTTTCCTGGGTGCGGGCCAGCATGTTGTTGATGGCCGTTTCCAGGCCCTGCATTTCCTTGTCGCCGGTGTACACATGGGCGTCGGGGGAGAGGGGGGACACGGTGCCGATGGCGTCCTCCAGATGGTGCAGCTTTTCGGGGTCGAACCGGGCGCGGCTCAGTTCCTCCGCCGTCTGGGCGATGCGCTCCAAAGGCTCCATGAGCCGCTGGGATTTATCCTTGCCCACCCGCCCTTGCAGCAAAATCAGCAGCACTTCCACCCCCGCCAGGGCGGGCCAGAAATAAGACGCGGCTACGGTGATCCAGCCTCCGGCGATCATGGCCCCCAGCACCCCGTCGATCAGCCCCATCAAAAGCAGGGTACGGCGCAGCCAATAGCGATTGATGCGTTTGGCAATGGAATTGACCCTTTTTTCGTCCTTCATCCTTCATCCCTCAGCACGTAACCCACGCCCCGCACGGTCTGCAATAACTTGCAGTCGAAGCCGTCGTCGATCTTGCCGCGCAGGTAGCGCACGTACACATCCACCACGTTGGTTTCACCCAAGTATTCGTAGCCCCAGACCTTTTCCAGCAGCTGATCCCGGGTGAGCACGATGGTTTTGTTTTCCATAAAATATTGCAGCAGGGAAAACTCCCGGCCCGTAAGCTCGATGTCCCTGCCGTCCCGAGTGACCTTGTGGCGGGAAACGTCCACGGTGAGGCCGCCGCAGGAAAGCAGCCCGGAATCCTGCTTCTGGGCGCTTTGCTTGCGGAGGGACGCCCGGATGCGGGCCAGCAGCTCTTCAATGGAAAAGGGTTTGGTCACGTAATCGTCGGCCCCCATGTCAAGGCCCGTCACCTTGTCCATGACAGCGTCCCGGGCGGTGAGCATGATCACCGGAACGGTGCTTGATTTCCGCAGGCGGCGCAGCACTTCCAGGCCGTTGAGCCCCGGCAGCATGATGTCCAGCAGCAGCAGGTCGTACCCGCCGCCCTCCGCCATTTCCAGGCCCGCGCGGCCGTCGAACGCCTTGTCCACAGCGTAGCCCTCATGCTTTAATTCCAGCTCCACGAACCTGGCCAGCTTTTCCTCGTCTTCTACCAGCAATATCTTCGTCATACGCTGCCTTCCTTTTAACCGGAACGGGGGAGAGACCGTTCCGGCCCCTCCCTGCGTCTCCAATAATGGGTTATTCTACCTTGCTTTCGCCTTCGTCGGCTTGGATTTCATTTTCAGCGGTCTTGCTCTCGTTCTTTTCCACGTGGATTTCCACGGCGGAGGCCGCCTTATCCTGGGCTTTGTTCATAAAATCGTTCACGTTGGTGTTGATGTCCGGGCCCCGGAAGCTGTACCGCGCGCCTAAGACCACGCTCAGGAACACCAGCACGATCCCAAAGATGATATAATGCCAGAGGAAGAAGATCACCAGCACCAGCAGGGTGAGGGGCACCGAAATCAGCTCTTCGAGAGGCTGGGAGGGCAGCGACCGGTTCCTGCGGGAGATTACCAGGTAATTGGCGTTGCCTTTCTGGAACATCTTTTTGATCCATGCCCACAATTTGCTCATGGCGCTGGAGAAAGTCACCCTGACTTCGCCGTTCTTCGTGTTCCAGTTGTATTCCTTCTTCTCCTGGGTGGTGTACTCCTTTGCTTCGGGAGCGCCGTTGACCTTGCCTTCGCTTTCCAGCAGCACCAGGGCGTCCAGCATGTCCCAATCGCTGGCTTCCAGAGCGGCCTTCGCTTCTTCGTAGGATACGTTCGCCTTGGTCCGCAGCTTTTCTACCATTTCAAAATGATCCATTGTATTTCCTCCTCGGCGTATCGCCTGTCGTTTGGGTTTGTGTTCTGTTCCCTTGGAACGGTTATATCATAACCAAAGAAAATGAGAGGAAAAGGAGGAAAATCATTAGAAAACCATGAGAAACCAATGACATTTCATTTAGTTTGCCCTTAGCTTTCTCATTTTTTGGCGTAAATCACGGGGAAAGCGGTGCTGGGCGCGTCCTGGCCCTTGGGCGTGAAGGAAAGCTGGCCGTCCCGGAGGGCGATCACGCCGGTGGAGCCTGCCACCTCATCTTTTTCCAACAGCAGCCGCACCAGCTTTTCGTTGAGCTCCGGCCCGCCGCCGCGCTTTAAGCCGTCCTTCCACAGGGTAAAATGGCAGCCCTCCCGCCAGCCGGAGCAGCCGAAGGCCTTGCTGTTTTCCTGCACAGGCTTGCCGCACAGGGGGCATTTGGCCCCCTCGATGGGCTTGACAGCAGAGGATTTTTTCTTTCCCTTGCCCCGGCGCATTTCCTCCGGGAAGGAGGCTTCGGTTTTGGTGTCCCTTGCGTATTCCACCAGGAAGGTGGACAGCCTACGAATGCCCTCCATGAACCGGCCCGTGTCCCGATGATTTTTGGCGATTTCGTCCAATGCCAGCTCCCATTTGCCCGTAGTCTCCGGGGAGGCGATTTCCGGCGGCGCGATGGCGATGAGGGAAACGCCCTTTTCCGTGGCGCTGAGGGCCCGGCCCCGGCGCGAGGCGTAGCCCACCTGAATGAGCCGCTCGATGATGGCGGCGCGGGTGGCGGGGGTGCCAAGGCCCGAACCCTTCATCTGCTCCCGCAGCTTTTCATCCTCCAATTCCTTTCCCGCGTTTTCCATGGCGGCCAGCAGGGACGCGTCGGTGTGGGGGGCGGGGGGCTTGGTGGTTTCCTTTTTGACGGCTGCTTTGCTGACGGTGCGCCCATCGCCCTCCTGCAAAGCGGGCAAGGCCTCATCTTCCTGTTTTTCGGAAGGGTACACGTCCTTCCAGCCGTTGACCTTCACCAACCGGCCCGTGGTTTTAAAGAGATTCCCTTGACATTCGGTAATCACTTTGATGGCGTCGTACTCGTGGGCGGGATAGAAAACCGCGATGAGCCGCCGGGCGATCATATCGAACAGGTTCCGCGCGTCCGGGGGCAGCTTGTCCACCGGGGCGGTCTGGGGCGTGGGGATGATGGCGTGGTGGTCGGAGATTTTTTCGTTGTCGAAGTACCGCTTGGAAATGGGCAGCTTTCCGTCTTCCTTCCAGGGGATATTTTCCACCAGGGGCTTGTATTCCTCCGGCAGCTTTTGCAGGGTCTGCCTGGTGCGGGGAATCATATCCATGGGCAGATACCGGCTGTCCGTGCGGGGATAGGTGATGGCCTTCCATTTTTCATAGAGCTCCTGGGCGATTTTCAGGGTTTTGTCGGCGGTGAAGCCTAATTTCCGGTTGGCTTCCCGCTGGAGGGAGGTCAAATCGTACAGCTGGGGCGGCAGCTCTTTCTTGGCTTCCGCCGTCACGTTCTTGACCTTGGCCGCCTTGCCCTTGACGGCTTTGGCGATTTCATCCGCCTTTTCCTTGGCGGGGATGCGGTTGGCCTTTTTTTCGTCCGCCACTTTTTCATCGAACCACTGGCCGGTATAATCCCCGAAATCGGCGGTGACAGTATAGTATTCCTCCGGTTTGAAATCAGCGATTTCATGATAACGCTTGACCAATATAGCTAAGGTGGGCGTCTGCACCCGGCCAATGGACAAAAGCGCGTTGAAACGCAGGGTAAACGCCCGGCTGGCGTTCATGCCCACCAGCCAGTCCGCCTCCGACCGGCAGGCGGCGCTGCGGTACAGGCCGTCGTATTCCTGGGCGGGCTTTAAATTGGCAAATCCCTCCCGGATGGCCTCGTCCGTCATGGAGGAGATCCACAGCCGGTCCACGGGCTTTTTGCATTTGGCCTGGGTATAGATAAGGCGGAAGATCAATTCCCCCTCCCGCCCGGCGTCGGTGGCGCAAATCAGCTTTTCGGTTTCGTTATCATTGATGATTTTTTTAACGATGGAAAACTGGCTTTTCGTTTTGGAAATCACCTTGGTGGGGATGTGCTCCGGCAGGATGGGCAGATCGTCCATGCGCCATTTTTTGTATTTTTCGTCCAATTCGTCCGGCTCGCAAAGGGTGACCAGGTGGCCCACGGCCCAGGTGACCAGATGGGTATCATTCTTTAAAAAACCCTCGCCCTTTTCCCGGCACCCCAGCACCCGCGCGATGTCCCGGCCCACGCTGGGCTTTTCCGCAACCACTACGATCATTCGCTTCCCCTCTTTCACGGGGGATAGTTTACCATAAAAAATGATTTTTTTCCAGAGAAAAGGAACAAAACGGTTGTTTTCATCGTCTAATGAGTGTACAATGTTTCCAGTTCCGGAAAACAAAAGGGAGGATGACTGATCTATGAAACATACGCTGCGCATTCTGGCGCTTGTCCTGCTGCTGATGCTTTGCTCCGCTTCGGCCCTGGCCGCGGAAAACGGCATGACCATTTCCTATATCGGCCCCGCCACCCTGACCCAGGGGCAGAGCGCCAAGGTGCTGTCCACCAAGTTCAATACCGTATCGGACGGCACGGTGGTGTATTCCCTGACGGATATGGTAAAAAAGACGGTGGTATATACGGAAACCAAATCCGGCGTGAAAGCGGGCCAGGAAATCCAGTGGAACGTGCCCTACTACGCCGACGGCATGTCCACCAGCAAACCGGTGAAGCAGATGCGGGCTTCCTTCGTGCTGGACGGCAAAACCTATACCTATAACCTGTATTATACCTTTTCCGCCGAAAACGGCGGCACCGTGACCGTGGAAAAGGCCACCTGGTATTCCAAGAATACCGCGTGCAGCTTCGGCCCCGCGTTCCGGGACGTGCGCCCCGCACTCACCGATAAATGGTATCTGTTCACTCCCATCGACCTGACCAAGCAGGGACGGCAGACTTTTGAATACGTTGCCAGCAACGTGTACGTGATCGGCGAAGTGTATGTGGACGTAAACGGGGACACCGTGCGGGTGACCTACCACAATTACTACGCGGATCAGGGCGGCAATACCGAAACCCTGACCGAGTTCTTCACCTTTTTCCCGGATTTAAAGAGCGTCAAGGACGTGAACCCCGAAACCATGGACGATTTGGGTTTCCATTTCGGCCAGGATATCAGCATCGCGGAGGATTTGAACGGCGATACCAACGTGCTTTTGTTCGTTCGCAATCAGGTGACCTACTGCGACTATGTGACCAACAGCCACAAGCTCACCCGCTTCTGGCCCAACCTGCCGGAGCGCAAAGCCCTGCGCCAGCAGATGCAGGCGATGATGGACCCGTGAGGACATGATCAAATCGATGGCGCGGCGTACCGTGAAAAGCGGCTCGCCGCGCCATTTTCAGGAAAGGGGGGAAAAACTTTGCCGGTGCTTGAATATACCGTTTCCGGGAAGGAAGCGGGACGGACGGTGAAATCAGTGGCTTTGAGGGAAATGCGCCTGTCCCGCGGCCTGTTCAGCAGCCTGAAATTTTCCGGCGGGCTGACCCTGGACGGAAAATCGGTTCGGGCCGACGCGCGGCTTGAAGCGGGCCAGGTGCTGCGCGCAAAGTGGCAGGACGGGGCTTCGCTGGAATTGACGCCTTACGCCGTTTCCTTTGAGATCCCGTATGCGGATGATCGTTACCTGATCGTCGATAAACCCGCGCCCCTGCCTACCCTGTGCTCCGCAAGGCAGGAAGGGCCTACCCTGGAAAATGCCCTGTACGCCCGTTTAAACTGCCCCCAGGATTTCGTGTTCCGGCCCGTGAACCGGCTGGATAAAGGCACCAGCGGTCTGCTGGCCGTAGCCCGGGACGCCCATGCCCAGCAGCTTTTGCAGCGGCAATTGCATACCGATGCTTTTATTCGGGAATATTTGGCCGTTTGCCGGGGGCGTTTGCCAAAGGACGAAGGGATCATTGATCTGCCGATCGCCAAAGGGGACGGCGTGCGCCGGGAGGTGCGGCCGGACGGCGTCCGGGCGGTGACCCATTACCGGGTGGAAGGGGAGACAGAAGTCTGTTCCCTGGTACGGCTGCGGCTGGAAACGGGCCGCACCCACCAGATTCGGGTGCATTTGGCGGCCTTGGGCTGCCCCATCGTCGGGGATTATGTGTACGGCGAAGCCGATCCCCGCCTGCCGGGGCGCTTTGCCCTGCACGCCTGCGGCTTGCGCTTCCTGCATCCCTTTACGGCGAAAGAAATACAGATGGAATCCCCGCTGCCCATGGAATTAAAAGCGTTGACGGCAGCTCCCGCTTCATTTTGAATTGACAGTATTCCGCCCCATACGATATAATATAAGAGAAAGCGGCACGGTTCGCTTTTGTTATGAGGGGGAATATGCCGGATGAGGAGTATGCCTGTGAAAAGAACGCTGACAATGGGGGTGCTGATCCTCCTGCTGCTTTGCGCGGCGGCCCGCGCCAGCGCGGAAATCCGGGGTTATGAAAAGGACCGGGGTTATGATTATGCAACGCTGGGCAGCTATCCCTACGAGGCGGACGGAACGGAAAAACCTGTGCTGTGGCGGGTGCTTCAAGCGGATGACGGGCAGGCGCTGCTGCTGACGGAGTACATTCTCGACGCCAAGCAGGTCATCTTTGAATCCAACGCCAAGGTGATCGAAAACCATTCTTTCCGCAGGATATCCGCTTACGATGAAAGCGATCTTTACGCATGGCTGAACACGGAGGGCCTGAACGCCCTGCTGGGGGATGATCCCCTGCGGGGGGCGCTCATGGAGGAGCCGGGCCTTGGCAGACTGTTTCCCCTGCCCCAGGAACAATACATGAACGTGGATAACGGCTTCGAGCGGGGCCAGTGGGGCGAGGAAGTAAACGCCTATCCCCGGCGACAGGGCACATGCACCCCTTACGCCGCCGCTCAGGGCCTATATGTGGATTACCGGAATCAAAAAAGCCCCTACTGGTGCGTGGCCATTAAGGACGCGTCGGATTACAAATTTGGGCTGGTGGGGTATAACGGCCATATCAGCTGGGGCGCTTATACCAACACCAAGGTGGGCGGCCTGCGGCTGGCGGTGCAGCTGGATCTTGACCTGCTGGAAATCGCCTCGGGCACGGGCACGAAGGAAGACCCCTATGTGCTGCGCTATACCGGCGCGGAAGCACCCCCCGAACCGACGGCGGAGCCGGAAACCCCAGCGACGGCGGAGCCGATAGCTGAACCGACCGCGGCCCCCACAGAAGCGCTGGAAACGCCGGAAGCACAGGAAAAAAGCGGCGTCACTCTGTCCCTGATCGGCGATTGCTCTATTGGGGATTCCATCCAATACAAGGGCAGCGATACATCCTACCATAAAGTCATCGACCAAAACGGCTACGCCTGGCCCTTTTCCCTGGTGCGGGATTACCTGCTCAACGACGATCTGACGGTGGCGAACTTGGAAGTGGTGTTCACCAACCGGCAGAACCACACCGATAAGCTGTACAACCTGACTGCCGATCCGGATCATGTGCAAGTCCTGATCGAGGGCGGCGTGGACATGGTGAACACCGTCAACAACCACTGCATGGACTTTTGGGACGGGGGCTATCAGGATACCCTGCGCACCTTAGAACAGGCGGGCATCGGGCATTTCGGCAGCGTTTATCCCAATAATCCCGATGGACACGATGATTTGGGCGTGGTGGAGCTGGACGGCATCCGGTTCGGGTTTATCGGCTTTTCCTATCCCCAGGACGCGGATTTAAAGCGCATCGCCGCCCGGATACAGAAGCTGAAAGAGCAGGAGGGCTGCGACATCGTGATCGTCAGCCTGCACTGGGGAAGGGAAACCTACATGACCCCGGAACCCTGGCAGCTCACTTACGCCAGGCAGGTGATCGACGCCGGGGCGGACGTGATCTACGGCCATCATCCCCACGTGATCCAGCCCATCCAGTTTTATGAGGGGAAGCCCATCTTTTATTCCACCGGCAATTTCACCTTCGGCACCATGAGCAAGGTGGACCCCTCCACCGGCATTTTCCAGCTCACCTATGAAAGGATACGCGGACAGGCGCAGCTGACAATACTGCGGGTGATCCCCTGCGAAACCCAGAGCAGCCCCGATTACCGGCCCTTTGAACTGAACGGCACGGCGGAGCGGCAGCAGGTGTTCAGCAAGCTGGTGCTCAAGAAAGAATACAGCAAAACCCAAAACCCGCCCTCCTCTTTCCTGGAGAGCGGGATCATCCGGTTTGAAAACGGGCAGATGCTGCCCTGATAGGAGGATAAACCATTGAAAAACGTTCTGCGCGCGCTGCTTCTGGCGCTGTTTTTGCTGGCGATGCTGCTGCTGGTGCCCTCCGGGGCCCTGGTGGGCCAGGCGGAAATCATTGAAATCCCGGTGGACGCCAAGCCCGGCGATATGATCGAACCGCAGGCAGCGGGCTACCTTTCCGATTGGGAATACCAGGACCCCTCCATTTCCGTGCGCATCGAAAAAGGGCGTTACTGTGAAACGACTTACATGGTAGCTTATGTGAAGATCGCCAACGCTTCCCAAATCCGTTCCGCTATGGCGGGCCGCTATGGCGACGAAAGCAAGGAATTTGGCCGCACGCTGGCCCAGCGCTGGAAGGCCGTGCTGGCCATCAACGGCGATTATTTCATCGGCCACAACAACGTGGGCTTCGTGACCCGGCAGGGGAGGAATTACCGCACCAAGTGCGATAACATCGAGGATAATTCCGGCCTGCGCATGGACGTGCTGATCATCGATGAAAAAGGCGATCTGCATATCCTGCCCCAGGCTACCAACGCCGATATCGCCGCTTTCCCCGGTGAAATCATCAACGGGTTCAGCTTTGGCCCCGGTCTGGTGATCGATGGAGTGAAGCAGACGGGCTTCGTGAACATGAACAACGGGGCGCTGATTCAGGCGTCGCGCATGTGCATTGCCCAAACGGGAGAACTGGAATACCTGTGTATCGCCACCGAGGGCCCCGAGGACGAGGATCACCAGGGACTGACCATGGAACAGTTTGCGGATCTGGTGGCTTCCTTTGAAGGCGTGCGGAACGCTTATAATTTAGACGGCGGTTCCTCCTCCACCATGACCTTTAAGCAGAATGGCAAATATCTGAAAGTCAATTCACCCACCAATCCCAAACAGCGGGAACTGAAGGACATTCTGTTTTTCTGCAGCGCCTATCTCCCGTGAAACAGGAGGAACCTTTCTGTGGAATTTGAAGATACGATCCTTTTTTCCGCGTTCGGCCTGCCGGTCACGGCTTACGCCCTGTGCTTAGCCCTGTCGCTGGCGGCGGGGCTTGCCCTTTTCTTTTTGCTGGGCAAGAAGCGGGGGATCGGCCAAGACGCCCTTTGGCTTACGGCCCTGCTGGCCTTGCCCCTGGGGCTGCTGGGGGCGCGGCTGTTTTACTGCGTGGCCCGCGTCTATTATTTCTTGGAAATTGGGCTGGAAAACATCCCGCGCCTGTGGGACGGCGGCTATGCCCTGTGGGGCGCGGCGGGCGGCGTGGCGCTTTCGGCGATGATCGCCGCGAAAAGAGAAAAGCAGCCCCTTGGAAAGCTGTTGGATACGCTGGCCCCGCCCGCGGCGCTGGTGATTGCCCTGACGCGCTTCGCCGAATATTTCAGCGGAGAGGGCAGGGGCCTGTATATGGATCAGGAAGCGTTCTGCTTTTTCCCCGTGTCGGTTTACCGGGCGGATTATGATGAATGGCACCTGGCCGTGTTCGTTTGGGAGGGGCTGGCGGCCCTGATCATTTTCGCCGCGCTGCTGCGCGGGCAGAGGAAAACGGGAAATACGGCCCGGCTGTTCCTGCTTTTGTACAGCGCCTGCCAGATTTGGATGGAAAGCATGCGGCGGGACAGCACCCTGCGCTGGCTGTTCGTGCGGGTGAGCCAGCTGACGGCGGGCCTGGTGATCGTTGGGCTCATGACCGCCGCGGCGATCCGCTGGGCGCGGAAAGCGGAGATACGCCGTATGAAGCCTTCCGGCATCATCCTGTGCTGGGCCGCTGTGCTGGCGGGCGTGGGCATCTGCGTCGCCATGGAGTTTTCCGTGGAGGGCAAGATATTCGTTGATCTGCCGGTGTGGGCCGCCTATGCCATCATGGCGGTTTGCTGCGTGGGGATCGGCGCGGCGGCGTATCAGACCGTATTCCGGGGCCTGAAAACAGAATAAGCGTCGGCTGCCATGCGGAAAACGCGCTGGCAGCCGTTCTTTTTCTCCTTCACCGCGTCATATACTGCCGTGAGGTGAGGAGCATGCTTTTGAACGGGATCGCCCCGCGGGAAATGGCGGAGCGGGAAAGCCGCGCGCTCTGGACGGGACGGCGGGAGGTGATCATCGAAGGGCACAGGGGCCTTTTTTCATATGAAACCCGCTGCATTCGGGTGCGCTGCCGGCAAGGGCTGTGGACGGTGACGGGGGAAGGGCTGTTCATCGATCATTTCGGCCCGGAGGATCTGTTGATCCGGGGCAGTGTGCATGCGGTGGCCCTGGAAGGGGAAAATACATGAAGGGGCTTTTTTCTTTGCGGCTTCGGATCACGGGCTTGAATGTGGAGAAGCTGATCAATGAAGCGCGGAAACGGGGCCTGACGCTGCAAAGGGCGAGGCGGGAGCAAAACCGGGCCATGACGGTGGACGTATCTCCCCGGGATTGCCGCACGCTCCAGGCCCTGGCCCGGGAAATGGGGTATGAAACAGGCCCGGCGGAGCCCTTGGGCCTGCTGCTGCTGTGGAAGCGAATCGGGCGCAGGCCAGGGCTTTGGACAGGCGTTGTCATCGGCACGGTTTTGCTGATTTGGAGCATGGGTTATGTTTGGCAGGTCAGGGTGGAAAACGCCGGGCCTTACGCCGGAGAGGTTCGGCTTTTTCTGGAAGAGAACGGCATACGGCCCGGTATCCGGCGCAGCGTCGTCGATTTGCAGGCTCTGCGGGAAGGGCTGGAATGGCGGCTGCCCAAGGTCAAGTGGGTGCGGGCGGAATGGGCGGGAGTCGCCCTGTGCCTGCGCATCGAAGAAGGCACGCCGCCGCCGGAAATGACCGATCTCCTGGCAGGAGATGTGGTGGCGACGGAAGACGGGCTGCTCAAGCGCCTCACCGTGTACGCGGGCACGCCCGAGGCGCGTCCCGGCGATCTGGTAAAAGAAGGACAAGTGCTGATCCGGGGCGAGGAACGGGGGAAAAACGGGGAAACGGTTCCCGTGCAGGCCAGGGGAGAAGCCGTCGCCCGGGCGTGGATCACCGTGCGGCTGCGCGTTCCCGCGGTGGAATATGCGTCCTTGCCAACGGGCAGAAGCCAGGAAAGACGCATCCTGCAAACGCCCGTGGGCAGCTTTTGCACGGAACCGGAGGAAGACTGGCTGATCAGTGAAACGAACCTGCGCGCCGTGCCCTTGGGCGGCGCGTGGCTTCCCATCACGCTCCTGCGGGAGGAACGGACGGAAATCTGGCTGGAAGCGCGGGAAAAGGACGGGGACAGCCTGCGCGCGGAAGGCGAGGCCGCCGCCCTCATTGCGCTGGAAAAAGCGGCGCAACCGTATGAAATGGTTGACAAATGGATTAATTTCAGTATGATAGAAGGGGAGCATATCATCGTGACGGCGACGGCGGAAATCGAAAGGGATATCGGCCGGGGCCGTTCACCGAATACCCCGTGAAACACAGCCAAAGGAGATGCGGATTTTCTTGCAGCTATCGCTTGAAAGCATGGAAGCCTATTTATCGCTGTTCGGCATGAACGACAGGAATATGACGGCCCTGGAGCAGGAATTGGACGTGATGATTTCCCTGCGCGGCCAGGAGATTCAGATTCAGGGAGAAAGGGAAAACGCCCTCCTGGCGGAGCAGGTGATCGCGAAGCTGATCGAAATGCTGCGCAAGGGCGAAATCGTGGACGCGGTCCGCATCCGCTACGCGGTGGCGCTGGCCCGGGAAGGGCGGCTGGATCAGATCGAGGAAATTTTGAGCGACGTGGTGGCCATCACCCATCGGGGCCGCCGCATTCAATGCAAGACCTTGGGCCAGCGGGAATACGTGTCCGCCGTAAGGGAAAACGAATTGACCATCGCCGTGGGTCCCGCTGGCACCGGCAAAACCTACCTGGCCATGGCCATGGCGGTGGTGGCGCTGAAAAACAAAGAAGTGGAGCGCATCGTGCTTACCCGTCCCGCCGTGGAAGCGGGGGAAAGGCTCGGCTTCCTGCCGGGGGACATGACCCAGAAGGTGGACCCCTATCTGCGCCCGCTGTACGACGCGCTGTACGAAATCATGGGCGTGGAAAGCTATCAGCGCCTGGTGGAGCGGGGCACGCTGGAGGTGGCACCCCTGGCGTTCATGCGGGGCCGCACCCTGGGCGACGCTTTCATTATTTTGGACGAGGCCCAGAACACTACCCCGGAGCAGATGAAAATGTTTTTGACCCGCTTAGGGGCAGCCTCCCGCTGCATCGTGACGGGCGACATCTCCCAGATCGACCTGCCCAAAGGGCGGAAAAGCGGCCTGGTGGAAGCGATGGAGGTGCTTGGAAACGTGGAGGGCGTAAAGATCGTGGAGCTGACCGCCCGTGACGTGGTGCGCCACGAATTGGTGCAGAAGATCGTAAGGGCCTATGAAGCCTACGAATCGAAAGAAGGGGAAAAAGCATGAGCCCCAGAGCCGCAAAGGCGGGAAAGAACAGAAAACGCAGCATATGGGATTTTTTCCGTTCGTCCGCGGCCACCCGCATGCTGATTTGCCTGCTGGGTACGGCGGTGATCATGGTGCTGTTCGAGGCGGCCATCGTGCCCACGCGGTATAGCCTGGAGGTGGGCATGGTGCCTACCAGTACCATCGCCGCCACCAAAGACGTGGTGGACGAGCTGAGCACCCAGCAAAAACGCGAGGAAGCCGCCGCTCAGGTGACGCCCACCTACCGTTTTCAGGAGGGCGTGACGGAAACTGTCATGAATCATTTTGACCAGATTTTCGCCCAGTTGCGCGCCGTGCGCCAGTACGCTTCCATGCTGCCGGACGCTTCCAGCACGCGGGTATACAGCCGGGACGAATTGCAGTACGCCCACAGCCTGCTCACGCTGATCAGCTTAAGCGATTATCAGCTCACCAGCCTGATGCGGTCCACCCAGGAGGAATTGGAGGACGCCTATACCCTGCTGTACGCGGCGCTGCAGAGCACCATGCAGGGCCACGTGACCGAAGGGCAGGAAAGCAACGCCGTTTATAATATCCGCCAGATCGTGAATTACCGGGTGTCCATTCCCCTGGGGCAGAACGTGGTGCCCGCGGTGCTGTCCGCCTGCGTCCAGGCCAACATGATCATCGATCAGGAAGTCACCGAGGCGGCCCGGGAAGCGGCCCGGGAGGCAGTGGAGCCGGTGGTGTACAAGCAGGGCCAGAACATCGTAGTGCGGGGCGAGGGCCGCGTTACCGCCAATCAGCTGGCCATGCTGTCCACTTTGGGGCTGCTGAGCAACGGGGAAGCGGACATGTCCATTTACTCGGGCGCGGCGGTGCTGGTGGTTCTGGTCATGACGGGCATGCTGCTTTTGCTGCGCCATTTTCCCCATGTGCACGTGATGGATGATAACGGCAGGCTGCTGCTGATGCTCACCATCATGGCCATGAGCCTGAGCATGAGCGTGCTGGGCCGGCTGGCCAATGCTTATTTGGCGCCCATGATGATGTGCGCCCTGCTGGTCACCGCCCTGCTGGGGCTTGCCCCCGGCGTGGTCTGCAACGCGTCGCTCACCATTCTGGTGGCGGCCCTTGCGGCGGGCGGCAGCGAGGAATACGCGGAAAAAATGGCGCTGCTGCTGGTTTCCGGCCTGCTGTCCGGCACCACGGCGGCCATGGTGATGCACCATAAGGGCACAAGGCTCTGGGTGCTGGTATCCGGTTTGGCGGGAGGCGTCGTGGATTTTGCCGCGATCATGGCCCTGGGCCTCATGACCAATAGCGAGCTTTCCGGTTCCCTGGCCATCGCGGCCTGGCGGGCGGGCGGGGCCGTGCTGGGCACGCTGCTGTGCATCGCCGTGCAGCCCCTGCTGGAAATGATCTTCAACCTCCCCACCCCCATGAAGCTGATGGAGCTTTCCAACCCCAATCAGCCGCTGCTGCGGCGGCTGCTGCTGGAAGCGCCGGGCACCTATCACCATTCCACCATCGTATCCAGCCTGGCTGAAGCGGCGGCCCAGGCCATCGGGGCCAATTCCCTGCTGGCCAGAGTGGGCGGCTATTATCACGATATCGGAAAACTGAAAAGGCCCTCTTATTTCACGGAAAATCAGATGGGCGGCGTGAACGCCCACGAGCATACCGATCCTTATGTGTCCGCCGCCATCATCACCGCCCATACCCGGGACGGTGTGGCACTGGCCAAGGCGTACCGCCTGCCCGAGGCGGTGCAGAACATTATCGCGGAGCATCACGGCAATACGCCGGTGATGTACTTTTACCATAAGGCGCTGCAGATGGCAAACGGCAATCCGGTGGATATTGAAAATTTCCGTTACGACGGCTACCCGCCCCGGACCAAGGAAGGCGCTATCGTGATGCTGTGCGATACCATCGAAGCCGCCGTGCGCACCATGAAGAATCCCACCATGGACGGGATCGAGGAGTTTATCGTAAGGCTGGTGCGCGGCAAATTGGAGGACGGCCAGCTGAACGACTGCCCCCTGACGCTAAGGGATATCGACCGCATCTGCGCCGCGGCAACCCAGGTGCTGGCCGGGGTGTTCCATGAGCGCATCGAGTATCCGAATATGGATGATATCAAGCTTCGCGCCGCCCGGCCTGATTTGGCGGTGGAGGAAGCCAATATTGAGGCGGAAAACGCGGTGGCTTTCGTGGAGCTGGACGAAGGGGAATCGCCCGCGGTGGAACTGTCTTCCCCCAAGCCCCTCCAGCGGGTGGAGCCCGAAATGGGGCCGGAGCTTATGCAGGTGCAGCCCCCCACGGTGACCAAGCCTGTGCCCATCAATGAACTGGTGACCATCGAGCCGCTGCCCACTAAGGAAATGGAGCAGGAGCTCATGGCCAAGATGGAAGGCCAGATCCCCCTGAATGAGGATGAGCGCCACGGCGGCCGGGTGGATCAGCCAGAGGATATGTCATGAGAAACGTACTGGATTTTTCCTGGGATGCGCCCCCTATCCCGGAAGCGGAAACTATGCTGGAAAAGACGGCGCGGGCCTGCCTGAGGGCGGAGGGGATCGAATTGCCCGCCTACGCCCAGGCGCGCGTGACCGGGAATGAAGAAATTCGGGAAATCAACCGGGAATACCGGGGGGTGGATCGGGCCACGGACGTGCTGTCCTTTCCCTCCACGGACTGCAATCCTCAAAAAACCTTGGGGACAAGCCCCAAAAAACTGCTGCGGGAAAAGGATGAAACGGGCCGCTGCTTCCTGGGCGATATCATCATTTCCCTGCCCCGGGCCAAGGAACAGGCCGAGGAATACGGCCACAGCCTGCAAAGGGAATTGGCCTATCTCACGGCCCACGCACTGTTTCATTTAATGGGGTACGACCATATGCGGGATGAGGATAAAGAAAGGATGCGGACAATGGAAGAAAAGGCGCTGAACAGCGCGGGCATCGGCCGCGTGACAGACGACGAACTGGTGGCGATGGCCAGGGAGGCCATGGCGTTTTCCTATTCCCCCTATTCCCATTTCCCGGTAGGGGCGGCGCTGCTTGCCAAGGATGGCCGGGTATTCAAGGGCTGCAACGTCGAAAACGCCTCCTACGGCGCTTCCAACTGCGCCGAGCGCACCGCCCTGTTCAAGGCGGTCAGCGAAGGCGCGAGGGAATTTACGGCCATCGCCATTACGGCGGAAAAATCCATGGCCTGGCCCTGCGGCATCTGCCGCCAGGCACTGTATGAGTTTGCCCCCCAACTGCGGGTGATCGTGGCCTGGGGAGACAGACGGGAGGAAGCCAGCCTGTCAGACCTGCTGCCCCACGGCTTTGGTCCCGCCAGCGGGATGCTGGATATTTTGGGAAAAGAATAAAGACGCTTGAAAGGGATACATATGACAGAAAAAAATTATCGTTCCGGCTTCGCCACCATCGTGGGCAGGCCCAACGTGGGGAAATCCACGCTGCTGAACACCCTGGTGGGGGAAAAGGTGGCCATTACCTCCAACCGCCCCCAGACCACCCGCAGCCGGGTGATGGGCGTGATGAGCGGGGACAATTGCCAGATCGTATTCGTGGACACGCCGGGCATTCATCGGCCCCGCACCAAGCTCGGGGAATTCATGGTGCAGTCCATTGAGGAAGCCATGGAGGGCATCGACGCCCTGCTGGTGCTGGCGGATGTGACCGCCATCGGCCCCCATGACCGCAGCATCATTGAGGAAATGAGCCATAAAAAGGTGTTCAAGGTGCTGGTGCTGAACAAAACCGATCTGGTGGAGCCCAAAAACCTGCTGGGCATCATCGATTCCTTCAAGGACGCCGCTTACGACGCCATCCTGCCCGTCAGCGCCCGCACCGGCGACGGGGTGGAGGAGCTGAAAAAGGAATTGATCGCCCATCTGCCCTTGGGCCCCAAATAT
Organism: Clostridia bacterium; assembly: GCA_017525805.1. Next base: position 116,997 of record JAFXSH010000113.1, on the reverse strand, counting down.
TTCCCCGACGATATGCTCACCGATCAGCCCGAGCGGGATATCTGCGCCGAGCTGATCCGGGAAAAGGCCCTGCGGAACCTGCGGGACGAGGTGCCCCACGGCATCGGCGTGGAAATGATGGCCATGAAGAAGCTCAACGATCACTTTACCGAGATCGACGCCACCATTTACTGCGAACGGGATTCTCACAAGGGCATCATCATCGGGAAAAAGGGCGCGATGCTGCAAAAAATCGGCGCGGAAGCCCGCGCCGATATCGAAGCGTTATTGGATACCCATGTGAACCTGCAATTGTGGGTGAAGGTGCGCCCCGGCTGGATGGACTCCGCCGAGGATTTGAAGACGCTGGGGTATGTGAAGGATCGGTAAGACGGAGACTTTACAGAGTTGAGAATGAAGAGTTGAGAATGAAGAGTTGAGATATTATAGGTGCATGTTCACTTAATCTCAACTCCCAACTCTCAACTATGTTTATTGCAGTCCCTCCCACATCTGCGTGATCATGGGCCAACCCAATTTCTGGCTGTCCCCGTGTACCTCCCAAACGATGAGGCCGCCTAAGCTGTGCACGTTGATGTAGGTCAGCTTCGCGTCTAAGGACCGGGCGCTTTCATAGGTATAGAAGGTGAGATAGTCCCCGGAAGCGGGATCGTCGTTCCACAGATAAGCGGCCTGGGCGTTTTCATCGTAGCTCGCGTGCCAGCCGGGGGTGCCCTCCGGCACGGCGGCCTGCTCCAGCATTTGGAGGATGCGCCAGGTTTTTTCCTCGCCGCTGAAGGTTTTCGCGGGAGTTCCCACGACGCTGCCGCTCAGTTTATTCATTTTCCAGCCGTGGCTGTACAGGGGCGTGCCGATGGCGATCTTGCTGGCGGGCACGCCTTCTTTCTGTAAATATTTCACCGCCGTATCCGCTGAACCGCTGCCGTACAGGGCGGTGTGGTGGCCGGTGGAGGCGTTCCAGGAGCCCGCCAGGTCGTAGGTCATCAGGTTGATCCGATCCACATAAGGGAACAGGGCGGCGTAATCCTGATACTTGAGGGTGGAAAGGGAGGCCCCGGCGCAGACGGTCAGCAGCTTTTCTCCTTTTCCGAAATGGCTGTCCAGGGCTTCCCGCAGCTCTTTCAGCAGCAGGGTGTAATTGGTTTTATCGTCGCCCTTCACGGGGTTGCCCTCATCGCCGTCCCCGCCTCCACGGGCCACGCCGGGATATTCCCAGTCGATATCCAGGCCGGAGAAGAAGGGATAAGCGTCCAGGGTATCCAGACAACTCTGGATGAAGGAGGCCCGGCTTTCCACAGTCAGGGCCATTTCAGAGAAATAACCGCAGGCGGTCCACCCGCCGATGGACAGTAAAATTTTTGTGTCAGGATACTTTTTCGCGTATTCGGCGTACTGGGGGAAATGCGCCTTGGGATTGTATTCATCGGTGTCCGCCCAGGGATCGGTGGACGCGATGGCGAAGCCCCCGCCCGTTGGCACCACTTTCCAGAAAGCGTGATTAATGCAGCCTAAGCGGTCCCAGGGCAGGTATTTCACCTGATTCTGGCTGTCGGAATACACGTTCCAATTGGGACAGTACACGGTCAAAAGGCGGTCCGCCCTTGCTTGGGCAGGAAGGCAGCAGAGCAGCAGGGAAGCGGCCATCAGCAGCGGCATGATGCGCCGAATCATCCTTCGGTACATGAAGCGTCCTCCTTTCAGGGTTTGGCTGTTTGCTTTTGTCGGGATATACAGTATTTTAGCATTTTTCGCGGAAAAACGCAATGGAAACTCTATACAGCGTATTAACCACACACGGGAAATCAGATTGAAGTATATTCGTAATAATAACGTTACACTATCGAAAAGAAAAAATAATATTCATCAGCTATCATATATATGTTTTTGATCGTACAAAGGATGGAAAGAAAAACATGACGGGCGGCCGTTTTTCCGCAGCCGGCAAAGGCTTTTATAGAGGAAGGAGGATCGGCGGATGAGTGAGTTTGCTCTCTATTATATGGAAGCGAATATTATTTGCGTCATCGTTTTCGGCATCCTGTTGATCCACAACCATTTAAATATCGACAGGCAGGAAAAGCAGGTCAAGTATGACCATGTTTTGGCTGCGTTCATCCTCTATTTTCTGGTGGACTGCTTCTGGGCGGCGATTACAGCGGATCTGATTCCCAAAACCCGTATCAGTGTTGCGGCAAATAGTTTTTTGATCTATATCCTTATGGGCGCCACCGTTTATTACTGGCTCAATTATGTGATGGCCTATGTGCAGACGCCGCACCGGAACCGGCCGATCAACCGCTTTGCCGTGGTTTTTCCCTTCCTGGTATCCACCCTCGCGCTCATTCTGCATTATATCATCGCCCCGCATACGCTCATCGATGAGGCGCGGGATACCACGCCTGTTTTCAGCGTTTATATGATCGTGGTCCCTGACATTTATATGGTTGCCACGCTTTTTTATACTATCCGGAAGGCAAAGGACGAAGAGAACCCGATGGAAAAGAGAAAGCAACTTTTTATCGGGCTCTTTCCCCTGGTTGTAATGATCGGCGGACTGGTAGAGACGCTGTTTTTTCCGCACCTGCCGATCTACTGCTTCACCTGCCTGATCCTGATGCTGGTGTTCTATATCCAGGCCATCGAGGTCCGCGTCTCCATGGACCCCTTGACAAATCTCAATAACCGCGGCCAGCTGATGCGCTATGTTTCTCAGAAGTCCAATCTCCATCAGGAAGGACGGCATTCCTTCGTGATCATGATGGATATCGACGATTTCAAGGCGATCAACGATACTTACGGCCATGCCGAGGGCGACAGGGCGCTGGTGACCATCGCCAATTCGCTGAAAACGGTGATCAACAGGAGCGGCATTCCTTCCTTCCTGGGCCGGTACGGCGGGGATGAATTCATCATGATCGTCCACCTCGATAACAAGGAACACCCCGATCAGCTGATCCGTTTGATCCGCGAACAAGTCCATCAGGAATGCGTCAATGGCGGCATACCTTACCGTCTTTCCGTCAGCGCGGGCTTTGAACAGCTGAGAGGCGGACGGGACACCATCCAGAACTGTATTCAGCGCGCGGACGAAATGCTGTATCAGGACAAGAAATACCGCAAGCGCTCTGCAAGGAAGACGTCCGCGCGGTAATCGACGCAAAAACGGAATAACAGAGAACGGCATACGGCCCATCCGTCAGGCAATAGCCATTGGATGGGCTTTTTGCTGTCTGTATCTTCCCTGCTTTTTTTATCCGGTTTTTTGACAATCCTTTCTTCCTCTGGTATAATGTGCTTGTTCGCACAGCCGGCACCCGCTTTGGGGCTGGACGCGGGCAAAACGCAAACCTGAAAATGCGTCAGGTATCTTTTTAGAACTTGAACGGAGGAAAAGAAAATGAAAACCGGAAACCGCCGTGACACCACGGTAAAACTGACCCTGTTTGCCTTGCTTACCGCCCTGCTGATCGTGCTGGGTTATGTTAATATTCCCCAGCCGGCGGGCTTATCCATTACCTTCAATATGATCCCGGTAGCCATCGCCGCCATCGCCATGGGTGTGGGGGGCGGCGCGCTGCTGGGCGGCGTGTTCGGCCTGATCAGCTTTTTGCAGTGCTTCGGCATCGTGGGCTTCAGCGGCATGGGGGCCGTATTGGTGGGTATCAGCCCGGTACTGTGCTTTATTCAAAGGTTTGTCTCCCGGGTGCTGGTTGGCGTGCTGTCCGCGCTGGTTTACAAAGCGCTGAACAAACGGATGAACGCTTACATGAGCTGCATGATCACCGGGTTTTCCGCCGCCTTTTTCAACACCCTGTTTTTCATGTCATCCCTGGTGCTGCTGTTCGGCAATACGGAGTACATTCAGGGGCTGATGGCGGGCCGCGGGGTGATTGCCTTTATCATTGCCTCCGTAGGTATCAACGCGGTGGTGGAAATGATCGTGGCCGCAGTGGTGACCGGCGCTGTGGGCGCCGCGCTGAAAAAGGCGCGGTTGATTTGAGAAGGAGAAATGACCGGCATGCTGTTTACGATTGACGTGGGCAACACCAACATCAAAACCGCCCTGTTCGACGGGCCGGAAATGGTGCATTACTGGCGTTTATCCACCACACGGAAATACACCAGCGACGAAATGGGCGTGATGATCTCCCAACTGTTCGATCATGAAGGGATCGATAAAAAGCAGGTAAAGGGCATCGTTATGTCTTCCGTGGTGCCTACGGTGAATTTCACCGTGGAGCATATGTGCCGGGAATACTTCGGCCTCGATCCCATGGCGGTGGGCCCCGGCGTGAAAACGGGCATTGATATCAAGTACGAAAATCCCCGGGAAATCGGCAGCGACCGCATCTGCAACGCGGTGGCGGCCTACACCCTGTACGGCGGCCCCTGCGTGTATATCGATTTCGGAACAGCCACCACCTTCGGCGCGCTGGACGCCAGGGGGTCCCTGCTGGGCGGCTGCATCTGCCCCGGCATCAAGCTCACCAGCGAAGCGCTGGTGTCCGGCACGGCCAAGCTGCCCCATTTTGAATTGGTGATGCCGGAGAAGGTGATCGGCAGGACCACCATCGCTAACCTGCAGTCCGGCGTCATCAACGGCTATGTGGGCCAGGTGATCTATCTGGTGAACGAAATGCGCCGGGAGATGGGCTGCCCCGGGGCTAAGGTGATCGCCACCGGCGGCATGGCGCGGCTCATCGCCTCAAAATCCGGGGTGATCGATCATATCGACGGTTTGCTTACATTAAAAGGCCTGCGGCTGATCTACGAAAAGAATCAGCCCAAGGCGTGACGGAGGGAAAAGAACATGCGCACGGTAACGGTTGGTTTTTTGGGCTGCGGCAACATCGGCTGCGGCGTGTGGAAGCTGCTGAACGAGTTCAAGGACGATCTGCTGCACCGCAGCGGCGTGGTATTTGATATCAAGCGCATCTTAGTGCGGGACGTTCACAAAAAGCGGGACGCTATCGTGCCCGAAGCCCTGCTCACCACGGACTCCAGCCAGGTGACGGATGATCCCGCCATCGAAATGGTGCTGGAATTCATGGGCGGGGAAGAGCCCGCCACCCGCTATATGCTGCGGGCCCTGGAAATGGGCAAAACGGTGGTCACGGCCAACAAAATGGCCCTGGCCCTCAATTGGCATATCTTGCAGGAAGCGGCGGAAAAGCACGGCAGCGGCCTGTATTACGAAGCCGCCGTCTGCGGCGCCATCCCCATCATCCGCACCACGGTGGATTCGCTCATGAGCAACCGCATTGAGGAAATGATGGGCATCGTGAACGGCACCACCAACTATATCCTCACCCGCATGAGCCAGGAAGGCAGCGACTATTCTGCCGTGCTCAAGGATGCCCAGCGCTTAGGCCTGGCGGAGCCGGACCCCACCAGCGACGTGGAGGGCTTCGACGCGGCCTACAAGCTTTCTATTCTTTCTTCTCTTGCTTTCCATGCTCGCGTGCCCTTTGACGTGATTTACCGCCAGGGCATCACCCAGGTGAGCGCCGCGGACATCGCTTTCGGCAAGGAATTGGGCTACACCTTAAAGCTGCTGGCCATCGCCAAGCGCCAGGGCAATGTGATCGACGCACGGGTGCATCCCACTTTCATCCCGGACAGCCATCCCCTGGCCTCCGTGAGCGGCTCCTTCAACGCCATTTTCCTGCATGGCCACGCCTGCGACGATATGATGCTGTTTGGCCGGGGCGCGGGCAGCGCGCCCACCGCCAGCGCCGTGGTCAGCGATATGCTGTACGCTGTCAGCCGGGAAACGCCCCGGCATCCCACCTTCCGCAATTCCGATAAGCTGGCCGAGGGGCTCACCGTCACCAATGACTGGCATTGCAGCTTCTACGTTCGCCTGGAGGCCAGCGACCGGCCCGGCGTGCTGGCCCATATCACCACATGCTTAGGCAACGAGGGCATCAGCATCCGCAACCTCATGCAGCGCGACGCCGTCAACGGCCGCGCCCAGATCGTTTTGATCACCCACGACGCCGGGGAATGCGCCATCCGCAAGGCCCTGGCCGCCATCGATTCCCGCGACGCCCGGGTGGAAAGCATGATCCGGGTGGAAACGAAATAAATCCCCTGACGGTTCGGAGATAACGCCATGAAGCATCACAAGCCAGGCTGGTCCCTGGGCACCATATTCACCCTGCTGCTCACCGCCGTGGTGACGGTGGGCTGTCTGGTGCTGTTCAGCGGGATCCGGGGGCACGATACCAGCGTGCAGATGGACGCCCAGCGCGTGATCGGCCTGATGGGCTCAGCGCTCCAGGGCCCCACCGCCGCGCCTGAGCCGCTGCAGAGCCCGGTACGCACCGTGAAGGTGACCTTGGCTCCGGTCACCGTGGCCCCGGCCACCGATGCGCCCGCGCCCTTGGACACGCCCGAACCCGCGCCTGTTACCCCCGTGCAGGCCCCCTATTCTTTTTCTCTCACGGCGGGGGGCATGCTTTTGTTTCACAGCGAAATATCCGATTCCGTGTACGACAAAACGGAGAAAACGGCGGATTACCGGCCCATTCTGTCGACCATCAGCACGGAGGTTTACGCTGACCTGAATCTGGTCACCATGCCCCAGCTCATCAATATTTCCGACCGGAAGTACGGGGACGCCATCACCCTTTCAGAAGCGGCGGACGCCGTGCGCACCTTAGGGGTGGATCAGGTGATCTTAGGCAGCGAGCATATCCTGGATCAGGATGTGCAGGGGGCGGCGGATACCGTGAGCGCCCTGACCGCCCGCGGCCTCGTCTGCGGCGGCGTGAGCGTGTCCGGGGCGGCCCAGCACAGGCTGGTGGCGCTGAACGGCGGCACGGTGGCCCTTTTATCCTATACGGACGTGCTGACGGCCAAAAGCAAAAATACCCAGAAGGAAAATCCCGGCGTCCTCAAGCCCTTTTCCCTGGAAGCCGCCCGGGAGGATATCCGCTGGGCACGCGGCCAGGGGGCGCGGTGCGTGATCGTGTGCATGTACTGGGGAAAGGCGGATGCTACCGCCGTCACTTCCACCCAGCGCGACACGGCCAAGGCTTTGGCTGAAATGGGGGCGGACGTGATCCTCGGCACGCGGCCCACCCGGGTGCTGCCCATGGAGATCATTTCCTGTACGGGCGAGGACGGAAAGCCCCGCGGCGCCTTTGTGGCTTACTCCCTGGGCACGCTGCTCACCGAATCCCGGGAGGGCTACGATATTTCCGGCGTGCTGCTGCATTTGACCGTTACCTGCGATTCCGAGGGACGGGTGGAGTTTCAGAACACGGATTACACCCCCACCTATATCTGGCGGCAGACCGTGGACGGCGGCGTTCAGTACCGCGTCGTTTGCAGCGCGGATGCTGCGCCGGAAGGCATGAGCAACCAGCAGCGGGAAGTAATGGAACGGTCGCTGAACCGCGTTCAGTCCACCCTGAAAAACAGCCCTGTCATCCAACGTTAAGGAAAGGAAACCGCCATGGATGATTTCCTCTTTGCCCTGAACACGGTTTTGCCCCTATTGACGCTCATGACCGCCGGGTGGTTCTGCCGCAGGATCGGCCTGCTCAAGGATCAGCTGGTGAAGGATGTAAATCAGTTGGTGTTTCGGGTGTTTCTGCCCGTGAACCTGTGTTACAGCGTGATGAACACGCCCTACGATACCCCCATTTCCGGCCTGGCTTTTCTTCTGATCCCCGGCCTGCTGCTTTTGCAGTTCGGATTGCTGTTTCTGTTTGTGCCCCGGCTGGAAAAAGATCCGAAAAAAATCGGCGTCATGATCCAGGCCATGGGCCGGGCTAATTACGCTTTTTTCGGCATTCCCCTGGTGGCCATGCTGTTTCCGGGGCAGGATACGTCCCTGGCGGCGCTGCTGGTGACGGTGACGGTGCCGGTTTACAATCTTATGTCCGTGGTCGCCCTGTGCGTTTACGGGCAGGGGGAAATCAAGGTGGGCCGCATCCTGCTGAACATCCTGAAAAATCCTCTGATCATCAGTTCCCTCCTGGGCTTTGCCCTGTGGCTGCTGCATTTCCAGCCCCCGGCTTTCCTGAAAACCACCATGAACGACCTAAGCAAGATCGCCACTCCCTTGGCGCTGTTTACCTTGGGCGGCGCGATCCAGTTTTCCAGCGCCAAAGGCCACGCGCGGCAATTGGCCATCGTGGTGCCCTGGAAGCTGTTTTTATCCCCCCTCCTGTTCTTAGCGGTCTGCGTACTGGCGGGCATGCGGGGCGTGGCGCTGGCCTGCGCCTTCATCGCTTTCGGCGCGCCGGTGGCCGTCAGTTCCTATCCCATGGCCCAAAGCATGGGCGGCGATGGGGAACTGGCCGCTGAATGCGTGGCCATTACCAGCACCCTGTGCATTTTTTCCACGTTCATCTTCGTATTCATTATGAAAACCACCGGTTTGATTTGATCATTCAAGAGCAGCCGCGAGCTGCTTTTTCTTTTGCAAAGGAGGAAAGCTCATGAAATTCTATCTCATTCATCACGCCCACACCGACGTGGGATATACGGACCGGCAGGAGAAAATCGCCTGGAATCACGTGAAGTACTTAGAAAGCGTGGTGGATATCCTGCGGGAAGCGGAGCGGAATCCGAATTGGGCGGGCTTTTGCTGGAATGTGGAAACCTTTTGGATGCTGGAACGGTTTTTGGAAAACGGCGAGCCCGCGTATATCGCCGATTTCTGGCGGTTCGTCCGGGAGGGAAAAATCGGCCTGTCCGGCAATTACCTGAACGGCACCGACCTGATGGACGAAACGGTGCTGCGGGAAACGCTGGCAAAATGCCGCCGCACGGTGGAAGCGCAGGGCGAGGAGCTCAAAAGCGCTATGAGCGCCGATATCAACGGTTATCCCTGGGGCTTCGCTTCCATTTTAGCCGGGGCGGGCATCCGGCGGCTGCTCTCCGCCGTGCATACCCATCATGGCCATTACGCCGCCGGGAAAAAGCAGTCGCCCTTCTGGTGGGAGGGCCCCGACGGGCAGCGGCTGCTGGTGTGGCAGAGCGAGCATTACCACCTGGGCAATGAAATCAACATCCATCAATTATCCGGCCAGTACGGCTATATGATCCGGGATGGCCTGGCCAATGCCGGCCTTTCCAACTGGGAGCTGTCCAAGCGCCGCCTGTTCGCCTACGTCGAAAAGCTGAAAGAGGATGGCTTCCCCTTCGATTTTTGCCCCATCCTGGTGTCCGGCCTGTGCACGGACAATTCGCCTCCCGGCCCCGGCGTGATGGAATTTGTTCACCGGTGGAACGCGGAAAGTGGAGAACAGCTCCCCATGGAAATGACCACTCTGGACCGTTTTTTCGATGAAGTGGAGAAACATGGCGAAATCATCCCCACTTATCGGGGGGATTGGACGGATTGGTGGGCGGACGGTACCTGCTCCACCCCGGACGCGGTGAGCCACTATCGGGAAGCCGTAAGGAAATACCATATCTGCCGGGAAATGGACCCGGATTGCAGCGTGGTTTCCAAAGAGCAGATGGAAACTGCCCGGCGCAATCTGATGCTTTACGCCGAGCATACCTGGGGCTTTTCCTCCAGCATCTGCGAACCGGCCCACCCCATGGTGAACCTGCTGGACATGCGCAAGACCCTGTACGCCGCCAAGGCTAACGAAGCCGTGAGCCTGTGCGTGGACGCCCTTTGCGCCCACCTTGGCGAAACGCCCATGGTGATCTGGAAGGATTACCGCCTGCACGCCGTCAACCCCAATCCTGTGCCGGTCACCGCCGTGGCGCGGACCGAATTGGAAATCCTGTTCCAGCACAAAGATTTCCGCATCGTGAACGAACAAACGGGGCGGGAAATCCCCTATCAGCTGTCCCGCGTGGCCCGGGGCTGGCAGTTCAATCTGCCGATAACATTGCAGCCCCATGAACACGCTGTTTTCCGCTTGGAGGAAAACCCGCCCAAGGCCCCGGCCATGATCGGAATGTATTGCGATTACGGGGCTGAAGGGGTGCACGATTTTGCCTATGGCCGCCTGAAAGACCCGGACTGGGCCTGCACGCCCTTTGAAATGATCACGCCCTTCCTGCATATCCAATGGGAAATGGGCAAGGGAATCACGACCATTTTCGACCGGAAGCGAGGCCGGGAGCTGATCACAGGGGATGAAACGGCCTTTGAACCTATTTATGAAATCACGCCCATCCGCACGGACCCCTGCACGGAACGCCGGAACATGGGCAGAAATCGAAAAGCCCCTCATACGCTGCGGGACTTTGGCAGGCTCACCGACGCGCGGGTGACGGATCACGGACCGGTTTTCAGCCGCGTGATCCTGACCTACGCGGTGAAGGGCAGCCTGTCCACCGAATTGATTTTAACGTCTTACCACGATATCCCCCGGCTGGACGTGGATTACCGCCTGCACAAGGAAAGCCGCCTGGAGCCGGAAAACGTGTATTTGGCCTTGCCTTTTGCCCGGGAGGACGCCGTTTTCTGGGCGGACAAGACGGGCTGTGTGTTCCGGCCCCGGATCGATCAAATCCCCGGCACCTGCGCGGATTTTTACGAAACCCAAAACGGCGTTTCCTGGATCGGCAAGGACGGGGCAATGCTGGTGGAAATGCCCGACGCGCCCATGATCGGCATGGGGTCGCTTTTGCCCCACGATATCCGCCTGGCGGGCGATCCCGCGCTTAATAATTCGGATCAGGTGTACGCCTGGGTGATGAACAATTTCTGGGAAACCAATTTCAAAGCTTCCTTAGGCGGCTTCCACACGTTCCGTTTCACCCTACGCATGCTGAACGAAACCGACCCGGAAACGTGCTTTACCACGGCGAAAGCTGAAAATACCGGCCTGCTGTGCTTCCCCTCCTTCGATAGGTAAAAGAGACCTGTATTTGGAAAATCCTGGTTTTACATTCCGGAACACCCTGCCGCAATCTGGCCGGATTCCTGGTAAATTCTATGAAAATCAGAACGGTATGCCATCCCGCAGGGACCAAGAATCCCGAATGGGGCGCTGGTATAGAGCAGGGGAGCATATGCTTTGAGGTGGAGAGGTGTCGATATGGTGAACGAAAAGATTACCATTCAGGACGCGTCAGAAGTTGATCCAAATCTTCTCCGTATGTTGGACAGAGTACATCCTGTGCGAACCTCCTTGATATGGCGGTGCCGGAACACTTTTCATAACAAGGGCCGCTCTCACTGGGATCAGTGAGAGCGGCCGCACTTTTTTTCGTGTTTGTCAATACCTTTTCGTCGGTTTTTTGTTACTCCCCGTTGGCTTTTTGTTATCTTGGTGACAGTGATTCACCTATGTAAAATTCTCCTTTTACAGTTGTTTCAAACGGCCCGGTATGATTATGAATTATTCTCCCTTTCCCTCAGTTTTCCGCCCAGCTCAAAGTGCAGCTTATCCTCATGATAGCCTGCCACCCGGTACTGGAGACCGTTTTTGTACACCCGCAGGGTGATTTCCTGATCGGGCAGCACCTCGGCGTCGTAATTGACCAGCAGGGTTTCTAAGCAATACTTGCTCATGACCTCTACGCCCAAGGCGTCGCAGGCCCAGTCGGCGTAGCGGGTATTGTTGACGTGCTGGTTCACGTCCAAGTCGAAGTAGACGGGCTTGCGCCACAGGGTTTTTTCCTCGCCGTCTACCGTATCCACCGTGGCGGGCAGGCCGATGGGCACGGGCAGGTCGGCGTTGTCCGGCAGTATTTTGGCCACGTCCCCCGGCGGCAGCATGCGGCGGTTTTCAATGTCCAGCAGCGCCCAGAGGGTGGCGGCGCAGCCGATGGTATTCCCTTCCTCGTCCCGGAAGAAGTAGTACCGGGGGAAGAACCAGCGGCGGTTGGCGGTGGGGAAGGTTTCGGCGGTGATCCGGTCGCCGATCTTGGGGTACTTGTCCATGTGGATTTCACAGCGGTTCAGCACCCACACGATGTTGTTTTGGATCAGCACGTTCCTGCCGCAGCCCAGCAGGTCGGAATGGGTGCCCGCCAGTTCCTGCATGATCTGCATGATGGCGCTGGGCCGCAGAGTACCCATGAAATCGCAGTCGCTGGTACGAGTTAAGAATTCTTCCTGATAAGTCTTATACATGGCTTCCTCCATGATTATTTAATAAGTGGCTTTCTCGGAAGGGGGGCTGGGGGGAACCGCTCTTTCAGCATGAAAGAGCGGTTCCCCCAGATATTTATCCCTTCTGCCGCTTGAGCCACACCATCAGCACGGCGATGTCCGCCGGGTTCACGCCGGGGATGCGGCTGGCCTGGCCCAGGGACAAGGGGCGGCGGGCCTGGAGCTTTTCCCGGGCTTCTAAGCGCAGGGCGTCGATGGACAGGTAATCGGTATCGGGGGGAAGGACGGCTTCCTCCATGGCCCGGGTCTGCTTGATTTGGGCCATTTCCTTTTGCAGGTAGCCTTCGTACTTGATTTGGATTTCCGCCTGCTCCTTCGCTCCGGCGGTATAATCCCAGCCCTCGGGAAGTTCCAAGTGCGCGTCCGGGTGGCGCAATTCCCTGTCCATGCCCGCGTCGGTGAGGCGCTTGACCAGTTCCTCCGTTTCCCGCTGCTTCCGCTCCGCCCGGCGCAGGCGCGCGTCGGAGATCAGGCCCAAATCCTGGGCTTTCAGGGTCAGGCGCAGGTCGGCGTTATCCTGGCGCAGGTAGAGCCGGTGCTCCGCTCGGCTGGTCATCATGCGGTAGGGTTCGTCGGTGCCCTTAGTGGTCAGGTCGTCGGCCATGACCCCAATATATGCCTGATCCCGGGTCAAAAGGAAGGGCTCTTTTTCCTGGCAGTACAGGCAGGCGTTGATGGCGGCGTACAGGCCCTGGGCCGCCGCTTCCTCGTAGCCTGAGGTGCCATTGATCTGGCCCGCCGTGTAAAGGCCCGGAATGTGCCGCGCGCCCAAATAGGGGGTCAGGGCCAGGGGATCGATGCAGTCGTATTCGATGGCGTAGGCCAGACGGGTGAGGATGCAGCGCTCCAGCCCCGGAATGGTGCGGTACATGGCCCACTGCACGTCCTCCGGCATGGAGGAGCTCATGCCCTGCACGTACCATTCGGGGTAGCCGTCCCCCTCCGGCTCTAAGAAAAGCTGGTGCCTGTCCTTGTCGGCGAAGCGCACAATCTTGGTTTCGATGGAGGGGCAGTAGCGGGCCCCGGTGCCGTTGATCTGCCCGGTGAACATGGGGGCCCGGTGGAGGTTTTGCCGGATGATCTCGTGGGTCTTTTCGTTGGTCCAGGTGAGATAGCAGCTGATTTTGTTTTTCGGCGGAATATCCGTCATGAAGGAGAAGGGCGTTACCGGCTCGTCGCCGGGCTGCACCTCCATTTTCTCAAAATCAATGCTGTTTTCCGCCACGCGGGCCGGGGTGCCGGTCTTAAAGCGGCGAAGAGAAAAACCCAAATCAGTCAGGGATTTGCTCAAATAATTGGCGGGCATCAGGCCCTGGGGCCCCGCGTCCCATTCCGCTTCCCCGATGATGATGCGGCTTTTGAGATACACCCCGGTGCACACCACCACTGCCCGGCAGGGAATAATATCTCCCGTCAGAGTTTTCACCCCGGACACTTTGCCGTTTCGCGTCAGGATTTCCGCCGCTTCCCCCTGGCGCAGGGTCAGGTGTTCCTGATTGAACAGTGTTTTCAGCATGCGCAGGTGATAAGCCCGCTTGTCCGCCTGGATGCGAAGGCTATGGACGGCGGGGCCCTTGCCCCGGTTCAGCATGCGGCTCTGTAATGTGATATCATCCGCCGCCAGGCCCATTTCCCCGCCCAGGGCGTCCACTTCCCGCACCAAATGCCCCTTGCCCGTGCCCCCGATGGAGGGATTGCAGGGCATGAGGGCCACGGATTCCAGGTTCAGGGTCAGCAGCAGGGTATCCAGCCCCATCCGCGCCCCGCACAGCGCCGCCTCGCAGCCCGCGTGGCCCGCGCCAATGACAATGAGATCAGCCAAAGAAGCAGTCCTCCGATATTATTTCATTTCTTCCAAGTCCGTTTTTCCTTTCGGAAATAGCTCATCCAGATAGAAAGAACCTACCAAAGCAAGCAATCCGATACATTTCAAAGGGAGATGGATTTCTTCTTCAAAGATTGCCCATCTCATGCGCGAAATGAGATCAGCGGAGGCAATGCACAGAAAAGCTAAAATGCGGAAGGAAAAAGCCCACTTCTTCGATTTGGTCAAATCCTTGACCCGAAATATCTGAAGCAGCATAAGCGTAATCATGCTCACCAAACATCCCAGCTCGAGCAAAACCACCCAAAGCTGGTCTTTCCAAATGAATCCTGAAGCGACAGCACCTAAAAACCATAAGACGCCCAAAATGAACACAGCCCGATCTATCACTGATAGCTGACGCCATTTTTCCCTGATTTTTTTCATGCTGTGATCCTCCTGCTTTGCCGATCATTCCGGTTCAGTCTTTCTTCTTTTTCAGCGTGACGATTATTTGCCGAATCTGCAAAACGAGGAAGCACAGGCCCACCAGCAGGGCGATTACTTTCAGATAATCCGGTGGAGTTTTCAGAACCCAGGTGTTCAGAATAAACAAGACCCAGAAAACCAAACTCACGACGTAGGTGACAAGCTGCCACAGGCGGTCTTTCTTTTGATTGTCCATGGATCAAACCTCCAGTTTTTACCGATATACCGCCCTTTCCCCGCCTACATAGGGGAGACGGGAATAGGCGCAGACCAAATTGGCATGGCCGATTTGCTTGATTTCGCCGCGGTAGGGCACGGCCACGGGACGCAGATGCATGCCGATCAGGGTGTCGCCGATATCCAGCCCGGCGTCGGCCTGCACGTTCATAACCAGGCAGGGGTCTTCCATCCGCTTCCACGCGGCGGCGGGCACGCTGCCGCCCGCTTTGGGCTGGGGAATGGCGTTGACCCGGATATACCGGTTTTCTTTCGCAGCTGATAAGGAGATGACTAAAGACCGGTTCAAATGCTCGCAGCATTGGAAAATGGGAATGAATTCCCGCTGACGGCACACGTTCAGCACGGTCCCGGCCACCCATTCCCCGATTTCCGGGGCGCTGGCTTTGCCGATCTGCCCGCCCGCGATCTCGCTGGTGGAGCAGCCGATCACGAGCTGCGCGCCGGGCTGGAGCTTCGCGGCTTTCGCCAAATCCAAAATCGCCTTTGTTATCTGGGCGCGGATCATCTGTTCATCGGTCAAACTAATTCATCCTTTCACATCGGATATAAAAGAGGATTACAAGTTTCCTTTATAGCTTTCTTGGAAGGGGACGAACATCCGATGACCGCCAGTGGCGGGAATATCATCGGATGTGAGATCCGTCACTGCCTCCTGAAAGCGTACATCCCAATGGCAGCAGCGATTGCCAAATTCAAAGAATCCACCTCGTCGCTGCTTGGGATGCGCACGGGCTGGCCCACCCGCTGAAATTCGGGGGGCAGGCCGGAGCCCTCGTTGCCGAAAATCAAGGCGCAGGGATGCGGCGCGTCCTTCGCCGCGTCGTCCATCTGCACGGAGCCGTCCAGCATGAAGGGGTACGCCATACGGGCTTCAAATTCCTGCCAATAGCCGGAAAAATCGGCGCATTCCGTCACGCGCAGGGAAAAGAGGGCGCCCATGCTGGCCCGCACCACCTTGGGGTCGTACACGTCCGCCGCCGGCCGGATGATGGCGATATCATGATAACCGAAGCCCAAGGCGGTGCGCAGGATGGTGCCCAAATTGCCCTGATCGGAAATATGATGAAGAACAATGTGGTCACAGGCTCCGTCCAGCGGCAGGGGCCGCTTTTCAAACACAGCCGCGGCGAAGCAGTTGTCCTTCCCGGAAATGCGGGAAAGGGCTTTGTCCGCCGTTTCCACGCGGACGCCCTTTTTCTCCGCCAGGGCCATCAGCTTTTTCACGCCCTCGCTGTCCTGGCCCTTGGAGGAGATGAGCAGACGCCGTACCAGTTCGGGGCGCTTGGTCATGGCTTCCAGGGAGGGAAACAGCCCCGGGGCGTAGGAATAATCCAGTTCGCGCTTGTACGCTTCCAACGCGGGCATTGTGCTCACCTCAAAAATTTCTTGATCAGGCCCAGTTTTTTCTTGGAGTAAGGCGGATAGCGCATTTTGATATCCGGCCAGTTTCCTTTCATCACAACGGATTTTTCGTGGGTAAAGGTGTCGAAGGAATATTTGCCGTGGTAGCTGCCCATGCCGCTCTGGCCCACCCCGCCGAAGGGCAGGCGATTGGAGGATAAATGCACTACGGTATCGTTGACGCAGCCGCCGCCGAAGGGCACGGTTTTCAGCACCAGTTCCTTCACCGCGATCCGGCGGGTGAACAGGTACAGGGCCAGGGGCCGCTCCCGGCGGTTGATCAGGGGAATGATTTCATTGATGGTTTTGAAGGTGATCACCGGCAGCACCGGGCCGAAGATTTCCTCTTGCATAATAGGCGAATCCCAGGAAACGTCCGTCAGGATCGTGGGTTCGAAGCGCGCCCCGTCCCCTTGGCCGCCGCAGTAAACCGTTTCTCCCTGGATCAAGTTCATTACCCGCTGATAATGCTTTACGTTCACCATTTTGGGCCATTGGGGGCTAACCAGCGCGCCGCCGTAAAAATCATCCCAGCAGGTTTTGATTTGAGATAGCAGCTTGTCTTTCACCCGCTCCTGCACCAGCAGATAATCCGGGGCCACGCAGGTCTGGCCTGAATTGAGGGCCTTGCCGAAGGCGATCCGCCGGGCGGCTGTGGCGATATCCGCCGATTCCTCCACGATGCAGGGGCTTTTGCCGCCTAATTCCAGGGTCACGGGGGTCACGTACCGGGCGGCCTTTTCCAGCACCACCTTGCCCATGTTCACCCCGCCGGTAAAGAAGATGTAATCGAATCGTTCTTCCAATAAAGCCTGATTTTCCGTCCGGCTGCCCAAAATCACCGCCGCCTGCTCCGGAGGGAAGCAGGAAGCCACCAGATCGGCAATCACTTGGGCGGTGGCCGGGGCGTAGGCGCTGGGCTTCACGACGCAGTGATTGCCCGCCGCGATGGCCCCCACCAAAGGATTCAGGGTCAGCTGGAAGGGATAATTCCAGGGGGCCATGATCAGCACCACACCGTAGGGCTCCTTCAGCACATAGCTTTTGCCGGGAAACAGGGAAAGGGGCAGGGGCTGCCGTTTTTGCCGGGCCCAGCGGGGCAGATGCTTAAGGAAACAGGAAATTTCGGAAAGCACGATGCCGATTTCCGTCATGTAGGCTTCCTCGTGGCTTTTTCCTAAGTCCATTTGCAGGGCTAAGCAGATGCGGTCCTCCCACTGGACAATGGTTTTATACAGCCGCTCCAGCTGATCCAGCCGCGATTCGATGCAGCGGGGGTTCACCGCGTAAAAGGCGCGGCGCTGCAATTCCACCAACTCATGAATGGTCATGAAGCAAATCCTCCAGAAGCTTCTTCGCCATTTCCTTGCCCCTCGGGCCCACTTCGCCCACGGGCCCCACGCAGGAGGGGCAGCCCTGGGGACAGTCGCAGTCGGTCACCAGCGTCAGGGCATGGGTGAACAGGATATCCCGCATGCGGAAGGCTTTTTCCGCCAGCCCCACGCCGCCGGGGCAGTTATCATATAGGATCAGGGTGGGCTTTTCCGTAAAGGGGCATTTTACCTGATAGGAAACGGCGATATCCCGGGGGGAACACATGAGATACAGAGGGCAGAGGATGCGCAGCAGGTTGGCGATGCCCAGCATGCCGGATTGCAGATCGTCCTTTTCGTATTTTTCGGCGATTTTATCCGGAACCGTGCGCCACATGGCGGTGGTGTGCATTTCCGTCTCCGGCAGGCGCACGGGACCGAAGCCCACGTTTTCATTGTTGTCAAAGCGCATTTTCTTGAAGATTTTTACCAGCGCCACCACCTTGACCTCACCTAAAGCGGCGCTGTCCTCTTCTTTTTCAATGTCCAGCAGGGAAAGGCTCACGTTCAAATCGGCGTCGGTGTAGTAATCCACGTTCACCCGTCGGATGAACGCCTTGCAGGCGTCAAAGTCCAGCTCATCCACTTGGTAGGTCTGGCCCTCGTGCATGTAGATGGCGTTGGGGTGCAGCAGCATGGGCGCGGTGAAGCGATCCATTTCGCCCACGATGCGGGGATGGGCCGGATCGGTGATGTCGTTGATCAAAAAGTTTTCCGTCATGGCGGTGCGCAGGCTCATTTCGCTGGCGGGAAAGTCCTCCGCCATCCAGTGGTAGGTGCCGCCCACGTTCCGCAGGATATTGCTTTCCTCTAAGTATTCCAGCATTTCCGCGCCCCCCGCCGCGTTGCCTAAGGTTTCACCGGCCTTGAAGGGCAGCTCATAGGCGGCGCACTTGAAGTGGCTGAGTAAGATATACAGGTTGTCCGGGTTCAGCAGGGCGTTTTCGGCGGGCTGGGTGAAAAAGTAATCGGGGTGGGTGACGATGAACTGATCTAAGGCATTGCTGCTGGCCACCATGAACGTGGCGCTGACCCCATGCCGCCGCCCGGCCCGGCCGCTCTGCTGCCAGGTGCTGGCAATGGTGCCGGGATAGCCGCACAGCACGCAGGCTTCCAGCGCCCCGATGTCGATGCCCAGTTCCAGCGCGTTGGTGGACACCACGGCCTGAATGTCTCCGGCCCGGAGGCCCCGTTCGATCTCCCGCCGCTCGGAGGGCAGGTAGCCGCCCCGGTAGCCCCGGACTTTGCCGCTGTTGCCGATGGGGTCGGACACCAACTCTTTTAATTGCCGGGTCAGCACCTCCACTTGCAGGCGGCTTTTGGCGAACACGATGCTCTGCACCCCGTTTTTCACCAGCATGGAAGCGATGGCCCGGGTTTCGGGCAGCACGCCCTTGCGGATGCCCAACTGCCGGTTCACCACCGGGGGATTGTAGAAAATATAGTGCTTTTCCCCGGCGGGCGCACCGTTGTTGTCGATCAGGGTCACGGGCCGCCCAATGAGGGTTTCCGCCAATTCTTTTGGGTTCTGGATGGTGGCGGAGCACAGGATAAACTGGGGGTGGCTGCCATAAAACTCGCACAGACGCATCAGACGGCGCAAAACGTTGGCTAAGTTGCTGCCGAACACGCCCCGGTAGGTGTGGATCTCGTCCACCACGATGTATTGCAGGTTTTCAAACAGCTTCACCCATTTTGTGTGCTGGGGCAGGATGCCGCTGTGCAGCATGTCCGGGTTGGTCACCACCACATGCCCCGCCTGGCGTACGGCCCGGCGGGCGGCGGCGGGGGTGTCGCCGTCATAGGTGAAGGTTTTGATGTCCGCGCCCAAAAGCTCGATCAGCTCGTACAGCTCGGCCACCTGATCGGCGGACAGGGCTTTGGTGGGGAAGAGGTACAAGGCCCGGGCGTCGGGGTTTTTGAGGATTGCCGCCAGCACGGGCAGATTATAGCACAAGGTTTTCCCGGAAGCCGTGGGCGTCACCACCACGTAATCCTTCCCCTCCTGGGACGCGGCGAAGCATTCCGCCTGATGGGTGTACAATTGATGCACCCCATGATTCCCCAGGGCGGCGGGCAGCCTTTCGTCGATGCCCTCCGGCCAGGGGGCGTACTTCGCCTCCCGGGGCGGCACCGTGCGCCACGCCGTCACGTTTTCCATAAAGAACGGGTCGTTTTTCAGCTTTTCCAGCATTTGTGTCAGATTCATGGCGGCCCTCCCGTCGGCTGCTGTATCTATTGGAAAAAACGCCCTTGAAACGTGGCTGGTTTCAAAGGCGTAATGGTGGAGGTGAGGGGAATCGAACCCCTGTCCGAAGATTCAGCTGCATGGTTTTCTCCGAGCGCAGGCAGGGTTTTGACGTTCCCTCCCGCGCACGCCCCCCGCCGGGCTTGCGCGTTCAGTAGCCTCTTGTGCCGAGCCGCTCCGAGGCCCCCGCGGCTCCGTTCCCTACATCAATGACGCCGGTGGGCCGAGCCGTAGGCGCTCGGTGTCGACGCGCTGCTCTTAGGCAGCGAAAGCGTACTGAGTATTGTCAGTTAATTTTAATTTCCCCGTTTTAACGCGGCCAGGGTCCGCGGCTCGCTTACCATACCTCCGACGATCCCCGTCGAAACCAGTGCACCCCCATGAATGAAGCTTTATTCTCCCCGGTTGTTGGTGCGCACCATGCGGGCCATTTCCCGCTTCACGTCCCGTTCGGCGGTGCTGGCGCGCTTATCGTGCAGGTGCTTGCCCACGCACAGGCCCAAGTTCATTTTCATGCGGCCATCTTTCAAATACACGTCCAGGGGCACCAGCGCGTAGCCCTGACGCTGCACCTGGCCGCCCAACTTGCGGATTTCGCTTTTATGCAGCAGCAGGCGCTTGGGGCGCAGGGGGTCGGTGTTGAAGATATTGCCCTGCTCGTAAGGGCTGATGTGCATGCCCTGCACGAAGATTTCCCCGTCCTTCACCATGGCGTAGCTTTCCTTCAGGTTCACCTTGCCCTGGCGCATGGATTTGACCTCTGTGCCCTTGAGCTCGATGCCGCACTCGATGCTTTCCTCGATGAAGAAGTCGTGCCGGGCCTTTTTGTTCTGAGCGATGGGCTTTATGCCCTTTTTCTTGGCCATGCGGCGTCCCTCCTTCTGCATCGTTTCCTGCGCCGCACGATTATAACACAAAATAAATAGATTTGCAATGGGATGCGTTCCCGTGTTATAATAACGAGGCGACCGGCGCGGAGCGCGGTCGGCCGTCTCGCCGCTTCCGAATGGAAAAGCGGCGAGCGTTATGTTATAATATGCAGCGGGAGGGATGAACATGCAAGTGAAAGAATTATCGCGGAAAGCCCGGAGCGCTTCCTATACCTTATCCGCCCTGCCTGCGGAGCAAAGGAACGCGGCGCTCAAAAACATACAGCAGGCGCTGAAAGCCCGCGCTAAAGACATTTTTGAACAGAATGAATTAGACTGTACCCAGGCGGAGGAAGAAAACTTAGCATTTCCCCTGCTCAAGCGCCTGAAATTCGATGAAGGAAAGCTCAAGGACGTATTGGACGGCATTTCTTCGCTGATTTCCCTGCCCGATCCCCTGGGCCGCACCACCCTGGCCCGGGAGCTGGCGCCGGGGCTGGATTTATACCGGGTCTCCTGCCCCATCGGCGTGATCGGGGTGATTTTTGAATCCCGGCCCGACGCCCTGGTGCAGATCGCGTGCCTGTGCCTGAAAAGCGGCAACGCCGCGCTGCTGAAAGGGGGCCGGGAAGCCCTGCGCACCAATCGCGCCCTCATGGCCGCTATGGAAGAAGGCACCAAGGGCTTGCTGCCGGAGGGCTGGGCCGCCCTGCTGGAAACCCGGGACGACGTGAACGAAATGCTTTCCCAGGATGACAGTATCGACCTGATCATCCCCCGTGGCAGCAACGCCTTTGTGCGCTACATCATGGATCACACCCGCATCCCCGTCATGGGCCACGCGGAGGGACTGTGCCACACCTATGTGGACGCTTCCGCCGATATTGATATGGCCGTGAAAGTGACCGTGGACGCCAAGACTCAGGCCCTGGCGGTATGCAACGCCACGGAAACGCTGCTGGTGCATAAAGACATCGCCGCCGCCTTCCTGCCCCCCTGCGCGGCCGCGCTGAAAGCCAAAGGCGTGGAAATCAGAGGAGACGAACGCGTTCAGAGCATCATTGATTGCATCCTCGCCACAGACCAGGATTGGGCCACGGAATATTTGGATGCCATCCTGTCCATCAAGATCGTGGATTCCATGGAGGAAGCCATCGCCCACATCAACCGCTTCGGCTCCCACCACACTGACGCCATTATCGCCCAGGATGAATATGCTCAGCGCCGTTTCCTCACCGGGGTGGACAGCGCCGGGGTCTATGTGAACTGTTCCACCCGCTTTGCCGACGGCTACCGCTACGGCTTCGGGGCTGAAGTGGGCATTTCTACCGGCAAGCTCCACGCCCGGGGTCCCGTGGGATTGGAGGGCCTGTGTACCTACAAATATCACCTGATCGGCTCCGGCCAGACCGTGGAGGACACCGTCACCGGGCGCGTCAAGTATACCCACCGGGATTTGTAACGTATCTGGCACGATCATCAGAAACCTGATGCCCAAACTACGCAGGCATCGGGTTTTTTTATCAAACTCTCTGGAACGCACAAAAAAACCACCCTGTTCAGGTGGTTTTACTGGAGCTGATACCCAGATTCGAACTGGGGACCTCATCCTTACCAAAAACTGGTTGTCACATGGCAGATATGCTGCTCGATTCAGGACGTATCATGAATAAAGTTCCGGCAGAACGGAGTTTTCTTGATGATATGGCCGGTGGCAAAGCGCGAAATTTGCAAGGGATATTATGAAAAGGAAGTAACGCGATGCGAATGTAGTTCATTAAATTGAACCGTTCCAGGCAGAGTTCGTCACTCCTGCTTGGCCTTTTATTTTTTCCGCGATATTTTCAATGACTATTATGGAAAGGTAATTATACAGACCCTTAAGTTACCTATTAAACTGCCATAAAGACAGTGAGGTAGTTGGTGAAAGTCCAATTCTGTATAAATAAGCATTAGCGTGGATCACCTTTCCTTTTATTTTTTCCGCGATATATACACAGCCTCCTATGAGGAGGTGATTCGCTATGACGAATCTGATACTGTTGGTATGGTGGTATGAAGGAATCGGTTTGTTGGCTACTACGGGAACATTGCTGGCTTTAGACCTGTACTTCTGCGTGAAATACGGAATCGTGGTAACGAAAAACGCGTTGGACGAACTTTACGGAACCGAAGAGGAAGTTACGCTCAAGCAGATAGGCAGGATGGCGCTGATGTGGCCCTATGTGCTGCCACGCTGGGTGAAAAGCCACCGCGCAAAAATGGACAATTATATTAGGAATCACTGCTGCGAGGATGGAGCCCGATAACAAGGGCTCTTTCCTTTTGCCATCTGATGTTCTATTCTAAGATAGAATTTTTAACTTAGATTAGAGATGGGATGGCTTTTTGTGTTTTTGGCCGCGAGGACCGCCATGAAAATGAAAAACAGCGCTAATCTAAGATAAAATTGGAGGTAAAATTATGGGCACTGATATTCGTCCGGAGATTTCGGAAAAGAATACATATTGGATTTCAAAGCACCGGTATTACGAATTGAGACACTTCTGCATGCAGTATAACGACTGGTTGAGATGCTACGCTTCGCTTGACGGAGCATCCAGTGTATCCGGAAGCATTCTCAAACAGCGCGCAGCAAGCGAGCTGGCAGACCCCACTGCAAAGTACGCGGAGGCGAAATTATATTTTCGTGAACGGCTCGATATGGTGACCCGTACCGCGACGGAGGCTGCTGGCGATCTGGACAATTATATGATTCTGGCGGTAACGCAAGGGTTGCCCTACAGTAAGCTGATGCCGCCCTGCTGCAAAGAAGTCTGGTATGCCGCGTACAGACGGTTTTTCTGGCTGCTGGACAAAGCGCGAAAATAACAGCTTCTATTGTGAAGGAGGTGTACTCGAATGAAGTATACGTTTTGTGTAAAGAGGCCCAAAGAAGGGGATATGGACAATGAGATCGTGAAGATGGCTATTGTTCTACTAAAAGGCGGCATTGTGCATTGGGGAAAAGCGGGTAAAGTAAAGGCTTTTACCGAACCGCTTCATAATGATGGAACGCCTGCTGTAGAGCTTGGATACATTAACATGCTCGTTGAGGCTCCTTTGATGGATTTCCTGAGAGACAAAATCAAACTTAGTAAATGCACCATTATTCAATTAGGATGGCCAAAAATGGCGAAGGGCAACTAAAGAGGTATTCTCGCGCTTAATGCGCAGGGCCTCTTTGGCCTTCCGCGAAAAATGCATGGCGTTTTATGAACCGAAAGGTATCATATTTAAGGAGGAAAGAACAATGACAAAAGGTGAAAAGGTGAAGGAATTCATCGGGCAACACAAGGACGCTATCGCAGGTATCGGAAGCGCGGTGGCCGGCATTGCCGGGCTCATGCTCATGACGCGGGGGATGACGAAGGCTGTTGGATGTGACGTTCCTCCCGGCAGCAATTTCAAGGTGAATGATATTACACCGGCGAACAAGCTGGCTGTGGGAGAAATGCTGGATTTCTGGCAGGAGTGCCCCAACTTCAAGAACATGATCGTAAACAAGCTGACCATGGCGGACATCGGAAAACTGGGCGAATCGATCGTGAAAGACTGCGGCGTGGAAACCATCACCATGGAAACGCCGATCGCTCTGGTTCTGGACATCTTTGACGCTGGTATGGTAGTAGAAGGAATGAGGTTAAAGCCTTTAGGCAAAATAATGGAGACTATAACCAATGTTGGCTTGTACAACATGACGATGCGGCTACAAGTAGGAAGAGAAGCTTTGGTTCGGATAAGTTGGGCCCAATAACAAGGGCTCTTCTTTTTGTTCGGAGGCGATATGCGGTACCATTTTGAGAAGCCGACTTTCCACACGAGTATGTACGGCAGGATTTATATTTGCGAGCATCCCGTGTATACCCGCTGCACACTGTACGAAATCGGGGGAAAAGGACTTGCTGTGATCCAACAGCGATTCGATCCGGAGACGAAAAAGACATGGTGGAGCGAGATCGATCCGTGGGTGACGGACGCCGTTTACCTGAACGCGGGCTTTCGGGCATTCTTCGAGGAGCGGGCCGGGCCGGGTAAGGACGGATTATATCCTACGGTAACGGTACGGCAGATCATGTGGGCGCTGAAAATGAAGCCGCTGCCCAAGGAACGCTGGGAAACCGTGTTCGACCGTCGGGATATTTAACGCGAAATTTTCAGATTCTGTTATGGAAAACCGAATTTGAAATGGAGGCGACACAAATGGTATTTGGAGTATGTGTGGAAGGAACGAAGGAAATGCGGGACTACTACGAACAGCACAAGGGAGAACCCTTTGAGGGCGGCGGCACACTGGTCGGGTTGGATCAGGGCTACGGCGACGAGGGAGAACCTTTGTACGTTTATATGCTGGAAGGCTCTTTCCTATCCTTCATGCGGACGAAAACGATCATGAGCGGACAGGCAACCGTGGTGGAATATCGGTAACGAACGAAGGGGACGGCAACAGCAAGCCGTCTTCTTTTTCTTTCCGCGAAAACTGCATTCCATATTATGGAAGACAGCCGAAAAAAGGAGGAATGAATTATGGGATATTTAATAAATACTCCACTTGGAAGGAAATTGGTCTCGAAGCTTGTTACCAAGCTGCTTCGGAAAGGATTGAAGTGCGACGGAGTGAAAACACACTTCACTAAAATAGACGGAGCGCTGGACGACGGGGACGTGGTTTTACGAGTAGATGTAATTGTAAGAATGCCTGAAGAAGAATTGATGCGGCTGATCGACCAGAAAGTGGAAGAGCTTTAGCAAGGGCTCTTCTTTTCTGCATGGCATCGCGAAGAATACATTTCCTATTATGGAAACATGGGCGAAGGAGGATACGAAAATGAAGCTGTATGTGGTAAACGGTTCGGATGAAACTGTGAGGAGTATCAACGATTTCAAATGGAGAGTACAGCAAAAGCTGCGGAAAGCCGGAGAATGGTTTGTCAGGAACAAAGAAGCGGTTATTATTCTGACGCCGGTTTTAATCGGTGGTCTAACGACGATAGTGAAAGTCGTTGGCAAACGAGTAAACCTGCACAAGGAAGAAGCCGTGAAGAATTTGTACTGCTACGACCGATCTTTGGGGCACTACTGGGCTTTGAGACGGGAACTCTCCAACAAGGAATGGCTGGAAATCGATCAGCGAAAGAAGAACGGTGAAAGACTGAGCGACATTTTGGCGGAACTGAAGGTTCTGAAATGATTCGAGGAGCGAAAGACTGAAAACAAGGTCTTTTCGCTCTTCGTTTGGAGGTGGAGATATGAACTTTGATATTCGGAAATGGATGAATGAGAACGGCGCTACGGCCTTAACCTTCTTAGGCGCGGGCAGTATGGTCGCTACGGTGGTGCTGGCGGTTAAGGCGACGCCGAAAGCGCGGGGGAAAATCATTGAGGCGAAGGTTCGGAAATTAAGTGATTCCGAAATGGCCAATGATCCTAAATTACCAAAGCTGACCATGCTGGAAACCGTCAAAGTCTGCTGGGTCGATTATATTCCGACTGTTATGATGGGGGCCGCCTCGCTGTCCTGTATATTTGGCGCGAATGTGCTGAACAAGCGGAAACAGGCCGAGCTTGCCGGAGCCTACGCCGCCTTGGAACAGCTATTCCAAAACTATCGGAAAAAGACGGACGCGATCTGCGGAGAGGGCACGAATCGAACGATCAGCCGCGCGATTCTTCAAGAGGAAGAAGAACAGAAGCGGGACGATCCGCCCTGGAACGAAAAGCAGACCTTTTACTTTGAATACTGCGGAACGCCGAAATTCTTTGAACGAACCATGGAAGAAGTGCTGCGGGCTGAATACGAAATCAACCGATATTTCAAACTGAACGGCGACATCACGCTGAACGAAGTCTTGGATATATTCGGCCTGGAGCACGTTCCGGAGGGCGATCTTGTGGGTTGGGACGAGTACATCGGGGAAACGGACTATGGTTATCGATGGATCGACTTTGACCACAGGCATTACGCAACGGATGATGGGCTGATCGTATGCTCAATCGACATGCCTTTCGGCCCTCATTCGCTGGATGAGAACGCGGAGGAATAAACAATGGACATGGAAGGAAAAGTGATAGGTGTTACCCATTATAAATGTGGAAAATGCCACACAGTATATGATACGATTAGCGAAGCGGAACAGTGTTTTGATCGCCATAAAAAAGGTACAGAACTATTGAGATATACATATCGCAGACCCGCCAACGGGTATTATGAAAGCGGATACCCGGACGACATCCTTATTCAATTCGATGATGGCTGCATTGCAAATTATTGTTTTGATAGGGAGCTTTCTGGTCCCGCGAAAAAAACAGGACCTGTTATGGAAAAGGAGGTGAAAGCATGAATAAATGGATTAACGTTTTGGGGAAGATTCTTGGTGTCACCGGCATTATTGTAAGCGCATTGAGCAGTATTGTCAGTGAAGTCAAGCTGAACCAGAAAATCGAAGAAAAAGTTCAGGAAGCTTTGACCAACATGAACAAGGACGAATAAAGACGAGAGCCCAATCACAAGGGCTCTTTTCTTTTTGGAGGTGGATTGGGGGTGACGAAGTCTGAAGCGGTATCGTTTCTGAGACGGTATCGGAGAGACGTGCGGATCAGTCCGTTCTATATTCCTTGGCGAAAAAACGACTACGTGATTCAGAAGTATACGTATATGCGATATGTGATCGGCTTGCTGATCGAAAAAATCCGAAATTCCAACGAGAATCCAATCGCCGTCGTTCACAAAGCATATTGGAATTCGGACATGTTCATGATGGAAAGCGATAACGTTTATACGCATAAATTCCTGAAAATCGTTACGGAATGCCTTGGCGATATTCTGGTTGATCTGCGATACGAGGACGAGAAGCAGAAACACTGCTTCTTAGGAGAAAATTTGGTGGCAAGATATCTCGGGATCGGAGGCAAAGGAGAATACGATGATGAAGAAATTTGACTTTAGACAAATGATTGAAAATGGCGGAAGAGTGCTGAGGCAGAACAGCCCCGATATTCTGATGGGCTTCGGCATCAGCGGAATGATCCTGACAACCATTCTGGCGGTGAAAGCCACGCCGGAAGCGCTTCGGCGCATCGAAAAAAAGAAACAGGATGAACGCCACAAAAAGCTGACCGCGAAGCAAACGGTGGAAGCCGCCTGGAAATGTTATATTCCGGCGACTGCTATCGGCCTGGTATCGACGGCCTGCCTGATCGAGGCGAGCGTGCTGAAGAATCATCGGAACGCGGCCTTGGCAACGGCTTACAGCCTGGCGGAAACGAGCCTGCGGGAATACCGGAATAAGGTGGTCGAAACCATTGGGGAAAAGAAGGAATCAGCGATCAGGGACGCTATCGACCGGGATCGTGTGGCCCAAAATCCGCCAAGGCCGAACGAAACAGAGGCACCGATCGTGGAAGGCGATATCAAACGGACCCTGTGCTACGACAGTCTGTTTGGAAGGTATTTCTATTCGGACATCGACACGATCAAACGTGCCGTGAACAAACTGAACCGTCAAATGACAACCATGACGGAACCGTATATTTCCCTGAATGAATTCTATATGGAAATCGGGTTGCCGCCGGTGGATGTTGGCAACGAACTTGGCTGGAACGTGGACAAAGGCATGATCGAACTGCGTTATTCAAGCCAACTGGTCAACGAGAAAGAACCCTGTCTGGTAATAACGCATTTGATTCCACCGATCTATGATTTCGACAAGTGATATTCCGCGAAAAAAACAAAGTGTTTTATGAAGGGATATACCCTCGAAAACGAAAGGAGAGAAAGACAATGGAAAGCATCGAAATGAACGAGGCTGTGGCACAGGAGACGGTTGACGCAATCAAGGACAACCTGCCTGAGTGGAAATTGGATCTTAAGTCCATGGGGATTGGTGGTTTGATCGCTATCGGAGCGTACTACACCGGAATGGCACTCTGCAAATATGCGATTGATCCGCTGATCCTCAAGATGAAAACCCATGCCGCTGACAGGAAGGCCGCCAAGAAAGCGAAAGCTGCAAAACCGGCAGAGCCCCAGGTCGTGGAAGTGAACTTGGAAGAAGATCTCAAGATCGATGACGAGGAAGAAGAATCCTGACGAAGGCAAAGGCGCTGATAACAAGGCGCCTTTCCTTTTGGATTTTACGTCAACAACAACAACGCCAACAACGCGAATCGTTTCTCCCCGGATTGTGCCGCTTAGAGAATCACACGGCCGGGCCATAGGCTTGGCGCATTTTCCAAAATGACACAAGGAGCCGAGTGTCCAGGCGTTATGAAAACGCGAAACAACACGACGGAGATGGCTCTACCTCACGAGCGAGATAGTGAGCCTGTAAACTCCGGAGATTTTGAAGATGTCGCAGGCTTCGAGGCGCTGAGCGAATCCACCTGGAAATGCATCAAGGGCGTTTCCTGGAAAGATACGCCGGCGTATTATTTTTTGAATAATATTGACGAGAACCTGATTCTCGAAAGACAACTTCGAAATGGAAAATACAAGCAGAAGAAACCAAAGAAATTCAAGGTCTTCTACCCAAAAGAACGCGAAATCGTCAGCGTCCATTTCCGGGACCGTGTTTTCCAAAGAAGCCTGAACGACAACATTTTGTATCCAAAGATCAGCCGCAGCTTTATCTACGACAATATGGCCTGCCAGAAGGGAAAAGGGCCGGACTTGGCGCGGGACAGGCTGAAATGCTTTCTGCAAAAATATTACAGGAAGTACGGCACAGAAGGCCACGTGCTTAAATGCGACATCAAAGGCTATTACCCGAACATGTCACACAAGGTAGTAAAGGATTGCTTCCGCAAGGTTATTGACGGTTGGACATACAAGCAGGCTGAAACCATACTGGATGGCCAGTATGACCAGGAGATCGGCTACAATCCCGGCAGCCAGATGATTCAAATTGCCGGTATCGGCATCCTGAACGCGTTGGATCATTACGTGAAAGAGGTTCTGCGCATCAAGTTCTATATCCGGTACATGGATGATTTTCTTCTGATCCACCACGACTATCAATACCTGCTGGAGTGTCAAGTGAAGATCGCTCAGATGCTCAAAAGCCTGGAATGTCAATTCAACACTAAGAAAACCGGCATCACGCCTTTATCCAAAGGAATTCTGTTTCTCGGTTTCCATTACCGTATCACGAATACGGGAAAGGTAATCATGACGCTGAATTCCCCGAACATCAAGCATGAACGCAAGAAGTTAAATAAGCTCGTAAACCTTGCGAAGAAGGGAGAGCGCACTCGGGAAAAGGTGGACGAGTGTTTCGACTCCTGGAAGAACCATGCAGGGAAAGGCAACAGTCAAAAGCTGCTGCAAAGGATGGACAGCTACTACAACACATTATGGGAAGGGGACGGTTCCGATGAAAATGATCGATATTGACGGCATGATCGCCTTATGTATGGCCGTTGGTTTCATGTTTGCTATCGGAACCATTCTCTTTCTGATTGCCATATGGTGGACGCACAAGTATAAATGAAACCCTTGCTGAAAAGGAGAATTCGGAGATGAAGAAGCTTTGCGCGCTGCTTTTGGCGTTATATTTGCTTGTCGGTTCCGCCTGCAATCTCTGTTTCACAGAAAGTGAGGAGCCGTTCGCATACATCCAATACGTCATTTACGACGGCTTTTCCCTGGAAGGACGGGCTGATTTGGTCGACGATGTCTTCTTCGCCAGAGTATCCTTCGTTTTGCGATGCGGCGGCGGTTTTGTTGTGATCGTTCCAATCAGCCGGGAAGGATTGTTTCAATTGGATATCGCCTGCGATTGCGTCTATGCCGCAGTCGACATTGTGGACAGCCCGTGCGCATTGGTTCCCGGTCAAGGAATCGTGTATGCCGGGACGGAAGTGGATCTTCTTCCCCCGTAAAGGAGCAGTATGAACGAGAATTATATTTGGAGGTTCCTGTGGGAACGAACCGGAAATGTATTTTCCGCAGCCGGCCTGATGGGGAACTTGTACGCGGAATCGGGCCTGAACCCAAGAAATCTGGAAAACAAGTACGAAGTTAAGCTGGGCATGACCGACAATGGCTATACCCAGGCCGTGGACAGCGGCGTCTATGACGAGTTTGCCAGTGATTCCGCCGGATATGGACTTGCTCAGTGGACGTACAAGACCCGAAAGCAAAACCTGCTGAATTATGCCAGGGAGCGGCAGCGTTCCATTGGCGATCTGGAAATGCAGCTGGAATTCCTTTGGAAGGAGCTGTCCAGCTATAAATCCGTCATGCGCAGCCTGCTTGCCGCAACGTCTGTTCAAGAGGCATCTGATTTGATTCTGACAAAGTACGAGATGCCTGCGAATCAAAGCGATTCCGTCAAGAAGAAACGGGCCGCATACGGTCAAAAGTATTTCGACATGTTCGCCGACGCGCCCGGAAAAGTGGTGACTGTCGAAAAGGAGGAGGAGATTCCAATGTTCTATGACCCGAACAAGGTCGTTCAGACAGCTTTGAACGAGATCGGCTATCTGGAAAAGAAAGATAAAAACAGCCTTGACGACAAAACCGCCAACGCTGGGGACAAGAATTACACCAAGTACGCCAGGGATTTGGACGAGCTTGGCTTTTATAATGGCAAAAAGCAAAGCATCGCCTGGTGTGATGTTTTTGTGGACTGGTGCTTTGTACAGGCATACGGTCTGGAAGCCGCGGCCAAGCTGACCTACCAGACGCCCGGCAAAGCCAACTGCGGCGCCGGATGCCGGTATAGCCGGGACTACTACAAGAAGAACGGCCGCCTGTTTGATAAGCCTCAACCCGGCGATCAGGTATTCTTCTATCCGAAGGACGGCATCGGCGGCTCATCCATCCAGCATACCGGCCTGGTGTACGCCGTGGATGATGAGTGCGTTTACACGGTAGAAGGCAATACCAGCGGCGCGAACGGCGTCATTTCCAACGGCGGCGGCGTATGCCAGAAGAAGTACAAGCTGACCTATAACCGACTGGCTGGCTTTGGACGGCCCGATTGGGGCATGCCGGAAGTGAAGCTCGCCGAACCCGAAACCAAGGAAGAAGCGGGAGAACCTGTCACCGTTGTGACCATTACCAGCGACAAGGTGAACGCCCGGATCGGCGACCATCAAAAGTACGACAGCATTGGCCACGTCCACAAGGGCGAGACCTATGACTGGGTGGCTACGTCTCCGATCACCGGCTGGCACGCGATCCGCATGGAAAAACGTATCTGCTGGGTGTCTCCCAAGTATTCCAAAGTAACCGTAACACGCAGGCAGGAGGGTTGATCGCTATGCCCGAATGGCTGAAAACGGTGTTGACCATCATCGGCGCGGTCCTTGCGTCGTCCGGCTTCTGGACCTGGATTCAGAAGCGATCCGAAAAGAAGGATATTCGCACCCAGGTGTTGATCGGCCTGGCCCATGACAGAATCATATATCTCGGCCTCAAGTATATCGATCGCGGATATATCACCCGCGACGAATACGAAAACCTGTATGAATATCTGTATAAACCTTACGAGAAAATGGGTGGCAACGGCTCAGCCAAACGCATCATGCAAGAGGTTGACCGGCTGCCGATCAAAGGATAGGAGGGATTGGATATGCTTGTTTTTAGCAACAAGACGTATGATCAGCTCAAATGGGTCGCCCAGTACCTGCTTCCCGCTGTTGGAACGCTCTATTTTGCCCTGGCCGGCATTTGGGGCTTTCCTTACGGGGAGCAGGTGGTTGGTACGATCACCGCCGTAGACACGTTCCTGGGCGTCATTCTGGGCATCAGCAAGGCGCAATACGACAAGGCGGCTGCTGCGGTTCAGGAACTGGACGAAGAATAATCAATGAGGGGAAGGCGCTCGTCCACGCGGCGGGCGCTTTCTCTTTTGGGTTTTCTTCACTATTATATTTCGGAGGTTGACAATGAATAAGTTGATTCGGTATACTTTGAATCGGATCGGACAGAAGCTCTGTTCATCCGAGGATCTTGACAATCGAGCAGCATATTTGCCTCGTGAGGAAAGCGAGGAAGAAATGCCACTGAACACAAGCAAAATCCGCCGTCAGGTTACGGTAAACGGAACCAAGGTCTGGCTTACCGCCAATTCGGAACAGGAATACGCAAACAAATTGCTGAGGCTGGCGATGGGGCCGCAGGGGGATACACGGTCACAGGAAAAGCATCCATTCAAAGCTTACGCAGACAATTGGTTTGAAGTGTTTTCCAAGCCAAACATCGATCGCGTGACCGCCGTAACCTATGAACGGCAGTTAAGGAATTATATTTACCCGATTCTCAATGGTTTGAACGTAGAAGATATTACGGCGGAGGACGTGCAGCGCGTATTCAACGCTATGGGCGACGATATGAAGCAGGGGTCGAAAGACAAGGTCAAAAACGTGTTGAACCAGATCTTCAACAAAGCGATTGACGACGGATTCATCATGAAAAACCCGCTGAAGGCGTCATCCATCCGTATCAAAGGGCTTGCCGCCGAGGAAACGGAGCCTTACACCATTGAGCAGATGCGATATTTGGCAAGCCATCTGAACGACGTGGTAAAGCCGACGGATCGCGCCTGGCTCGCGTTGTCTCTGTCCCTGCCGCTTCGTCCAGAGGAAGTGCTTGGATTGAAGTGGGAGGATGTGGACGAAGAATCCTGCATGATTCATGTTCGGAACACTGTCACTCATCCGACCCGCAATGAACCCCACTTCAAGTCCTACACAAAAACAGCGTCCAGCGTGCGCCATCTGGTTTTCCCGCAGGAGATTCTGGCGTACTTACCCGAACGCGGACAGCCGGACGAGTTCGTGATCGGCGGGGAAAAGCCTCTGAGCTACATGCAGCTTCGCGGCTTACGCAAGCGTATCAACTATCAAACTAAGTTTGGGGAGACCATCACTCCAAGGCGGTTCAGGACGACGGTTGCGACGGATATTTCTGCCATGACCCACGACCTGAAGCTGGTGCAGAAATCTTTGGGCCACTCTACGCCACAAATAACCCTGAAACACTACGACAAGGGCCGGAGCAGAGCTGCGGACGCCAGCCAGGCCATCGCATCCTGTTACGGATTGGCGGCTAACTGACGAAAAATTGACGAAGAAAATGCCTCCAAAGCCTTATGTCATAAGGGTTTCCGGGAAGGGCAATTGACGAACTTACTGACGAAAACGGACAGGATGAAAAGATGAGATGTACGATTCCTAACCAGAAACTGCATCAAAACGCCTAAAAATGTCCAAAAATATGAAAAAACCAGCCATTTCTGACTGGTTTTACTGGAGCTGATACCCAGATTCGAACTGGGGACCTCATCCTTACCAAGGATGCGCTCTACCGGCTGAGCTATATCAGCATCAATCGGGGCAACGGTGATATATTACACCCAAACCGGAAAAAATGCAAGAGGAAAATTTGAAAAATTTTTGTATACAATGTAGACTGGTTTTCATCCGTGCAATTTGCCCTTTGTTCTGCTTGCGCGCGCTTTCGCCTTGCGATATAATGAAACCATCATTTCACCGTTTTCTTTGCGCAAGCCCGGAAAACGGCGGGAGGGGGACGCAAATGTCCATCGTGGAAATACAGGATTTATCCGCCCCGGAAATGGCACTGTTCAGCCAATTGACTGACGCGCAGCTGCGTAGCAGGCAGGAACCGGAGAAGGGCATTTTTATCGCTGAGGGTCCCAAGGTGACCCACGCCGCGCTAAACGCGGGCTGCAAGCCTGTGGCGCTGCTCATGCGCCGGAAATTTGTGGAGGGCTTAGGAGCGGAAATCATCCAGCGCTGTGGGGACGTTCCCGTTTACACGGGCGACGACGACGCGCTGGCCGAACTTACAGGCTTCCGTTTGCAGCGCTCCTGGGTGCTGTGCGCCATGCGCCGCCCGACGCCCCAGCCGCTGGAAACAGTGATTCGGGGTGCGCGGCGGGCGGCGCTGCTGGAGGGGATCACGGAGCCGTCCAACGTGGGCGCGATTTTCCGTTCTGCCGCCGCGCTGGGGGCCGACGCGGTGCTGCTGTCACCCACCTGCTGCGATCCGCTGCACCGCCGGGCAGTGCGGGTCTGCATGGGAGCGATCTTTCAAATACCGTGGGCAAGGCTGGAAAACGCCGACCTGACGCCCCTGAAAGCAGCCGGTTTCCAAATCGCCGGGCTGGCCCTGCGGGACAACTGCCTGACGCTGGACGATCCTCTGCTTCCTTGCCTGCCAAAACTGGTCATCGCCCTCGGCACGGAGGATACGGGCCTCACCGAGGAAACCATCCGCCAGTGCGACCATATCGTTAAAATCCCCATGGCCGCCGGGATCGACTCCCTGAACGTGGCGGCGGCGGCCGCCGTGGCTTTCTGGCAGCTTAGGCGGAGAGACCATGAAGAGAGTGGAGAGTTGAGAGTGAAGAGTTGAGATTTATACGGTCGATCAAATATGCTTCCCCTGCGTTAAACGCTGTATAATCTCAACTCTCCGCTCTCAGCTCTGACCTGAACTTCTTTTTTTCCCTTTGGATCACCGCCCTGTCGCACACCGTAAGCAGAGTGGGCAGCAGGGTGAGGATCAGCAGCACGGACACCGACGCGCCTCGGGACAGCAGCAGGCCGATGGCGGAGATATAGTAGACGCTGCACATTTTGCCGATGATATACCCTGCCGTGATCAGGATCACCCCGGAGGTGAGCACTGTGGGCAGGGCTTTTTTCATGGCGGCGGAAAGGGCTTCCCGCACGGGCTGGCCAGACAGCCGGGCGTCCCGGTAATGGCTGGACAAAAGGATGCCGTAATCGATGGTGGCGCCCATCTGGATGGATACGCAAATCAGGTAGGACATGAAGAAAATGGGCAGGTTTAGCAGTCTTGAAATGCCCATGGTGATCCAGATGGCCCCTTCGATCACAAACACCAGGATCAGGGGCAGGGGCAGCGCCCGGAAGGACAAGGCCACGATCAGCAGGATGACGATAAAGGTGATGCCGTTCACCTTCATCAAATCGCCCACAAAGGCGGTGCCGATGTCATAGGAGGACATGGGCACGCCTGTCAGATAATAGTCTTCTCCGTATACCGCCCGGGCCGCGTCTTGTATTTTGTCGATGGCGGCGCGGGTGCGGGTGTCGCTGACGGGGAAGGAAAGCTCCAGCAGCATGCGGGCGTAATGGGGGCCGTTGAAAGCCGCTTTGGCGCTGGCAAGGGTTTCTTGCAGTTTTTCCAGTTCGGCATTGCCGGAAATCAGGCTGCCCGCCGCTTCCAGCAGCCGGTCCGCCCGCACAGAAGAACCGAAGCCCTGGGTGCGGAAAAACAGGCTCACCATCATCGTATTCATGCCCGTCAGCTTCGCCGCGTCCTGGGCTGTGTAATACTCAAGGGCTTGCTGCCCGTCTGTCACCATGGCGTTTAGGCCCCGGATCACTTTTTCATCTCCGATTTCCAGGCTTTGCAGCGCTTCCGCAAGCCGGCGCTGGAGCTCATAATCCGCGTCCTCCTCGCCGCCGGGCACCAGGATCACCATGGGATTGGATTCCCCGAACACCTGGGTCACCCGGGAGGCTTCCGTTTTCTGCCGGGATTGGCCGGAATCGCTGAACAGGTAGGAGTTGCCGCTTTGCAGGTAAAAGCCGAAAGCCACCGCCAACACCAGCAGGACCGCCAAAGGCCGTCGGACGCGGTATACGAGCCCCGCTAAATGCTCTCCGCCCAAACGAAGGGGCTTGTGCCGGGTGGCTTTCAAAGCTCTGCCGAAGAGCAGCGTCACGGCGGGCATGAGCAGGAACACGCCCAGCATGCTGATCAATATGCCCTTGCTGAGCACCAGGCCGATATCAAAGCCGATGGTGAAGCTCATGAACAAAAGGCTCAGCAGCCCCGCCGCCGTAGTAAAAGCGCTGGACGAGATGGGCATGAAGGAATGGGCCAGGGCCAGGGTCATGGCCTGCTCCCGCTTCATGCCCGCGTCCAAAAAGCCGTTGTAGGCGTGCAGCAGCATGATGGCGTAGTCGATGGACAGGGCCAGCTGCAAAATGGCGCTGACGGCGAAAGTGATAAAGGACACATCCGGGAAAATGAAGTTAGTGCCCATATTGATGAGAATGGAAACGGCCAGCACCAGCAGGATCACCACCGGTTCCAGCCAGGCGTGGGAGGTGAAAAGCAGCACCAAAAGCACCACCGCCACCGCGATGGCCATGACCCCGGGGATTTCCGCCCCCACGCTCTGCTGCACGTCCAGCAGGGCCGCCGCCTGGCCGCCCACCGCGCAGGGAATGCCTGCGTACATCTGCCGCAGCTTCCGCACCAGAGCGGCGGCATCGCAGCCGGTCAGGGTCAGGGTGACCCGCTGATAGGTGACTCCATCCACCACTCGCACGTCGTCCGCCGGATCATGGAGGGCGATGCGCACTTCCGGAAGGGCATTCAGTTCCTCGATCAGGCTATTCAGCGCTTCCTCCGGCTGATTCTCAAACATCACATACAATTGATCTCCCGTGCCGAATTCCTGCTCCATCACCTTCAAGGCCCGCTTGGTCATGGTGTTTTCGTCCAGGTACCGGGTCAGATCGTAATTGATGCGGGTTTTGGTGATGGCGGGCGCGCACAGGACGGCGGTGGCCAGCATAATCGCCAGAATCCATCCCCGCAGCCGGACGATCAGGGCGGCTGTTTTCTGCTTCATACCATCTTCCTTTCGGGAAATCCTTTTAACGCAAGCGGCCCCCGGGTGTTCCGGGGGCCGATGCCTGCGGCGCTTATTCCGCCGCCTTGCGGATAAATTTCAGGGCGTTTTTCAGGGCGGGCAGGTTTTGCTCATGCCCTTCAAACTCATAGGTAACAACCCCCTGATAGCCCGCTTCTTTCAAGATGGACAGGCATTTGCGGATGGGCACCACGCCGTGGCCAGCCACAGTGCCCCGGATATAATTGCCGTTGCGGGTGTGGATCCAGCCGTCGCCGGGATCGTCGTCCGCGAAAGATTTGAAAATGAAGTCCTTCACGTGGGCGTGGAAAGCGTAAGGTGCGGCGATGGGCACGGCCCGCAGGGGATTATCGTCGGCGCAGAGGAAATTGCCCATGTCCACCAGCCACCCGTAGTTGGGGTGGTTCACCGTTCCGATCAGGGTCTCCACCCGTTCCGCGTCCTGCAAGATCAGGCCATGGTTTTCCGTGCAGGTGCGTATGCCTTTTGCCGCCGCGTATTCCGCTACTTCCCGGATGAGGGGCGCGATCATTTCCACAGCCTGCCGCCAGCACATGCCAGCGGGCATGCTCCAGAAGGCGTCGTGACGCATGACGGGCGCGCCGAGGATCTCCGCGATGTCCACCTGGCCCTTGATCCGCTCCACTTCGTTTTCCCGGTTGAGAAAATCAGCACCCACGGTATAGGCCGCGATGGGTAAATCCTTCTTTTCGCAGTACGCCCGGATGTCCTTCGCCAGGGCGGAAAGGCTTTCCGCAGGCTGTACTTCTAACTTTAAGTCGATGAACTCAATGGCGTCAAAGCCCATTTCCTTGGCCAGGTCAATGATTTGAAAATAATTAGCTTTGGTTTCGCCCATGTACTGGGCAAAGCTGTAAGATGATACGCCGATTTTCATAGTGCCGCATCTCCTTTGTTATACTTCGTTCCAAATGCGCCGGGCGTTCTGCAGGCCCACGGCGGAGGCGTACTGGGCGTCCTCCAAACCCTCGAACTCGATGGCGATATCCCCGTCGTAGCCGGAAGCCTTAAGGGAGTGCAGGATGGACCACATATCCAGATCACCCTGGGCTAAGATGGCGCCCCGCAGATACTTGCCGCCCCGGGAGCGGAACCAGCTTCCGGCGCAGTCAAATTGGGTGGCGTCGCCGGGGTCCCGGGTGCGGATATAGAAATCCTTGAGATGCACCATGCGGGTCAGGGGGGCCAGGGTATCAGCGGCCACGGCGGCGTCCTCGTCCACGCACACAATGTTACCGGTATCCAGCAGCAGGCCGTAGTTTTCATCGTTGACCAGGTTCAGGATGCGTTCCACCCGGTCGCAGCCGTTGGCGAAGAAGCCGTGGTTTTCGATCATGGTTTTGACGCCCACTTCTTTGCCGTGGGCGGTGACCCGGGCGGCGGCCTGCGCCATGACCGGCAGCCAGCGCTCGAAATCTTTCAGGGTGTTTTCCTTGTGGGGACGGCGGAAGCCGCACACGTCATGGCGCATCTTAGGCACGCCCAAGGCCGCGGCGATATCCACCTCATGGCAGATGCGGGCGATTTCCTTTTCCAGGGCTTCACCCTCCTTGCAGAAATCCGCCAGCACGGAATAATTGACCAGGGGAATGCCCGCGTCCGCCGCACGACGCTTCACCGCGGAGATAAAAGCTTCATCGATTTTGCCGGTTTCTTTATCGTCGAACCGGAAAGCGAAGGGCACCAGTTCCATGCATTCCGCGCCGTGGGCTGCCGCCCAGTCGATGGCCTCCAGCAGGGTCATTTTTCCTTGCTTGATATCCCGGTCCAGGGAGTAAGAGCTTAAACCGATCCGCATAAAACGCACCTCCATCCAAATTCTGAAAACAGTATACCACAAATCCGCGGCGCAGGAAAGCGCCGCGGAAAGAAAAACAAAGAATCAGGCATCCGTTTCGTTTGGGGCGCAAATTACGTCCGCGCATTCCAACGGGATCGCCTTTTGCAGGTTTTCCAAAGAGCATTCCACCTGATAGCCGATTTTGCCCGCGCTGAACATCACCGTGGGAAAGTCCGCCGCCGTTTGATGGATCACGGTGCGGAACTGCTTTTTCATGCCGATGGGGGAACAGCCGCCGTGCACATAGCCGGTCAGGGGCAGCAGGTCCTTGCTTTTCAGCATTTCCAGCGCCTTTTCGCCCACCGCCGCGGCGGCTTTTTTCAGGTCCAATTCTTCCGCCACAGGGATCATGAACACGTAATGGTTCCGGCTTTTTCCCACTGTGACCAGGGTTTTGAAGGCGCGCCGGGGGTCTTCGCCCAGTACGGCGGCCACCTCCACGCCGCTGATGGCCCCGGTGTCGCCGTAAAAATGCTCCTGGTAGGGGATTTTCAGGCGCTCCAAGGTGCGCATCACGTTGGTTTTTTCCTGCTTTGCCATGCGATCAGCTAATGCAGGGCAGGCTGGCGGCGGCCACGCTTTGGCCCACGCGGCGGCTGGCCTCGTCGGGAATGTGCAGCTTCATGCGCTGTGCCAGCTCGGGGAATTCGGTGTCCAGCACTTCCTGGGCTTTTTTCAGCAGGATGGGCCCGCCCTCGCCGGAGGTGACCCGGCCCATGATCAGCACGTGATCGATGGTATAGAAGCGGCTGTACCAGGCCAGGGTGTAACCGAAATAAGCGCCGATGGATTCATAGATTTTGGCGGCTTCGGGATTGCCCGCGGCCATTTCCTTTTGTACGACCTTCAATTTTTCGGCGGGGGAGAGTTTCTCGTCCAGGACGATGCCCGCGGCGGGGGCCAGCTTGATCACGCCGTCCTGGCTGAAATACTTGACGCCGCAGCCCCAATCGCCGCTCCACTCGTCCACCATGGCGTCCCGGTTGAAGTCCACGGGGGCGAAAGCCAGCTCGTTCAGCCAGCCGGTAATGTTCATATCCTTGTCCACATAGCCGCCAGCTTCGCTGGTGCCCATGGCGATGCCCAGCACGTTGCCAACGCCCAATTCCATGGCCCCGGCCAGGGCGGTCACGTCGCCGTCGTTGGCCACTTCCAGCGGCGCGCCGATTTCCTTGGCCACGTCAATGTACATGGTTTTGGCGCGCTTTTGGAAGTCCTCCTTGCTCAGTTTCAGGAACAGGGAGGCCACCATCACTTTGTTGTCGATGTAGACGCCCGCGCTGGAAACGCCGATGGCATCCACCCGGGGCATGTGGCTGGCGGCGGCCTTCATGGCGGACAGGATGCCGTCGTAGTGGTACTGGGGATCGGACGTGGTCTTGGGGAACCACACCACTTCCTCGGAATACACCGCCTCCCCGTCGATCACGGCGGACACCTTGCGGTCGCTGCCGCCCGCGTCAAAGCCGATGCGGCACCCCTCTAAATGGCGGCCTACGCTGCCAGCGGAGGAACGGGTAACGAGCACATCCTCCATTTTTTCGGCCTGTGCCACTTCAAAGGGCCGCTCGTACACGGTGGCCATAAAGTCCGCGTCGAAAGCACGCTCGCCCCCCGCCTGATAGGCGGCGAGAAGATGCTCATGTACTTCCTTGGAGCCGAAGGTCACGATGCGGTAGCCGCCCCGGGCCCACAGCAGGGTTTTGATGATCCGGTCCAGCAGGGGCACGGTGCGCGCGTCCTTTCCGTCCGGGAAAATTTTCATCTGGCAATGGTCGCAGTAGCCCTGATTGCGCACGATCAGCACGCCAAAATCCACGCCTTTGCCGCTTGCGGCCACGTCCTTTTCATAGGCGCGGGCTTCGACTTCCAAGGGACGGAAACCGGGATCCAGGGGGGCGGGAACCTTTAATGCCATGGGAAAAGCCTCCTTTTTATCGCTTGGGTTTCATGCTTTTTGAAACTTGCACGTGCCCCGCACGATGGTTTTGAGCACGTTGCAGTCTTCGTCCATGAGAATGATATCGGCATCCTTGCCGGGGGTGAGGGAACCCTTCCGATCGTCCAGGTGGGCCGATTCGGCGGCATTGAGGGAAGCGGCGCGCACGGCGGTATACAGGGGTACATAGCCGTAATCCCGCAGGTTGCGCACGCCCTGGTTGAGCTTCAATACGCTGCCCGCGATGGTGCCGTCCTTTAAGCGGCACTCGATGCCCTTGAGCACGAACACCTGGCCGCCGTTTTCGTATTCCCCGTCCGGCATGCCAGCGGAGCGCAGGGCGTCGGTGATCAGCACCAGTTTATTGCCCTTGAGCCGGGTCATCATGGGGAAGATGCCCTTGTTCACGTGGAAGGTGTCGGGGATCAGTTCGGTGTAAATATCGCTGTTCAGCGCCGCGCCCACCACGCCGGGGTCCCGGTGCATGAGAGGCGTCATGGCGTTGAAGGTGTGGGTGCTGCGCATGACGCCCGCGTAGATAGCCGCCATGGCCTGATCAAAATTGGCGCTGGTATGGCCGATGGACAGGGCGATATTGGTTTCCTGGCGTAATCTGCGGGTAAATTCCATGCCGCCGGGCATTTCCGGGGCGAAGGTGATCACTTTGATCACGTCCTGATAGGGCAGCACCTTGTCCGCGTCCGGCTTGAGGATATAGGCTTCGTTCTGCGCGCCTTTCTTGGCGGGGTTGATGAAGGGCCCTTCCATGTGCATGCCCGCGATCTGCGCCCCGTCGAAATCGGGGGAGAGGCTTTCTTCCATCAGCCCCCGGATGTGGCGGCACACGCTCTCCAGCGTGGCCCAATCCACGGTAAGGGTGGTGGGCAGGAAGGAGGTGACGCCGTTGGCCAGCAGGCCGTGGGCCATTTTCCGAATGTCGTCGGGATCGTTGTCGGATACGTCCACGCCGTTGTAGCCGTGAATGTGTACATCCACCAGGCCCGGGGCCACGTAAGCGCCCTGGGCGTCGATGATTTCATCCGCCTGCGCCTTGGCGGTGTCCGGATCGGTGAGGCTGATGATTCGTTGATCGTATAAGAGGGCTTTGCCCCTGATTTCACTGTCAGGCAGCAGCACCCGGCCATTGAGAATGGCTTTCATGGGCATTCACGCTCCTTTTTTATCCTGAATTGTAGTATCTGGTGATATTATAAGCCTTTTGGACAGGATTTACAATAGAAAAACATCAAAAAAGAGCAAAGATGAAAAAAAGAAAACAGCCGCCGGCGGAACCGGCAGCTGGGGAAGCGCGTTGATTTACGGCGTGATGACGCGGTACGTGAAATCGCTGAATCGGGCCTCGCCTCCCGCCGTTTCCATGCTGTAATGGAACAGCCCGGCGCGGACGCCCGCGAAGTGCTTGAGATCGAAGGAGACTTTCTGGGGCGCGCCTAAGGGCAGCCATTCCCCGTTTTCCAGATAGAAGAAAGCCACGGTATCCTTCATATCGGTGAAATCGAACAGGGCTTTCAGGATGACGGTTTCTTTGGCGAGCGCCTCCGCCGCGATGAGTTCGCCGGGCTGGCCGTCCAAAGGTTTCCTCAGCAGCGACAGCAGGAAACCTTCTTCCGTGCGGCGCAGGGCGGCGGCGCTCCACTGGTACTGCAAAGCGCACAGTCCCGCCCGGCCTCCTACCGCCAGATTAGAGCCGTCCAGCCGCACTGTCACTTCGGTGACGGGGTAGGTGCAGCGCACGGTCAGCGTATCGCGGGCGTCGGTCAGCTCCCGGTCCGCCCGACCGGCAGAGAGGGAGAGGAAGCCGTTTCCTGTCTGCCACAGGCTGTCATCCGGCACGTGGTTCCATTCCCACATGGCTTTTAAGGCGGGGGTGCCAAAGGCGTCACTTTCCGCTAAGGGAGCGTGGAGATAACCGGGATTTGTTGTGAGGTTCACCGCTTCTTTCGAGGCTTTCCCGTCGTTCCCGATCACCGGCATGCCCTTTTCCCAGCTCATGGGGATCAGCACGGGAGTGCGGCCAACCGCGCCGCGATCCTGGAAGAACACGGCGTACCAGCGTCCGTCCGGCGTATCCACGACGCCGCCCTGGGCTACGCCCTGGCCATGATAGCCCTGATCGTCGTTGAACACGATGCCGCCGGTAAACTCACCGGTCAGGCCGTCGGAGGCAAAACAGCTTTCCACCCGCCGCCAGCGGTCCGGCAGGGAATGGATGGTGAACAAATAGTATTTGCCGTTGATTTTGTAAAAGTGGGAACCCTCGTAGCCTAATGTTTTCGTTTCGCCCGATTTCACCAGCACCCGGTTCAGGCCCCCCGGCTGGGGGCCGGTGAGCGCTTCATTCAGTTCCGTCAAATGAATCGTGCTGTTGCCGTAGATGATGTAGGCTTTGCCGTCGTCGTCGAAG
This sequence comes from Clostridia bacterium, assembly GCA_017525805.1. Next base: position 73,542 of record JAFXSH010000113.1, on the reverse strand, counting down.
AACAGGGACGGATCGTGGTACAGGCCGGGAAGGACGGTCAAGGCCCAGGGGCCGTTTTCAATGTCCGCTGCGCTGTATATCCGGGTTTCGCCCTTGTCCACCACGGCGAAGCACACGTAAAACGTGCCGTCATGCCAGCGCAGGGAAGGGGCCCACATGCCCTTGCCGTAACAGTTTTGACCGTTGGTCAGCGTGCGGGCGTCCGTATCGTCCAGGGCGTCGTAGAGGTGGCCGCACCATTCCCAGTGGATCAAATCATAGGATTTGAGAATGGCGCAGCCGGGGGAGAAGTGCATAGTGGTGCTCACCAGGTAATACGTATTGCCCACCCGGACCACGTCGGGATCGGGGAAATCGCTGCCGGTGAGCAGACTGCTTCCTTTACTGACCATGGAGGGGGGAAAAGAACTGCCAGGAAAGCAGGCTCACATTGGGTTGGGTGAAACGGAAGTACAGGTCATGGGCGCCGGTAATGGGTTCAGGCAGGGCGAACAGTTCGCTCCGCGCCTCGCTGGCGGCGGGCAGGTCGGTCACCGCCGCGGGTTCGCCGTCCAGGCTGTCCAGCAGGATTTCGATTTTCGCGCTTTCCTCCGAAATCCAGGTGAGTTTTACGCCGTTCGCGCCCTCCTGCCCAAAATCAACGCCCGCGATGCCGATCCAGCCATTTGCGGCGGTGCTCCTGACCAGCATATCCCCGGTGCCCGCCGTCTTGTCCGCGTCGTTTGCCAAAACGGTTTCCATACCCGCCAGGGAAGCCAGGGCGGCGGCGGGAACTTCTGCGTAGGGATCAAAGGCTTTCAGTTGTTCCACACCCTCGTAGGTGCCTTTGGACAGGGCGGGAAGCCCCTTTTCGTCCAGGTTCAGCACATCGACGAAGGTGCTGCGGTAGCCCGCGCCCCAGCCCATGGCTTTATCCACGGCGGCGGCGTGGTAGGTGATATAATAATTGCCCTTGAATTCAAACATGCAGTGGTGGTTATTGCCGCCCACGCCGAAATACACGCTGGGATTTTGCAGTACCCGTCCGCCGAAGACAAAGGGGCCCATAGGGGAATCGGAGGTCATATACACGATTTCGCCGCTTTGGAAGCCCTGTTCGCTTCCGGAGGAAGGTACGTTAAAGTTGGAGCAGTAGGAATACACGTAGGTGTCGTCCATCCTGTTGATGCCGGAATCCTCGAACAGCCACGGGGGATTGATGGCTACGGGGTCCCCGTCCAAGCTGATCATATCGTCCCCAAGCTTTGCCACCCGGGCCGTGCCGGGGTCGTCGGCTTTCCCGTTGGGGATGCCGCCGCCGAAATACAGGTAGGCGCTGCCGTCATCATCCACCAGCACGGCGGGGTCGAACAGCCAGGTGACCTCGGCGCAGGTGGGCGTATTCCTGCTCACCAGAGCTTTGCCCAGGGGATCGGTGAAAGGGCCGGTTGGGCTGTCCGCTACCAGCACGCCGATGCCGCCGCCGCTGTTGGCGAAGTACAGGAAGAACTTATCCTGCCCGTCTATATTTTTCCAGGCGGCGCAGGGGGCCCAGGAATTGGAGGCCCACTTGGCAGCCCCGTTCCTGCCCGCGGCGGCCACCGAGCCGTGATCCTGCCAGTTCACCAGATCATCGGAGGACAGCACCCGCAGGGTGGTGATATTGCTGTAATCGTTGGTGCGGATGTTGCCGTCCTTATCCGTCATGGGTTCGTCCCCGGTCATGTAAAGATATACCCGGTCCCCGTAGACCATGGCCCAGGGGTCCGCGCCAAAGCGCTGCACCATCACGGGATTGTGCTGATCCAAGGTTTTGTATACGTTCACGTTAGCTCCCTCCTGCTGATAAAGTTTATCCAGGCCCAACCTTTCCACCGCTTCCTGGAGCTTCATTTCATTGGACGACATGGAAATGGAAGCGTCCAGCAGCGCGCCGAAGAAAGCGGGCTTGTAATTGTAATCCTTGTCAAACAGCAGGGGATATTTCTTTTCCGTGGCGCTGTTCAGCCAGGATTGATCGTCCTTTAAGCCCCACACCGTCACATTGCCGATATCGTGCCCTCCTTTTGTTTTCACCTGCATCAGCAGGGAGAGCAGGCTGCGGTAGCGGTACGCCAAGCGCATCTGGCCTAAGGGCGAGTTATCGGCGGTGCTGACATCCAGCTCCGTCACGTGGATGGTGATCCCTAAGCTGGTATATTGGTTCAGGGCGTTTTGATATTCCGAGAGGCTGGGGGAATCCAGCCCTAAATGGCTCTGCATGCCCAAGCCGTCCAGAATGCCCTTATCGTGCAGGTTTTTGAGCAGCTTGCGCAGCGGCACCAGTTTTTGAAGCTGGGTGCAGTTGTAATCGTTATAGAACAGCTTCTGATCGGGATCGGCGTACTTCCGGGCAAAGGTGAACGCCCATTCGATGTAGTCTTCGCCGATCACCTCATACCACAGGTTCCCTTTCGTGCGGAGCCCGTCTGGATGGCCCATGGCGGGGTCGATGGCCTCGTTCACCACGTCCCAGGCGTACACCACGCCGGGGTACTTGGTGTTCACATACTCCATTTCATCGCGGATGTAGTTTTCCATGCGCAGGAGCATGGTATCCCGGTCCACCAGCGGGGCGTTCGGCATGTTGGACCAGTTTTCGGCGAAAAACCACCGGGGCGTCTGGCTGTGCCACACCAGGGTGTGGGCGCGCACCTTCATGCCGTGTTCCTGAGCGAAAGAAAGCACGGGGCCCGCCTGGGCGAAGGTCAGCTTTACGCGGGTGTTGTCCTTGCCGCGGACGGAAGCTGACCGGTCCATGACGAAATCAGCTTTCATTTGGTTTTCGCAGGTCAGGGAATTGAAGTTGGCGGCAATCAGCGCCGCCGCCTTTTCGTCCTTGAGCACTGCGGGGGACGTGGCCACCCCGATGGTAAAGATTCCTTCATACCGTTGGGCCAGGCTGGGCGCTTCTCCGCCTGCCAAATACGCTTCATACGCGGTCACGTTTTCTTCTCCCATGGCGGTGTTTACGCAGCCCAGCAGCAGGGCCAGCAGCAGCGCCCATATGCCACGGGCGGGGTTACGGGTCGTTTTCATCCAGCGGCACCTCCCAGTTCATCTTTGGGTATTATACGGCATTCTTTTTCCTTCCGCATTCCTTTTCATGACATTTTATTCGCATTCTTTGCTTTTTGCGGCTTCGTTCAATCCTGGAACAGCATGGGCAGGAAATCGTGGATGCACCGTCTCCACACGCCCCAATCGTGGCCGCCGGGGAAAGTGCGGCGCAGCATGGAAACGCCTTTTTCCTGGACCAGCTCGTCTTCCGCCTGGAACACGCTGAAAAACTGGTCCTCCGTGCCCATGGCCCGGTAGAACACGCGGAAAGCGCTTTGGAACGTTTCCTTGTTGTCCAGCAGGGCCAAATGATCATTGGTTCCTTCCCGGAGGGCGCGCAGGAAGCCGCTGAACAGCCCGGCGTAGCCGAACAGCTCGGGATGGGTGAGAGTGGTGACGCTGGTCTGGAAGCTGCCCATGCTCAGGCCCGCCATGGCCCGGTGCCATTTATCGGTGAGCACGGGATACTTGGATTCGATGAAAGGGATCAGGTCCTGAACCAGCACCTGGGGAAACAGCATCCGGCCCTGGCGGTTATCACCGCGTTGGGTCATGCCGTTGCCCATGACGATGATCATTTCCTGGATGGCGCCCTCGTGCAGCAGCCGGTCCGCGATGCGGCCCACATGGCCCTGGTACACCCAGCCCGTTTCGTTTTCCCCGTAGCCGTGCTGCAAATACAAAACGGGATATTTTTTCGTGGGGTCATAGGAGGCGGGGGTGTACACTAAGCAGATTTCCAATTTTCCCGTCACGGAGGAAGGGAAGTAATGCCGGGTCACCGCGCCGTGGGGAATACGGTCCAGCGTGCCCCATTCCTGTTCACCGGGGACGGGGATATCCAGAAAATTCATGGGGCGGCAGCAGCCGTAACCGATGGGCAGATAGGGGGAAAGCACGTCGCAGCCGTCGATCTTGAGAAAAAAATACTGAAAGCCCCGCCCTAAATCCAGCGTGCCCTCCCACATGCCGCCGTCTTGGGCGGCCAGGGGATGCACGCGGCCAAATTGATCCAGGGCCACTTCCTTCGCGCCGGGCGCTTTGATCCGCACAGTGACTTTGCCATCCTTTAAAATCTCATATCCCTGGTCGCCGTCGCGGTTAGGTTCGCCATAATAGGGATCGAAGGATACGGCGGTATCCAAAGGCCATGGTTTCTTCATCGGTACATCTTCTCCCTTCTTCTTTCCGGTCTTTGCGGTTAAAGATACGCCATGGGCCGCCGTTTTCCTTCCAGCGGATGGAAAGAACGGATAAAAACGCCGTTTGGGAAAACATTCGGGAAATTTTGGATGTAATTCAGGAAGTTTTGGATATAAGATGGGAATTCCAGTTATTTTTTTGTAGACATGATAAGGATTTTTTGTTATAATGTGACACATTATCCGAATGCTTCTTTCCGCCAGCCAACGAAAGGGAGTAACGACATGGACCGTTACCAGTTTGCCCCGCAGGTTTTCGCCCAAATGGAGGCGTCGCCCGTCCCGTTTGCCGTGTATCAGTTTATCAACAAACGGGTGGTCACGCTCGTAATTTCCGAGGGCTTCCGCCGCATGCTCGGCATGGAAAACCGGGCGGCGGCTTATGCCATGATGGACAACGATATGTACCGGTCCACCCATCCGGACGATATAGCGCGGGTGGCCGACGCCGCTGTGCGCTTCGCCACCGAAGGCGGAGAGTACAACGTGGTTTACCGCTCCAGAATCAGGAATGAGGAAGACTATTCCGTCATCCACGCCAAGGGGGAGCATGTCGTTACGGAGACGGGCGTAAGGCTGGCTTACATATGGTACACCAACGAGGGTGTGTTCTCTCCCGACGGCGATCAGGAAGGGGACGCCCTGAACCGTTCTTTCAACTGTATGCTGCGGGAAGGCAGCCTGGTGCGGCAGAGCCATTACGATCCCCTGACCGGGCTGCCCAATATGACCTATTTTTTTGAACTGGCCGAAGCTGGCCTGAAAAAAATGCTTGCTCGGGGAGAAAAAGCCGCCGTCCTGTTTCTGGACCTGTGCGGCATGAAAAGCTTCAACAGCAAATCGGGCTTTTCCGAGGGCGATCAGCTGATCCGGACTTTCGGCCATCATCTGGCGGAGTATTTCAGCAATGAAAGCTGCGCCCGGTTCGGTCAGGATCATTTCGCCGCGTACACCGAGGCGGCGGGGATCGAAGAAAAGCTTTGCCGCCTGTTCGAGACATGTCAGCACCTTAACGGAGGCAAAAACCTGCCGGTGCGCGCCGGCATCTACCTGACGGACCGGGAGATCGATATCTGCAAAGCGTGCGACCAGGCGAAAATCGCCTGCGATTTGAACAGGAACGCCCTGGTTTCCTGTTACAATTTCTTTGACAGCCGCATGCTGGCGGATACGGAAAACCGCCAGTACATTACCAGCAATCTGAACAAAGCGCTGGAGGAAGGCTGGATCAAGGTATACTACCAGCCCATCGTCCGCGCCGCCAACGGCAAGGTGTGCGACGAAGAGGCGCTTTCCCGCTGGATCGATCCGGTGAAGGGCTTCTTGTCTCCCGCCGATTTTATTCCCGTGCTGGAGGAAGCCAAGCTGATTTACAAGCTGGATCTGTACGTGCTGGATGAAACCCTCAAAAAAATGAAAAAGCAGGCGGACATGGGCATGTACGTGGTGCCCACGTCCCTGAACCTGTCCCGGGCGGACTTTGAAAGCTGCGATATCGTGGAGGAAATCCGCCGCCGGGTGGACGAAGCGGGCGTCAGCCGGAAGCAGCTGACCATCGAAATCACGGAAAGCATCGTGGGCAGCGATTTCGACTTTATCAAGACCCAGATCACCCGCTTCCAGGAGCTGGGCTTCCAGGTATGGATGGACGATTTCGGCAGCGGCTATTCCTCCCTGGACATGCTGCAAAATATCCACTTTGACCTGATCAAGTTCGATATGCGCTTCATGCAGCAGTTTGGCAGCGGCGACGAGAACCGCGTCATCCTGACCGAACTGGTGAAAATGTGCATGGGCCTCGGCGTGGAAACCATCTGCGAGGGCGTGGAAAAGAAGGAACAGGTGGAGTTTTTGCAGGAAATCGGCTGCACCAAGCTGCAAGGGTATTACTACTGCAAACCCATCCCGGCGGAGGAAATCTTTGATCGGATCGAAAAAAAGACGATTCAGATCGGCTATGAAAATCCCCGAGAGGCGGAATATTACGCCACCATCGGCCGCATCAACCTGTACGATATGGCCGTGCTTTCCGATGACGGCGACGAGACCCTGGGCCGCTATTTCGATACCATTCCCATCGCCATCATGGAAGTAAACGGAACCAGGACGAAATATGTGCGCTGCAATAAAGCCTACCGTGATTTTATGCTGCGGTCTTTCGGCATGCTGTACATCGGAAAGGCCATGGATCATAAACTGATGCCGGATGCGGCAGGCACCGCCTTTTTGAACGCCGTGATGCGATGCAGCCGGGAGGGCAACCGCATCATCGTGGATGAAAAAATCGGGGAAAACACCACGGTGCATTCCTTTATCCGCCGTGTAGCCGTCAACCCCGTCACCGGCACCGCGGCCATCGCTGTGGCCGTGCTGGCGGTGATGGAGGAGGATCAGAACGCGGGCGCGTCCTATGCCAATATCGCCCGGGCCCTGTCCTCGGACTATGTGTATCTGTATTATGTGAACCTGGAAACGGAGGAGTTCACCGAATACACCTCCGACGCCATGAAGGAAGACCTGGCGGTGGAACGGCATGGCGACCGCTTCTTTGAAAACAGCCAGCGGGACGCCCTGGCGGTGCTGTGCAAGGAGGACCAGGAATACTTTATCAGCAGCTTTACCAAGGAAAAGGTGATCCAGGCCCTGGACGCCCAGGGCACCTTTACCATCACCTACCGCCAGTTCGTCAGCGGCAAGCCCATTTATGTGAGCATGAAGGCCGTGCGCATGCAGCGGGACAGCAAGCATATCATCATCGGCGTGAGCAACGTGGACGCGCAGATGCGGGAAAAGGAAGCGATGGAACGCATCGAGTCCGAGCGGATCACCTTCTCCCGCGTGGCGGCGCTGTCCGGCGGCTATATCTGCATTTATACGGTGGATCCTGAAACGGAACGCTTTATAGAGTACAGCGTCACCCGGGACTATGAGGGATTGGGCCTCGCCAAGGAAGGGGAACGCTTCTTTGAAGTGGCCCGGAAGGAAAGCGCCCGAACCGTCTTCAAGGATGACCAGGAGAAATTCAAGGCCCAGTTCACCAAGGAAAACGTGATGCGGGAAATCAAGCGCTGCGGGCTGTTCGTGCTGCGCTACCGCCTCATGATCGACGGCAAGCCCCAGTATGTGAACGTCAAGGCGGCCATGGTGGAGGAAAGGGACGGAAAACAGCTGATCATCGGCGTCAACAATATCGACGCGCACATGAGGATGGAAACGGAACAAATGGGCAAGTAAACCCATTTTCATAGAAAACAGCGCAATTTGCATTGTTTGCAGATTGCGCTGTTTGCGTAAAGAATAGTTTATCCCATGATCACGGCGCCGTCCGCCTTTTTCCGGTCCGCCAGCAGCCAGTCCAGCACCTTCTGAATGTAAGCATCCCAGAAGATCCAGTCGTGGCCGCCCGGCCCCTGGGCCCAGGTCAGATCCGCGCCAAGAGCCAGCATTCGGTCACGGGCGGAAACGTTTATCTGGTAAAGAAAATCTTCCGTGCCGCAGGCCTGGTACAGCTTGGGCGCACACCCTTTGGCGGCACAGGCCCGATACTGGGCGAACAGATCGCTTTTGCCGCCCGCAACGGCGTCCGGATCACCGAACATGGCTTTCCAGTTGAAGGGGGCTGAAATGTGGGTGTCTTTGAAGGTTTTGTAAATGGCTTCGATATCCACCGCGCCGGACATGCTGGCTGCCTTGGAAAACCGCTCGGGGGCGGTGAGGGCCAGGTGCCACGCGCCGTAGCCGCCCATGGAAAAACCGGCGACGAAGGTATCCTCCCGCCGGGGGGAGACGGGAAACAGGGCGCAGATGTAGGCGGGAAGCTCCTTGGTAAAGAAGGTGGCCCACTGGAGACCGCCGGGCATGTCCTGGTAAAAGGAATTGCCCGCGGAACAGGTGACCGCCGCGATCTTCCGATCCTGGCAGTACCTGTCCACACTGGAAAAGCGGGTCCAGGAACTGGCGTCGCCGTACATGCCGTGGAGCAGGTATACCACCGGCAGGCCCTTGTCATAGCCATAATCCTGTTTCAGGGTATCACAGTTCATCTTCTCCCCGCTGGAAGGGGTGGGAAGACACACGTTCACGGTGATGTTGCTGTACAGTGTGTGGCTGTAGATGGAGCAAGTCAGAAAAGCCATGGGGACCTCCTTTTGTTTGAAGCATTGAAAGGACGCTTTAAGTAACGAAGGAGAGCTGCGGGGCTTTGCCCCGCGCCCTACCAGGGGCGTGACGCCCCTGGACCCCTCTCCTGGCGAAGTTGCTTGGATGGATATACCAATGGACTCCGCCTGTTTTGTTGGGGAATACGAAAGATAGAGGGCTTCTGGCCAATAGAAAGCCGGGAAAATCCCCAGGGGAAAGCTCGCTTTCCCTGGGGGATTATACCCTGGCTTTCCCCGGATGCTTTGCATCCGGGTTGGCCGCTTTCAGCGGCCGGGCCAGAAGCACAACGGTGTCAAGTAATATCCGCTATGAGGGTCCAGGGAAATCATTTCCCTGGCGCGGGGTCTGGGGCCGCGGAGGCCCCAGCGTGACCCTTCTTACTTAAAGTGTCCAATAACAACGCGGTTTTACTTTCTCCCTGCCAGTTCCGGCGTCAAATCGACGGCCAGGGCCTGGGCCTTTAAGCACAGCTCCGCCGCTTTGAAGGCGTGGGCCTGGGTCATGGCGTTCTCGGTGCGGTTCAGGCTGTCTAAGATCAGTTGGCCGAAGAAAGGATAACCCGTGGCGCCGGTGGCGTTCACATACTTTTCACCGTCGCCGTTCACCAGGTACACGTGGTTGCCGCCTTCGGCATCACGGGCCACGTCGATATATTTGCGGATCTCAATGTAGCCCTTGGTGCCCAATATGATCGTGCGGCCGTCGCCCCAGGTGCGCAGGCCGTCCGGGGTGAACCAGTCCACCCGGAAATAGTTGGTGGTACCCTTCTTTCCGGTGATAGAGCAGTCGCCGAAGTCGTCCAGCTCGGGATAATGGGCCGTTCCGTAATTGCCGATGCGGCTGGAGATCACCTGTCCGTCTTCCTCGCCCGCAAAATAGAGGTATTGTTCGATCTGGTGGCTTCCGATATCGCACAGGATGCCGCCGTAGTTTTCCTTGATGAAGAACCAGTCCGGACGCATGCCCGCCATGAGGCGGTGCGGGCCGAAGCCCACCACGTTCACCACCTGGCCGATGAGGCCCTGTTCCACCATGTACCCCGCCAGCACCGCCCCTTCCACGTGGAGGCGCTCGCTGTAATAGACCATATAGCGCCGGTCCGTTTTCTTCACCATTTCCTTGGCTCTGTTCAATTGTTCCAGGGTGGTGAAGGGAGCCTTGTCGGTGAAATAATCTTTTCCGGCGTTCAGGGCTTTCAAACCCAGCTCACAGCGCTGGCTGGTGACAGCCGCCCCGGCGATCATGTGGGTTTCTTTGTCCTCTAAAGCTTCTTCCTCGCTCCGGGCTGGCCTGGCCTGGGGGAAAGCTTTGAGGAACGCTTCCACCTTTTTGGGATCTTTGTCGTACACGTATTTCAGCGTGCCGCCCGCTTCCGTCAGGCCGTTGCACATGCCGTAGATATGGCCGTGATCCAGCCGCACGGCGGAAAAAATGAATTCGCCGGGCTTGACCACCGGCTGGGGCTTGCCCTTGGGGGCGTAGTTCATGCCGTCGCTGGCATTGCTCATGGCGTCAGTTCCTCCTTATCATTTGGGACGTTTACGGGTTTTTACTTTTTATCAAAGCTTCCCAGACTGATATCAATGTCTCCCAATTCCATCTGAGAAACGTTTTTTTCGTAGAAATGGGGCGCGTGTGCCTGGATACCCGCCACAGTGAAAAAGGGATCGTCCCTTTGCAGCGGCAGGGATACGGCTTGCTTTAAAGAGCCGGACTTGTAAATGGCGGTGATCAGCTCCAAGGTCAGCCGCCCGTCCTCGCCGCTGATAGCGGGTAAAGAATCATTTTCGATGGCGGTGAGCATGTTTTCGATCTGCCCGTCGTGGCCCTCATAGGGGAGCGGCGGCAGACTGTCCGCGAAGGCTTTGATGTCCGCTTCCAGGGCTTCATTGCGCTCCGGGAAGCCGTTGGGCTTGGATACGGACGCGAAGGCGGAGAAGGGGGCCGATAACTTGGCTTTTTCGCACTGGAAAGTAAGCGCCTGTTCCTCGCCGTGGTGTACCACAGAGGCGGTGAGCAGGCCCAGCGCGCCGGGGTATTCCAAAATGGACATGGACAGATCCTCCACCTCGGCGTTATCGTGGGCGGTGTTGGCCAGCACGCTGGTCACCCGCTGTGGCAATCCCATCATCCAGCCCAACATATCGATATGGTGCACGGCGTGGTTCAGGGTGCAGCCGCCGCCCTCCTTTTCCCAGGTGCCCCGCCACCACAGGTCGTAGTAGCAGTGCCCCCGCCACCAGAAGGAATCCACCTGGGCGCAGCGCACGGGCCCGGCGATGCCGCTGTCCAGCAAGGCTTTTAAATCCCGGATGGGCTTGCGGAAACGGTTCTGGGCAATGATGGACAGCTTTTTGCCGCTCTCGTCCCGGGCCCGGATCATGGCGTCGCACTCCTCCAGGGAGGAGGCCATGGGCTTTTCACAAATTGCGTGCTTGCCCGCGCGCAGGGCGTTTATGGTGATTTCGGCGTGCACGTAGGGCGGGCAGCAGCAGTCCACCAGATCGATGTCCGCCCGGTTCAGGATATCGTGATGGTCCAGGAAGCAATCGCAGTCCAGCCCATATTGGGCCTTTACTTTTTCCGCTTTGCCGGGGATGATGTCCACCAGGGCGGCGATGCGCACCCGGTCCGGGAATTTCAGATAAGCTTGAATATGGACGTGGGAAATGTTGCCAGTGCCGATGACAGCGACTGTAAGCATAGGGGGACATACCTCCTTCCAGTAAAGAAAAGGAAAAGGGGCTTTCCGACGTAAAACGGCGGAAGCCCCCTTGCTTGGGAAAACGCATTTGCCGTGTTCTCTCAAGGCTTATTATTTTGGTATTACTTGGCGTACTGAGCGGGATAATCCAATCCCCGCTTTTTCATTATTCAGCGCTAAAATGGTAGCCAGTAGCGGCTTCGATCTTTTCAGCGCGCTCATTCATGATGGCTTCGCCGCCGATCGCCATGTAGTTGGCAACGCCGGCATCATAAACCGCATCAAAGTCCTCAACGGAAGCGGTGACAGCCTTGTTCAGGAAGGTGTCGCGTTCGGTGGTCAGCGTGGTACCGATGCCGACTTCCGCTTCAATGGCGGGCAGGGTGAAGTGGCCGGGTACGCGGCCGCCGTTCATAGCGATGGCATAAGCGTTGGCAACGACATCGGGATCAACGGGCGCATAGCCGTAGGCGAAGCTGATTTCGGTGTATTCGCCCAGGTACTGGCCATTGCAGGTCATGGTGAAGTCGATGTTGTTCAGGCTGGCCTGGTAGTTGGGATCGGCGGAATCCACGGCCTTCATCATGTAAGCGCCGTTCTCAGCGCGGTCATGGTTGATGCCTTCGGTACCGGTCTGCAGGGCCAGAATGGTTTCAGGAGAGGAGATGAAGTCCAGGTACAGCAAGCTAGCCAGCACTTCGTCGTTGGTGGAGGGGAAGCAAACCTTGCGGTCCACGGTGCTGCCCAGGTACTTGCGGTAGATACCGACGTCATTCTCGAAGCAATCCACGGCAACGAATTCGGCATCGGGGCCCACGTTGCGCTTCAGGTTGGCAGAGATGGAATCTTCGCCGTTGCGGTAGGGATAGTCATAGTTGTGCTGGAAAGCGCCAACGAAGCCGGCCTTCAGGTTGTCGTCTTCGGTGGTGTCGCCGCTGCCGTACAGGGCAAAGTCTTTCCAGACCAGGCCTTCGTTGTACCACTTGTTCAGCAGGCGCATGGCTTCCTTAGCGCCGGGCAGGAACTGCTGACGATCGTCGTAGCCGCGGATGTATAGTTCTTCGTCGGTGATGTCATCGGGCACGAAGGACACGGTCAGGATGTTGTTGCGCCAGCCGATATCCTGGCTGGTGGAGTAGGGCACCATCTTATCGGCGTCTTCGCCCAGCAGCAGCTCGGCGTTGTCGCGGAAGGCAATCAGGCAGGCTTCAAATTCGGCTTTGGTGGTAGGCAGGGCGAGGCCCAGCTTATCCAGCCAATCCTTGCGGATGAAGGTGTTGATGCGGGCATTGTTCACAAGGCGGGTTTCCAGCGCCCACAGATGGCCGGTTTCGGGGTCCTTGTCCCAGTAGATGTTATCTTCGCCCAGCAGGTTGAACAGGTTGGGCAGCAGATCTTTGTACTCCTCGATGTAGGGAGCCAGATCGATGATGCCGTCCATATCGGCATAGTTCAGGATCGTGGGATAGGAGTAGGTGTAGATGATGTCGGGGGCGGTGCCGGCAGCCAGCAGGTTACCCAGATCATCGGGTTCAGTCCAGCGGCCGCCAACGGCGAATTCCACTTCCACGTTGTACTTTTCCAGCATGCCATTGCGGATGTAGTCGGCAAAGGGAGAAGTCTCGGGCACGTTGTCGCCGCGCTGGAAGAGGCGGACGGTGATGTGGCGCGTCTCGGCAAACTTGCCGTCGACCAGCTCATCTGCCGCGTTGGCGGTCACAGCCATCGCGCAAAGCATGATCAGTGCCAGAACCAGAGCCAGGATACGTTTCATTTTTCTTTCCTCCTTCTTTATTTAAGAGCTTCTGCTCTCAAAATCGACGAATTATCCCTTCACTGCGCCGATGGTGACGCCGCTGACGAAGTAGCGCTGTAGCCAGGGATACACCAGCAGGATGGGTACGGTGGCAAACATGACGGACGCCATTTTCAGCGTTTCGCTCAGGCCCGGCATGGCGAAGCCTTCCTGGGCGGCACCCTCGCCGCCGCCGCTGTTCTGCAGGATGTTATACAGGTACAGCTGGATGGGATACAGGTCTCTGTTGGTCTTGATGTACAGCAGGGCGTCGGAAAAGCCGTTCCAGCGTCCCACGGCGTAGAACAGGCACAGCGTGGCCAGCACGGGCTTGCTCAGCGGCAGGTAAATCTGCACCAGGATGCGGATGGGGCCCGCGCCGTCGATTTCCGCGGCCTCTCGCAGGGAATCCGGGATGGCGTAGAAGCTGGAGCGCAGAATAATCATGTTATATACGCTCAGGCAGTTTGGAATCACCAGCACCCAAACTGTTTCCAGCATGCCCAGCTGTTTCAGCATCACGTAATGGGGGATCATACCGGCGCTGAAATACATGGTGAAGAGGATAAAAATATTCAGGAATTTCCTGCCTTTGAGGTTGTCATAGGTCAGGGGATAGGCGCACAGGATGGTCATGATCAGGCTCAGCACCGTACAGCCCACCGTCAGCACCGCGGTGAACCACAGGGAATGGATGTACTCACTGCGGCCAAGCACCGTCTTGTACGCTTCGACGTTCAGCCCCTTGGGGATCAGCATGACTTCGTTGCGGATCAGGTACTTGGTGTCCGACAGGGAACGGGCCAGCACGTTGAGCATGGGCAGCAGGCAGATGAAGATCAGGATGAGGCAGATCACCACGACGACGATATCGCCGAGCTTGGTGGATTTTGATTTGATCATGCTCTTCCGCCTCCCTTACATGATGCCGCGCTCGCCGAAGCGCTTGGCCAGGAAGTTGGCCCCGAACAGGAACAGCACGCCTACCACGGATTGGAACAGGCCCACGGCCGTGGTCAGGCTGAACTGGCCGCCGCCGTTGATACCCTTCTGGTAAACATAAATGGAAAGCACCGTGGACACGTCCGTGACCAGCTTGTTGCTCATCGCCAGCGGCCGGTCGAATTCACTGCCCAGGATATACCCCAGGCGCATGATTAACAGCGTAATGATCGTTGGCCGCAGGCCAGGCAGCGTCACGTGCCATATCCGGCGGAAGCGCCCCGCGCCATCCACTGCGGCGGCTTCGTACAGTTCGGGGCTGATACTGGTCAGGGCCGCCAGGTAAATGATGGTGCCCCAGCCCGCTTCTTTCCAGATCCCCATTCCGATGTAAGTGCCCACCCACCAGTCGGACTTGCTCAGGAAAGGAATCACCGCGTCTTTATTGCCGGTCATCTGTTTGTACAGGATATTGATCAGACCGTCGTTATCGGCCAGCAGCCGCAGGGCCAGAGAAGAAATGATGATCCAGCTCAAAAAGTGGGGCAGGTAGAGCACCGTCTGCGTAATCCGCTTGAACCGTTTGAAAGCCAGTTCGTTCAAAACCAGCGCCATCAGGATTGGGGCCGGGAAGCCGCATACCAGATCAAGCAGGTTCAGCTTGATCGTATTCCCGAGCGCGCGAATAAACAGCTGATCCTTGAACGCCTTGATAAACCATTCAAAACCGCTGTTTTTCGCCCAGGCGACCTGCCACGGGGGCTTGATGATGTTGTTTTTCTTAAACGCCATCAGGATATAGGCCATGGGAATATAACGGAAAATCACAAAAAACGCAATAGGAACCAGCAAAAGCAGATACAATGTCCAGTACCGTTTCAAGTAGGTTTTCCAGTTAAAACCGCGGCCTTTGATCACATGGTTCCGCTGGGCGGCTAAACTTTTCAAGCTTGTTTCCTCCCTTCTCTTTCCGCTTTCCCGCTGTCTGCCGGGTCTGTACTGCAAAAAGCCCTTCGTCCTGCCAGAATCCTCAAAAAATCGGCTTAATTTTATTTAATTATAACAAACACGACTTGCTCATTACTACAGAAAAAATGCTTGATTTTATGCGAATCCTGCATTATCATGAAAAGAGAAATAGATGGAATGGGAGGGAAGAGCATGCGTGAGAAGGAAATGCCGTTTTTCCTCGGCTACAGTGGCATGGGCAATGGCAGGGGAGACTACGACGCTTTTTACGGCGTCACGCCCCGCATGCAAAATTGGGGTTCGCATTGCCATGATTTTTATGAGTTTTATATCCACTTCAACGGAGGCCGTCAGATGGCTTACGACAATCAGTTTTACGATCTTGTGCCATACCAGCTGTTTATCTTCCCGCCCTTTTCCATGCATGGCCTGGTGTGTCTGGAGGAGGCGGTGAATTACGAGCGGGCTTTTCTGTACGCCTCCGTGGAAACCTTAAAGCGCGCCGGCTGTGGGCAGATCGATCTGGATTACGTATTTCGCACGGAGCTTTCCAACAAGGGCAACACGTTTCCCATGAGCCGGCAGGACGCGGAAAAGTGCCGCGCCTACATTCAGACCATCCTAACGAATCAGGCGCTGGATACGCAGGAGGCGCGGTTTGAGAATTACGCCATGATCATTTCCTTCTTAAACTGCGTGCTGAAAGCCGTCCATGAAAAGGAAGCGGAAACGCCGAGCCTCACGGTGCCTACCACCATGCAACGGATTATATCGTATATCAACGAGCATTACCGTGAGCAGATCAAGCTGAAGGATATTTCCGAGCATTTCAATATCAGCCAGTCGGCGCTGAGCCATTATTTCGTCCGGTACACCAACCGGGGCGTTTACGATTACATTCTGTTCAGGCGGATCGTGCTGGCCCGGCAGATGATCCTGTCCGGAGAGCCCCTGAGCGATGTGTCCGATCAGTGCGGGTTTACGGATTATTCCAATTTCCTCCGGATTTTCAGAAAGCAAATGGGCATGAGTCCGCGGGCATACCGGGATCAGGCTTTTGCCATGCGCGCGTCGGACCGATGAACGCGTAAAGATGGCGTCCCGGCCCATGTCCCGCCCTGGGGCGGACGAACGTGCCGTTGTCAGCCGTTCCAACCGGCGGCGATGGCCCGATTGATCCTCTCCCGCGCGTTCAGCAGCCATTCGTCCGTTTTTGGATATTCGGTGAAGGTAATGGGGGCAATGCTCTCCTCCAGCACCTGGAGGACATAATCCCGTCCTTTCAGTTCCTCCAGCAGCTTGAGCGCCCGATGATCCTGAAACGCCTGGAGCATCAGCTCCATACGCTGGGAATTGATGGGGCCGTCCTCGCCGGGGTAGACCACGAAGGCGTCGCCGGAGGGGAAAGAGGCCAGCGCGTCCGTGACCTCGAAGGGGCTGATCCGACAGATGGACAGGCTGGAATACCAGAAGTTGTAGCCCCACTGGAGAAAGCCCCTGATCCCGTGCCGGTACAGCTGCATGCCGATGATCCGCGTGCGGCAGCCGGGCATGGTGAAAAAACGGTTGGAAAGATTGTTTTTGTACTGGGAACAGCAGTAATAGGCCCACAGGTTTGGTACGTCCGCCTCTAAGAAGGGATCGATGGCATGGGTGGCGATCACTGGATAGGTGAGGCTGGCGGAGCTGCAGAGCTTGAAGGAAGACATGGCGTCCATGAGGGGACAGTCCCCGATCAGGGGCCGGATGAACGCGCTCAGGCGGGTATAGCGCTCGAAGGTGTCATCGTGTGGCTCGTCGGAAATATGGAAGCAAACCCGGTCCAGGGGCCATTTTCCTTTAAGGTAACTGAGCAGGGCGGGCAGGTACTGCCGCAGGAAATCTTTGTAATCCTCGCTTTCCGCCTCCACATGCCAACCGAACAGCTTTTTTTCTTTCCCGTTTTCTTTGACCACGATCTTCGGCGTAAATTTCGCGCCCCATTGGGTGAAGAGATGGGGCATTTCCAAGTATTCAATACCGTACTTTTGGCAAATTTCGATCCATCGGCCTAACCTGTCAAAGGAAAAGGCGTAGCGGTCTCCGGTTTTTTCGATCTCCGCCAACTGGATGGTGGGGCGCTCTCCGCCCACTTGGGTATCCAGCGGCGGGGTATACAGGGGCGTCAGCAGCACGTTGATGCTGTGCCGGGCGGCGTTGGCAATATATTTTTCGATCATGGCCCACCAGGCGTCGGTGAAGGGCGTCAGGTTGTACCAGGTGGTGATGCAGTCAGAGGCGAACCATTCCGTGTGCAGGATGGTCTGCCGGGGCAGCACGGGAGGCAGCACGGTCAGGGTGAACAACCTTTCCGCTCCTTCCCCTTCCGGGTTTTCCAGCCGGATGCGGATGGGGTATTCCCCCGGTTCCGCATCCTCGTGGATTTCCACAGAGAAGAAGAGGGAACGCCACTGGTTGGGATAGGCGGTCAGCGTTTCTTCTTCTTTGACAGGATAAAGTGGATCAGGGTACAGCCCCGGGGCGGTGCGCAGCAGGAAATCGTCCCCGTCGCCGTAACCGGTCAGCTCAGAGGGAACCAGCCCCACCCGGAAAATACGCAGCGAGCTGGTCAAAGGGCCTGCCTCCGCTTTTACCGTAAGCCCTTTGGCCAGGCGCGGCGCGCGGTAAGCGATTTGAAAGGAGTATACTTCTCCCCGCAGAGCGGTTCCCTTTTCGTATGCCGCCCCCGGATCGGCGTCCGGAAAAACCTTGGAAAGGGAACTGACGGGCCGGACCTCCAATTGCATCATAACGATTTCTCCCCTTATTGATAAAATGATATGTCTATTATATCGCTTTTTGCTTTTTCCGCAATATTGTTTGCCGCAAGCCGGCGGGTGTGTTGCCTTTCTTCTTTTTCTATTATATAATGACAAAAAGCAAGCGATGGAGGTGGTTTTATGTTTATCCGTACCACACCCGAAGAAGCGGGCGTCCGCAGCGACGGCATCCTGCGTTTCCTGAACGAAATGAAAGAAAAGCATCTGCACATGCACGATATGATGATGCTGCGCCATGGCAAGGTGTTTTACGAGGCGTCCTTCGCGCCCTGGAGCCAGAATAATCTGCATATGCTGTTTTCTTTGAGCAAGAGCTTCACATCCACGGCGGTGGGCTTCGCGGTGCAGGACGGGCTTCTGTCTCTGACTGACAAATTGGTGGACTTTTTCCCGGACCATCTGCCCGGCGCGCCCTGCGAGAATATGCAAAAGATCACGGTGAAGAACCTCCTCACTATGAACACAGGCCACCAAACCGAGCCCTGGCACATGGACGAATGCTGGGAAAAGGGCTTCCTGCGCAGCTACGTGGAGTTTGAGCCGGGCACCCATTTCCTCTACAATACCTTCGGCACCTACATGCTTTCCGCCATCGTGCAGAAGGTGACGGGCAAAAAGCTGCTGGCCTATCTCCGGGAAAAGCTCATGGACCCCTTAGGCATGAGCCCGGATATCTGGACGGAGGAATCGCCTACCGGCGTCGCCACCGGCGGTTACGGCCTGAACGTGCGGGTGGAGGATATCGCCAAATTAGGCCAGTTCTATTTGCAGCGGGGAAAATGGGAAGGAAAGCAGCTGCTGAACGAACAATGGATCCTGGACGCCCAGACCGCCTGGTCCGATAATTCCATTTCCGGCGGCGATTCCGATTGGGGCCGGGGCTACGGCTATCAGTTCTGGATGTGCACGCCCAAGCACGTGTTCCGGGGCGACGGGGCTTTCGGCCAGTACTGTATCATCATGCCGGATCAGGATATGGTGATTGCCATCAACAGCGGCGTGGAGGACATGGGCGCTGTGATGAAATCCATCTGGGAAAATATCCTGCCCGCCGTGGACGCTCCTGCTGGCACAGAAAAAGCGATCCTTCCCTCTTCCTTTGTCACCGCCGCTCGGTGGGAAGATATGGGCAGGGAAGTGTCCGCCCCCGTGCCGGAGGAAGCCTGGCTTGGCAAATACGTTTTGCAGCCGGGAAACGAGCTGGCCGAAACCGTCGAAATTCAAAAGGACAAGGTGCTGCTGGGCGATTGCGAGCTGCCCCTCTGCCTGGACAAGTGGACGCCCTTCACCTGGAAAGCGAAGAAAAACGACGGCACCTTGGAACACGCCGTCATCCGCGTGATGGAACACGCCGCCGTCCGGGCTGCCCGGCGGGAGGACGCGCTGATCCTGCACGCATGCTTTGTGAACACGCCTTTTGAAGTTGTGCTGAAACTGACCTTCACCGCTCACGGTATCCGCATCCACAGCCGCCGCAACGTGGGCTTCGATCAATCGGAAGCCGATTTAATTGGATACAGGGAATAAACAAAAGGAAAAAGCAAGATGGACTGGATGTATCTGTTTTATTTCCTGCTGGGGGCGCTGCTCCTTTTCGGGGCAAAGGGCTGCCGGAGGAAGGAATGGAACGAGGAATACACGGGGAGAGAACAGACCAACATCCTGAAGGGCGTCGCGGCCTTAGGGGTGGCCCTGCACCACATGGCCCAGAAAACCTGCGCGCCCTGGCATTCGTATCAGTACATCGTGCACGGGCTGGACTTCTTCGTGCCCATCGGGTATCTGTTTGTGGCGGTGTTCCTGTTCTGCTCCGGCCTGGGCCTGTATAAAAGCTGGAAAACCAAGCTGGATTACCTGCATGCTTTTCCGCGCAAACGCATCCTGTCCATGGTGCTGGCTTTTTACCTGTCGGAGATCATTTATACCCTGGTGCGCCTGGCTGTGGGGGAAAAGATGGATACCGCCCAAATCCTGTGGTATCTTTCGGGCTTTCGCATGGCGAACTACAACGCTTGGTATCAGATCGTGATCCCCTTTTTCTACCTGGCCTTTTACCTTTCCTTCCGGTTCTGCAGACGGGATGGGACGGCCATCGGGTGGGTCGCCCTGTTCACCTTAGCTTATACCCTGCTGGGCGCGTGCCTGGATCATCAGGGCGTGGGATGGATGCGGGGCGAATGGTGGTATAACAGCATCATCATGTTTCCCCTGGGGATGGTTTTCGGCAAGCATGAGGCAAAGATCACGGCGTTTCTGAAAAAGGGCTACTGGTTCTGGCTGGCGCTGTCCTTTGCCGCGATTTTTGTGCTGTACCGTGTTTCCGCCCTGGCTTGCGACAAGTGGTGGGGCTATTACGGGGAAAACTGGGGTGATCCCCTCAAGGTGCCGCACCGGCTGGGCAGCTGTGTTTCCCAGTGGCTGGTATGCGTTTCTTTCGTGGCGTTCTGGTTCCTGCTGCTGATGAAGGTGCATCTGGGCAATAAAGCTTTGTCCCTGCTGGGAAGCGTCACCCTGGCATTTTACCTGATCCACGGCATGTTCGTGGACCTGTTCGGCTTTGATTTCGCCGGGGTGGCAAAAAGCGCCGTATACATCAAAAACGTGCCCCTGTATATCCTCGCCGTGCTGGCCTGTACCATCCCGGCCACCGCCCTGTTCCATTGCCTGTGGAAGGGCTTGGTGAAGCTCACAGGACCTAAAAAAAGCGCGGTATGATCACTGAAAGAGAGAAAAACATGGAAATCAAAACAGCGGAATTTGTTACCAGCATGAGCGTCTATGCCGATCCCGACCCCATCCTGCCTCAAATCGCCGTGGCGGGGAAGAGCAACGTGGGCAAATCCAGCCTGATCAACAGCCTGTGCCGCCGCAAGGCCCTGGCAAAAACCAGCGCCACCCCCGGCAAAACCCGGCTGATCAACCTGTTTTTACTCAACGGCAGCTTTCATTTGGTGGATTTGCCGGGCTACGGCTTCGCCAAGGTGGATAAGCAGGAAAAGCAGCGCTGGGGCGGCATGATGGAAAAGTATTTCCGGGAAACCAAAGCCCTGCGCCTGACCCTGCATTTAGTGGATATCCGCCACGAACCCACTCAGGACGATATCCAGATGAACGCATTCCTGCGGGGCACGGGCCAGCCCTTCCTGGTGGTTGCCACCAAGGCGGATAAGATTTCCCGCGGCGCGCGGATGAAGAACCTGGCCCCCATCTGCCGGGCTTTGCAGGTGCAGCCCTGGCAGGTGCTCTGCTATTCCTCCGAAACGGGGGACGGCAGGGACGCCCTGCTGGAGGCCCTGGAAAAGGCGCTGAACGGGCCGGAAGAAACAACAGAAGCATAAGGAAAACCCGCCGGGCAAAAAGAACCGGCGGATTTTTTCAAAAGGCGCAATACATGCTTCTTTTTTACGAGTGATATAGGTGAAGGGCCTTTCAAACGGAAGGGAAGGAGGAAATCCATGGAGGACAGCCGGATCGTGGAAATGTATCTGAACCGGGACGAGCAGGCCGTTGCTTGCACCCAGGCCCGGTACGAGGCGTACTGCGGAGCCATCGCCCGGCGCATCATAGGCGACCGACGAGACGCGGAGGAATGCGTGAATACCGCCTGGCTGGCCGCATGGAACAGCATCCCACCCCAAAAACCGAAGGATTTGAAGGGCTATCTCGCCAAACTGGTGCGCCGGATCAGCTTAGACGCCTGTCGGAAGCGGGACGCCGTAAAGCGCGGCGGCGGAGAAAGGGCGGCGGTCCTGGAGGAGTTGGGCGACTGCCTGCCCGGTGGGGAAACAGTGGAAGACCGCATGGAAACCAAAATGTTGGCTGAAAGCATCCAGGGTTTTCTGAGCCGTTTGCCGGAAACGGAAAGACGGGTTTTCCTGCTTCGGTACTGGCATCTGTACGGTATTGGGGAAATCGCGGAAAGAACGGGCTTTTCCCAAAACAAGGTCACGTCCATGCTGTTTCGCGTGCGGATCAAGCTGAAAAACCGCCTGATCAAGGAGGATATGCTATGACGAAGGAAGACTTGCTTACAGCCATCGGGGAAATCGACGAAAGCATGGCTATGGAAGCAGAAGAAGGAAGGAAAGTTTATAAAGTGAAAGGAAAACGATTGCTTGCGATAGCAGCGGCGATGCTGCTGCTCACTGCCGCCACGGGAGCGCTGGCCGCAGTCAATGGAGATATCAACGCGCTTTTATACCGGGTGTGGCCCTGGGCGTCCCAAGCCTTGAAGCCGGTCAATCTGAGCTGTGAGGATCAGGGCATCCGCATGGAGGTGGTCTCCGCGTCCCTCCAGGGACAGGAAGCCTTTGTGACCCTGACGATGCAGGATGTGACCGGCGACCGCTTGGACGGAACCGTGGATTTATTCGACAGCGAAGTGCTGCATCTGCCTTATGATGGCTCCGGTACCTGCACCCTGCTGGATTATGACGAGGAAACCAGCACGGCGTCCTTTGCCGTATATATGCGGTTCAGTGAACAGCCTTCGGAAACGGACAAAGTAACGTTCAGCGTCAGCCGGATTCTGACAGGCAAACGGGAAACCACTGTGAACCTGACGCCGCTGCTGGGGAAAATCGGGGAAGCGGAAACCGTGCCCGTTCCCGACACCGTCCGGGGCGGATCAGCCGGCAATGCCGATGGTCTTTCCGATGCGAGGGTATTGAATTCGGAAAACAGCTTAGAAATCCCGGTGGTAAAAGGCGTCACCCTCACCGGCGCGGGCCTTTCTGACGGCATCCTGCATGTGCAGATCAGGTACGACGATATTTACCATACGGACAATCACGGCTTCCTTACCCTGACCGATACGGAGGGCAACGATTACGGTCATGGCGAACTGCCGGGCGGTATTTCCACCGTGAGCTGGTTCGGAAGGGAAACGAACGGCGTCGTTTACAGCGACAGCTGGCAGGAATACTTCTTCACAGAATACCCGGAAAACCTGGAAAACATCGTGCTGACGGGGGAATTCGTTACCGCCGATCAGGCGATGGAGGGCGATTGGCAGGTCACGTTCCCGCTGGAAAGCATAAGAGAATAAAGAAGGAGCCGCGTCTGTTTTTAAGGCGCGGCCATCCTTCAATAGGTCAGGTATTCACATTCCAGCCGCCCGTTATACAGGCGGCGTTTTTGATTGGCGCGCTTTCCGAAGCAGCGCTCGAAGCCGGTGTGGGCGGTGATCACGCCCATGCGGCAGTCCGGGTGGCGATCATAGAGTAAGCGAATATCCCGGTACAGCTTTTCGCACTGTTTCCGGTCCGACAGCCTTTCTCCGTAGGGGGGATTCAGCAGGAACAGGGGCGGAGGGCTTTCCAGCGTCAAATCCCTCAAATCTTTCTGGCTCACGGTGATCCTGCCGCCCAGTCCCGCCTGCTTGAGGTGGCGCTTGCAAAGGTCCAGGGCCTGGGGGTCAACGTCGCTTCCGCCGATAGAGCCGATCAGAGCGGGATCAAAGCGGCTTTCCGCTTCCCGCCGGATCAGTTCCATTTCCTTTTGGGGAAACAGAGGCCAGCTTTCGCAGGCAAAGTTCCGGGTCAGCCCCGGCGCGCGATGGGAACGCAGATAAGCCGCTTCGATCAGCAGGGTGCCCGTGCCGCAGCAGGGATCATACAAGGGCATATCCGGCTTCCAGGGGGCCATCATCACCAGAGCGGCGGCTAAGGTTTCCCGCAGAGGCGCTTCCCCGTTCCAGGTACGGTAGCCACGCTTATTCAGGGCCGCGCCGCTGGTGTCCAGGGTCAGGCGGGCCATGTCTCCGTGAATGGATACGTCCACGGCAAATTCGGGGCCCGATTCCTCGAACCACTGGGTTTTGTAATGCCGTTTCAGCCGCTCCACAATGGCTTTTTTGGTGATGGCCTGGCAGTCCCGCACGCTCATCAATTGGCTGCGGGCGCATTTGCCGCTGACAGGAAAACGGGCGTCCCTGGGCAAGTAATCTTCCCACGGCAGGGACAGCACCAATTGGAACAGGTCCTCAAAAGACAGGGCCTTGCCTTCACCCACGATCAAAAGCACCCGGTCCGCCGTGCGCAGCCACAGATTGGCGGAAAACGCCTGGGCGGGGGTGGCGGAAAAGCGGGCTCCGCCCGTTTCGCCCTTGGCCTCTAATCCTAAGCGATTCAGTTCCTTTTTCGCCAAGCCTTCCAGGCCGAAAGCGGCGGTGGCAAGAAAATCCATGTATCAAGCACCCCTTATATGAGACAGCCCATTTCCAGGCGAATTTCGTGCTTTTCCACGTCCTGATTGGAATATTCACAGGCGTTGAAGCCCATGAGGGATAGACCCTGGGCCAGGTAAAAACCGATGGCTCCGGTATTGCAGCTTTGGGTTTCTAAGATCAGGGCGCGGCGGTGCTGGGCGCGGGCGATTTCCCGGGCCCGGGTCATGAGCAGCGTGCCGTACCCCCGGCGGCGGTATCCATCCTGCACGCACAAGTTGGTGATGCGCAGGCGGTTATTCCAGCTTTCCGGGGTCACCTCCAAAATGGCGCGCATCTCCCTGCCGTCCCACAGGGCGTAGGCGCGGGGATCGTCCCAGTGTGGGGCGAAGAGGTGATCCACAAATTCTTTGTGCACCGGGGCGCAGGGCGTGCGCACGAATTCCAGGGCAAACACGTTTTCCGTGCACCGCATTTTCAAATCATAATAGCCCTTGCTCTCGTATGAAAAAACGACTTCGTACCCCTCGAACCTCTCCCGGGGCAGTTCGCTGATGTGCATGCTGTCCGCTCCTCCGTACTGCTTTTTCCCAGTATACCACAGAAAAGGGAGGAATGAAAAGGGAAAATTCATTTTCTTCGACATTCCGCGCGCTTTGGTTCGACGGCGTGGGTACGTTCTTACCGCTATGATGCATGTATTCAAGCGTGAAGGAAGGATCAGCGGTGGAACAGGTACAAACCGAGGCGCGCGTACAAAAGAAAAAAAGAGGCAGGAGGATGGGCATACCCACCATCGATTTGAAACAGTGGGGAATGGCGCTGCTCAAACGGCTGCCCATGGCCGGGGCATTTTTTCTGCTCAGCCTGGCCCAGTGCTTTTCCGTGCCCGCCCCCTTTTCCATTTGCTGCCTGACCGCCCTGACCGCGGTGGGAGAAAAGACCGCGGGGGTGTGGCTGGGCCTTGGCGCGGGGCTTGGCTACCGCGTTCTGTTGGGGCTGGACTGGGACGCGGGGCAATTCGTGATCTGCGCCCTGTTCCTGGGCCTTAAGCGGATACGGGAATGGAAGCAAAGCTGGCTGCTGCCCCTGACGGGCACGCTGCTTTTGGCCCGCACGCTGCCGGATATGTTCTGTGCCCAGGACGCGCAGACGGTGATTTTGCTTTCCGCGGGGGTGCTGTTGGGCGTGGCGATGATGCCCGCGCTGCTGCGGGCGGCCAAAATCGCATCGGACAGGCAGCGGAAAATCAGTCAGGACGATCTGCTGTGCCTGCTGCTGCCGCTGCTTTTGCTGCTGGCAGGCGCGGGACGGCTGTCCGTGGCCCAGGTGAATTTGGGATATTTCACGGCGGTGGGGCTGACGCTCACTGTTTCCTGGCTGGGGGGCAGCGCGGCAGGCGCGTGCTTGGGACTGGCCTGCGGGCTTACCCTGCTCATCGGCGGGCAAAGCGCCCTGCCCCTGGTGAACTTAGCCTTTGGCGCCCTGCTGGCGGGCATGATGCAGGGAAAACGGCGGGCGCTGGCCGCCGGAATGTATCTGCTGGCGTCGGTGACGGCGGCGTATCTCATCGCCTACCGGTTCATCCCCGCTTTCTTCGGGGCGGAAGGGGCGGCGGCGCTGCTGTTCTGCCTGCTGCCGGAAAAGCAGATGGGAAAGTTAGGCCGCTTCGTGCGCCGGTTAAAGTGGAGCGAACCTCGGGAAAACGCTTATACGCGGCTGAAAACCCAGCGCTGGGTGCGGGCCATCGAGTGCATCGCCGACGCCTTGCCCCATCCCCGCGTTGAACCGCAAAGCCCCCGGGAGGAAAGCGAAACGCTGACCGAAGCGCTCTGCGCGGACTGCGACCGGCTGCCCATCTGCTGGCACGAAATGGAGCGGCAGACTCGGGATGGCATGGCTGCCCTGTCGGAACGGGGGGAGGAAACGGACGAATACTTAACGATCATCAACACCTATTTTTCCCAGTGCCCCCGGATCGGGCGCATCCCCGAGATTCTCTCCCGGCTGGATAAAGAAAGGCAGACGCGGATGCAGCGGGTTTTTTGTGCCGAATACGAACGGGAAATGCTGCAAACGCATTTGACGGCCTTGTCCCAGGCGGTCCAGCGCATCAGCTTAGAGGGTATAAGCGGCGATAGCGAAGAAGCCCTATGGACCTGGCAGATCGAGGAAGCCCTCCAGGCCGCGCGCTTTCCGGGCCGGACGGCGTTTGTAAAACGAGTGGAAGGACACGTGATGGTCTGCCTCAAGTACGATCCCCTGGCCCTGCGTTCCACAGCGGCCGACCTGCTGGCGAACCGCGTGGGATTGCAGCTGGGGGTTCCTTTGAGCGTGACCGAACAGCAGGGGGACCGGCTGATCCTGGAGGAAACGCCGCCCCTGACGGCGGAAACGGGCATGGCCACCGCCTGCGCCGTGTCGCCGGAAAACAAGCGGCGCATGGGCAGCAAACCGGATAACGGCGACGCCGTGCTCGCCCGTCTGCTGCCGGGCGGCAGGCAATTGCTCACCTTGAGCGATGGCATGGGCCATGGCACGGACGCCCAGGAGGAAAGCAAAAAAACGCTGGAGCTGCTTTCCCTGTGCTTAGAGGCGGGCTACACCCGCTCCCAGGCCATGACCGCCGTGAACGGCACCATGTTAAGCGCTACCGGCGGGGAAAAATTCGCCACGGTGGATTTGTGCGTGATCGATTTATGGACCGGGGAAGCGGCTATGAACAAGTTAGGGGCCTGCGCCTCCTACGTGATCCAGGGCCAGAAAATCCACACGGTGGAAGGGTCGGCCCTGCCTTTGGGCATCATCGAGCATGTGGTGCCCATGGAGCACCATTTCACCTTGGGGGAGGGGGATACGTTGCTGCTCATGAGCGACGGAGTGACGGACGCTTTCGGACAGGAGCAGGACTTGCTTGCCGCGCTCCGCCGGTGCCGGGAATACGCGCCACAGCGCTTAGCCGATACCCTGCTTCGGGAAGCGCTTTTGCAGCGGGACGGCCTGCCCCCGGACGATATGACCGTGCTCTGCGCCCGCATCCGGGAACGGGGAAGAGAAAAGGCATAAACAAATAAGCGCCGCGCGAATCACGGACGGCTTCGCGCGGCGCTTGTTCGTATTCAGTTTAACCCGGCCCGCTGCATCAGCTCTCCGGCCACGGCAATCTGCTCACAGATCATATCTAAGCTTTTTTCGGGATCGGGGGCCGGTTCGCCGCCATTCCGCGGCACGCGGCTGTGGGCGGTGAGCACGTTGTTCACAGCGGCTTCCAAGCAACCGGCTTCCCGCTGGAGATGCAGGGAAAAGCGCAGCAGCTTGGCCAGAGCCAGGGCGGCGGCGAAGGGCTGGGGCGCATCGTTTTCCGGCAGGGTGAAAGGCGCGTATACGCCTATTTCCTCGTCAAAGGCCATATCGTGGATCACGGCGGGATAAGCGCACAGGGCGGTGCCCGCCGCGTTCAGCATGCCGCCCGCGTAAGGGGGACACAGGGCAAGGCCCATGCGCTCCGGACTGGCGATCAAGGCGGTGATGGCTTCCGGCCCGGTCATGGAAACGGACGGCACCTGGGGAAACAGCCCCTCCTGTACTCGGATGTTGGCTTCCCAATCCTGCCGGGACGCGCCGGTGGGAAAAACGGAGCACAGGCGGCAATCCTGCTCCTGAGCGAATTGGAAAGCGGAGCGGCAGGCGGGGAGGAGGGTTTCCTCGTCCAGGGACAGCACGGTGGCCACATACAGGGTGGCGGGCGATTCGTGCCGCGCGCACACCGATTCCGGCACGCAGAAGGAACGGATCAGCAGCGGCATGCCCAAATCATCCAGCAGCGTTTGCAGGGCGGGCGTTTCGCTGCTGCCCGCGAACACGGCCTGGCAGTCCTGGCAGGCGTCAAAGGCCCCTTCCTCCATTTTCCCTTCCATCAGGGAAAACGTATGGTCGAAAGCGCTGGAAATATCCATCAGCAGCCGGCTGGCGTAAGCGCAGTTGGCTTGTTCCTGTTTCCCGCTGGAAAGCAGCATGATCTTCGCGCGCAAGCAGCATCATCCTTTGTGCATATCGTTAGAGCGTCCATATTTCCACGGCGGTATAGCCGTCGATTTCCGGCACTTTCACCGCGATCAGCTCGCTGCGGGAGGTGGGCACGTTTTTGCCCACGAAATCTGCCCGGATGGGCAGTTCCCGGTGCCCCCGGTCCACCAGGATGGCCAATTGAATCTGGGCGGGACGGCCCATCTGGAACATGGCGTCGATGGCGGCCCGGGCGGTGCGGCCGGTGAACAGCACATCGTCCACCAGAACCACCCGCTGGCCCGTGATGGGAAAAGGCACTTGGGTTTCGTTGAGCCGTGGCATATCGTTTTCCACCGCCATGGAAAGATCGTCCCGGTACAGGGTGATATCCAGCACGCCAACCGGCACGGTCTGGTTTTCGATGGCGGCGATTCTTTCGGCAATGCGCCGGGCCAGGGGTTCCCCCCTGCGGCGGATGCCAACCAGACAAAGGCTTTCGCAGCCGCCGTTGCGCTCCAGAATTTCGTGGGCGATGCGGGTCAGGGCCCTGTTCACGGCGGCTTCGTCCATCAGGCGGGCTTTCAGCTCGGGCAAAGGTATCACTCCCATTCCAGCGGATAATTGGTGATCGCGTACTCTAAGTTCTTGGTATTATCCCGCTTGGTCAGGGTATCGATCACCGTTTTGATGTTGCTGGCTTCGGTGTAAGGCGTGATAGCGAAATCGTTGTAATCCTTGCGGGAGGAAATGCGGCAGGGGATGATGCGGAAGGGATTGTCGATGATTTCCCCATTCTTAATCCGGAAGCGGCACTGGAAAATGAAGGTGCACATATCGCTTGGCTTGTTGTTGCCCGCGAAGGAGCAGTTGGCCAGGGAATACACGATGTAGCGGCCCTTGTAGCACTCGATGGGATTGATGCGGTGGCTGTGATGGCCCAGCACCAGATCGGCCCCCGCGTCGATGGCGGCCCGGCCCAGGGTGACCTGAGAATAGGGCGATTCATTTCGGGGGCTGTAATCCAGTTCTTTGCCCCAGTGGAAGGATACGGTGACGATATCGCAGGTTTCCTTGGCGGCGGCGATGTCTTCGGCTACCTTCTTTTCCAGTTCGCCGGCCTGCATTTCATCGCTGCGCAGGGGCGGTACGATCTGGTAGGCCAGCATGCCGATGCGGACGCCGTTCACTTCGTAAACGCCCATGTGATCCTTGTTGCTCCATACCACACCCACGCTTTCCATGGCGGCGATGGTGGAAGCAATGCCGTCGTCCCCGAAATCGTTGATGTGGTTGTTTTCCATGGTGACGGCTTCCACGCTGTTATTGCTCAGGGCCTCGGCGTAGGAGGGGGCCCCCAAGAACAAATAATCGTTGTTCTTTTTGCTGGAAGGGATGGAATAGCTGTCCGCCAGCACGCCTTCAAAATTGGCGATGGTCAAATCATCCTCCGCGAAAACCTCCTTGACGTTGCGGAAAATGAAGTTGATGTCGCCATTTTGCTTTTTCAGCTCTTTTTCAAAGATGGACGCGCCGCTGTGCTGCACGTTGCGACCGATGGTTACGTCGCCCACCGCCGTCAGGGTGATCACCACGCTGCCGTCCGCCTGCAGGATGGGTTCCGGCGTGGGGGAAGGCTCCGGGGTGGGGGCGGGGGTATCATCGGGGCCCGGCGGCGGGGTAGCGGGATTCAGCAGGGCGTCCAGGGACACATCCTCTTCATCCAAATCTTCCGCCTGCACCGCGACAAAAATGAGCGACGCCAGCAGCAGAACGATCACAAGGATAGACCAGAGCTTGCGCATGGGTTTCCTCCTGGTTTATAAGGTTTTGATGAATTTCTCCATCCGGGCAAAGGCTTCCAGCATCCTTTGCAGGTCCGTGGCGTAGCAGCAGCGGATGTGGCCCGCGCCGCTTTGGCCGAAAGCGTCTCCCGGTACGCACACCACCTTGTGTTCTTTCAGCAGGCGGGTGCAGAATTCCTCGCTGGAAAGGCCCGTGCTTTGAATATTCGGGAAGCAGTAAAAGGCTCCCCGGGGTTCAAAGCAGGAAAGGCCCATTTTCCGGAAAGCGTCCAGCATCACCCGGCGGCGGCGGTCATAGCTGCGCCGCATGGTTTCCACGTCCTCGTAGCCGTTTTCCCGGTTCTTTTTCAGGGCCTGCAGGCCCGCCACCTGAGCCTGGCGGGGGGCGCACATGATGGCGTACTGGTGGATTTTGTTCATTTCATACAGGATATCCTGGGGCCCGCAGGCGTAGCCCAAGCGCCAGCCCGTCATGGCGAAGGCTTTGGAAAAGCCGTTGATCAGCACCGTGCGTTCTTTCATGCCGGGCAGGGCGGAAAAGGCGATCCTCTCCCCGTCGGAATAGGTCAGCTCGGCGTAAATCTCGTCGCTGATCACCAGCAGGTCGTGCTTTTCCACGACGGCGGCGATTTCCTGCATCTGCTGCTTGTTCATCACCGCGCCGGTGGGATTGTTGGGATAGGGGAAGATCAGGGCGCGGGTCCTGTCCGTCACCGCCGCTTCGATTTCCTCCGCGGTAATGCGGAATTCATCCTCCGCCTTGGTGGGCACCGGCACCGGCGCGCCGCCCGCGAAGGTGACGCAGGGGGCGTAGCTGACGTAGCCGGGATCGGGCAGGATCACTTCGTCCCCCGGCCTGAGGCTCACCCGCAGGGCCAGGTCAATGGCCTCGCTGGCCCCCACCGTGACCACAATTTCCTTTTCAGGGTCATAGGACACCTGAAAGCGCTGCGAAAGATAATTCGCGATTTCCTGCCGCAGGGACAGCAGGCCCCGGTTGGGGGTATACTGAGTTTCTCCGTCCAGCAGACTGTCGATGGCGGCGGAACGGATGTGATAGGGGGTCACGAAATCCGGTTCGCCCACGCCCAGGGAAATGGCGTCCTTCATGGTGCCCGCGATATCGAAAAACCGGCGAATACCGCTGGGCGGCACCTGGGCCACCCGGGGATTGATGAAATTGCTCACGGCGACACCGCCATTCGCTTATCCACCGATTCGCCCACGAAAACCACGCCGTCCTGCTTGTAGCGCTTGAGCACGAAGCTGGTGCTGGTGCCGGTGACGGATTCCAGGGGGCTCAGTTTTTCGGATACGAACAGGGCCAGTTCCTTGAGCGTGCGGGCTTCCACCAGGACCAAGAGGTCGTAGCTGCCGCTCATGAGGTACACGCTTTTCACCTCGTCGAACCGGTAAATGCGGCCCGCGATGGCGTCAAAGCCCATATCCCGCTGGGGGGTGACCTTCACCTCGATCATGGCCTCCACCCGTTCTTTTTCGGTCCGGTCCCAGTTGATCACGGGGGAGTATTGCAGGATCACCCGGTCCCTTTCCAGTTCCTCAACGGTTTCGGCTACCTGGGTAAGGTCCGCTCCGGTCATTACGGCGATGCGCTCCAGGGGCGTGCGGCAATCCTCGGACAGAATCTCCAAAATCTGCATTTTCAAAGTCTGCATAGCGTTCTCCCATTATGAAAACTTATTCGTTGATCTCAATCAGCTTTTTGGCGCGGACGGCGGCCAGGCAGGTTTCCCTGCTTTCTTCAAAATGATGGTGGAACAGGACTTTCAGCCCTTCCAAATCGCGTTTTTCCAGCAGGTCCACCATGTCGTGGTGCTCCTGGTGGGCGTTGGTGCGCCGCACTACGGAGGCGATGGTGGTGGCCTGGAAGCGCTTGATGTACTCTTCCTGGCTGTCGATCACCCGCAGGATGCGGATCTTGTCGGAAATATGTTCCATGGTACCGTGGAACAGCCGGTTGGAAATGGCCAGGGCGTCGGCGTCGGCCCGCTCGTATTCCACGTCCATCTGTTTTAATATATCCCGCAGCTCCTGAATCTTTTCTTCCGTCACGTTTTTCACGATGGAGGGAAGGATCAGCATCATCATGGCGTTGCGGATGGTAAAAATCTCATCAATATCCTCGATGGTAAAAGCGCGCACCACCACGCCCCGGTGCAGCACGTATTCCACCAGCCCATCACGCTCCAAACGGCGCAGGGCTTCCCGAAGGGGCGTGCGGCTGATGTGCAGCTGCTCGGCGTACACGGTTTCCACGATGCGGGACCCGGCGCTGATCTGGCCGGTAATAATGGCGTGCTTTAACTGTTCGTAAGCGATATCCCGGATGGGACGGCTTTCCAGGCTGGAATCAAAGGACTGAAAAGACACAAGCATGCCTCCTTCGGAATTGTATACAGTGAATATAATACATTTTTTGAACAATCCTGTCAAGCCGCTTCTTCCGACTTATGGAAATTATAGGGAAAAAGAAAATTTTACCGCGAATCCTGCTGGGGGGGACTTATTTGGGGATTGTATCCACATAAGCCGTTTTACCCTGCTTCCATATTCGCGCTTGCTTTTCTTTGCTTTCTGCGGTATCATATTTTATGGTAATCACTCGTTCATAGAGAAAGGAACAAAGCAAATGAAAATTGGATTCTGCGCCAAATTGGATCGGATCGATGAAGTAGCCGCGGCGGGGTTTGATTACATTGAACCGCCGGTATCCGCTGCCGCTGCCTGGAACGAGGAAGAATTTGAAAAATACTTAGGCATTGTGAAAAACGCCTCCATCCCCGTTCCGGCCTTTAACGTGCTGTTTCCCGGGGAAATCGCCCTGTTTGCCCCGGACGTGGAAGAGAAGATCGCCCAATACCTGCACGGGGCCTTTGCCCGGGTGCGGGCGCTGGGGGGCAGGGTGGTGGTGTTCGGCAGCGGCAGAAGCCGCAAACGGCCCGACGATGTACCCTATGGCGATGCTTTCCGCCGCCTGGTGGAAATCACCCGCCTGATCGGCGGTATCGCCGGACAATACGGCATTACCATCGTGATCGAGCCGCTGAACCGGGGCGAAACCAACATGATCAACTCCGTGGCCGAAGGGGCGTGCTTAGCGGCGGCGGTGAACCACCCCCGGGTAAAGCTGCTGGCGGATTATTACCATATCGCCGTGGAAGGCCACGCGCCGGAGGATTTGGCCCGGCTGGGCGGCATCGCCCATTGCCATATCGCTTCAAAGGAGGGACGCCGCGCGCCCCAGGAAGCGGAGGAAGGCTTCAAAACCCTGTTCGCCGCCATGAAGCAAACGGGGTATGAAGGCCTGGTCAGCGTGGAAGGAAAGGCCGATGATCTAAGCAAAGAAGGTCCGGTATCCGTCCGCCTGCTGAAAAAATTGTGGGAGGAAGCGTGATCAAGTTTTTTCCGGATAACTGATCTGATCTCCCCAGGATATGATTTCATCGAAAAAGCCGTCGATCTGCATCAGGCCGTAGGACCACAGGAACGCCCGGTCTTTTTCGGACAATTGATCCAGCCGCAGCCAGCGCACATCCTTGATGGGCTGGCTTTTCCATGAGGATTTTATGCTCCATGATCACGAATGCCATGCTTCGATCCCGCATGATAGAGCCTCCTTCCGCTTCGATCACTAAATGCATTATAGGCAAATAGGACCGGAAAGGCAAGAAAAAAGGA
Organism: Clostridia bacterium; assembly: GCA_017525805.1. Next base: position 40,197 of record JAFXSH010000113.1, on the reverse strand, counting down.
ACCGCCTCCTTGCGGAAGCGGCTCCTTCTTGTTATATGGTATCAGTTCTTGGGGCTCTCCTGGGCTTCGCCGTGGCCGATCAGGATGCGGCGGGCCCCGGCGGGCTCGGCAGGCTGAGTCTTGGGCATGGCAACGTACAGGATGCCGTTCTTGTAATCAGCGGTGATATGCTCCTGATCGATGCCCTCTAAGCTGAAGGAACGGGATACGTGGCCCACGCGGCGCTCGCTGTAATAAGCTTTCTCGTCCTTGCGTTCGCTCTGCATGTCGGCGGAAATGGTCAGGGTATCGTTTTCCACGGTCAGATTGATCTGATCCTCTTTCACGCCGGGCAATTCAGCTTCCAAGGTGTAATGGTCGCTGTCGTCGTGGATATCCACGCGGAAACCAACGTTGCCCATCCAGTCGTTCATATCGAAAAAGGAGCGGAAGAAGCGGTCGTCAAACAGGGAAGGAACGCGTTTTTCCTGGGGCAGATTGTGGTGGGAACGGTAAGGCATCATAGAATACAACATGGTGAAAACCTCCTTTGATTTTCGGGCGGCAGCCCGGTCACAATTTACTTTGCTGCCAGCGGTCATCTTTATTTTCCCCCGCTGACGAGCACAGTATACTATAAAGATCAAAGAAAGTCAAATTTGTCAAAGGTCAAAGATGGTCTAAAACAAGAGAAAGAACGGGAAAATTCTGATTTTCTCGTTCTTTCTCATTTTTTTGAATTATTTTACGTTTTTTGGGGTTTATTCCAGATACAGCGCTTCCGTCAGCGCCAGGGCCGTAAGGGACTGGCCGTAGGCCATGGGACGGATCAGGATGTCTTTGTAGTGCTGGGCGTCCATACCCATGCCGGTGCCGGCGGACACATTGCCCACCAAACCGTCGTCTCCCACGTAATCCAGCAGCGCTTCCACCGCTTTCTTTGCCGCGGGCAGATAGCTTTTATCCAAATAACCGAAACGGATGCCCGCCAGGATGCCCGCCGCCACAGCGCCCGACCCGGAGGTTTCCAGATAGGAATCGGGATCGGTCAGGATGGTATGCCATAAGCCGCGGGGATCCTGAGCCTTGATCAGCGCGTCCACCTGGTTTTTCCACGCGTTGAGAATAAAGCGTTTGTCCGCCCCGCTGATATGGCCTTCCATGGCTTTCAGGAACATGACCGCCCCGTAGGTGAACCAGGAATTGCCCCGGTTCCAGAAGATGCCGCCGAAATTGCTGTGCTCCTTAAAGGTCCAGCCGTGATAGAGGAAGCCGGTGCGGTTATCCGCCAGATACTTGATGTGAAGCAGGTATTGGTAAACCGCTTCATCGATCCATTCCTGATTGTTGCAGCGCACGCCCATTTTGCCAAGGAACAGCACGGCCATAAACAGGGTGTCGGCCCACAACTGTTCCGGGTTCCGCGACACGTCGTTCCGATCCGTGGGGTGGCTGGTCACGTGCTCAAAGCCGCCCATCTGGGTCTTCGGCAGGGCGTGAATCAGATAATCCGCCCGTTCCTCGCACAGCGCTTCCCAGTCCGGCAGATCGTAGCGCTCCGTCAGGTCAAACAGGGTAAGGAAGGGGGCCGTGGTGTTGATATTGACGGAAGGAAGGCCGGTGGCCAGGTTGTCCTTCACCCATTGAAGCAGGAATTCGTCAAAGTCCCGCCTTCCCCGGGACGCCTGCAATTGCAGCAGGCCGTACAGGCCCACGCCCTGGGGCCAGTCCCATTCCTTGATGCCAAAATCCCGGGCGAACATGCCCTTTTTCCGTTCCTCCTTCGAGGCGTTTTTGGCAAGCTCCGCGTCGGCCGCGTCCAGATGCATGAGCTTATCGATGACCAGATCCAATTTTGCGTTCAGCAGCTTCTTATCCATGGTTCATTCCTCACAATCACGATGAAGGGAGCTATGCTTCACATTTTTTCCACGATTCGGAAACATAGTATTTCATTCTTCATGATCTGTCAATAGGGAGATATGTTATTCCGTCCGTGCTCCTTCCAGACACAGAGAAACCAGATCGTCGGTCTTTGCCTCGGCCAGGGCGATCACCGTATCCGCAGCGCCGTAATAGATCCGCAGCGTGCCGGCCGGCATAGGAATGGCGGCGGTGGGGAAAATCACGTTGGTGCGGAAGCCTTCTTTGACCTCATAATCCGCCTCCGGGGCCAGCAGCGGCGCCTGGCTATGGCCGATCATTTTCCAGGGCTCGTCTTTATCCAGCAGGATCACGGCGGCGCAGTAGCGCTTGGTCCACTTGTCTTCCCAACCGTTTTTCCCCCGCTCCGGGTCGATGTCCACCGTATGGGTGACGGCCAGCCAGCCTTTTTCCGTCCAGACGGGCGGCGCGCCGGGGCCGATCTTATCGTTGGCGAAGGGGAAAGCCTCCACCCCCGCCACCAAATGGGAATTGCCCCAATGGATCAGGTCGGGGCTTTCGCTCCACCAGATATCGAAGCGGTCTTTCCCGCCCCGGCTGTAAACGGGCATGGGCCGCTCCAGGCGCATGAACTTCCCGTTCAGCCTTTGGGGGAACAGCACCATATTCCGGTTGTCGGGCACGCTCATGGAAAGGATCTCAAAATGACGCAGATCCTCCGTCCGGGCGATGGCACCCCGCAGGCCGTGCTGCGTGTCCACGGCGAAGGTCATATAGATTTCGCCGTCGATCACCGTAAGCCTGGGATCATAGGCCCGCTTGATTTCCTCATCTTTTAAAGAAAAAACGGGCTGCGGTTCTACCTGCCAATGCACGCCGTCCGGGCTCAGGGCAAGGCCGATGTTGGTGCCCGAAAAGGAGGCCCTTCCCAAATAACCGTAATCGTTGCGAAAAACCATGGCATATCCGCCCTGCCAGGGGATCGCGCCCGCGTTGAATACCAGATCGCTGGCATACGGTACCTGCTTGCCGGTCAACACGGGGTTATGGGGATACCGGGAAATACAGGGATGTGAAAAGAGCTGTTCTGCTGGCATAAGGTTCAGCCTTCCTTCTCTATGATCTCTTTTGAAAAGGGGTTTTCCCTTCAAATTTGTGCCAAGTCCCGCACGATGGCGGCGGCCATGATAAGGCCCATTGCGGCGGGCACGAACAACATGCTGCCCGGCGTATCCCGGCGGGGGGCGTCAGAGGCGGGGGTTTCCGCTTGCAGGGCGGCGGCTTCCTCCGGCAGGGGAGAAAGAGCCGGTTCCGTGGAGTAGGCCACCCGCAGAGAGGGGATGCCCCGTTTGCGCAGTTCCTTGCGCATGATGCGCGCCAAGGGGCAGTCTTTCGTTTCAAAAATATCGCCCACCCGCACCTGGGAAGGGTCCAGGCGATTGCCCGCGCCCATGGCGCTGATCATGGGCACGCCTAAATGATAGGCCCGCTCGATCAGGTCCAGCTTGGCGGTCACGGTATCGATGGCGTCAGCAATGTAATCGAAAGCGGATAAGTCCACCTGGTCCGCGTTTTCCGGCAAATAAAAGAGGGGATGGGCAGTCACCTTGATCGCGGGGTTGATGTCCTTGAGCCGCCGGGCCAGGGTTTCGGCCTTGGGCTGCCCCAAGGTGCTGTGCAGGGCGACGATCTGCCGGTTCAGGTTGGTCAGGCTCACGGAATCCGGGTCGAAAAGATCAAAAGAACCAATCCCGCTGCGGGCCAACGCTTCGGCCACATAGCCGCCTACGCCGCCCACACCGAACAGCGCCACCCTTGCGCGGCTCAATTTTTCAATGCCCTCCCGCCCGATCAGCAGGGCGGAACGGGAAAACTGATCCATCCGAACCCCTCCACAAAAAAGAATGTCAATATTATAGCCTGCCGTTTTCCGCCCGTCAATTGCTGATTGCCAGCACGGCGGTCAGAAAATCGTCCACTTCCCGTTCGGTATTAAAGGGTCCCAAGCTGGCGCGGACAGCCCCGTTCGTGCCCAGCCAGGCGTGGATGGCGGGGGCGCAGTGCAGACCGCCCCGGACGGCGATTTTTCGTTGGTTCAGGGCGTCGGCGGCCTGGCCGCTGTCCATGCCCCGCAGATTGAAGCTGATCACTCCCGTGTGGGCGGCGGCCGCCGGGCCTTCGTACACGGTGACGCCGGAAATATTCTGAAGCCCCTCCCGCAGCCTCGCGCGGAGGGCTTGTTCATATTCCGTGATAGCCCCCCGATGGCGCAGCATGAATTTGAGACCCTGGGCAAGGCCCGCGATGCCGGGCAAATTGGCGGTGCCGCTTTCCAGCCGGTCGGGCAGCATGGCGGGCTGGCGCAGGCTTTCGCTGGCCGAGCCGGTGCCCCCTTCCCGCAGGGGCCGGGGCAGCATGCCGTCGCCCAAGCACAAAAGACCCGTGCCCATGGGCCCGAGCAATCCCTTGTGGCCTGGCATGGCGATCATATCGGCGTGAATGGAAGCGATGTCCTCCGTTCCGGCGGTCTGGGCGGCGTCCAGCAGCAATGGCACGCCCTGATCATGGCAGGCCCTTGCGATTTCCCGGGCGGGCTGGATGAGCCCGGTCACGTTGCTGGCGTGGCACAGCACCATGAGGGCGGTCTTGGGTCCGATGGCACGCCGCACCGTGTCGGGGGAGAGCAGGCCTCGAGGGTCGGGCTCCAGCATGCGCACGGTGATCTTGCCCGCGTCATGGTAGCCCATGAGGGGACGAAGCACCGCGTTGTGTTCCGCGTGGGACACCAACACTTCATCGCCTGCGTGCAGGGTGCCCCGGATGGCTATGTTCAGGGCATCCGTGCAGTTCAGGCAGAAAATCACCTTTTCCGGACCGGAAACGCCCGCGTATTCCGCCGCCAGTTCCCGGCATTTTTCGATGATCCGGCCTCCGGCCAGCGCCCCCGCGTGGCCGCCCCTGCCCGGATTGCCCCCGATTTTTTCCATCACACCGCTGACCGCCCGGATCACCTCGGCTGGCTTGGGGTAACTGGTGGCCGCGTTGTCCAGATAAATCATGCTGACCTCCCCCTGCGGCCGCACGGCGGACCGCTGTTTCTCATAGACTATATGAGGAAGGAGGGAAAACCATGACCCAACAGGAAGCATTCGGCATCGCGGCGTTCTCGTCCCGTCAGCAGGTGATGCGCTTTGACAGCGCCCTGCGCAGGAAGGGCCTGCGTGTAAATATCATTTCCACGCCCCGGGACGTGGCCTTGGGCTGCGGCCTGTCCGTACAGTTTGATTTGAGCGATACCCCCGCCGTTATGGAAACCTACCGCCAGTCCCGGCCCGGCAATCTGATCGGCTTTTACCGGGTAGACCGGGGATGGGACGGAAGAACGCGAGTGACAGCGATGTAGGCAGTGCGGAGTGTGAAGAGTGGAGTGTGGAGTTTTATATAGATTTCCGCTTTCATCCCCTGTATTCAGCGAACGTAAAGCGCACTAAATAGAACTCCACACTCTACACTAAAAAAGTGGGGGAATAAGAATGCGCAATTTGTCAGAACTGCCGCTGGGTCAGTCAGGGCGGGTGCAATGCCTGCGTGCGGGGGAGGGGACCGGCAGGCGGCTGATGGATTTGGGTTTTACGCCGGGGGCCGAGACGGTGTGCCTGCTGGCCGCGCCGGGGAATGGCATGCGGGCGTACCGGATCCGGGGGGCGGTGATCGCTCTGCGGCGAAGGGAAGCCCGAACGGTGATTTTGGAGGAGGAAAACCATGCGTGAACCGCGGGTGATCGCCCTGGCGGGCAACCCCAACGTGGGCAAATCCACCCTGTTCAACGGCCTGACCGGCATGCGGCAGCACACCGGCAATTGGCCGGGGAAAACCGTGTCCGCCGCCCGGGGCTTGTGCCGCGCGGGCGGGGAAGAGGTTGTTCTGGTGGATATTCCGGGGGCCTATTCCCTGTGGGCCCAGTCGGCGGAGGAGGAAGCGGCGCTGGAAACCGTTTGCTTCGGCGGGGCCGACGCGGTGCTGGTGGTGTGCGCGGCGGCCAGCTTAGAAAGGAACCTGAATTTGGTGTACCAGATCATGGAGGTCACGGACCGGGTTGCTGTGTGCGTGAATCTCATGGATGAGGCGGAACGGCAGGGCATTCATATCGATTTGGACGCTCTGGCCCGGCATTTGAGCGTGCCCGTCACCGGCGCGTGCGCCCGGGACGGAAAGGGCTTAAAGCAAGCGCTTGCCGCTGCCATAGGCACAATAGATCAGCCGCCCCATCCCCGTCGGGCTCTGTACCCGGAACCGATCGAGCGGGCGGCGGCACGGCTGGCGGCGATGCTGCCGGAAGAAGTGGGGAATTGGGTCAGCCTGCGGTTCGCTGCCCTGCGGCTGCTGGAAGGGGACGGCCTGTTTCTGCGGCTGCTGCGGCAGCGGATGACCATAGACGAATTTGTGATGCAGGCAGTGGATAAGGCGCGGGCAGGATTGAGCCTTTCCCGGCAAGGTCTTTCCGCCATGCTGGTGGAGGGCATTTACCAGGCGGCGGAGAAAGCCTGCCAAAAAGCGGTGAAAACGCCCGACCGGCCGTGGGATAAAACCCTGCGTGCGGACCGGCTGCTCACCGGCGTCCGGGGCGTGCCAGTGATGCTTTTGCTGCTGGCCCTGGTGTTTTACCTGACCATCCAGGGGGCCAACGTACCCTCCCAATGGCTGAACGAGGGATTTGAAGCGCTTGGGGAGGCGGCGGAAGGGCTGCTGATACGCCTTGGCACATCCTCCTTCCTTCGCGGTTTGATCGTGGAGGGGATGCTTTCCACCTTGGGTAAGGTGATTTCCGTGATGCTGCCGCCCATGGCTATCTTTTTTCCGCTGTTTACCCTGCTGGAGGATTCCGGCTATCTTCCTCGCATCGCTTTCACCCTGGACGGCCTGTTCGAGCGCTGCCGCGCCTGCGGAAAGCAAGCCCTGACCATGTGCATGGGACTGGGCTGCAATGCCGTGGGTGTCACCGGCTGCCGCATCATTGACAGCCCCCGGGAGCGGCTCATCGCCATCCTGACCAACAGCCTGATGCCCTGCAACGGGCGTTTTCCCCTGCTGATCACGGTGGCGGCGGTGTTTTTCGGGGTTGGCGGCGCGGCGGTATCCGCCCTGCTGCTGGCGGGGCTCATCGGGCTTTCCGCCGGGATGACCTTGCTTTTGTCCCGTTTGCTGTCCCTGACGGTGCTGCGGGGTCTGCCCTCCGCCTATACCTTGGAGCTGCCGCCCTACCGGGCGCCCCGGATGGGCCAGGTGATCGGCCGATCGGTGCTGGACCGCACCCTGTTCGTGCTGGGCCGGGCCGCGGCGGTGGCGGCCCCTGCAGGTCTGGTCATTTATCTTTTGAGCCGCTTGACCGTGGCAGGAAACACCTTGCTTTCTTATCTGACGGGATTTCTGGACCCGCTGGGCCGATTCATGGGCCTGGACGGGGTGATCCTGACCGGCTTTCTGCTGGGCTTTCCCGCCAACGAAATCGTGCTGCCCCTGATCCTGCTGGCCTATGGGGCGGAGAGCGGGTGGAACGTACCCGGCGATTTATCCGCGCTGGGGGATATTCTGCGGACCCACGGCTGGACGGGGCTGACGGCCCTGAACGTGATGCTGTTTTCCCTGTTTCATTTTCCCTGCTCTACCACCCTGCTCACGGTGTATAAGGAAACGAAAAGTGGAAAATGGACGCTGCTTGCCCTGCTGCTGCCCCTCGCTTTGGGCGTTATGCTCTGCGCCCTGACCCATGGGATTGCAATTTTTTTCTGAAATGGTCAAAAGTTGGGAGGAATTTTCCATTTCACGTCGAATACAAACAACAGATACAAAGAGATAAAGAAAAAACCGGCGGGAGCCGGTCATATAACGAGAGAGGAGTTGTTCTCATGAGAACCAACATCACGGCCAAGAATATGATCGTTACGCCCGGCATCAGCAACCGGATCTTCAAAAAAACCGCCACCATGGAGCGGTATTTGAAGCCTGATACGGAAATGTTTGTGCGGCTGCGCAAGGAGAGGGACGAGCGCATTTGCGAAATCACCGTTCCCATGAAGGACGTGACCCTGCGCGCGGAATCCTCCAGCAAGGATAACCTGTTTATGTCCATCGACAGCGCCCTGGCCAAGCTGGAGCGCCAGATCCTGCGCCACCGCACCAAGCTGGAAAAGCGCCTGAGGGAGGGCGCGTACCAGGAGGAGACCCCCGAATTCATCGAGGATATTTCCGCCTACGGCACCGGCGAACGCCAGATCGTGCGCACCAAGGAATTCCCCGTGCGCCCCATGGCTGTGGAGGACGCCATCCTGCAAATGGAACTGCTGGGCCACACCTTCTTCGTATTCGTCAATATCGAAACCGAGCGCACCAACGTGCTGTATCTGCGCAAGGACGGCAATTTGGGCTTGATGGTGCCGGAAGCATAAAAACGTTATTTCGTCCAGGGCGGAGTTTTCCGCCCCTTTTTTGTGTGCTGAAATGATCAAAAGGACACTTTAAATCACTTACAAGGGCACCCTGGGGCTATCCGCCCCAGACCCCGACCAGGGAGATGATCTCCCTGGACCCACCCTTGCGGAAGAGGCAAAACACAGCAAAAGAAACAAGTTCCTGCTGTTACATAGATTCGCCGTATCTCCCACTGACAGGCAGATATTGTTTGACTTACACGATTGTTGATCGCCGAGCGGGGTGCAGGGGATCATCCCCTGCCGCATGGTTCAGGGGCCGCGGAGGCCCCTGCTCCGTAAGCGCGTTAAAGTATTCTTTAACCAGCTATGCGCTGCTTCTGCACCGCGAAGCATTCCGGCGCGCCGGGCCCGGCATTGAGGAATTTTTGATGCAGCACGTTGAACTTTTGGGGCGGCAGGGCGGAAAGAAAATCGGTGAGGGCTGATCGTTCCCGGTCGCCCTCCTGATGGCCCGGATAAGCGCAGATCACCAGCACGCCCAAGGGTTTCAGCAGGGAAAGCGCGCTTTCCACCGCTTTTTTCGTGGTTTCCCAGTGGGTGGTCACGCTGTGGTCGCCTCCCGGCAGCCAGCCCAAGTTGAATACCGCCGCCGCGATGGGTCCTTCTACCTTTTCCGCCATATGCTCGTGGCCTAAGCAGAAAAGCGCGGCGCGGGAAAAAACGCCCGCTTCCGTCAGGCGTTTTTTGGTGCTTTCCACGGCTTGTGCCTGCACGTCAAAGGCGTACACCCGGCCCCCTTCGCCCACCAGCTGGCACAGGAACAGGGTATCGTGGCCGTTGCCCATGGTGGCGTCTACCGCCGTATCGCCGGGCGCAACGGCCTGGCGCAGTATATCCGCCGCCAAATAGCGGGCGGAACGCAGTTCGTAAGGCATAAAACCTCTTTTCCCCAGGAAGGTTATACTTGCTCCATCTCGCAATAAGCGCAGTAGTACCGGGTGGGGATGCGGGTGGGCACGCCCTGCACCGTGATCTGGTGCACGGGATAGAACAGCGGCTCCAAGCCCTGCTCGGTGGAGGAAATGCAGCGGGGATTCTTGCACTGCCTGCCCGTGGTGATCTTCACGGGACCGGGCTTCTCCGGCAGACCGATTTCGGCCATAAGCTTCAAAATCAGGGCCTTGCGCATGATTTTGCCGTACATCACCTGCTTGAAATAGCAGGCCCGGGGATCAGCGTCCACCTTCACGTCGATTTCGTTCACCCTGGGCAGGGGATGCATCACGATCATGTCCTTGGGGGCCAGGCGCATTTTTTCTTCGTCCAGGATATAGCTGTCCTTGAGGCGCAGGTATTCTTCCACGCTGAAAAACCGTTCCTGCTGGATGCGGGTCATGTACAGGGCGTCGAGGCTCCCGATCTCATCCTCCAGGGATTCCGCCTCCCGGTAGGGGGCCGAAGCTTCCTTGATGGCGTTGATGATCCCGGAAGGTACCCGCAGCTCCCGGGGGGAAATCAGCACGAATTCGTTGCCGGGATAGCGGATCAGCGCTTCGATCAGGGAATGCACCGTGCGGCCGAACTTCAAATCGCCGCACAGGCCGATTTTCAAGTGATCCAGCCTGCCCTTTTCTTTTTTCAGGGTCATGAGGTCCGCCAGCGTCTGGGTGGGGTGGTAATGCCCGCCGTCGCCCGCGTTGATCACCGGCACGGTGGTGGACTGCACCGCCGCCCAGGGCGCGCCCTCCAAGGGATGGCGCATGGCGATGATATCGGCGTAGCAACTCACGGTGCGCACCGTGTCCTTCACGCTTTCCCCCTTGGAAGCGGAACTGCTGCTGGCCCCGGCGAAGCCCAATACCTGGCCGCCCAATTCCCACATGGCCGCTTCAAAGGACAGGCGCGTGCGGGTGCTGGGTTCAAAAAACAGGGTGGCCAGCTTTTTCCCCTCCATGCGGTGAGCGTAAGTCTCCGGATGCGCTTCGATGTCCGCCGCCGAAGAAAGCAGCTCGTCCAGTTCTTCCACCGATAAATCGGTAATGCTCAATAAATGACGCATCTGTGTGCCTCCCTGCTCATTTCTCACCGATCATCCGGGCGAAATTGTAGAAGCCCAAGTACCATACCCCGAAATCATGCCCGCCAGGCACGTATTGAAGGATGAAATTCTTTTCGTTCAATTGGCCGGTGAGGGGGGCCAGGGTGTCCACAGCGGCGGAGGTGCTGGCGTGGGCGATGCCGTCCTCGTTGCCGCAGATGCTGTAAAACACCCGCACAGGCAGGTCAGGATGGGCGTTCAGGGTGGCGGCGGTGATGGAAGCCGGATTGGTGGTGGGGCAGGCGGAGAACGCGCCGAACGCGCTGAACAGGTCCAAGCACTTGCCGATGCCCAGGTTAATGGTCTGCATGCCGCCCATGCTCAGGCCCGCCATGGCGCAGCGTTCGCGGTCGGTAATGTCCACGGCATAATTCGCCGCCAACGCGGGCAGCAGGTCATTCCGCAATTCCTGATCGAAGCTGTAAAAGGCGTTCTGGTCCGAGGTCTTGCCCGCCCGGCCATTGGGCGTGACTACGATGAAGGGCGTGATTTCACCCTTCTGGATCAGGTTGTCCATGATGCGCTTTACCCGGGAATCCTCGCCGGTCATGCCCCATTCATACTCGCTGCCGCCGATGCCGTGGCACAGGATCAGCAGATCGTAGGCTTGGGTTTCGTCATAGCCGTAGGGGAGATAGACGAAAGCGGTTTTTTCGTACAGGGAGTTATCGCCGAAATAATCGTGGGCCTCGTAAACAAATTTTTCAATGGTCCCGCCCTGGCTGGCCCTGGCGGTGTAAGCGGAGGGTACCTGATCCTCGTACACGGTGCCGCGCTCCGCCTTGATGGCGGCGTCGATTTCCTCCTGGGAGGTATACGCCTGCCAGGAGGTGAAGGTTCCTTCCCCCTCGAAGGTGAAGTACAGGTCGTGTACGCCCTCCGCATTGATCTTGCAGCGGTTTTCCTTGGTCACGGAGATGAACACGGCGGTGGCGATGGGATTGCCCTCCATGCTGTCGGCATATACCTTGATCACCAGCTTGCTGCCCGACGCGCCTTTGAAGCGCAGCAGAGCCGCGCCCGCGCCGAAATCCACTTTGGTGTAGGTCAGGGTTTCCAGAGATTCGTTATCCACGGGCACTTCCATGAAAGGGTTTACTCCTTCCGCCAGAACGGGGGAAAGAGAAAGCAGCATCATCAGCGCGAGCAGCAGCGGCAGTTTTTTCATGTTGGGTTCCTCCTTTATCTTTGACCGGCATTCAGCCGATTGCTTCAAGTCCCTTGCGGCCCAAGGCCATCAAGCGGCGGCAGTAATCGTCGCTGCGCTTTTGGATATCGTCCTGGTATACCTCCAATTCGGGCATGGACACGGCGAAGAAATCATAGCCCACTTTGTCGAACAGGTGGCGTTCCCCGAAGATGATGAGCTGATGGAAGGACTTTTTCGCCTTTTCTTTATCGAACAATGCGAGAAACGCCAGCCCCTGCCAGTAAATATAATCGGAGGGCTGATCGTTGTAATAGCGCACCGGTTCGGGGGTCTGGGAACCGGCGGTGGCTTTTTTGAAGCAGTCCCTGGCGTTCACGTCGTTGCACAGCTCGCGGTAAGCGCAGCCCATGAGATAATACGCCCGGTTGTCCGGCACGTTGTCCAGCTTGCCTTCGCCCAAATTGTCGGGATAGGATAGGGTGCGTTCGGCATAGGCGATGGCTTCCCAGGGTTTGTTTTCCGCCAGCGCCTTTTCCGCTAAAGCAAACAGGGCGGTTTTGTATTCGTCTGCCACCTTGCCTTCGCCGCCCTCCCATACGTGGAAGGTATAGCCCATGAGCAATTCAAGCGCTTTTTCATGCTGCCCATTCTGATTGAGCAGGGAAATATAGGCAAGCATGAGGGCATACTGATCGGGGAGGATGTCTTTGTGGGCTTCCAGGATGGAAAGCCGTTCTTTGACCGGACGTTCCAGGCGCTTGAGCAGTTGCTCCTGTTCCAACAGGAAACGGCTGTTGTCCGGCTCCAGCCGCACAGCTTCCGCGATTTCCGGGGCGGCTAATTCTTTGTCCCCGTGATTGTAATAGGCGATGGACAGATTGCGATGGGCCAGAGCCAGATCAGGCTTGGCTTTTACGGCCTCCCGCCAGTGGGAAATGGCCTGCTCGTACTGTTTTTTATCGTAGAGCAGTTCGCCCAAGTAATAATGGGCCATAGGCGCTTTTTGTCCGCTGCTTTCCAGCACCGAGACAGCGTTTTTCAGGATCAGGCTTTCTATGATGCGGTTGGGGAAGCAGTAATCGGAAGGGGCCTTTTCACCGGCTTCCGCAGAACGCTGGTCGGCGGACGGGGGGAAGCCCAGCAGGCTTTCCGCGTAAGCCTGGGCGTAATGCTTCATGGGGCTGTCCGCCGGACAGGGTTTCAGTATATTGATGGCGTCCTCATAGAAACCAAACCCCATGTATTCATAGGCCACGTTCAGGTATTCTTCGATCCGCCCGCCGGTGGCTTTATCAAAGGCCGCTTTGTCCTCGCGGCGGCACAGCAAACTCAAATACAGGGGGTCGATTTTCAGGCTTTCTTCCAGGAAACTCCAATATTCAGCGCTCTCCTTGTTCAGATGGGCCAGGATGGAGGCTTTCAGGGAACGGGTTTTCATGTTGTGCCAGCCCCGGAGCAGGCTTTCATCGGAAAATTGCAGGGCTTTTTTCAAATCGCCCTGCTTGACGCGGATACAGGCCAAATGATGATAGGCCGGACCCGCCGTTTCCGCGCTCCAGGTGGCCTTGAAGAAAGCGTCGTAAGCTTCCGGCAGTCTGCCCAGCAGTTCCAGGGCCAAGCCTAAATTGAGATACGCTTCTCCGGCGTAGGGGTTTGGATTGCGCCAGGTCTGCTTTTTGATCGCCGCTTTGAAATACGGGATGCAATCCTCGGTTTGCGTATTTCGGAGCAAATAAAGGCCGTAGGCGTTGTTCAGGCGAATGTCGGTGGGGTCCCGGCGCAGACCCTCCAAATAATAGTCGGACGGAAGGAAGGTGGCGTGGCGGTATTGCTCCAAATGCTGGCCCGCCAAATACAATTCTTCCAGGGACTGAATTTCTTCCGGCTTTTTCAGGGCCTCGGCGGGGTCGGGAATGGGCTGGTTTTCCTTGATGTATTCTTTGTAGGCGCACAATAATTCGTCGTTTTCGCCGGTTACCGTTATTTCATAATCCCGCAGTTCCTTTACGGTATCCACGAACGCGGCTTGGGGGGACAGATCGGCGGTTTTCTGATAGATCACGTTCCCGCCGGAGCGAATGACGATCTTCGCGTTTTTGTATGCGCCGGTGGCATATACCTTGATCCGGGCGGCGGCGGCTTTCTCCTGGAGAGTTTCGTTGGCTTCCCTGCCGGAAGAAAAGGGGTCGGGATCGATAGGCTTGCCGCGTTCGTCCAGATAATCTACGCCGATAATAATATCTTTGGTGGCGTTGTTCACCCGGCCCACGGTTTTATAAGGCATGAAATACTGGGTGAAGGTCTTTTCCTCCTGGGGTTTGAGCCAGGCAAAATCCGGCTGGTTATCGCAGTACACGCCGGTCATGAGCTCGATGTAGGGGCCGTCTTCGTCGGTCAGGTTCTTATCCCACATGCGGCCAAAATGCCCGCAGCCCCAGGTCCACTGCTTTTTGCCGGGGCTCACGTGGTGGTCGGCCACGTGGAGCAGACCCGCGTCCCTGCTTTCGTCGAAATTTCCCACGAAATCGAAATCGGAATGGGCGGCCATGTAGGAAGTGGGCACCCGGATATTCTTATAGCGGGAAATGTCCACGCCCGCGGAATAATCGGCCTTGTAATACTCCCCGGTGGCGATGGGAAAGGTGGAAACGGCCCGCTTGCCGTGGTCCATCACGGCGTTCACGTCCGGCGGGAATACGGAAAAGGTATGGTCATTCACATGCACGGCGGGGTTAGCCCACCACAGGAAGGTTTGGGAATAATCGGTGGGGTTGAACAGCCTGCCCTTGATCTCGATATAGGCTTTATCCGGGTACAGGGTAAGGACGGCGTTGGCCTTGGTGCCGTTGATGCGGTCGGTTTCGCCCAAAATCACAGTGGCGGAGCCGTCGGGGTTTTCAGAGAAGGTATAATCCACCGGCATGAAGGTGGAGGGCCGGTGATGCTGGGGCCAGTTGAATTCGATGCCGCCGCTGATCCACGGCCCGGCCAGGCCCACCAGGGCGGGCTTGATCACCCGGTTGTAGTACACAAAATCGTAGTTATTGGTCTTGTCCAGGGCCCGCTGGATGCGCCCGCCCAATTCCGGCAGGATCATCACGTACAGGTAATCGTTTTCCAAGATCACGGACCTGTACTGCACGTCCTCTTTGGTTTCGCCGATTTTCTCCGTCACCGGCACGGGGTACACCTTGCCCGTGGAGCCCTGGTAGGCCCGCTTTTCTATGAACAGCGGACTTTTTTCCGGTTCGGCGGCTTTGTAAGTAGGGATCGTGACATTTTGCTCGTAAACCCTTGCTTTATTCATATCTGCCTCACTAAAATTTCGTATACGGGCTGAATGCGGACATTGTTCAATTCGGCGATCAGGGCGTCCACCTTTTCGTTTCGCGCGGCCATGGCGGATTCCACGTTCACCGCGGCTCCCTGGCGAAGCGGCGCGATGTTCAGCACGAAGGGCGTCTGCAGCCTGTCCTTCACGTCCATCAGCCCATATTCCCAGGTGTCCCCGTTGCAGAAATTGTCGCTGACCATTTCATTGCCGAGGAACAGCATACCGATATCGCCCCGATAATCGATTTGCAGCCGGGCGTCCTTGAGACCGGTTAGGGCGTCTTCCGGCATCTTCAGCACCCAGCGGTGGGGGGCGACGGGTTCCGCCGTGACGGGGATTTCCCGGGCCCGCGTATTGATTTGATACGCCCCGAAGCAGCCGTTGTTTTCCTTCCGGGTGGAAGCGCCGAGCAAATCGGCGGGATAGGTATATACCGTGTTTTCCGCCTGGGTTGTTTCCAGCCGCAGCGCGCCTTGTTCATCCTCCAGCAGCGCGGCATCCGTAAAGAGCAGGCCGCCGTTATTCAGCAGGTACATGCGGTTCGCCTTTTCCCGGCTGATTGCCAGCACATCGATTTCTTTTCCGTTCTTGCGCACGGTAAAGAAATCTTTGCCGCCTTTGATATCCGTTCCTTCCTCAAAGCGGAAGGAGCCGTCCATGCCGTCGGGGATCATGAACACATACGTCGCCCGGCCCCCGATCACGGTGCGCAGCACGGGCTGAGCGTTGGCCTGCTTGAGCAAAATGCCGTCCAAATCGAAGTTGAAGGGCAGGATGGCGTTTTCCTCGGACGCGATGCTGACATCGAAGAGGAGATCTTCATCGGCAGTATGCAGCACGATTTCCTCATGCTTCTTTTCGGGCATGGCGCGGTGATCCTGGAAATTATTGAGGAACAGGAAGCCCCTTTTTCCGTCCGCGCGCACGGCAAAGCGCAGGGTATACAGGTCCCTGGGGTCGATTTGGCTGGCTCCTTCCGGCAGCACCGTTTCCAGAGGCGCTAACCGGTCGCCAAAGGATGCGAGGAAATAATGGATGGCTTTCAGGCGGCGATAGGATTCCCGCACCTGTCCAAATTCCCCTAAGGCCGCCTGGTAATCGTAGGAGCGCTTGGGCACCTGGGCCTCGTTCATGTACGCGCCGTTTTTCCCCATGGGGTTGGTGCCGCCCTGGAACATGTAGTAGCCGATGAAATTGCAGCCGGAGCCGAGCTTGATATTGGCCAGGGCGTCCACGCTCCTGTATGGATAAATGAAGCGGTAATAGTAGCAGCACATCATGCCCGCGCCCATTTCACAGCAGGCGTAGGGGCGGGTTTCCGGTTCGTATGCCGGGGTGAAATCGTCCGCGCAGGTCACGCCGTTATGATGATAATCCTCATAAATATATTCTTCGGTGGCGGGATGCTCGCCCTTGTGGGAATAGAAGATCCAGGGCCGGTAGGCGTAGCCGCCCCACAGTGGCATGACCTTCGGTGAATAGGCCGCGCCGCCCCAGGCGGTGCCGGTAAAGAACGCGGGAATCAGGCCGCAGGAAAGGGCGATTTCCCGCAGGGCTAAGATGTAGGCTTCCCCTTCCGTGCCGGGAGAAACCCACTCGTCGGAAATGCCTGTGGTCATTTCCCAGGGGGCGGAGGAATGCATATACTCGTTGTCCAGCTGCACGCCGATCACGGGCCCGCCATCCTTAAAGAATAAACCCCGCACCTGTTCGCCGATTTTCCCATACAGACGGTGCACGTAAGCGAGGAACGCGTCGTTGGTAGTGCGCACCTCGAAGGGCTTGCCGTACAGCCAGTCGGGCAGGCCGCCGTTGCGGACCTCGCCGTGATCGAAGGGGCCCACGCGCAGGATCACGTACAGGCCGTGCTTCGCGCACAGGGTCACGAATTTCCGCAGGTCCTTTGAGCCGGTGAAATCAAAAGAACCTTCCTCTTCCTCGATATGGTTCCAAAATAGGTAGGTGGACACGATATTCACGCCGCCCAGGCGCATCTTGATCAGTTCGTCCTCCCAGCGCCGAAAGTCCATGCGGCTGTAATGAAATTCACCGGACACGGCCAGGAAGGGCTTGCCGTTCTTTTCCAAATAATAGTTATTGAAGGAAAGCGCGTCCCCATTGGGAGAAGCGCCGGAAAAATCCTCTCCCAAAGGGTACACGGGAGAAAGAGACTGGTTTCTCAAATCAATTTCGTACCGCATGAGCCGCATCCTTTCTATAGGCGATTGCCGCGCTATCCGTTTTGTAGGGGTGGATAACATGTCCGAACCCATTTTCACCCGCCATTGCCGGATTTCACGAACGCGTTTCGCCTGTTTTTTCCTGATACAGCCGCATCAGCCACGCCACGCAGGCGGTCTCGTCCGTTTCCTTGATGGTCATGCCGTAGGCTTGCATCACGGCGCGGTCGTTGGCCTGGTGCGCCTTGCGCAGCTCCGGCGGCATAGTCAGGGAGTCGTACAAATCAGCCAGGGAGGAATCGGGGTACAGGGCCCGGGCGTCTAAGATGGCCTGGACTGGTTTCTCGATTTGGGCTTTTTGTTCGGGCGTGGGGTCGGGCCAGGAGAAGCTGTTGTAAACAATGTCTTTGGAATAGCGATAATCGCTTTTCAATCTCCCACAAACTGTTCCCGTCCGGCCCGATCACTTTCTTTTCAAAATCGACGCGCTCCGTTACGCGCTCCACGCCGGTGATATTGGAAAGGATTTCGATCCAGTAAGAGCGCGCGTCCTCATCCTCGCGGCCTTTGCCGTTCCATCTGTAAAAGAATTGGCGGGCGGCTTCCCGCTGCTGGGCGTCTGTCATTTCCGGTCACCTCGTTTTTTCGCGGCGCGGTCTTCGGCACGTAAAACCTTTCCTATTATATCAGATCAAGCGAGGCAGGACAATGGTTCTGTTGGGAAAACGCTGTGCAAAAAACGATTGCAAATGAAATTGATATAGCTTTTCAGGCGTCGATATCGTACAATCCTTTTGAAAGGGGGATGAAGCCATGAGCTACAGAAACGCGCGGGACATTTTTCCCGAAAACCTGCTCCGGCAGATTCAAAAGTATGTGTCCGGGGAAACCATTTACATCCCGGCGGGCAGCGTGAAAAAAGCCTGGGGAGAATCCTCCGGCTATCAGCAGTTCATCCGGGAGCGGAACGCGGACATGCGAGACGCGTTCACAAACGGGAAATCCATCGAGGAATTGATGGAAACTTACGCGCTTTCCTATGATTCGGTGAAGCGCATCGTTTATAACAGAAAGGAGGCTCCTATGCTGAAATACAGCGCCGCTTTATCGTCCGCCAAGGCTTACGCGGACGCGGAAAAGTTAGACGCCTGGATCCATTTGTACCTCAACGAGGACGGGAGAAACATCCCCTTTTCCGACGGCCTGAAGCTTTTTGACCGGTATTATTTCAGCCCCGCCATTTTCCCTCTGCACCTTTTTCATCGCTGTGCCGGGCCGGAACCGGAAATGAAATACCGGATCGATCCGGATTGGTTCGCGATTCATGTGGCGAAATTGGAAGAGGCTATCCAAAAAGACGCCGATATGCCCCCGCTGATCGTCCACTACGTGGAAGGGGAATTTGAACTGAATGACGGCAATCACCGGCACAAGGCATATGAAAATCTCGGCGTGGAAAACGTATGGGCCATCGTGTGGATCACGGAGGAAACGGAATACCAGAAATTTCTGGATCAGTACGGTGATTATGTCAAGGATTGCAAGGTGATCCGCAGATAGGGTCCAAAACAGATGAAAACAGCGCCGCTCCTTGGGCGCTGTTTTCATATATGTTGCGCAGGCTGAATGGTGATGTCAAATGCGCTTTGCCAGCGTTTCCGGGTTGGCGGCGTACAGCAGGGCGATTTCCTTGGTGATCGTGCCCGCTTTCACCAGGCGCATCAGCTCCGCGTCCATGGACAGCATGGTTCTATCGCTGCCGCCGTAAATCACGTTATCGATCTGGTGGGTGCGGCCGTCGCGGATCATATTCTGGATGGCGGGGTTCACGGTCATCACTTCAAACACGGGCACCCGGCCGCCGCTTACCGTGGGCACCAGGCGCTGGGAGATAACGGCCTTGAGCACCATGGATAGCTGCACCCTGATCTGTGTTTGCTGTTCGGCGGGGAAGGTATCGATGATGCGGTCCACCGTTTTTGCCGCGCCGATGGTATGCAGGGAGGACAAAAGCAAATGCCCCGTTTCGGCGGCGGTGATGGCGGTGCGGATGGTGTCCAGATCGCGCATTTCGCCTAACATCACCACGTCCGGCGCCTGGCGCAGGGCGGCGCGCAGGGCGCGGGAGAAGGTAGCCGCGTCGTTGGGCACTTCGCGCTGGCTCACCAGGGATTTTTTGTGGCGGTGCAGGTATTCGATGGGGTCCTCAATGGTGATGATATGGGCCTGGCGGTCACTGTTGATCTTATCGATCATGCAGGCCAGGGTGGTGCTTTTGCCGCTGCCCGCGGGGCCGGTGACCAGCACCATGCCGCTGCGCTGGGCACAGAGGGTCATGACGATGTCCGGGATGCCCAATTCGCTGACATGTGGCAATTCAAAATTCACGATGCGGCAGATGGCCGCCACGGTGCCGCGCTGCATGTAAGCGTTGCAGCGGAAACGGCTCACGTCCTTGATGGCGAAGGAAAAATCGTCGTCCCCTTCCTGGTTGAGCAGCTTGATGTCCCGGTGAGCCAGCAGGTACATTTCCTCTACCAGCTTTTCGGAATCTGTCGGCAGCAGGCGAGCGGTATCCAACGGAACCAGTTCGTTGTTCACTTTTACCATAGCGCAGGAGCCGGGGATGATAAAAATATCCGATCCGCCCATATTGACGGCCTTTTGCAGCAGATCAATCATGATTACCACACTTCTTCCGTTACCGCTGTTAATTCAAAATGAATCCAGCGGGTTCTTTCTTGGGCGTCCAAGGGCTGGGTTTCCAAAGCGCAGTTCAGGGAACGGAAACCGTCCGTTTCCTCCCAGGAAAGCACCCCGTCCGCCCATTCCACATCCTCGGGCAAGGCCGCCGCAATGGCGGATTCATACGCTTCCTGGCCGCCTGCTTCCAGCGCGGCCTGACACAGCAGGGCGTCCAGGGCGGCGCGCTTTTCTTCCGCCGCTGTCTGCAGCGCGTACACCGCCTGGGTCACCTGCACGCTCCGTTCACTGAGCCGGATATCGTTGCGGCTGTTCATCAGGGACAGGATGCCTAAGACACTCAAGGCCAGCACCACGAAAATCAGGATCAGGGAGGAGGCGCCGGGGCCGAAGCTGATCATGCTTTTTTTCTTCATTTCGCCGCCTCCTGATACCGCGCCGCGGGCAGGTCCACCAGCGTTTGTCCCTCGCTTACCGCCTGTACCCGATAACGCCTTAGTTCGCCGAAGGGCTGTGTTTCGAGGCTTACAGACACGGTCAGATCAAAATCGTCGCCGGGCAGCCGCCACAGGCTTTCTTCCTGGATACAGCCCATTTCTGTCAGCGCGCTTTCCGGGTCCTTCGCGGCGTACAGCCGGTCCGCCATGCTCTGGGCCGCGTTCAGCGCTTGGGTCAGCTTGCCGGACAGAGTGCTTTGGCCGCGCGCGGTGGAGAAAACCTGCAAAAGCACTGTGGAGGACAGCATGAAAAACATAACCACGATCAGCAGCTCCACCAGCAGCGCGTTGCTTCTGTTTCCGGATTTCACTATTTATCACCTCAGTTTGCGGCGGAACGGAGGGCGATATCCACGTTCGTCCATGTGTCCCCGTAACGCATTTGCACGCTCAGCAGATGGCCGGACAGGCTGGCTTTCATTTCATCCACGGCGCATATCGCTTCCCCGTAATCCGGTTCAAAATCAGCGGCGGCGTAGGTAAACCATTCCCGCAGCATGCCGCCGTAAGCGTAAATCATGGTCACGTATTCTTCGCCGTCGTATTCATACAGCATGGTCACGGCGGGAATGCCGCCGATATTATCCACCCGAAGGGCATCCTGGCTGTCGTTTCCCCGCACCATGCTGCGCACATAAGCGCTGGCGATGCGGCCCGCGTTGTGCTCCGCCGCCCGTTCTGCCGTGGCTTTGTACGCTTTCGCGCCCAGCAGCACCATCACCGTGGAAAACACGGCGAAGATGCCCAGCAGCAGGAACACGAAAACGCCGGATATAGCATGGGAAGGTCCGCTTTTGCTCATTTCATGCCCGCCCCCTTTTCCGTTACCCAGATATCGGGGAGCATGTTGGAGGCGAAAGCGTCATAGGTGATCATGTATCGATCCTCGTCATAGGCCAGGTGGTAATTCTCCCGCAGATATTCCACGCTGTCGGGATACGCGCCTTCCACGGCATAGCAGGTCAGCGCCGCGTTTTTCACGGCGTCCCTGACGATGTCCGTTTCCGCCGAATCCTGGGCGGTGTCGATCCGGTTCACAAGCAGCATGGCGGCCGCCAGCACCGCTACGATCGCCAGGAGCTTGATCCAATCCCTTCGGTTCATGAAGCTTTCTCCTTTTTTACAGGCTGGTCAGGATACCCGCCATGGGCAGCATCACGGAAAGCAGCACGGCGCCGATCACGATGGAAAGCAGGGCCACCAGGGTGGGTTCGATGATAGCGACCAGCCGCGTGATGCCGTCCTCCACCTGCTCTTCGTACAGAGAGGCCAGCTTGCCCAGCACCTGATCCTCCTGGCCGGTGGCGCTGCCCATGGTGATCATGCGGTTGTGCAGATCATCGAACAGATTGGTTTGGGTCACGGCCTCGGCGAAGGTGGAGCCGCTCTCCAGGGCCGCGCGGATGGTTTTTACTTTTTCAGCCGCTTCCCGGTCGTCCAGCACGTTGGAGGTCATCTCCAGCGCCTCGTCGGTGGGAAAACCGCCGGAAAGCATCATGGACAGCACGCTGGCCACCCGGGAGGCGGACAGCTTTTTGTTCAGCCTTTGCAGGGCGGGCATGATTTTCTGCACCAGGTTCATCACCTTTTCCCGATGCCTGGTACGCATGAGCACCACGCCCGCGACCACCGCGATCACCACCAGGGCCACCAGCGCTAAGATAATCCAGCCCACGGAAACGCCTAAGCGCATCAGCAGGCTGCCAGATTCAGAAAGGCCCACGCCCATGGAATTGAGCACCCGGCGGAATACGGGCAGCACCTTCCACAGCAGGATCAGCACGATCACGATCAGCATAACGCCCAGCACCAACGGATAGGTGACGGCGCTGGAAATGGAGGAACGGATGCGGTCCTCCCGGGCATAATACGCTTCCAGCCCGCGCATCACCTGATCCAGCTGGCCGGAACGTTCGCCGATGCCCACCATTTCCACCAGGTATTTGGGCCACCTTTTATCATCCTTGATGGCGTCATACAGGGAACCGGTTTCGGTAACGCCCTTGCTTGCCGCCGCGTACACGTCGGCGTTAGTGCTGTCTTTGTCAGCACCGGCCAGGGTTTCCATACCGTCGTACAGAGGCAGGCCGGCTTCTAAAATCAGGGCCACCTGACCGCAAAAATTGCTCAGCTCCGCGGAAGAAAGCCCATTCCGTTCCAATTTGCTCATCGTCACAAACCTCCTCAATAGTAGCGTTCAACGGAGTAGCTCACAGGCTTGCTGATCGCGTTGAGCGCGGCGGTGGGATCGAAAAACACTTCTTTATCCGCGACGGAAGTTACCGTCCACGCGTGATAGTTTTTGTCCGCGTAGCCGATCATCAGCCTGGCTGGGATCCCCTGGGACCGCAGCATGCATACCATCAGCGCGGACAAATCCTGGCAAACGCCCATTTTTTTATCGTAGCAGCCGTCGATATCCGGCAGTTCGCCCGCCGCCACCGTGACGGACTTGATAAAGTCGTAGGCGTAATTTTCTATGATGTATTTTCGGATCAGCGTGTAGGTTTCCTTTTCGTTCTTCCCAGCGCACATCTCGTTGGCCGCCGCTACGGCCTTGGTAAGTTCATTGTAGTTTACATATTGGTTCGGATACAGGAAAGCGCCGTCCTCCCGCGCGAGAGTGACATTGATGGATATTTTCCCCGCGCTGGAATATTTTTTGCCCGATACGTTTTCATAGAGCGATATATCGTACTTTCCGCTTCCCAGCTGAAGCGGAAAAACTTCAAAATTACCGTCGGTGTTCAGATCGTAGGTCAGTGTTTCGCCATCCTTGGTCACACGCAGTTTCATGCGATGGCTGTTTTTTTCGCTGACGGCGGCCATAAAGTAGCCTTCGGAAATATTGGTGAGATCCAGCGTCATTTTTCCGTTAGTTTTCTTCCCGCTGCTGGAGCCTTCGGGCCATTTCCCCTCCGCTGCGGCGTACAAAACACCGCTGCAGCCTGACAGCAGCAGGACGGCTATCAGGCATAGCAGGATTATTTTTTTCATCCTGCATCCCCTTTCTTATGTGACCCGGCGGCTTTTGCCTGCCTGATCCGGACTATGCGGTATGGGACGAATCAGGCAGGCCGCGCAAAAAATGATGACAGCGCGTGGATCCCTGTCCTCTTTTATCTGAACCGGCGGCATTTTCCACGTTTTTTCCCGCTGTTTCGCGATGGAAAAACATGCCGTCCGCCGCCTGCTCCACGAAAACATATATTTCTTCATCTAAGGATTCTATACTGCTTTTCCCGCATTGTCAAGTGTCAGTTCCCAGGGCGATATATTTAAACAAGAAAAAGCGCAAAAAAAAAACGCGCCGCCGCGGCGCGTAACACCGCGGGACGCCTGATTTACTGCGGGCTTGACCGCATGGGAAAGCGGGCTTCGTGGGTGCGCCCGTCGGATACCAGGGGCGCCCAGCCTTCTTCCAGACGCGCGCCGTCCAGGGTGGGAAAAAGGGTATCCCGGGCGGCGGTGAAATGATAGTTGGCGCTGCCAAAGCGCAGGACCAGGGTGTATTCTTCCCCTTCCGGACCGGTGCGGGGCAGCAGGCGGGCTTTATCCCCCCGTTTTTCAAAGCCCAGAAGGCCGGTGAGCACGGCAAAGTACAGCCAGGCGGCGCTGCCCGTGTACCAGCTCCAGCCGCCTCGGCCGCGGTTCTCCCCGGCGTATACGTCTCCGGCCAGCACATAGGGTTCGATTTTGTAAACCAGAGCTTTTTCCCTGGTATCGCTGTGCCGGATGGGCAGGATGTCCAGCGCGATTTCCCAGGCCAAATCGTATTCGCCCAAGCGGCACAGAGCCAGGACCAGCCAGGGCACGGCGTGGGTATACTGGCCGCCGTTTTCTCGCACGCCGGGAAGATACGCCCCGATATAGCCGGCTTTTTCCTCCGGCGTAAAGGGAGGATCAAGCAGCTTTACCAGCCCGGCGTCCCGGTCATACAGCGTTTCAACGGCATGGATCAGCGCATCCCGGGCGTGATTGCGGGGCGCGCCCGCCAGGATCGCGAAGCACTGGGTGATCAGGTCGATGCGGGGCGGATCGGTGTCGGGGCCGCCCAAAGGCGCACCGTCGTGCCGCCAGGCCCGCAGATACCATTTCCCCGTCCACGCGCTTTCCGCTTTGTCCAGCAGAAGCTTCCGCTGCAGCTCGTATCTTTCTTTGATTTCCGGCGGGCACAGGGGCATGAATTCCTTGAGCGTCAGGGCCAGGAAAAAGGCCAGCCACACGCTTTCGCCCGTTTTTCCGCCCACCCGGTTCATGCCGTCGTTCCAGTCGCCCCCGCCCATGAGGGGCAGGCCGTGAGCGCCTAAGGCCACGGAATCGATGGCCCTAAGGCAGTGGGAAAGCAGCGATTCCCGTTCGGGGGAAATCTCCGGCTCCTCATAGCGGTCGTCTTCCGTTTCACCCAGAGCTGCGGACACAAGGTAGGGCGCTTCCTCGGTCAGGATGCTTTCGTCGCCGGTAACGGAAACGTAACGGGCGGTCAGGAAGGGCAGGAAGAGCTTATCATCGCTGACCCGTGTGCGCACGCCCCGGCGGGGAGCGTGCCACCAGTGCTGCACGTCGCCCTCCCGAAACTGATGAGCGGCGCACAGCAGGATGTGGGCGCGGGCAAAGGCGGGATCGGAATGCAGCAGGGCCAGGCAGTCCTGCAATTGATCCCGGAACCCGAAAGCGCCGCCCGTCTGATACGGCCCCATCCGTCCCAGCAGCCGGGAAGCGTACACCTGATAGGGCAGCCACAGGTTCATCATAGCGTCCAAAGGACGGTGAAAGCTGAACAATTGCAGCGCCGTTAGACGCTGCGCCCAAAGGACACGTGTGCCCCGTTCCGCCGAGGATGGCCCCTGGGCGAGCAGGTCATCCCAATCCAGGCGGGCCGCCCGTTCATCCGCCGCCCAGCCTAAGGCCAGGGTCAGGCGCAGAGGTTCCCGGGGCCGCAGGGTGATTGAACTTTGCAGCAAGCCTGCGCTGCCGATGCCGAAGGCGGGCGCTGTGACCGGCGGGGGAACCGCTTCGCCCGCGCGGCCAAAGCAGGCCGCGGCGCAAAGCGCCTGGCAGGAAGCATGCTCCATACCGGCCCAGGCCAGGCCCTGGAAATCGCCGGCAAAGGCCAGTGCGAAGCTGTCCTTTGCCCGGCAGCGGGCATGGCCGGGATGCTCGCCTAAAGCGAAGCGCACAAGCCAGAACAGCCGCAGGGAATGTTCCTTTTCAGAACGCAGGGTCACCATCCGTACGCTCATCGCTTTTTCCGCGTGAACGAATACCACGGTTTCCGTCGTAATATCCCCCGCCATGCAGCGATAGGAGACCGTTCCCGGCTCGTAGACCGCCGCGCAGCGGACGAGGGGAAACACCTGGCCTTCTTCGTTTCGCAGCAGGATTTCTTCGCTGGGCACGCCCCGGTGGGGATCGGGGCACAGGCGGGTGATCCGGCCCAAACGGCTGTTGCCCGCCCAGGAATGCAGGATGCCCGTTTCGCACACCAGCGTGCCGAAAACGTTATTGCACAAAAGCTGATGCCATGGCGCGGGGGCGGGGGAAACGGTACAGTACGCGCCGTCCCGCAGGAAGCCGCCGAACGTGTTGCTGTCCTGTAAGCCCGGGGGAATCAGGGGATCGGGCAGGGCCGGGGCACGGCGGTCCGGCGGGGGAAGCGGCATGCGCAGGGCGGCCAATTGGGCTTTCAGGCTTTGACCGGAGCGCAGGGTAAGCCTTGCTAAGCTTTCCAGGGCGCGAGCCAGGGTTTCATCTCCCTTGGCCCAGTGGAGGCCTCCGGGCTGGCCCCACAGGTCTCTTTCCGGGGTGGCGTCTGCCAACTGCCGGACCTGATCGTGGAGAGGGCGGAAATACCCGTTTTCCGGCGGAGAGAAGAAAAGCAGATCCATTTTCACTTGGGCCATGCGCAGCCAGACGTGGAAGCGCAGGGCATGGCTTACCAGCGCCTGATCCGCTCCCGCCGTGAGCAGCACAAGCACCACGGGCAGCGTGCCGGAAACCCCGACTCGCCACAGCGTATCCACCGGGGCGGAGGAAAGGGCCTGCTGGTGGGGTTGATCGTAAAACAGCGCGGCGCCTGCCATTTCCCGGTACAGAGCGGGCATTTCAGGGCGCGCGCCTAAAAAATGGGAAACGGTCCTTTCCTGGGTTTTCGCTAAAGAAAAGGCGGCCTGGGCACGGGAAGGGGTGAGGGGAACAGCGGAAAGGGTCTCCGCGCTGTCCGCCGTTAGGGTCATAAAATAAACGGCTGCCTTGCTTTCAGCCGGGACGCGGACCCGCGCCTGAAGGGACAGGCAGGGAGCGATCACGTCCCCCGTGCGGAAAACGCAGGCATCGTCCGGAAGGGTAAGCTGCTCCGGCTCGGCGTAGCTGCCCTCCCGGCCTAAAAACAGCGTTCGGTCGCCCTGCCTGCGCAGGGCAAACACATCTCCCGCAACTGTGTGGGAGATAAGCGGCATTTGGTCTTTTTCATCCCTGGGCAGACGGCGGGAAATGAGGCCCCGGCTGCCCCAGGGGGAAACGCGCACCGAAAGGTCGCGGAAATTGGGATGCGCTTCGTCCGCCTCCTGGGAGCCCTGGGCGATTTCCAGAAAGGAAATGGTCTCGATTTCTTTTTCCGCGCCCGTCAGGTTCTCCATGTGCACCGCCGCCACAGCCATGCCGGTCAAAGGATCCACGCAGCAGCGAAGGACCACGCGCATGCCCTGCCAGGAAACGCGGTACAGGGCCATACCCTCCCCGAAAAACGCGCTGCCGGAAACGGCGGGACGGATCAGCGCGCCGGTCTGCTGATCCCGCAGATAGAACTGCGGCCCGGTCTGGCTTCCCGCCCGGGCGTCAAAACGGGTGATCATCATATCGCCCGACGCTAAGCAGCCCTGCCCTAAGGGCGTGAGCAGCCAGCGCGTGCCTCCGCCGGATAATAGCTGGGTTTCCGGGGGCAGGCCGGATCGGGCGGGCAGGAGCGGAGAAGAAACGGGGGTTTCCGCTTTTCGGGGCGGCGGCAGGGCGATGCGCCGCCGGGCATTGCCCGGTGCGCGTTCCCACAAAAGATCGGCGTTGGCCTGAGCGGCGGGCAGCGCCATAAAGGCTCGGATCAGCGCCTCGTTTTCCAGGGCGTTGCACAGGGCGCACAGGATCATGCCCTGGTGATGGGCCATGTGGCTTTTGACGAGGCGCGGTTTGTTTTCCGACCCTGTCGTGCCGTAATCCGCCGCTTCATAAAAGCCGTGTTCATCCTGCCAGCCCATGCGCTGCATGCGGCGCATATTTTTCGCCACGGCCTTGGGAAAAAAGGGGAAGGCCATCAGGGAGGCGTAGGGCGTCACGGTTTGCCCCGACGTTTCGCCGCTGCGGGCCAAAAGAGGCAGGCCGAAAGCCCGATACTGGTAGTTCAGTTCGGGATCAAAGGCGTGATAGCCGCTTTCGCTGACGCCAAAGGGCCTGTCGGGAGAATATGCCATCTGCGCGCGGACGGCGTTCAGGCAGCTTTCCCCGATCAGCGTGCCGGGAATGAGGGGCAAAAGCAATTGAGGCAGCAGGTATTCAAACATCGTACCGCCCCAGGAAAGCAGCGCTGCACCTAAGCCCGCTTTCGTGACGGCACGGTTCAGATACAGCCAATGCTTCCGTTCCGTTTGCCCCAGCATGATGGCGACGAAAGAGGCCAGCCGCGCCTCGCTGGCCAGGCAGTCGTAATGGGAAAAAGTGAAGCGCCGGGCATCCGCTTCCCAGCCTACGAAAAACAGATGCGTTTTCTCATCGTACAGGGCGGAAAAATCCATGCGGTGGGCCAGGGCGTCCAGCCTCGCGGGCAAGGCGCGGCCTTCCGCGGGCAATTGGGGCAGCCGGGTCCGCAGCATCTGCGCGCAGCACAGCAAACAGGCCGCGCAGTTGCCGGAATCCACGGTGGAAATGAACTTGGGCTCCAGCGGATCGCCGGTGCGCAGGCTGAACCAGTTATAGAAATGCCCCTGCCAGGTTTCCAATCTTTCCAGGGTATTCAGGCTGTCATTCAGTCTTTGGCACAGCTCCGCCGCGGACAGAAAGCCAAGGGTATGGGCGGCGCAGCAGGAGAGCAGATACAGCCCCATATTGGTGGGGGAAGTGCGCATGGCCGGGCCCTTTTTGGGGTCCTCCTGCACGTTGTCCGGCGGCAGGAAAAGGGTGTCCGCCGATACGCTGTCCTCAAAAAAACGCCAGGTGCGGCGGGCCAAACTACGGGCCTCCTCCGCGTCTTTCCGCGTCATGGGCTGAGACCGGCTGACAGGCGCGTCTAAGGCGGGGGACCACAGGGGCGCGGACACCCACGCAAGGCCCAGCAGCGACAGGGGCCACAGGCCGCCCGGCAGCAGGGAAAGGACCGTCATCGCTGTGCCCGCGCCGATTTGCGCCAGCTGGCAGGGCAGGGGAAAGCCCGCGCTTCCGTCGGCCTGGGCGGCGGTGACCCAGGAAAGCAGATTCCGGTGGCTGACGAATTGGCGGTACAGGGCCCGAACCGCCGCGTCCAGCAGGGTATACGCCTTTCCGGGCAGCAGGAACAAGCGCTTTTCGACGCCCCGAAGGGGCCAGGGCAGGGCAAGCAGGATCAACGGAGGCGACTTGAAAAACGCCCCCGCCAACAAAAGCAGGACCTGGGCGGCGGGCGCCAGAGAGCGGCGCAGATTATCCCAGATTTTGTGGCGGGAAAGCAGCGTCAGCCGTCCATCCGCGAGAAAAGGGAGCAATTGCCAATCGCCCCGGGTCCAGCGGTGCAGCCGTTTCCGCCAGCCGGACAAATGGGCGGGATGGCCGTCGAACAATACGATATCATCCGCTAAAGCGCTGCCCACGATTTCGCCCTCGATCAGGTCATGGCTCAGTAAGCGCCCCCGGGGCAGGCGGCCCGAGAGCCGTTTCATCCAGATTTCAGGTTCATAGATACCCTTGCCCACAAAGGAACCCCGGCCAAACACGTCCTGGTACACGTCCTGAACGGCCAAGTGATAGGGATCGGTTCCGCCCGCGCCGCCCAGCCACTTTTGCGCGCGGGTGCGCACCCGGTCCGGCGCGGTTTCCATCCGGGGCTGGATCACGCCCACCCGCCCCCGCTGCAAAGGATGGCCCATGGCCCCTATCAGCCGGTAGGCCGCGCCCGGCGGCAGGAAGGTGTCGGCGTCCAAGGTGATCACATAGGCGTAGCGGTTCACTAAATCGTCTCCGGTGTGGGACATATAGAGAAAAGAATCGTTGCATTTTCCTTCCGTAATTAACCGGTTCAATGCTTCCAGCGCGCCGCGCTTGCGTTCCCGGCCCGTATAGGCGCGCTGGCCCATATCCCATTTCCGGGCCCGATGCAGGTACAGAAAACCGCCGCCCTGCTGTCGGTTCATCTCTTCCATGGCCAGACGAACGGCCAGGAGGATGTCCTCGTCCGACAGCTGGGTTTCCGTTTCGCTGTCGGCAAAATCGGCCAGCAGCATGAACTCTAAGCAGGGATCGTTGGCGGCGCGTCGCAGCACCGCAAGCTGGCGAACCAGGCGCAGGGCCTCCTTTCGGGAGGAAAGCAGGGCTGGGATCACCACTAAGCCGCGGGTTTCCGGCGACAGGCGCCTGACCCGCAGCCGGGGCAGCATGCGGGCGGGAAGAATCTTACGAATCACGGCATATTCCACCGTCCGCAGGATTTCGGAAACGCACAGCAGGACCGGTCCCCACAGATACCAGGGCGCCCTTGCCAGGACGCAGGCGGCCAGAGACGCCGCCGCTCCGCCGTACAGCGGCGCGAGAAACAGGCCCGCCCTGTGACGAAGCACAAAGGAGGGGCGCTTGCGTTTATGCAGGGATACGGCGATGAGATCGGGCCGTTCGATCAGGTAATAACCCGATTCTCCTTCCGGCCCGTCCTTTCCTTCCGAGAGCGTGACAGCGGCCTCTGCCGCGGCGCTTTGAGCGATATGAAGCCGTTTGGCGATACGGCAGGCGCGGCGGACGTACAAATCGCGGCTTTCCTGATCCATGCGTCCGAAGGTGGGATCGGCCCGCAGCACCCGGATCACGGGGCTAAGCCGCTCCCGCACCGCACTGAAAGGCAGGCGGGAAAGGAGGCCCAGGGAAGTGATCAGCCTGCCGGTATCCAGGCCTTGGGCGTTTTGGCTGTCCTGGTCCTGCCGCACCGCTTCCTCCCAGCGCAGATTCCGGCAGCGCAGGATTTCGTCCGCCCGGCGCAGTCCGTCGGGGTTTTCCCGCGCGGCCAGGGCGCGCAGCAGGGCGGAAAGCAATGCGCTGTCTTTGGGCAGTTCGTCTTGTTCCCCGGCGGAAAAACGCCGGGCCCAAGCCAAGGCGCGGGCCCGCTGATCCTTTTCCCGCATGCAGCTTTCCAGCGGCTCCAGCAAACGTTCAAACAGGGCGCAGGCCAGGGCCTTGGGCAGCAGCGACAGTTCCTCTTCGGTGATTTCCGCATCTCCCGCTTCTCTTCGAATCACGCGCACGATCAGCGGCGCGGCGATTTCTCCCGCGCCTTCCCGGCAGATTTCCCGGGCCCAGCGCAGCAGCCGGGGAACGCCTCCTCTTCCCGGCAGTCGGGGCGCGCGTTTCAGCTCCCGTCCCAGTGCGTCCGCTTCCTCCAGCAGGGATAGGGCGTGGTCTTCCACCCATATGCCGGAAGGAGACAGCTCCTCTCTTGGAACAGCGCACGCGGCTTGGCGGGCTTTTCGGATACGGTCCATAAGCCCTGCCGGGCAGCGCAGCCGGGCTTGGCTGGAAAAGGGAAAAAACGCTGGTTTTGACATGCTGATCCTCCATGTGCGGAAAAAGAAATACCGCCGCTTTCAAAAACAAACGGCATACGTATTATTTGCGGAAAAACATCATAAAAATACTGGAAAAAACGGTAAAATTATGATACAATCATTTCAGGAGAAAAAAATTGAACAGGAGATGATTGCGCATGTGGTATAATCCGCCGGACGGCGTAAGGCGCGAAAGCTTTCATCAGGGTGTTTGCTTTGACGCATACAATTTTCTGGGAGCCCATCCCGTGGAGGAAAACGGGGAACTGAAATGGCACTTTTCCGTCTGGGCGCCCAATGCCCGGCGCGTGTCGCTGATCGGGGAATTCTGCGGCTGGGACCGGGACGCCTATCCCATGGTGAAACAGTACGACGGCATTTGGGAACTGCGCCTGCCGGCCCGCCTGTTTACCCCGGAAGCTGATCCGGAGCGCTTTTCCTTTCCCGAAGCGGCGGAACGCCTGCGGGCTTACAAATACGCCATTGAGTGCGCGGATGGGGAATGGCATTACCGGGCCGATCCCTACGGCTTTGAAAGCGAGCTGCGGCCCAATAACGCAAGCAAGCTGCGCAGCCTGGAGGGCTACCAGTGGGGCGACGGGGAATGGATGAACGAACGCGCGAAGCGGGAGCCTTTCCGCGGCCCCATGAACATCTATGAGCTGCACTTGGGCACCTGGCGGCGGGGTGAAAACGGCCGGCTGCTGAACTATGTGGAAATTGCTGAACAGCTCGTTCCTTACGTAAAGGATATGGGCTACACCCACGTGGAGCTGCTGCCGGTGATGGAGCATCCCTTTGACGGCTCCTGGGGCTACCAGGTGACGGGCTATTACGCGCCCACTTCCCGCTACGGCACGCCGGATCAGTTCAGGACCCTGGTGGACAGGCTGCATCAGGCCGGGATCGGCGTGATCCTGGACTGGGTGCCCGCCCATTTCCCCAAGGACGAAGTGGGCCTGCGCCGCTTTGACGGCACCCCCTGCTATGAGCACGCGGACGAACGCCGTTCCGAAATGCCCCAGTGGGGCACCACTCTGTTCGATTACGCCCGGGGCGAAGTGAGCAGCTTCCTGCTTTCCAACGCGGTGTACTGGCTGAAGGAATACCACGCCGACGGCCTGCGCTGCGACGCGGTGAGCTGCATGCTGTATTTGGACTTTGGCCGGGGTCCCGGCTATTGGCTGCCCAATCAGTACGGCGGACGGGAAAACCTGGACGCCATCAATTTCCTGCGGCGGATGAACGAAACCGTGTACCGGGAGTGCCCCGGCGCGATCACCGTGGCGGAGGAATCCACCGCCTTCCCCAAAGTGACCCATCCCACCTGGGAGGATGGATTGGGCTTCGGTTTCAAGTGGAATATGGGCTGGATGAACGATATCCTGTCCTACGTGGCGCTGGATCCCATTTACCGCAAATACCATCACGACAAGATCACCTTCTCCATGATGTACGCCTTCAGCGAAAACTATATCCTGCCCTTCTCCCACGACGAGGTGGTGCACGGCAAGCACTCCATGCTGGATAAGCAGCCGGGGGATCACTGGCGCAAATTCGCGGGCCTGCGCGCCCTGTACGGCTATTACATGGCCCATCCGGGCAAAAAGCTGCTGTTCATGGGCGGCGAATTCGGCCAATTCGTGGAATGGCGGGACGCGGAGCAATTGGACTGGATGCTGCTGGATTACGAAAACCACGCCCGGCTCCAGCGCTATGTGAAGGCCCTGAACCGTCTGTATCGGGAGGAACCGGCCCTGCACAGCATCGACGACAGTTGGGACGGCTTCCAGTGGCTGAACGTAAACGACGCGGACCGCAGCATCGTGGCTTTCCTGCGCTCTGACGGCCAGGGAAACGCCATCGCCGCCGTGACCAATTTTACCCCCCAGCCCTACGGCGAATACCGGCTGGCCCTGCCCTATCCGTGCGAGTTGACCGAAATCCTCAATTCCGACCGGGAGGAGTTCGCGGGCAGCAATCAATACAATCCCGGCTCCATCCGGGCGGAAAATGCGCCCTATAACGATCTGCCCTGCTCGGCAGCCGTGTGTGTGCCGCCCCTGGCGACGGTGTATTACAGGGTCAAACGGCTGAATGATTGATAAATTGGTCATAGAATATCCATTGAATGAATCTGCCAAATCATATAAAATATGAATGAATCGAAACGCAAAATAATTTGCGTACAAAGGATCATTCAATTAAGGAGGACGTGTTTCATATGCTTCGCAAAAAACGCTGTGTAGCCATGCTGCTGGCGGGAGGCCAGGGCAGCCGTTTGGGTATTCTTACCCGGCACATGGCCAAGCCCGCGGTTCCCTTCGGCGGAAAGTACCGGATCATCGACTTCCCGCTTTCCAACTGCGCCAATTCCGGTATCGACGTGGTGGGCGTGCTGACCCAATACCGTCCCTTGGAATTGAACGCCTACATTGCCAGCGGCGCGCCGTGGGATCTGGACGTGGTCAACGGCGGCGTGTTCGTGCTGCCTCCTTATCAGACCGGCGCCACCGGCGAATGGTATAAGGGCACGGCCAACGCCATCTACCAGAACCTTTCCTTCATCGAGCAGTACAATCCCGAATTTGTGCTGATCCTCTCCGGCGACCATATTTATAAAATGGACTATGCCGCCATGGTGGCCTGCCATGAAAGCCACGGGGCTGACGCCACCATCGCCGTGCGCCAGGTGCCCTGGGAGGAGACCCATCGCTTCGGCATCATGAATACCGATGAAAACGACAATATCATCGAATTCGAGGAAAAGCCCAAGCACGCAAAATCCAACAACGCCTCCATGGGCGTGTACGTGTTCACCTGGGATAAGCTGCGCAAGTACCTGACGGAAGATGAAAAGGATCCCAAATCCTCCAACGATTTTGGCAAGAACATCATCCCCAAGATGCTGGCGGACGGCCAGAAGATGGTGGCCTATTCCTTCAACGATTACTGGAAGGACGTTGGCACCATCGAAAGCCTGTGGGAAGCCAATATGGACCTGCTGGAGGATCAGCCCGAAATCGACCTGCACGATAAGAAATTCCGCATCTACGCCCGGAACTTAGGCATGATTCCCCAGTTCGTGGCGGATAAGGCGGAAGTGGACAACTGTCTGATTACCGAAGGCTGCGAGGTGTACGGCAAGGTGGCCCATTCCATCCTTTCCTCCGGCGTGATCGTGGAGGAAGGCGCGCAGGTGATCGACAGCGTGATCATGCCCGGGGCAAAGATCGAATCTGGCGCTATCGTGCAGCGCGCCATGGTGGCGGAAAACGCCGTGATTTCCAGGAACGCCGTCGTGGGCGAGGAAGGCGACGGCCTGATCGCCGTGGTGGGCCAGGACGCTGTGGTGCCCGAGGGCGGCAAGGTGGCCGCCGGCGAACAATTCGGTGAAGAGTGATTAGGGGGAAACGACCGTGAAAAATATCATGGGGATTATTTACACCGCTGATCGGGATAATCAACTCAAGGAATTGACGGCGGAACGCGCCGTGGCCGCCGTGCCCATTTGCGGCCGCTACCGGCTGATCGACTTTCCCCTGTCCGCCATGGTGGACAGCGGCATCCGCAATGTGGGCGTGATCACCCAGAAGAACTATAACAGCCTGATGGACCATTTGGGCTCCGGCCGTGAATGGGACCTGCACGGCAAAAGAGCGGGCCTTGTGTTCCTACCGCCCTTTACCAATAACGACAACGTGGGCGTGTATACCGGCTTCCTGGACGCCCTCCACGCCAATATGCATTATCTGCGCCGCAGCAAGGAACGCTATGTAGTGTCCACCGACACCCATATGCTCTTTGCCGCC
The DNA here is from genome assembly GCA_017525805.1 of Clostridia bacterium. The sequence continues at coordinate 5,360 of JAFXSH010000113.1, read as the reverse complement.
CGGTTCGACGCCATGGTGGACGCCCACGAGGCTTCCGGCGCGGACATCACCCTCATGTACACCCGCGATCCCGGCGCGCGGCGCAACGGCTATGGCCGCTATATCCAGGTGGAGGAGGATGGCCGGGTATCCGCCCTGGAATCCGATCCCACCATCCCGCACCTGCCCTATACCTACCTGGAAGCTTTCTGCATCCGAAGGGAGCTTTTGATCCAGGTGGTGGACGAAACCGTGTCCAAGGGCTACCATCATTTGACGCGGGACGTGCTCATGGATGCCATCAGCAAGCAGACCCTCAAGGTGTGCGGCTATGAAAATCCCGGCCGGGCCTGGCCCATGGATTCCGTGCAGAGCTATTTCAACTGCTCCATGGAACTGCTGGATCAGGAAACCCGCAAGGATATTTTCCCCGCCGACCGGCCCGTGCTCACCAAGCTGCGGGATGAAATGCCCACCCGCCATACCAGCGGCGCGAAAGTGAAGAATTCCCTCATCGCCGACGGCTGCGTCATCGAGGGCACCGTGGAAAACAGCATCCTGTTCCGCGGCGTGCATATCGGCAAGGACGCGGTGGTGCGCAACTGCATCATCATGCAGGATGGCGAAGTGATGAAGGGCGCTGAACTGCAATACTGCATCATGGATAAGCAGGCCACCGTTTCCGAAAATGGCCGCCTGCTGGCCACCCAGAATTATCCTGTGGTAGTGGCAAAGAATTACACCGTCTGATTTGTTCCTGCCCCGCCGGAACGCTTTCCCTGCGGGCGGATGAAAAGCCCCATCCGCCCGCGTTCTGCTATGTAAAAAACCAAAAACGAGGTGAACGATCTTGAAAATCCTGTTTACGGCGTCCGAATGCGTACCCTTCATAAAGACCGGCGGCCTGGCCGATGTGGTTGGCGCGCTTTCTCCCGTGCTGGCGGAAAAGGGCAACGATGTGCGCGTGATTCTGCCCCTGTACAGCGCCATTCCCGAAGCGTATGTGAACCAGATGAAGCACGAACTGGACTTTGAGGTGGATTTGGGCTGGCGCAAGCAGTACTGCGGCATCGAATCCCTGGTGTACAACGGCGTTACTTATTACTTCGTGGACAACAAATATTATTTTGGCCGCAGCTACATTTACGGCATGGGCGGCGACGAACATGAACGCTTTGGCTTCTTCTGCCGCGGCGTGCTCAACTGCCTGCCCCTGATTGGCTTCCAGCCGGATATCATCCACGCCAACGACTGGCAGAGCGGCATGATCCCGGCCCTGTTGCGCATCCAGTACAGCCAGCTTCCCTTCTTCTCTTCCATCCGCACCGTGTATACCATCCACAATCTGCAATACCAGGGCATTTTCGGCATTCAGGACGTGCAGGACGTGCTGTCCCTGGGCGATGAATACTATACCGACGACAAACTGGAATGCTACGGCTGCGCCAACTTCATGAAGGCCGGCCTGGTCTATGCCGATGAGATCACCACCGTCAGCCCCTCCTACGCCGAGGAAATCCAAACCGCCTATTACGGCGAGCGCATGGACGGTCTGCTCCGCGCCAGGAAGGATCATCTGTCCGGCGTGCTCAACGGCATCGACATCATCGAATACGATCCCGAGCACGATCCCTTGATCCCCGCCCGGTTCACGGTGGATGATCTGTCCGGCAAGGTGGCGTGCAAAAAGGCCCTGCAGGAAGAACTGGGTCTGGATGTGGAAGCCGATACGCCCATCATCGCCATCATCAGCCGCCTGAGCAACCAGAAGGGCCTGGACCTGGTGGACCGGGTGATCAGCGAGATCATGGATGAAAAGGTGCAGCTGGTGGTGCTGGGCATGGGCGACGCCAAGTATGTGAACCTTTTCAGCTGGGCCGAGCAGCAGTACGCGGGCAGGGTGGCCGCCCGCTTCAAGATGGACGGCGAGCTGGCCCACCGCATTTACGCGGGCGCGGATATGTTCCTCATGCCCTCCCAGTTCGAGCCCTGCGGCCTGAGCCAGATGGTTTCCCTGCGCTACGGCACGCTGCCCATCGTGCGCGAAACCGGCGGCCTGCGGGATACCGTGCTTTCCTACAACGAAGCCACCGGCGCGGGCAACGGCTTCACCTTCTTCAACTATAACGCCCACGATATGCTGTACGTGATCCGCCGGGCCGTGTTCTTCTATCGGGAGAAGCAGGATGTTTGGAAGCTGCTGCAGCATCGGGCCATGACCGGCGATTATTCCTGGGCCCACAGCGCGGAAATGTACCTGTCCCTGTACAAGGATATTCTGGCGGGTACCGCCGGGAAGCCCAAGGCGGAACATACCGAAAAGACGCCCGTGGAAGAAGCGCCGAAAGCCGAAAAAAAGCCCCGTGCAAAGAAAGTAAAGGAAGAAGCGCCCGCTGAAAAGAAGCCTCGAGCGAAAAAAGTAAAAGAAGAAGCGCCGAAAGCTGAAAAAAAGCCTCGGGCCAAGAAAGTGAAGGAAGAAGCGGCGGAGGCTGAAAAAGCGCCCGCCAAAAAGCCCCGCGCCAAGAAAACCAAGGCTGCGGAGTAAGCTTCGATCCGTCCGTCGGAAGCCAGATCATATAATGAATCGGGGAACAGCGTCGCAGCAGATGCTGTTCCCCGACGTTTATCTTCATGGAGGGCTTGTCATCTTTTCGGATACAGAGTATACTTGATTGGAATAAACACGGGATGACTGTACATGCCATGGAATCGGGGTGAAAAAAGTGCGCCGTGTGCTTTGCTCCACGGGGGCGCTGATCGGCCGGCCCAACGGGCGGGATTACCGCCTATTGGCGGGCTGCGCGGAAAAGCTGTGCTGCGACGGTTATGAATTCATGATGTATGATTCCTGGTACGATCAGGCGGACGCGCTGGCGCTGTTTCTAAAGGACTTGGCCCTGCCCATCCTGGTGACGCACTGTGAAAAGAGCATCGGCGAGGCCGTCAGTTCGGGCCCCGGGGAAGCCTGGGACCAGGCCATGGAGCGATTTCAAATCAATTGCCAGATGGCCGCGTTCTTAGGCGCGGACAGATTGGTGATGCACCTGTGGAACGGCCCAACCTCCGATCAGCATTTTGATTGGCATCTGCTGGCCTATCCGCGCTTTAAAAGCATCGCGGAAAAACACGGTCTCGATCTGCTGATCGAAAACGTGGTATGCGCGCAAAGCGATCCCCTGACCCGGTGGAAGGAAATTTTGGCCGCCGATCCCCAGGCGCATTTTGTATTGGATACCAAGATGGCCGCCTTTCACCGGCAATTGGATAGCCATTACGCCTCCGAAAACCGCTTTCTGTGGTCGGATAACCACATCCGCCATCTGCACGTGAACGATTACGGCGGGGGATACATGGATTGGAAGCGGCTTGGCACCCTCCATCCCGGCCAGGGCACCGTCGATTTTGAAAAACTGTTTTCTTTTCTTGCTTCCCTCCCCTATACCGGGGATTATACGGTGGAGGCAACGTCCTTCCTGCCGGACGGCGTGATTCATTGGCAGGACTTAAACCGCACTTTCGCGCTGATCCGCGCGCTTGATCGATAGGGGGAAAAGAACATGGACCGCAAGGACGAAATCATCCAGATGCAGAATGAGATCATGCAGGGGCTGCTGAAACAGCGCATGCAGCTGCTCAGCGAGGACCTGTGGGGCATCAAACCGGTCAGCCTGCAAAACGTGCCCGGAACGGAGGAAAAGCCGGAAACGCCCGCGCCTGCCGTTTCTGCCGCGAAAACGGAAGAAAAGAAAGAGGGAAAAGCGGAGCAGGCCGAACAGGAAGAGCCCGCCGAAAGCATAGAAGACCTGAAAAAGGAACTGCACGGCTATATCGGGCTGGACAGGATCAAGGACGAGGTGGACAGCCTGATCAACTGGATCGAAATCTGCAAGGCCCGGCAGGAGCACGGCCTGCCCACGCCCGATTTGGCCCTGCATATGGTGTTTTCCGGCAACCCCGGCACGGGCAAAACCATGGTGGCCCGGCTCATGAGCCGCATCTATAAAAGCTTGGGTGTGCTTTCCAAGGGCCATCTGGTGGAGGTGGACCGGTCCGGCCTGGTAGCGGGCTACGTGGGGCAGACGGCCATCAAAACCGCCGAGGTGATCGAAAAAGCCAAGGGCGGCGTGCTGTTCATCGACGAAGCCTACGCCCTCACCAACCGGGGCGGAACGGATTACGGCATGGAGGCGGTGGACACCCTGCTCAAAGCCATGGAGGATCACCGGGACGATCTGGTGGTGATCGTGGCGGGGTATACGGAATTAATGAAGGAATTTGTGGAATCCAACCCCGGCTTGGAATCCCGCTTCAACCGCTTCATGTTCTTCCCGGATTATACCGTGGAGGAAATGACGGACATTTTCAAAATGCGCTGCGAAAAGAGCGGCTACACCTTGGAGGACGACGCCAAGGATACCCTGACGGACATCCTCACCAAAGAAAGCAAAGATATTGAAAGCTTTGGCAACGCCCGGGGCGTGCGAAACCTGTTTGAAAAGGCCATCGCCGCTCAGGCGGACCGGCTGGCCGCGGGCAAAATGGAAATCACCAAGGAATCGCTTATGTGTTTGACCAAGGCCGACCTGCTGGCCGCCGTGGGGGTAAAGGAAGCGGATCAATCGGGCTGCGGTCAGGATTCCGCGGAGCTTGCGGAGGGATCGTCAGATCGCGCTGACGGGGATTTATGAAAAAGGCGACTGGAAAACAATTGGCGCAGGTCGCGGAGGCGATGGCACGGCGTCCTTTCCATGGGTTTGCAGCGGGAAAAGCGTCGAATCTGGAACCGATCGTCCAGCCGTTTCCCAATTGGACGCTTGAAGAAGCCGACGGACTCTGGTGCGCGGCGTTCGTGTATTCCTGCTGCAGGGAAGCAGGCTTTGAAATCCCGATCCGTCCGAGCGAATGCGAAACCTGCAATCTGGCGGGCTGTATCGCGTGGGAAGAATTCGCGGCAGGCGATCCGCGGATCGAGTATCATAAAGGCGGGGAAGGTTTTGTGCCGGAACCGGGCGACATTGTCCTTTATGATCGGGTTTTTGAAAACCGGGAGCATGATCATATAGGGATCGTCATTGAAAAGCGGGAGCATACGATCCTCGCCGCGGAAGGGAATTTGGACAACAGATCGGGAATGATCGAACGCCCGATTGACGGGCATATCCGGGCGTATATCCGCCTCCCGGACGGATTTCGGTACGGAGCAGTGCGACAGAGCCGATAGATGAAAGGCGGGAAAAAGACAGGGCAATCGCTTATTGCAAATTAATTAAGTAATTATTACAATTTTATTACCAAAAGGAATTTAGGCATAGGATGTCAAAGTAATAAGACGAGGTGATTACTTTGACGAAAGCAGAAACAAAGACATTACTGCAATTATT
>JAFXSH010000112.1 GCA_017525805.1 Clostridia bacterium | reverse complement strand
TCCAGCGACAGCGCGACCACCAGTTCGCGCAGGGTTTCAGCCATAAAAGTTCACCTCTCTTTGATTGCAGGAGATTCAGGGATAATGGTAGAATACTGGTTAGGAGCTTCGGCTCGACAATCGGGATTTAGGAGGACAACATGGAATTCAATCGGGATACCCTGTTTATGCGCACGCCCGCTTCCTGGTGGCATGATCTGTGGCGGGATGGGCTGGTCAGCGGCAACGGCTTCATTGGCGCGGACGTGTATGGCGGGGTGAAGGATGAAACCGTCATGCTCACCCATCATAAGCTGTGGCATAACGGCAAAGAAGCAGAACTTCCGGACGTCAGCGATGCTTTTCATCGCCTGCGTGAACTGATGGACGCGGAACGCTTTCAGGAAGCCAGCTGGACGGTGGTTAATGCCCTGAAAGAAAAGAATTATCAAACGCAGCTTCAATCTCCGTTTCCGGCGGCTGATCTGCATATTCAAATAAAACCTGCCGCAGGCTTTACCGATTACCTCCGGGGCGTTCATATGGACAGCGGCGAGGTCTTTTCCACCTGGAAGGAACGGGCTTCCGTTCGTTCCTCGCGCCTGTTTGTTTCCCGGCCTCATGGGGTCGCCGTCAAGCGGCTCACTTCCAATCAAGCCGATTTATTCGTTTCCCTTTCCCTGTCGCCGCATCGGAACACAGGCAGCGACGGGTTGGAAAAGTACGGTCAGCACATCCTGGATTCCATGGAATGCGTCTCTCAAGCGCCGTACCTGATTTACACCGCCCGGAACGACGATGATACCCTGTATGGCGTCTGCATGAAGGTATATGCTGACGGCGAAGTGCAGACGGAACGGGACACCCTGACGGTATCCGGTGCAAAGGATATGCTGGCGCTGATTTCCGTTTTTGCCGGGGAAACCCGGGACAAAGAAACCGTCCTGCAAGAAGCAAAGCAAGCGCTGGACGCTTTGCCCGCAGATTATGATGCCCTTTTGTCAGAACACAAAAAAATCCACGAAGCCTGGTATCGCAGCGCGGACTTTTCCCTGACGGCCCTGGAAAAATGGCACAGCAACGAGGAATTGCTTTTGCAATCGTACAGCGGAAAGCAGCCCGCGGAGCTGATCGAAAAGCTGTGGCGTTACGGACGTTATCTGTTCATCTGCGGTACCGATCCAAAGGCCGATCCATTTCCCATGTACGGCCTGTGGGCGGGGGATTACCGCCTGATGTGGCCCCACAACATGGCCAATGAAAACATCCAGATGATTTACTGGCACGTGTTCGCTGGGAATCTGCTGCCCTTCCACGAGGCCTTTTTCCGGTATTACAATGAACGCATCCCGGCCTTTCAGAATAACGCCCGTAAGCTGTTCGGCATGAAGGGCCTGTACATGACGGCTGGCACCACGCCCGGTGTTTCGGCCCCCAATCAGGTGGTGCCGGTAATCATGAACTGGGTGGGAGCCGCCGGATGGATCGCCCAGCACTATGCCCGGTATGCTCAGTATACGAAGGATGGCGGGTATTTTGAAAGCAGCATCCTGCCCTACCTGCTGGAGGTGGCGGCTTTCTATGAGGATTTTGTTACCTTCTATCCCGACGGCAGCATCCATTTTTATCCCAGCGTGTCCCCGGAAAATACCCCGGGCAACTTCATGCCGCCCAAGCATATCCAGATGGCCCATCCCATGCCCACTACCGTCAATTCCACCATCGACCTGGCGATCCTGAAAGAATTCTTCACCAACATGTGCGCCTTTGCAGAAGCCTGGCCCCAGCTGCAAAGCCATGTGCCCACGTGGGAAAAAATCCTGAACGCCATCCCGGATTACAAGCTCAACGACCAGGGCGGTGTGAAGGAATGGCAGGATGACCGCTTCCAGGAGCGGCACGATCACCGGCACCTGTCCCATATCTATCCGGTGTTTCCGGGAACCGAGGTCAATGCCCTGCACAAAGCGGATTTGCTGCCCGCCTTTGAGCGTTCGGTGCGCCTGCGGGAAATCGACGCACAAACGGGCTGGAGCATGGCCCACATGGCAGCCATTTACGCCCGGCTGGAAAAAGGTGAGGACGCCATGGACTGCCTTGACAAAATGGCCCAATCCTGCCTGACCAACAGTTTTTTCACCCTCCACAACGATTGGCGGGGCATGAACATCTCCCTCAACATGGACCCGGCTCCGGTGCAGTTGGACGCTATCATGGGCTATGTGAATGCCATTCAGGAAATGCTGCTTTCATCTTCGGGCGATCTGCTGAAATTGCTGCCTGCCCTGCCGGAAGCACTGTATCAAGGGGAAATCCGCTCCTTCCGGTATCAGGACGGATGGGTGGATATGCAATGGGATCTTGCGCGCCGTTCTTTCCGGGCGACGCTGACGGCGATCCGCGACCATCAAATGTATGTGCAGCTGTCCCCGGAATTTTCCGGCTATCTGCTGAATGGCCAACCCTGGACACCGGAGGAAAGCGGACTTTATTTCCTGACCTTGGAAAAGGGCTGCGCCGCTCAAATTACAATGGTGTGATCATTCAAGGAGGTGATATGCAATGACAATCTACGATATCTCGCAGGAGGTTTTCAGCTGTCGGGTATTCCCCGGTGACCCAGCGCCGGAAAGAAGGGTGCTTTCTTCAATGGAAAAAGGCGATCTGTACAATCTGACAGCTTTCAATATGTGTGCGCACAACGGTACTCACGTGGATGCGCCATTTCATTTTATCAAAGGTGGAAAAACTATTGATGCCGTAGGTCTTGAAGCCTTTGTTGGGCCGGCTTCTGTTACGGAGCATCACGGGATTGTCTCCGGCCATGACGCAATGGAGATATATGAAAAATCGAGAGATCGTGACCCGGAAGCTGCAAAACGACTTCTGATCAAGGGAGACGCTGTGGTTTCTTCGGAAGCAGCAAAGGTCTTTGCTTCCAAAGGAATCCTACTGTTAGGAAATGAATCGCAGACTGTCGGCCCGGAAGATGCGCCGATGGAAGTACATTTGATCTTGCTGGGTGCTGGCATTGTATTGCTTGAAGGCATTCGATTGGCAGCGGTTAAGGAAGGCAGATATTTTTTAAGCGCAGCGCCGTTGAATCTATCCGGGGCGGATGGCTCTCCGTGCAGAGCTTTTTTGATCGCTGACGATAGATAAATCCAGTTTGTCGATCTACATCATCCCGGTTTCACCCCTGGCCACACTTCGTCAATGAAGCGCTGCCGGGGCTTTTTCTTTTCCTGCTCCCGTGTTGCATCCCATGCCCGCAGGCGCAGGAAGCCCAGCATGTCCATTTCGTCGATTTCCTTCATCCGCCAGCCGTTTTTCATCAACTCGTTGTAGGTGGCATAGATGTATTCCGACAGGGTCAGGCTTTCTGTGGGATCGTCACTTCCGGATTCTCCGCCTCCGCCAGAATCTGCTCCGCTTCCTGCACCGCCGGAATCGTAGGGAAAGCGTCCAGCACCTCCGTGGTCTGGGTCTGGGTGGCCATCAGCGCCAGCGCGATGTCGTGCATCAGGCGGTCTGCGGGATAGTTGTCATAGACATCATCCGGCGTGAACTGGTTGTTGAACAGAATACAGAACCACTTCACCATGGTGTCCAGGGCATCGGTTACGGTCAGCTGTTCCTGGGAGACATCCTTGCCCTCAGTCGCGTCCTGCGACAGGCGCACCAGCCTGCCGTACATTTTGGAAGCGGGCTCCATTTCGCGCAAAGCCCTGCCGGAAACGAAGTCCACAGTGTATTTCTTTTCACCAAGCGTACAGGTGATCATATTCATACCTCCAAAACTTCAAAAGTAGCTGCCGCACAGCATCATGGCCGTGCGGCAGCGGGGTCAGGCTCAAGGTGCGGGCGTGATCACAGGCGTATACACGGACTGCAGGAAAGTTTCGCCCTTCTCCGCCGTGAAGCCGTTCTCGCCCTCGTCGGCGACCGCCTGGTAGCGCCCGTCGTTGGTGCGCTTGATGGCAGTCCATTCCACGTCGCCCGTCTGGCGGGTGATGGTGGTGCCTTCCTTGGTGGCGTAGTTCTCGGTCAGGGGCTTGGCCCGCACCTTGTACAGCCACACATAGCGGAACTTGTGGTTGGACTTTTCGCTCTTG
>JAFXSH010000111.1 GCA_017525805.1 Clostridia bacterium | reverse complement strand
GCTTCAGCAGGAGCGGCGGCGGAATCAGTGGCGGCTACGGCTTCGGCAGGAGCGGCCTCGGCAGCGGGCGCTGCTTCAGCAGGAGCAGCTTCGGCAGCAGGAGCGGCGGCAGCTTCGGCCGGGGCAGCTTCAGCGGCGGGGGCCGGGGCGGCTTCAGCGGCGGGGGCCGGGGCGGCTTCGGCAGGAGCGGCAGCGGGTGCGGCGGCGGGTGCGGCGGCGGGTGCGGCGGCTTCGGCGGCAGGGGCCGGAGCAGCAGCTTCGGCAGCAGGTGCAGCGGCCGGGGCGGCTTCAGCAGGAGCGGCTGCGGGTGCAGCGGCTTCGGCGGCAGGTGCCGGTGCGGCAGCGGGGGCTGCCTTCTTGGCGGACTTTGCCGGCGCAGCGAAAGCAACGGCTGCGGCGAGCATGGACACCATCAAGATCTTCTTCATCATAGATTCCATTCCTCTTTGGGGTTTATTTTAAAATTTATGTCCAAAAAATAACACTTCTAGCGACGTTTTGACAAAAAAAAATAAAAAAAGTGCAAATAATCTCCCGCTTAAGCCCTTTTGTCACCGTTTTTTACAGAATTTGGCTCTATATATGGCGTGACCTCCCCCTTTGGTCGGGGCAATTTTTATCTTATGGGGCACAATTTAACCCCACATTAGAGACACTAACTATGGCATTCAAATACGAAGCTACCGTCCAGCACGGTGAAGATACTACCGAATACGTAAATCTCGGTAAAGACGGCGTTTCCGTCGCCGAATTCGAAGGCAAGAAGATTCTGAAAATCGCCCCCGAGGCGCTCACCAAGATTGCCCAGGCTGCATTCGAAGAAGTCGAATTCTGCCTGCGTCCGGCCCACACGGCCAAGGTCGCAAAGATTCTCCAGGACCCGGAAGCTTCGGACAACGACAAGTTTGTCGCCCTCACCATGCTCAAGAACGCCTGCGTTGCCGCCAAGGGCATCCTCCCGTTCTGCCAGGACACCGGTACGGCAATCTGCGTTGCCCACAAGGGCCAGCAGGTCTGGACTGGTTTTGACGATGCCGAAGCGATTTCTGAAGGTATCTACAATGCCTACACCACGAAGAACCTGCGCTACAGCCAGATTGCACCGCTTACGATGTACGAAGAAAAGAACACCGGTTGCAACCTGCCTGCCCAGATCGACATCCACGCCGAAGAAGGCGCCGAGATGAAGTTCCTCTTTGTGGCGAAGGGCGGTGGCTCTGCCAACAAGACTTACTACTGGCCCATGACCAAGGCGCTCCTCAACCCGAAGTCCTTGGAAAAGTTCCTCGCCGAAAAGGTGAAGACGCTCGGTACTGCGGCATGCCCTCCGTACCACCTCGCGATTGTGATTGGCGGTACTTCTGCCGAAATGAATACGCACATGGTGAAGCTCGCTAGCTGCGGCTACCTCGACGATATTCCGACGAGCGGTTCCGAAGGCGGCCGCATTTTCCGCGACCTCGAAATGGAAGAAAAGGTTCTGCACATTTGCCAGAAGACGGGCATTGGCGCCCAGTTCGGCGGCAAGTACCTGGTGCACGATGTGCGCGTGATCCGCGCTCCGCGTCACGCTGCAAGCTGCCCGGTTTCTATCGGTGTCTCCTGCTCCGCCGACCGCAACATCAAGGCAAAAATTGACGAAAACG
>JAFXSH010000110.1 GCA_017525805.1 Clostridia bacterium | reverse complement strand
CATCGTGACACATACCCAGGAAATCGGGAAAATGGCGGATCGGGTGCTCCGGATGAAGGATGGAAAAATCATCGAAATCACGGAAAACGATCAGCCCGTTCCGGCGGAGCGCATCGAATGGTAAACGCATGAGGGGATTTTTCTTTCGCGCCATCTGCAAAAAATATTGGAAGCTGCTTCTTTCCATGCTGCTGGTATCCGCTTTCGGCTGCGCCACCTTAACGGGGCTGGCAGGCGGTTTCCTTTCGCTGAAAGAAGCCTTGGATTTCTATGTCCAGGAAGGCGGATACCCGGACGCCCTCGTTACGACCGACGTGACCGAACTCGAACGGATGGACGCGCTGAAGGCCGTGGCGGGCGTTGCGGAAGTGAACGCCCGGCTCATCGGCGATCTGGTGCTGATCAACGGGGAAGGACGGTATCTGTCCATCCGGGCCATGTCCTTTGACGAAGATGAATTTCAAACGTTCTATTTCTGGGAGCGCGCGGAGCAAAACGCCCATGATCCCATTTATTTAGAATACAATTTTGCGAAAATCGCGGGAATCCGGGCGGGCGACACGGTGCGCGTCAAAGTCGGCGGCGAGTTCCGGCAATATGCCGTAGCGGGCATCGTTTCCAGGCCGGAAACCCTGTCCATGGAGCCTTCCGACAGTGTGAGAATCAGCAGCGAGGATTTCGGCTACGCTTACGCGCCCCGTTCGCTGCTTGCGAAGGAAGTGAACCCCGAACACCGGGATGCCCTGGCGGAATGGCAGGCAAAAAGCGGCGAGCTGGCCGAAGCGGAGGAAAGCGCCCGGCAGGAATATGAAAACGCCCTGGCCGAGCTGGACAGCGCGGAGGCGGAGCTGAACGAGAAAAAGGCCGAATTTGAGGAAAAGCGCCTGGAATTGGACGGGCAGCAGGCGGAGCTGGACCGAAGCAAAGAAGAATTGGAACAGGCGCGGCAGGAGCTGAACGAAAAAACAGCCGAAGCGGAAAGCAGCCAGCGGGAGCTGAACGAAAAACGGGCCGAAGCGGAAGCGAAGCAGGCCGAATTGGAGCAAGCGCAGCGGGAATTAGCCGAAAAGCGCGCGGAATTGGAGGAAACGGAAAAAACGCTGTTGGAGCAGCGGGACGCCCTCATTGAACAGCGCGAGGAAGCGCGGGCGCAGTTGGCTTCCCTGCAAAGCGCGAAGGAAGAATTGCTGGAGGGCCAAAAAACCCTGGAAAAGGAACGGGCGAAAGCCCTGGATAAGCGGTGGGAACTCAATTCCGCCCGATCGCAGCTTGTAACAAAGCGCGCCGAGGTGGAGCAGCAGCTTGCCGCGCTGCGCCTTGCCAAGGGGTATCTTTCGCGGCTGAATCAGGCGGTGGAGGCCATCGCCGCCGAATCCGGCTTTTATCAGCAAACCCGGGCGGCCATAGAGGAGCTGGACCGGCTGCTGGCCGATACGGAAGCGATGAAGCGCCGCATCGAGCAGGCGCAGTCCGCCCTGGCGTCGGTTGACGCGGCCCTGACCGCCGCCGAAAATCAGGGCCTGGATACGGTGGAGCTGCTCGCCCAGCGCCAGGAAATCGTAAACGGCCTTGCGGCGGTGGACGTATCCGAGGCGGAAATCGGCAGCAAGCTGGCCCAGCTTCGGGCGTCTATCGCGGAAATGCAGTCCCAGCGCGCCGCCTTGCAGGAGCGTCTTTCCGCCTTGCAGGATACCGATCAGCTTCAAAATGAGGCGGACGCGCTGCGAAATCAGCTGAAAAACCTGGCGGGCGGCCTCACAGATGGAGGGAACGTTTCCGAATCGATGCTTAACAGCGCCATTGAGCAGGCAACCGACGGCCTGAAACAGATCGACAGCGGGATTTCGCAGATCGATTATGGCCTGCGGCTGATCAGAGACGGCTTGAAGCAGGCCGACGAAAAGGAAGCGGAGCTCAACGACGGCCTCGCCCAGATGCAGGAGGGGGAAGCGCTGCTGAACGACGCGCTTGCGCAAATGGATGATGGGCTCAGGCAAATGGACGAGGGTTTTCAGCAAATCGCCGACGGCTACCGGGAAATGGACGATTTTCAGGCGCAGATCGACAGCGGTTCTTCCGAACTGGCCGAAGGCTTTGCCCAGATCGCCGATTATCAGGCGCAATTGGACGAGGGCTTTGCGCAGATCAGGGCGGGAGAAGAAGAGATCGACGCCGCGCTGGCGCAGATCGAGGACGGGGAAACGCAGATCGCCGACGCCATTGCCGACGCGGAACGGCAGATCGCCGACGGCGAAAACCAAATAAAAGACACGCGAACAGGGGTGGAAAACGGCTGGATCGAGGCCCTGGCGGAATTTTCCGATTTGGAAAACGAATTAAATAAAACATACGAAGAACTGTCCGAATGGGAAGGCTATCAGGTTTTCTGCAACCAGTTCCTGCTGCGTTTTTCCCCGGATGCTTCTCCCGAAGCCGTTTTGGAAAACGTGAATGCGGCGCTTGCGGAAGCCGGTGTGGAGGTAAAAAGCACCGTTCTTTATGAATCTTCCCCCATCAATCGGCGCATAAACAATAACCTGATCCCCATCGAAACCATGGCGAATTTTATCCCCATGATCTTTTTCGCCATCGCCATGATCGTGGTCTATTTGTTCATGTCGCTGATGATCCGGCAATGCCGAAGGGAAATCGGCATCCTGCGCGCGCTGGGCTTTACCCGTTTCAGGGTGGTATCCCTTTTCTGCGGCGCCGGGCTCCTGGTCTCGCTGGGGGCCGTCGCTTTCGGGCTGGCCGTTTCCCTGGCGGTGCGGGGATACTTCGTGCATTACTTTTTTGACATCCTTTTACCGCTGCCCGTTCATGTGCTGGTGTTCAGCTGGCCCAAATTCCTGCTTTCCGCCGTGCTCACCCTGGCCGCCGTGGAAACGTCCACCGTCGTAAGCGCGCTCTCCATCAGCGGTATTCAGCCCTCGGAAGCCATGACCCGCCTAAAGCCCTCCACTGTGAAAATCCCCCGTTTCGTCCGATGGGCGCTGCGCGGCGCTTCCCCCTTCCTGAAATTCAGCGTCATTTCCCTTTTGCGGAACAGGCTTCGGTTCCTATTTTCGGTGGTTTGCTTAGCCGGTTCCGTCATGCTGATCTTTACCTCCCGTTCCCTGGTCTCCTCGACCAACGAAATCCTGGACCGGACGTTTACGCGGAGCATCCATTACGACTGCCAGATTTTTATCAGCGAGAAAGGGGCGGATGATTTACAGCGCGCCGTCGCGGCGCTTCCCTATGTTTCCGATGTGGAGCGCATGGATTATTATACCGCGTCCTTTTTCCTGAACGGGCATTCGGAAAGCGCCAAAGTAGCGGTGGTGCAGGAGAATACGCGCCTTCTGTCCGTGGAGGACCAAAAAAGAAACGTCCTTCCCATCACGGGGGACGGCGTGGTGTTGGAAAAGCATCTGGCGGAAAGACTGGGGGCGTCCATTGGCGATACAGTGGAAGTGAACGGCGCGCCGCTCCGTGTCAGCGCGGTTTCCGAGCAATGCGCCGCCCGGTTCCAGTATATGGCCGCTGCCCAGGCGCAGGCGCTGGGCAATTGTACCCAGCGATCCCTGATCTGCCGTGTTCCGGCCGAATATGAATCCGAATTCATGGGGTTCCTGGTGGAACAGGACGGTTATTTGTACGCGGTGTTCACTCATTCGGTCTATTCTTCCTGTTTATACCTGCTGGAAGGAGCCAATTTAGCCTGTTGGATGCTGATCGGCATCGCCATGATCATCGGTCTGGTGATCGTGGTGAATACTTCCCAGACCAATCTGCTGGAACAGAAAAGAGAACTGTGCGTGCTGCGCACACTGGGCTTTCAGCACGGCGAGCTTTCCCTGTATTGGTTCGCCCAATCTCTGCTGCATTTCCTGTATTCCTGCGTGCTGGGGTTCCCGGCGGGCATCGCCATGGCGAAACGCGCGATACAGAATATGGAAATGGAGCTTTATACCTATACCTTCGTCAACAACCCCTGGGATTATGCCGTGACCGCCGGTCTGGTGTTCGCCTATATCGTTTTCAGCCATTTTCTTTCCATGCGTTCCCTGCGGCGGTGGGACATCGTGGAATGCGTGAAGGATAAAGAATAAGCGTTCTATCAGCAATTCCTTTTGCTTCTTTGGTAAAGGCCGCATTTCTCCTTCCAATAGTCTCTGTAGAGAATGATTTCCGCCATCAGGCCCAGCGGCAGCGCCGCGAATACATCCACCGCGGAATGCTGTTTGATGAACATAGTGGACAGGAAAACCAAAAAAACGAGCGAAACGATCAGGAGCTTCCACAGGAAACCCGCTTCCTTTTCCTTGCACCATATTCAAAGATGCGCTGGTGTTCACGCTGACCAGCGGTGAAGATGTACGAGTGGCTCCCTGCTGATGGCGGGGAGCTCTTTTTTTGCCTTATGTATTTCTTGTAGAAATACACCCACCCCCTGGTGGATTTAACCCGCCATCCCCGGACAGTATACTTTCTAACAGAAAGCCTACTGCCTATAAGGGGGAATTGTGTGGACGCTCAGAAAGTGGGCAGACGGATACAGGAAGCGCGGAAGGCTCGCGGTCTCACGCAGGCGGAGCTTGCACAAATGGTTGATCTGTCTACCAAATATATCAGCAATGTCGAGTGCGGATTTAAGACACCGAAATTGAACACCTTCGTCGCCATAGCCAACGCGCTCCAGTGTGACGCAAATCAGCTTCTCGCTGATGTGTTGGACGTTACGACGAGCCAGGAAAGCGGCTCCATTTCCCGGAAGCTGCAGAATCTCCCGGTTGACGAGCAGCGGAGGCTGCTGAGAGTTCTGGAAGTAATGATCGAGGAACGCTGAATCCATCCCTGCGCCTTATTTCGGGGCGTGGGGATATTTTTTTGTCCTTTATTACAGGATTCGGCATATTTCGACTGTGTTCCGTCGTATAATAAGTATTGCTAAGAGAAATACTTCGCTCCACCTGTTAGCGTTCCTGTTTCCCTTAGCAGACACACCAATACAGGAGGAAGAAATAATGTACACAAAGAAAGAACTGAAGCGGGCGGCGGGAATCATCCGCCAGATTGCCCGTGACAACCACGTCACCGAGGAAGAAGTGCGGAGGGACATGAAGGAAGCCATGGATGCGGGAAGGAGCAATCCCGATCCGGCTGTCCAGGCGAAGTGGGCCGGGTTTGAGTATTCCGGGGACGAGCCGACGCTGGAGGAGTTCATTTTGTGGATGGCGGGGCAGATTAAGGAGAGCGGGGATTGAGGCATACAGAGGGCTTTTCCTCCCTTGCTTTTCTTCTGTTATTCGCATATAATGTATAAAGGAACGATAGAGAGGTAGAGAAATGCCCAGAAAAACCGTCTTTGAGATGTCCTTTGCCAACGTGTATGCCGCTTTAGTCCAGAAGGCGGAGAGAAAAAGCAGGACAAGAGCGGAAGTCGATCAAGTGACCTCGTGGCTGACGGGATACACGCTTGATCAGGTCGCCGCGATGTTTCAATCAGATATGACCTATGGAGCATTCCTCTCCGGCGCTCCGGAATACAATCCACGCTCCGAGCTGATTACCGGGAAGGTGTGCGGCATCCAGGTGGAAACGATTGAAGATCCCTTGATGAAGAGGGTGCGCCAGCTGGACAAGCTGGTCGATGAACTGGCAAAAGGAAAGCCAATGGAGAAGGTGCTGCGATGAATTGGATATGCCCCAAATGTGGTCGTGAGTTCAGCAGGCAGGATCAGGATCATTACTGCGTGAAACCTCAAAACATAGATGAGTACATAGCCGCACAGGATGAAGCGGTGCAGCCAAGGCTGAGTGAAGTCAGGGAAATCCTACACGCTGCTATTCCAGATGCTGAAGAAAGGATTTCCTGGTCAATGCCGACGTACTGGAAAGGCAAGAATATCATCCATTTCGCCGCGTCAAAGAAGCATCTGGGTCTGTATCCGGGTGGCGAAGCGACCACGGTGTTTGCGAATGAACTGAAAAACTTTGATGTGAGCAAGGGTACGATCCGTCTGCAGTGGAATAAAGCACTGCCAACGGAGTTGATACAAAAGATTGCCCGTTGGTGCTATGAGAATTACTCAGGCTGGCAGAAGGTTGAGGTCGAACCAATGAACGTCGTTCTCGTGAACGGGGAGAAGAAGGCGTAAAATCGAGATTTTTGGAGGAATATATGGAACAAAAGCTGTTTTCGGAATTGCGTCCGTTATATGTGACAACCAAAGAAAGCCCTAATGAAATCAGAATCAGGATTCGTATGCGAGATCTGATCGCCCCGGTCATTCTTCGCCACGCTGTGGATACCACCATGGAAAGATATCCGTATTTCTGTGTGGAATTGCAGAAAAAAGACGGTCAATACATTTT
>JAFXSH010000109.1 GCA_017525805.1 Clostridia bacterium | reverse complement strand
CTGCACCTCGATCAGGTTGGGCATGTCCAGTACCTCGTCGATGCGCGAGAAGCTCATCCGCTTGCGCAGCTTCCCCATTTGGACCTCGTGCACCATAAAGCTATCACCCCTTTATTGCTCCCAGACGCCGGAAAAAGCGCACATTTCCCCTACCCCTCAGAGCCCTGGTTTTTTTGCCTTGCCAGGATGCGGGACGCAGGAAAAAAGGCGCACACATTCGACACTGGTGCAATTATAAATTGTAGCATACATAATCGTGCCTGTCAATCAACTTTTTGAAAATAATGCGTCAAAACTGTAAATAATTTTAGAAAAAACTGGTTCAATGAAAAAACGCCGCCGGGGAGGCTGTTCCCGCGGCGGCGATAGATATTGACAGGGCGGTCATACGATAAACTGGAACGCCGTAAAGGCGGCGTACACGCACAGCAGGGTGATTCCCTGCCAGCGGGAAAGCTTGCCCTTGACCAGAGCGGGCAGGCACAGCAGCGCCATCACGCCCAGCATCACCGGGATGTCCACCACCAGGGAGGCGTTCATGCCCGCCAGCGTCTTTTCCACGGGGATGGCGAAGGGGGAGATGGTGATGGCCGCGCCGGACACCAGCACGATGTTGAACAGGTTAGCCCCGATGATGTTGCCCAGGGACAGGGCGCTGTGGCCCTTCGCCAGGGCGGTGATGGCGGTCACCAGCTCGGGCAGGGAGGTGCCCAGGGCCACCATGGTCAGGCCGATCACGCTGTCCGGCACGCCCAGGGCGGCGGCGATCTTCGTGCCGTTATCCACCAGCAGGCGCGCACCCACGGCAATGGCGGCGGCCCCCGCCGCCAGGCCAAGCAGCTCCTGCCACAGGGGCCGGTCCTTGGGGGCTTTTTCGTCGTCCTCCGCATCCTCCGTGTCCGCCTGATCGGGGTGCTTCTTCATTTGATAAACGGTCAGGATCATATAGCCGACGAACAGGGCCAGGAACATAAGGCCCTGCCAGCGCTGGAATTCCCCGGCGGTGTAGGCGATCAGGGAATAGAGGATAGCGGCGCAGAAAAAGGCCGCCACCGGCACCCGCAGGGTGCTTTTCTTCACGCCGCTGGGCCGGATGGCAATGGTCAGGGCGGCGATCAGGCTGGTGTTGCAGATCACCGAGCCGATGGCGTTGCCGTAGGAAATGCCGCTGTTGTGTTCCAGCGCCGCCTGGGCGGATACCATGACCTCCGGCAGGGTGGTGCCAATGGAAACCACCGTGGCCCCGATCAGCAGCTCGGGCAGATGGAACCGATGGGCCAGCCCCGTGGCCCCGTCCACGAACCAGTCGCCGCCCTTGATGAGCAGCGCCAGACCTAAAATAAACAGTAAAACCGGTACGAGCATGTTTCCGTTCCTCCTCCAATGCTTCCTGTTTTCCGAAGCGGGAACAGTATAGCATCAAATGCTCGGATTTACCAGAGGGGAATGATCAAAAGATACAAAAAGGCGGTTCAAAGCAGCCGGTCAGCCGCAGGCAAATGAAAAGAGCATTCAGAGAGAAACATTTCCAAATTACAATAAGCTACGCCTGCGTCAGCCAGATGTTATTACTCCCGAACCGCACATCCACGTAGGTCAAGCCATCGTCTGACTGGTATACGATAATCTCACCAGATACTTTTCCACTCATTGCAATCACCATGTTGTGTTCCTATTGTCGCTTTCTGATAGTCTCTAATATCTTTTCCAACTGTTTTTAAGCTTGTGTATAACTAAACTCTCCCGTTTCTGTATTTCCAATACGATATTTGTCACCAATTCTATTGATAATGTCAAATCTGTTCATATTATTCTCCGTTTTACAGTATTGTTTTATGCTCTATGAGTTGTTTTTCACGTTTGATAATTCTTTGAAATGTTTTCATGCGTTATTTGATATACTTTTTCTTTTCCTCGTCCTTTAACAGCAATCAATCCCATATCCTTCAATTGTTTGGTAAGTGTGAACGCCCTGGTTTTCTTCAAACCAAGAATCGTTTGAATCTCTTCATCGGTGATTTGCCCATGCTCCTGGATGTAATCCAGGATTTTTTTCATTTGGGCTGTAATCGCATGAGAGGATCGATCCTGGGTATGATCTTCCGCCCGGGCGGTATTCATATTGGGCAGAACCATCTTGAAGGTGTTGGAGGTCACTTCGATCCGGGGCTGGGCGGGGCAATCGGCATACAGCGCGTAAATGCGGCGGATGCCGGTGCCATAGGATTCGATCAGACGCAGGCGGTGGAAAATGGCCGCCAGATTTTTGTTGCGGGGCTGGGAAATACCGGCTCGGATATCGTCGGGCGACAGGCCGGGCAGCAAACCGCCGATGGAAATGAACTCCATTTCCCGGTCGTTCACGTTGATGATAATGCTGCCGCTGTAACTGTAATCCCGGTGCACGATGGCGTTGAGCAGCGCCTCGCGGAGCGCTTCCTCCGGATAGTCCGGGCTTTCGATGCGCTCCAGGCCCTTGAACACCGCCGCGGTTTTGTTACAGAGCATCAGATAATGGAAGGCATCCTCCAATTGCGTGAAAATGGAGCCAGTCAATTCTTTCTGATCCTTAAAGGCGGTCTTGACTTCATCGCCGAAAACAGCGATCTTGATGCTATGGGTGCATTGATCCGATATGAGCAATGCCAGGTTGGAAAACAAATCGCTGTTCGGCTGCGTGATGCCCAACGCGCGGTATTTCTCCGTGCCAAATGCCACGCCATATTTTTTGAACGCGGCGGCAGCGGCGTCAAAGGTCAACTCCTGATTCATGGAGCGCATTTCTTCATACACATCGCCATCGCTGTTCTTGATCATCTGGCGGATGGCCTCCGGCGACGCGGGCACGCTGGACGCGCCTTGCCGCACATACACCCCGCTGGGCTTCAGCCCTTTTCCTTTCAGATAATAGGGCTTATTGCTGCCTTCGCCCACCGTGATGCGCACTACTTTGTTTTCCTGGATAGTGTACTGGACGAACATGGCCACGTCCGGCATGATAGCGTCGCGGATGCCATTGGTGATCCGAGTGTATTCTTCGTCCACATCGGTGAGTCCGATCACATTTCCGCTGTTGTCGATGCCTACGTAAACAATGCCTCCGTCCGTATTGGCAAAAGCGATAATCTCTTTATACAGATCGTCTGTAAATTGCGATTTGAATTCGATGTTTTCTGTTTCAATATGCATGGGGGCTGCTCCCTTCCATTCACTCCGTGTTTATTATAATCAAAAATTCGCTTTCGTCAATACGAAAAGCGAATTTTCAGCGAATATTCGCAATCGGCAATGAGGCAGCTTTTACTTCACGATGCCCTTGTAGTCGCGCTGTACCTTTTCGTAGCTTTCCAAATTGCCGATATCGTAGCGGCTGCCGGGCATTTCCATGCTGTGCATGCGGGTGCGGCGGCACATCCAGGCCACCAGGCTGCCGGGGGCGTCGGTGCCGCAGCCGTCTTCAATGGCCTTTCGGATCATGGCCGCATCCTTGCGCAGGTAGAAATAAAAGGGCGGCGTGCACCAATGGAAGCGGGGGTTTTCCGGCTTCTCTTCCAGATTCATCAGGCGGTCGTTTTCGCCAAGCTCCGCCACGCCGCTTTTCTTCAACCGCTTTTCGTCGGCTTCGTAATACCGCATCACGCAGGAGGTGCCCTTTTCCTTCGCGTAGCGCAGGAATGTGGTGAGGGAGAAATCCAGCACGTTGTCCCCGGCGATGATCAGCAGATCGTCGTCCAGGCGCAGGGTGTCGATGGCGAACTGAATATCGCGCACCGCGCCCAGGCGGGTTTCATTGGTGCTGGTGCCGTCGTCCACCACGGTGATGGGCAGGGGATGGGCGGCGGCCCAATCCTGGAAGTGATGGGCGAATTTATGGTTGGTGATCACGACATAGCCGTCCACCAGTCCGGCGGTGTCAATATCGTCCAGCAGCCAGTCCAAAATGGTCTTTTCGCCCACTTTCAACAGGGGCTTGGGGAAATTTTCCGTCAGGGGATACAGGCGGGTGGCGTAGCCCGCGGCTAAGATCAGGCATTTCATGGCGTTTACCTCACAGTTCCGCGCCGTCGGCGCTGTGGCAGATGTGTACGGAGTATTTGCCCTCCAGGTGGGGGAAATCCTTTAAGTAAGCTTCGGAAACTTTTTGGGTGACGCTTTCCTCGAATGCGGGATCGATCAGCGCCATGCAGCAGCCTTTGAAGCCCGCGCCGCTGAACCGGCCGCCGTAAATGCCGTCGGTTCCCCGCATGATTTCGTACAGGCGGATCTGCTCCGGCGCGCCGGATTCCCAGTTGTGGATGCTGCTCCAGCCCGATTCAAAGGACAGGCGGCCATATTCCTCGATGTCGCCCCGCCGCCAGGCTTCCGCCCCGGCTTCCACCCGCTGGAACTCGGTGTACCAATGCTCGCACCGGCGGGCCCAAGGGCCGGGCAGACGGTTTTTG
Source organism: Clostridia bacterium (assembly GCA_017525805.1). Next base: position 3,305 of record JAFXSH010000109.1, on the reverse strand, counting down.
TATTCCTGATACACGGCGAAAGGAATGTTCCGGGCGTTGGATTCCTTGAATTTGCCGTATTCCAGCCCGGCGAATGCGTACAGGGCGTACACCCCCGCCCGCAGTTCGTCCACGCGCATGTTGTATTTTGAGCCCGCTAAGCTGTGCTCCAAGCCGGAGAAGAAGATGGCGATTTTATAGGGCTTCATGGTGGGCAGGGTGGGGATCAGCTCGAAGCTTCCGTCCGCCGTGTCCAAATACAGCAGATGATCCTTTTTGCTCAGCACCTCGCAGGACTGGTCCAGCTTGCCCACGGATACGCCCACATAGTTCAGCTCGGCGTCAAAGGCGGTATCGATCATTTCCTGGGCGGACAAATGAATGCCGTTCACCTTGCAAAGGGCGGACAGGAAAGAAAGGATCACAGCGGCGGAGGAGCTCAAGCCCCCGATGGGCAGCGAGCCCTCGATCACGCCGCTCAGGCCAACGGTCAGCGGGAAGCGCTTGCTCAGGGCCCAGGTGGCGCCGCGCAGATAATCCGCCCAGTCGTTTTCCTTTTCCTTGGGCACGGAGGCGATGTGCCATTGGGCGCGCTTGGGGAATTGGAGGGACGCCATTTCCACCACCCCGTTTTTCTTGGGATGGTAGGCGATATGGATGCCCTTGTCGATGGCCAGGCCGGTGATTTTGCCTAAGTTATGGTCGGAATGAGCGCCGATGGGGCAGATGCGGTAGGGGCAGAAAGCGATCCCCTGGGGCAGGTGCTTGTAGATTTCGAAAAATTTTTCTTCACAGAGCATATATTTTCCCTCCATCATGATCAGTCGCGGCGGAACAGGTCGCGGGTGTAGACCTTTTCTTCTACGTCGTCCAGGACGCTGTCGTAGCGGTTGGCGATGATGCAGCCGCACATTTTCTTGAACTTTTTCATATCATTAACGACCAGGCTGCCAAAGAAGGTGCTGCCGTCCTCCAAGGTGGGCTCGTAGATCACCACAGTAGCGCCCTTGGCCTTGATGCGCTTCATCACGCCCTGGATGGAGGACTGGCGGAAATTATCGGAATGGGCCTTCATGGTGAGGCGGTATACGCCCACCACGATCTGCTTCTGCTTCTTTTCCCGGGCGGCGGAGAAAGCTTCGCTGTTGCCGTAAGTGCCCGCGATCTCCAGCACCCGGTCGGCGATGAAATCCTTCCTGGTGCGGTTGGATTCCACGATGGCCTGGATCAGGGTCTGGGGCACGTCCTGGTAATTGGCCAATAGCTGCTTGGTATCCTTGGGCAGGCAGTAGCCGCCGTAGCCGAAGGAGGGGTTGTTGTAATAATCGCCCACCCGGGGGTCTAAGCATACGCCCTTGATGATGGGGGCGGTTTTCAGCCTCTTCAGCTCGGCGTAGGTGTCCAGTTCATTAAAATAGGAAACGCGCAGGGCTAAATAAGTATTCACGAACAGCTTGGTGGCTTCCGCCTCCGTAAAGCCCATGAACAGGGTTTCCACGGGCCTTTTCAGCGCCGCCTGCCGCAGCAGGGCGGCAAAGGCATGGGCGGCGGATTCCGTCTGTTCGTTGGCGCCCACGATGATGCGGGAGGGGTACAGGTTATCGTACAGCGCCTTGGATTCCCGCAGGAATTCGGGGCTGAACAGAATATTGTCTGCCTGGAACTTTTCCCGCACGTGCTCGGTATAGCCCACGGGCACGGTGGATTTGATGATGATGGCGGGCTTTTGCTTCCGTTCAGCCGTGGTATTCAGGATCAGGCCGATCACCGCTTCCACGGCGGAGCAGTCGAAGAAATTCTGTTTGGGATCGTAATTGGTGGGGGCGGCCACGATGATGAAATCGGCGTCCGCGTAGGCTAAGGCCCCGTCGGTGGTGGCGGTCAGGCGCAGGGGGCGCTTTCCCGCTTTGGCCTCGGCAAAGAATTTTTCGATGTATTCGTCCTGAATGGGCGATTCAAAGCGGTTCAGCTTTTCCACTTTTTCCGGCACAATGTCCACGCAGGTCACTTCGTTGTGCTGGCTCAGCAGCACCGCCAGAGACAGGCCCACATACCCCGCGCCCGCCACCGCGATGCGGCGGGAAGGCTCGGTCTGCTCGGCGGGGGCGGCTTCTTCCGCGTACAGATCGGCGGGCTCGAAGCCCAGCGCCTCTCCCAGCGCTTCCAGCTGCGGGATGGAGGGAATATATTCCGAGGATTCCAGCTTGCTCAGCACGGAACGGTGGATGCCGGTTTTTTGGGCCAGCTGCGCCTGGGTGATTTTCAGTTCTTTCCGGCGGGAAACCACCGTTTCCGAAAGCAGCGGCAGGGACAGCCTTTTCACGGGAAGATCATCCTTTCCATATTGAAGATCAACAAATGTTGCCGACAGCCACAAAATAGATCGCTGTTTCGCTATAATATTATCTTTTTCCGGGGGAAAAGTCAATCAGATTTGTGCAAAATAACAGACGAAAATTTGACTTTTTTATTTGAAAAATCGAAAAAGAGGCAAAAATGTTGCTGAGAGCAACATGCGGCAGAACAAAAAACGCTTCGCCCTTCTGCCCGCCGGGATACGGGATAGAAAAGCGAAGCGTTGTTTCTGTGATCAAATCGGAGAATCTTGCGTCTGCGGAAGGAAAATCGCCGCGCTTTGGGCTTCCATGGCAATCTCGAACACGCCGTTTTCCGCGTGTCCCGCCAGTTCGTCCGTTCTTTTGAAGCCCTGGGCGTCGGTGGTGAAAACGCGATGGATGGCGGTTCCGTCCGTCACGCCCGCGTCCCGCACTGGCAGGGAAACCGTTTGCGCTTGGTTCAGATTATTGCACGCCACCAGTACCGCGGCGGTTTCATCAAACCGGACGTAGGCGATATGTCCATACCCTGCGCAGAGGGGCTTTATACTGCCCTTTTTCAATACAGGCAGCGCCTCCCGAAGCTTGATCAGGGCCTTGTGCAGGTCGATCAGGGTTTGGTTTTCGTGCCCCCAGGGATAGGTGCGGCGATTGTCCGGATCCGTCCAGCCCACCTGCCCGGCCTCGTCCCCGTAATAGATGGTCGGCGCGCCGGGCCAGGTCATTTGGATGACAACGGCTTCCTGGAACACAGGCACCTGCACGCCCTCTGCCGCCGCTTCGCTGCCCGCCGATTGCAGGCGGCCCGCCCGCCCGTTGGTGCGGGTGAGGAAACGACTGTGGTCGTGGTTGCTCAGTTCGTTCATGGCGCATTGCAGGCTGGGGGTGGGCAGGCGGCACATATTCTCCCGCATGATGTCAAAGAAAGCATGACCATTTTGATACAGGTCGTCCCGGCGGAAATCCGAGTGCTTTTCCATGCCGGTGAGG
>JAFXSH010000108.1 GCA_017525805.1 Clostridia bacterium | reverse complement strand
CTTTCGTAAATCCCGGCTTACAAGCGAAAATTGTTTTCTCTCCCCAACAGCGTTTTTTCGCTTAGCTGGGTCCAGGGGCCATGCCCCTGGCGCGGGGTTTAGGGGCCGCGGAGGCCCCTGCTTCGTAAGTGAGTTAAAGTGTTCTTGAGGCGATTGAACCGTTACCTTTTGGGATGCTTTATTGGATCGCCCATTCCGGCAGCGCGGGCAGAACGCGGCCGCCCGCTTCGCAAAGCTCGGAAACGGTCACCAGGGTGTAGCCCATTTCCTGATAGCGGGGGATCATTTCATCCAGGATGGCGGGGGTGTTGAAGCCGTCCAGGTGGAACAGAATGATCATACCGTTATCCACCCGGGAATCACCCTTGGTTTCGGTGATACGCTTGATCACCTTTTCAGGAGTTTTGGCGAATTTGGTGTCCCAGTCGTGGGAGTCCGCCGTCCACAGACAGGTTTCCATGCCCTCGGACCGGGCGAAGACTGTGATTTTCCAGTTGAATTCGCCGAAGGGGGGGCGGAAGAAGCGGGGATTCACGCCCAGGTTTTCCCGGATGATCTCGGCGGTGTGGCGTATCTGATAGGCCCAGCTGTCTAAGTTGTTCTGGTCGGGCATATGGGGATGGGAAAAGCTGTGATTGCCGATTTCGTGGCCTGCGGCCGCGATTTTCTTCGCTTCCTCCGGGAATTTCTCCACGAACTGGCCCGTCATGAAGAAAGTGCATTTGATGCCGTATTTATCCAGGATCTCCAGGAACTTGTCCGTGGGGCCGCCCACATACGCGCAGTCGATGGTGATGCACATGAGGGGCTGATCGGTTTCGATTTTCTGGATCACCTTCCGGTGCCGGTCCGTAATGGCCAGATAGCCTTCATTGGCGTTGACCTGGACATCCCCGAACCAAACGGACAGGTTATGGCCGCCCTCCTGGCTGTCCACGGGGGTGAAGGAAAAATTGTATTCCTTCGTGCCGGATTTATAGTTTTTGGTCGCCAGCACCTCGCCCCGCTGATTGCGCAGCTCCAGCGTGCCCGTCTGGGAACCGGCCTTGGATACGGTCACTTTCACATACGTGGTATCGCCCACGGCGGCCACATAGTTGTTGGAATAGAATTTGATGGTGGGATACGGGTTCTCCGCCAGGGCAAAAGCGGGCAGCAGCAGGCACACGACGAGCAGCAGCAGGGACAGTCGTTTCATGGGGTTCCTCCTTGACATCGTAATGAAAAACAGCACGCGGCGTGCTCCCATGCGGGGGCACGCCGGAAAGGCTTCTTGTCTACGATTATATATGTTTAACTCAAACGTGTCAATCAGAAAATCACACCTTGCAGGTCCACTGATGGGTGTCGGGCGCGGTGCCCCACTGGATGGAGGTGAGGGTGTCGTACAGCTTCTGAGAGAGCTTGCCGATGCCGCCGTCGGCCACCTGATAATGGGCCTGGCCCATGCGCAGCTCGCCGATGGGGGAGATGACCGCCGCGGTGCCGCAGCCCCAGGCTTCCTGAAGCGTGCCGTCCCGCAGGGCCTGGGACAGTTCTTCCACGGAGAGCAGCCGTTCTTCCACGGTATAGCCCATTTCGCGAAGCAGCTCGATGCAGCTCTTGCGGGTGATGCCGGGCAGGATGGAGCCGGTGAGCTGGGGCGTGACCACGGTGCCGTTGATCAGGAACATCACGTTCATGGCGCCCACTTCTTCGATGTACTTGCGCTCCACGCCGTCCAGCCACAAAACCTGGCTGTAGCCCTCGGCCGCCGCCCGGTCGCCCGCGCGCATGGAGGCCGCGTAGTTGCCGCCGCACTTGGT
>JAFXSH010000107.1 GCA_017525805.1 Clostridia bacterium | reverse complement strand
GGGAGTCAAAGTCCCTTGCCTTACCTCTTGGCTACACCCCAACGCCCTGTGACCAAGAAAATGGGGTGGGTAGTGGGACTCGAACCCACGACCTCCAGAGCCACAATCTGGCGCTCTAACCAACTGAACTACACCCACCATAAGAGGCTTGGCGCGCCTGAAGGGATTCGAACCCCCGACCCACGGCTTAGAAGGCCGTTGCTCTATCCAGCTGAGCTACAGGCGCATTTCGCCGCGAAGCAGCGTCGAGGCCGGTTCTGGAAGAACCATCCCTGCTGACAGAAACAGATTTTATCACAAGCCCCCCTGTCTGTCAACCCCTATTTTTCAAAATTTTTTCCGAATCAGCCGTCCTATATTGGCAGTTTTTCCATCCTTTTTTCCCATCTTTTACATTTTCGTAACAAAAATCCCGGAAAAATTCGTTTTTCCATCCTCTGGAGCCCTTGCCAACCGGCTGAAAATCCTGTATAATTTTATGAAGGGAAATGCGGGCTTTCATCGCCGTGATCTCCCAAAAGGTTTACCGCAATCCAATTCCGAAAGGAGAACTGATATCCTATGGGCAAGAAGTACGTGTATCTGTTTACTGAGGGCAACGCCACCATGCGCGAGCTGCTGGGCGGCAAAGGCGCGAACCTGGCTGAAATGACCAACATCGGTCTCCCGGTTCCCCAGGGCTTCACCATCTCTACCGAAGCCTGCACCCAGTACTATGAGGACGGCCGTAAGATCAACGACGAGATCATGGCTGAAATCATGGAAAACGTGGCCAAAATGGAAGAGATCAACGGTAAGAAGTTCGGCGATCTGACGAACCCCCTGCTGGTTTCCGTGCGTTCCGGCGCGCGCGCTTCCATGCCCGGCATGATGGATACCATCCTGAACCTGGGCCTGAATGACGACGTTGTGGCCGCCATGATCAAGGGCAATCCTGATCCCAAGTTCGAGCGCTTCGTGTATGACTGCTACCGCCGCTTCATCCAGATGTTCTCCGACGTGGTCATGGAAGTGGGCAAGAAGTACTTCGAGGCCCTCATCGACGAAATGAAGGAAAAGAAGGGCATCAAGTACGATACCGAGCTGACCGCCGCCGATTTGAAAGAGCTGGCCGGGCAGTTCAAAGCCGAATACAAGAAGCAGCTGGGCGCGGACTTCCCCGCCGATCCCAAGGTGCAGCTGTACGAAGCCATCCGCGCCGTGTTCCGTTCCTGGGACAACCCCCGCGCCAACGTGTACCGCATGGATCATGACATCCCCTACTCCTGGGGCACTGCCGTGAACGTGATGCCCATGGTGTTCGGCAACCTGAACGAGAACAGCGGCACCGGCGTTGCCTTCACCCGCAACCCCGCCACCGGCGAAAAGGTGCTGATGGGCGAATTCCTGACCAACGCCCAGGGCGAAGACGTGGTGGCCGGCGTTCGCACCCCCATGCCCATCACCCAGATGGAAGAAAAATTCCCCGAAGCCTACAAGCAGTTCGTGGAAGTGTGCGGCACCCTGGAAAACCACTACCGCGACATGCAGGATATGGAATTCACCGTTGAAAACGGAAAGCTGTACATGCTCCAGTGCCGCAGCGGCAAGCGCACGGCGCAGGCCGCCATCAAGATCGCCTGCGATCTGATCGACGAAGGCATGATCAGCGAAGAAGAAGCCCTGATGCAGATCGACGCCAAGAGCCTCGACATGCTGCTGCATCCCACCTTCGACGTGAAAGCCCTCAAGGCCGCCAAGCCCGTGGGCAAGGGCATCGCCGCTTCCCCCGGCGCCGCCGCCGGCCACATCGTGTTCACCGCCGAAGACGCTGTGGAGCACGGCAAGAAGGGCGAAAAGGTCGTTCTGGTCCGTCTGGAAACCAGCCCCGAAGACATCGAAGGCATGAAGTTCGCTCAGGGCATCCTCACCGTGCGCGGCGGCCAGACCAGCCACGCGGCCGTTGTGGCCCGCGGCATGGGCACCTGCTGCGTATCTGGCTGCGGCGACATCAAGATGGACGAAGCCAACAAGTGCTTCACCCTGGCCGGCAAGATCTATCACGAGGGCGACGACCTGTCCCTGGACGGCAGCACCGGCAACATCTACGGCGAGCTGATTCCCACCGTGCCCGCCGATCCCAACAGCGGCTACTTTGGCCGCATCATGGAACTGTCCGACAAGTATAAGACCATGGGCGTGCGCACCAACGCCGACACTCCCAAGGACGCCAAGCAGGCCGCTTCCTTCGGCGCGCAGGGCATCGGCCTGTGCCGCACCGAGCATATGTTCTTCGGCCCGGACCGCATCCCCGCTTTCCGCGAAATGATCTGCGCCGAAACTGTGGAAGAACGCAAGGCTGCCCTGGACAAGATCGAGCCCATGCAGCAGGCGGACTTTGAGGGCCTCTTTGAAGCGCTGGGCGGCTATCCCGTCACCATCCGCTTCCTGGATCCCCCGCTCCATGAATTCGTTCCCACCGAAGAAGCCGACATCGAAGCTCTGGCCAAGGCGCAGGGCAAGACCGTGGCTTACATCAAGCAGGTCATCGCGGACCTCCACGAATTCAACCCCATGATGGGCCATCGCGGATGCCGCCTGACCGTCACCTATCCCGAAATCGCCGTCATGCAGACCAGCGCCATCATCAAGGCCGCCCTGGCTGTGAAGGGCCGTCATGCGGACTGGAACGTGGTTCCTGAAATCATGATCCCCCTGGTCGGCGAACTGAAGGAATACAAGTTCGTGAAGAATATCGTGGTGGAAACCGCGGACAAGATCATCAAGGAAGCCGGCTCCGAACTCAAGTACGAAGTGGGCACCATGATCGAAATCCCGCGCGCCGCCCTGACCGCCGACGAAATCGCCAAGGAAGCTGACTTCTTCTGCTTCGGCACCAACGACCTGACCCAGATGACCTTCGGCTTCTCCCGCGATGACGCCGGCAAGTTCCTGCCCGCCTACTACGCCAACAAGATTTACGAATCCGATCCCTTTGCCCGTCTGGACACTGTGGGCGTTGGCAAGCTGATGAAGATGGCCGTGACCCTGGGCCACGAGAACAACGCCAAGATCCATTGCGGCATCTGCGGCGAACACGGCGGCGACCCGTCCTCCATCGAATTCTGCAACGAAATCGGCCTGAACTACGTCTCCTGCAGCCCCTTCCGGGTGCCCATCGCCCGCCTGTCCGCTGCGCAGGCTGCCATCAAGGCCAAGAAGAAGTAATTTTTCAATCCCCTGTAACTATGCCGCGCCCTCGGGCGCGGCTTTTTTGTGGCATTTTTTGTTTTCCCCCTTTTCAAACGCGCGTTTTTCTGTTATAATAAATGCGAACACCAGTACGTATCTTGTTGAAAAAGGCAGGAGGAAAGCATGGATCAGCAGCGAATGTATATTGCCATTGATCTCAAGTCCTTCTATGCATCCGTGGAATGCGCCGCCCGGGGGCTGGACCCCATGACCACCCACCTGGTAGTGGCGGACGAAAGCCGCACGGAAAAAACCATCTGTTTGGCCGTCTCCCCTCCGCTCAAGGCTTACGGCGTTCCTGGCCGGGCCCGGCTGTTTGAGGTAAACCAGCGCGTGAAGCAAATCAACGCCCAGCGGCTGGACGCGGCCCCAGGCGGCGCGTTTTCCGGCACTTCCAATCAGGCCCCAGAATTGAAAAATCACCCGGAATATGAGCTGCAATTCATAATCGCCAGGCCGCGCATGGGCGAATACATGCGCGTCAGCACCCAAATCTATGGCATCTACACCCAATTTGTCGCGCCGGAGGATATTCACGTTTACTCCATCGACGAGGTGTTCATGGATGTGACCCCCTATCTGAACACCTACCGCTGCACGCCCCATGAGCTGGCCATGCGCATGATCCGCCGGGTATTGAAAGAAACGGGCATCACCGCCACGGCGGGCATCGGCACCAACCTATATCTGGCCAAAATCGCCATGGACATCGTGGCCAAGCATATCCCGGCGGACAAGGACGGCGTGCGCATCGCTTTTCTGGATGAAGCCGCTTATCGCGAAACCCTGTGGAGCCACCGTCCCCTCACCGATTTCTGGCGTGTGGGCCCCGGCTACGCCCGGCGGCTGAGCCAAATCGGCCTGTACACCATGGGCGATATCGCCCGCGCTTCCTTAGGCCCGCCCTATTCGCCCCTGAGCGAGGATAAGCTTTATTCCGTTTTCGGCGTCAACGCGGAATTGCTCATTGACCACGCCTGGGGCTATGAGAACTGCACCATCAAGGATATCAAATCTTATGTGCCCTCGGACCATTCCATTTCCAGCGGTCAGGTGCTCCACAGTCCCTACACCGCCGCCCAGGCCCGGCTGGTGATCCTGGAAATGACCGACGCTCTGGCCTTGGACCTGCTGGAAAAGCACCTGGTAACGGACCAAATCTCCCTCTACGTAGGCTATGACCGGGAATCCTTGCTGGACCCGGCCCCGCGCTCCGTCTATAACGGCCCCGTGGAAAAGGATCATTATGGCCGCATGGTGCCCAAGCCCGTCCATGGCAGCGAAAACTTGGGCCTGTACACGTCCTCCGCCCGCATGCTTTCCCAGGCCATAGCGAGCCTGTACGACCGCATCGTGCATCCTCACTTGCTGGTTCGCCGCATGTACGTGGCCGCAGGCCGGGTCGTCCCCGAAGGGGAAGAAAAACTCCCGGCTACCGAGCAGTTGGACATGTTCACCGACTACGCAGCCCTGGACGCCCGGCGAAAGCGCCAGGAGGCCGAAATGGCAAAGGAAAAACGCCGCCTGCAGGCCGTGCTGGGTATCAAACAGCGCTTCGGTAAAAACGCCATCCTCCGGGGTTTTGATTTTCTCGAAGGCGCCACCGCCCGAGACCGCAACGCCCAGATCGGCGGCCACAGGGCGTAAGGACGTGGGGATATTTCTGGGGGAAACCGTTCTTTGGGGGCCAAAGAACGGTTTCCCCCAGACCCCCTTCCAAGAAAGCCATAAAGAGATTTTTTCGATTGTATTTCTTGTTATCACCAATTGTAGAAAGGATGCTGACCATGCAATACCGCAATGACCGTTCCGGCAATCCCCTCTCCATCTTGGGCTACGGCTGTATGCGCTTTACCGCCAAAGGCGGGAAAATCGACCTGGACAAGGCGGAAAAGGAAATCATGGCCGCCTATCAGGGCGGGGTGAATTACTTTGATACCGCCTACGTTTACGCGGGCAGCGAAGCGGCCTTGGGCGAAATCCTGGCCCGCAACGGAATCCGGGATAAAATCAATATCGCCACCAAGCTGCCCCACTATTATCTGAAAAAGCCCGATGATATGGAAAAATACTTTCAGGAGCAGCTGCGCCGCCTGCAAACCGATCATATCGATTATTACCTGATGCACATGCTCAACGACGTGAAATCCTGGGAACGGATCAAGGACTTGGGCATAGCCGACTGGCTGGCGTCAAAAAAGGCCAGCGGAGAAATCAGGCGGGCGGGCTTTTCCTATCACGGCAATTCGGACATGTTCTGCCATCTCATCGACGCCTACGACTGGGATTTCTGCCAAATCCAATATAACTACTTGGACGAGCACTCCCAGGCCGGGGTGACAGGCCTGAAATACGCGTCTCAAAAGGGCCTGCCCGTGATCATCATGGAACCCCTGCGGGGCGGCAGGCTGGTCAATCATCTGCCTCCCGATGCCGTGAAGGCCTTTGCCGCCGATCCCCGCCACCGCGCCCCAGCGGAATGGGGCTTCCGCTGGCTGTGGAACCAGCCGGAGGTCACCTGCGTGCTTTCCGGCATGAATTCCCTGGAAATGGTACAAGAAAACCTCCGTGCCGCCGGCGAGGCCCGGCCCGGGGAATTCACGGAACAGGACTTTGCCCTCATCGAAACCGTAAAAACCGCCATCAACGCCCGCATGAAAGTGGGCTGCACAGGCTGCCGTTACTGCATGCCCTGCCCCCATCAGGTGGATATCCCCGGCATTTTCGCCGCCTATAATCGGTTCTACACCGACGGAAAAATGGCGGGCTGGCGGGAATACTTCATGTGCACCGCCCTGCGCAAAAACAGCACCGGCGCGGGCATGTGCATCCAGTGCGGCCATTGCGAAAAGCATTGTCCCCAGCAAATCCCCATCCGGGAAATGCTGAAACAGGCCAAAAGGACGCTGGAATTCCCCGGCTATTCCGTTGGAATCAAAGTACTCAAAACCTTTATGAAATACTGAGGCGCAAAATGGATGCTCAACGCTACGACGATATCCTGCATTTGCCCCGTCCCATCTCCCCCACCCACCGTCCTATGCCGCCCTTAGAGCGCGCCGCCCAGTTTTCTCCCTTCGCGGCCCTCACGGGCTACGACGCTGCCATCGCCGAATCCGCTCGGCCCACGGAACAAAAGACGGATCTGGGCGAATGGGAACTGAAGGAGCTGGACGAAAAGCTGCGGCGGCTGATCGCCGCCCCCAACCATCCGCTGATCACCGTCACCTATTTTCAGCCGGACCCCCGCAAGCAGGGCGGCGCGTATGTGACGCTCACGGAAAGGTTCAAAAGAATCAGGCTAAGTGAACGGGAACTGGTGCTCGAGGGCGGAACAGTCATTTCCTTAGATGCCATCTCCGCGCTGTCCGGGTCGATTTTTACACAAGGAAACGAAGATTCATGAAGCTGTATTTCGCTCCCCTGGAAGGGTTTACCGACGCCATCTATCGCCGGGTGCATCACGCCGTTTTCGGCGGGGTGGAAAAATACTTTATGCCCTTTATCAGTCCTTCCCAATCCTTAAGCTTTACCAGCCGCCAGCAGGCGGATTTTTCTCCCAAGGAAAACGCCGGGGTGCCCGCTGTGCCCCAAATCCTGGCAAAGGACGCGGACCGTTTTCTGGATATGGCAAGGCTGCTTCGGGACGCGGGCTACACCGAAGTGAACCTGAACTTGGGCTGCCCCTCCGGCACGGTAACGGCCAAGGGCAAGGGCGCGGGCATGCTGCGGGACCCGGATGCCCTGGCCCGCTTCCTGGACGCGGTGTATGAAAAAGCCCCCTGTCCCGTTTCCCTGAAAACTCGGGCAGGCTGGGAAAGCCAGGAGGAATGGCCCCGGCTGCTAAACGTTTTCTGCCGCTATCCCGTGCATGAATGGATCTTGCATCCACGCACCTGCCGGGAATTTTACCACGGCGCGCCTCACCGGGGTTTTTACCGCCAGGCGGTGGAAGCGGCCCCTTTCCCCGTGATTTACAACGGCGATCTGCTCTGCGAAAGGAACTGCCGGGATTTCGCGGAAAGCGATTCCGGCGGCGCGGGATGGATGTTAGGCCGGGGGCTGCTCACCAATCCCGCTTTAGCTCAAACCATTCAAGGTGGGGAAAAGCTGACGCTGGAATCCCTGCGCGCCTTTCATGACCGGCTGTATTACGAATACCTGAAATACTGGCCAAAGCACGCGGCAGTGGGCAGGATGCATGGCCTCATGGGCTATCTGCTTTACGCGGTGGACTGCCCCTCCCCCGTCCGCCGCGCCCTGCGGAAGGCCACTACCCCAGAGGAATACACGGACGCCGCCGCCCGCTTGTTCGCCGAAAGCACATTGCTGGATGATCCCCGCTTCATCCCGCCCGCCTGAAAGGAGGCAAAATGTCCATTCGTTATTTGTTTTTCGATGTTGGTTATACATTAGTGGACGAAGGCGCCGTGTGGGAAGCCCGCTGCCGGGAGCAGGCAGACATGCCGGAAGCCCGGGCCCTGGGTCTCACCGCCGGGGACATTTACCGGGAGATTCAGGAGGCTTCCCGGCAGTACCTGCCCCAATACCGCGCGGTGGTGAAAAAATACGGTTTTACCCAAGCCGCGCCCTTCCGCGGTGAACTGGAAACCCTGTACCCGGAAGTCCCCGCTGTTTTGGCGGCGCTTTCGCAAAAATACGCCTTGGGCGTCATCGCCAATCAGGCGAAGGGCTTGAAAGAACGCCTTCGGGAATGGGGCATCCTTCCTTATTTTACAGCGGTGGCTTCCTCCTGGGAAGCGGGTGCATTAAAGCCTGATCCCGCGCTTTTCCGTTACGCGCTTTCCCTGGCCGGATGCGCCCCGGAGGAATCCGTTATGATCGGCGACCGGCTGGACAATGATATTGCCCCCGCCAAAGCCCTGGGCATGAAAACCGTGTGGTTCCGCCAGGGCTTCGGCGCTCTGCAAATCCCCAAAGGCCCGGAATATAGGCCGGATTATACCATTGATTCCTTGACAGAGCTTTCTGGTATCTTCCTATAAAGGTAGCAAAAAAGTGGCGGATGTATTATTCTACATCTGCCACTTTCTTAATCCTTTGGAGAAAAAAAGGAATGCTATCCTTTATGGATTTCTCGGAAGGGGGTATGGGGGGAACCTCTCTTTGGCCTCCAAAGAGAGGTTCCCCCCGCATAATTCCTTATTGCTTCGCCCTGGCGGCGGCCTTGGCCCGCTGCTCGTGGCTCAATTCCCGTTTGCGCATGCGCAGGGACTTGGGGGTGATTTCCAGCAATTCGTCATCGTCGATGAATTCGAGGCATTCTTCCAGGGTGAGCGGATGCACGGACACCAGGCGCAGGCTGTCTTCCGAAGCGGAGGCGTTGCGCATGTTGGTCACGTGCTTGGCCTTGCACACGTTCACCACGATATCGCCGGGGCGGCTGCTTTCGCCGCAGATCATACCGCCGTACACCGGTACCTGGCTGCCAAGGAACAGGGTGCCGCGATCCTGCACATTGAACAGGGCATATTGCGTGGTTTCACCCGTTTCATAGCAGACCAGCGCGCCCACGTTCCGGTGAGGAATATCGCCCTTGTAATCTTCGTAATGATCGAACACGGCGCTCATGATGCCCTCGCCCCGGGTATCGGTCATAAACTCGCTGCGATAGCCGAAGAGGCCCCGGCTCGGCACCAGGAATTCCAAACGCACCCGATCACTGCCGCCCATGGATTCCAGGGTGCCCCGGCGGCGGCCGATCTTTTCGATCACAGCGCCCGCGTAGGCCTGGGGCACGTCGGCCACCATGCGCTCGATGGGCTCCTGCTTGCGGCCATCCTCATATTTATAAATCACCTCGGGCTTGCTCACCTGGAACTCGTAGCCCTCGCGCCGCATGGTTTCGATGAGGATGGACAGGTGCAGTTCGCCGCGTCCCCAAACTTCAAACTGGTCCGGGGTCTCCCCGTCCTTCACGCGCAGACTTACGTCGGTTTCGATTTCCCGGTACAGCCGGGCCCGCAGATGGCGGCTGGTCACATACTGGCCTTCCCGGCCCGCGAAAGGCGAATCGTTGACGGAGAAGGTCATGGTCACGGTGGGTTCGGTAATGGCCACGAAGGGCAGAGGTTCCGGGGTGGTGGGATCGCACACCGTATCGCCGATGGAAATGTCGGCAAGGCCGGTCAGGGCCACGATATCCCCCATGCTCACCTGCTCCGCGCCCACGCGCTTTAAGCCGTCGTACAGGGAAAGGCCGGTCAGCCGCCAGGGGGCGGATATCTGATCGTTTTCGGCGTTGCACCGCACAACCATCATGTTATCCTTTAACGTGCCCCGGTTGATGCGGCCAATGCCGATGCGGCCCACATAATCGTTATAGTCGATGGTGGAAATCAGCACCTGGGCGGGGCCGTCCGGGTCGCCCTCGGGGGCGGGGATATACTTCATAATGGTATCAAAAAGGGGCCGCAGGTCGGTGCCGGGCTGGGAAAGGTCCAGGGTGGCCGTGCCCTGCCGGGCGGAGGCGTAAATAATGGGCCGGTCCAGGGTTTCCGGGTCGGCGTCCAGCTCGATGAGCAGGTCCACCAATTCGTCCACCACTTCTTCGCACCGGGCATCCGGCCTGTCCACCTTATTGACCACCAGCAGCACGGGAAGCTTTAACCCTAACGCCTTTTGCAGCACGAAGCGGGTCTGGGGCATGGGGCCTTCAAAGCTGTCCACCAGCAGCAGCACGCCGTCCACCATTTTCAAAACCCGCTCCACCTCGCCGCCGAAATCGGCGTGGCCGGGGGTGTCCACGATGTTAATTTTGGCGTTGCCATAATGCACGGCGGTATTCTTGGCCAAAATGGTGATCCCGCGTTCCCGCTCCAGGTCGTTGGAGTCCATCACGCGCTCCGCTACCTGCTGGTTTTGCCGGAAAACGCCGCCCTGCCGCAGCATCTGGTCCACCAGGGTGGTCTTGCCGTGGTCCACGTGGGCGATAATGGCAATATTACGGATATCGTTCCGAATCATAAGTGTTTCTCCCTCCAGTTGGTTCAAAAACCAACAAGATATTGTATATCGTTTCCACGGCGTTTGTCAACCGATAATTTTCAGTTTTTTCCTTGATTTCAGGGGATTTCCGCCAAAAGAACGCCCCCGCGAAACGCGGAGGCGTTCATGATTGAAAGCGAGCTTATTTCCGTTCTTTGATTTCGCTTTCCAGCTTGGCGGCGAAATCTTCTAAGCTGTACACGGCGGTCTGGTCGGTCTCCCGGTCGCGGACGGAAATGTTGCCCTCGGCGATTTCCTTTTCACCGATGATGATCATGTAGGGCACCTTGTCTTCCTGGCGGGCGTAGCGGATCTTGTAGCCGATCTTTTCGTTGCGGTCGTCCAGTTCCGCCCGGAAGCCGTGATCCCGGTAATAGGCATACACCTTTTCGGCGTAATCCATGCTCTTGTCGCTGACGGGCAGCACCTTCACCTGAACGGGAGCCAGCCACACGGGGAAAATGCCCTTGGTTTCTTCGATCAGGTAAGCCATGAAGCGGTCCAGAGAGCCAAGGATGGCCCGGTGCAGCACCACAGGAGTCTTCTCCACGCCGTCCTTATCGATGTATTTCAGATCAAACTTGGCGGGCAGGCAAAAGTCCAGCTGGCAGGTGGACAGGGTGTATTCCGCGCCCACAGCGGGCTTCACGTTCACGTCCAGCTTGGGGCCGTAGAAAGCCGCTTCGCCGATTTCTTCCGTGAAATGGATGCCCAGTTCGGTCAGCACTTCCCGCAGGGCGCTTTCCGCCTTTTCCCACATTTCGTCGTCCTGGTGGTACTTCACCTTGTCCTCCGGGTCGCGCAGGGACAGGACGCAGCGATAGTCCGTGATGCCGAAATCCTTGTAGGTGCTGAAAATCAGGTCGCACACGGCGCTGACCTCGTCCTTGATCTGGTCGGGGGTGACGAACAGGTGGGCGTCGTTCTGGCAGAAGTGACGGCCGCGTTCGATGCCCTTCAAGGTGCCGCTGGCCTCAAAGCGGAAATCGTGGGCGATTTCGCCGATGCGGATGGGCAAATCGCGGTAGGAATGGGGCCGGTTGGCGTAAATGCGCATATGATGGGGGCAGTTCATGGGCCGCAGCACAAAAGCTTCGCCCTCCACCTCCATGGCGGGGAACATGTTGTCCTTGTAATGATCCCAGTGGCCGCTGGTCTTGTACAGGTCCACCGTGCCCACGCAGGGGGTCAGCACGTGCTGATAGCCCAGCAGCCGTTCCTTGTCGCGGATGTAGTTTTCCAGCTGCTGCCACAGGGTATAGCCTTTGGGCAGGAACATGGGCAGACCCTT
>JAFXSH010000106.1 GCA_017525805.1 Clostridia bacterium | reverse complement strand
TCACCGAAGACTATGCCCATGATGAGATGATATCCGCCGGTTTCCGTATGCCGGACGCCGTAGTTCTGGCACAGTCTACAGAAGATGTTTCCAAAGCCTGCAAAATTCTGTACGAGAACAACATCCCCATCATTCCCCGCGGGGCCGGAACCGGGCTCAGCGGCGGCTGCGCGCCTATCTGCGGCGGTGTTGTCATCGATCTGACCAAAATGAATCATATCCTGCGCTGGGACCTGGAGAACGGCCTGGTTCACATTGAAGCCGGCGTCCTGCTGGCTGACCTGACCGCCGCCTGCCTGGAGCGCGATATGTTCTATCCGCCCGACCCGGGCCAGCGTTTTGCCGCGGTAGGCGGCAACGTGGCCACCAACGCCGGCGGGATGCGGGCCGTGAAATACGGCTGCACCCGTGAATATGTCCGCACCCTGAAAGTGGTGCTTCCCGACGGCCGTGTGGTGAAACTGGGCGGCGAACCCAGCAAAAACAGTTCCGGCTATTCCCTCCTGCATCTGATGGTTGGTTCCGAGGGAACCCTGGGAATCATCACGGAAATCGGACTGAAGCTTATCCCCAAACCGAAATTCCAGGTCTCCCTGCTGGGCATGTTCGAGGATCTGGAGGCCTGCATCCGCTGCGTGCCTGCGGTCAAGGGCTCCGGACTGGATCCCCAGTCCCTGGAATTTATGCCCCGCTCCGGTGTAGTGCGGGCGGAGAAATTCATGGAAAAGACGGTCTATCCTGCCAAGAGCGAGGGGACTGACGTGGGAGCCTATCTTCTCACCACCTTCGATTGCCGCCGGGAAGAAGAGATGGACGAGATCATGGAGGCAGCCGCTGAAGTTATGCTGGAAGGCGGCGCGCTGGATGTGCTCGTGTTTGATAATCCCAATTCGATGAAAACGGCCTGGGATGTGCGCAGGGCCGTGCCGGAATCCATCCTCGAAACCTATGACAAGGTGGAGGAATGTGACATCGTGGTTCCCACCAGCTACATCGCGGAAGTCGTGGACTATGCCCTGAGCCTGACGGAGGAAGTAGGCCTGGATATTCATACCTACGGACACGCCGGGGACGGCAACATCCATATCAAACTCTGCGCCAACGGCATGGAGGAACAGGAGTTCCGCGCCCGTTCCGATAAATTCCTCGACCTGATTTATGCCCGGGGCAAGGGAATGAACGCCCTGATTTCCGGTGAACACGGCATCGGTGCCGTTTCCGTCCATCGCCTGGAAGACTATGCCGGTAAAGACGTGATGGATCTGATGCGGGGCATCAAAGCTGTATTCGATCCGAAAGGATTGCTGAATCCGGGCAAGGTCTGCACGTACGTGAAAGACTGATTTGTCCGACATTTGCAACGAAAACTTTATAGTCAGTTCAACAGCCGTGGAAGTAATTTTCCGCGGCTGTTTTGTTATACGGAACCGGCAATGTAACTGTTGATGCAAACCGGGATCCATAATCACCGCCGTTGTTTTCTTTTTGTGTTTCATTTATAATATATATGACGGATATTTGTTGTAACATTTTGATTTTGAAAGGCAGGGTGTAGGGCATTATGTTAAAAAAGATGATTGCAGGTATGGCGCTGGTTTCGCTTATGACCGCAAGCGCCGAGGCATGCACCGTCATGGTGGTGACGAAGGGCGCGTC
>JAFXSH010000105.1 GCA_017525805.1 Clostridia bacterium | reverse complement strand
GAACAGATGCAGGGACAGCAACAGTAACAGCAGCAGCACAAAGGCCACAATTTTGGTTACTCCGTCCGGGTCCTGATACCACTTCTTTTTTTCTTCTGACATGTAAAGTCTTCTTTCTGATTCTTTTTTATGAGTTAAAAATTCCTGCAAAACGGCTGTCGAACAAATTGGCCGCGCCTTTCAGCATTTCTTTGCGCAGTTCCGGTTGCGCCAGGACCCGGGCTGCGTCTTTACGGGCCGCCAGCAGCACGTCCGTGTCTCTCAGTATATCAGCGAGGCGCAAATCCGGCAAGCCGTGCTGACGCAGGCCGAACAGCTGCCCCGCTCCCCGCAGTTCCAGGTCCCGCTGGGCCAGTTCAAAGCCATCGTTGGAATTATGCAGTACTGTTAAGCGGGCCAGATTGTCCTGCTCCTGATTATCCGTCAGCAGCACGCAATAGGACTGTTTATCGCCCCGGCCAACCCGTCCCCGCAGCTGATGCAGCTGGGCCAGCCCGAACCGGTCTGCGTTCTCCACAATCATCAGGGTGGCATTGGGCACATTAACCCCTACTTCAATGACCGTCGTCGTTACAAGGCATTTCAGTTCCCCTGCCGCAAAGGCTTCCATGATCTCGTCTTTTTCCGCCGGTTTCAGTTTGCCGTGGAGCAGACCGCAGGGAATGTTCTTCAGCCAGGTCTTTTTCAGTTCGGCATACACATCATTCACGCTGCGGATGCCTTCCATGGCTTCCGATTCCTCAATGGAAGCACAAACTACATACACCTGCCGCCCGGCTTCAATCTGCCGCACCATGCCGGCATAGACTTTCTGCCGCATGTCGCCGGTGTAACACAAGGTTTCCACTGCTTTCCGGCCCGGGGGCATGCCCCGCATCACGGAAGTTTCCACATCACCATATACAGTCAAAGCCAGTGTACGGGGAATGGGCGTGGCCGTCATGATCAGCACGTCCGGCGCGTAATCCGATTTGTTCACCAGCGCCGCCCGCTGGTTCACGCCGAAGCGGTGCTGCTCGTCTGTCACCACTAACGCCAGATGGGCGAATACCACGTCTTCCTGCAGCAACGCATGCGTGCCCACTAACACGTTCAGCGTGCCTTCCGCCAGTTCCTGTAAAATTTCACGGCGCTCCGCTGCTTTGGTATTGCTTGTTAAAATCTCGATTGATATGCCCGTATCTTTAAAAAATTCTGTCAGCGTTTCCAGATGCTGCTGGGCCAGAATTCCCGTAGGCGCCATGATGCAGCCCTGGAACCCGTTTTCCGCGGCTTTTGCCAGCGCCAGGGCCGCGATGACAGTCTTGCCGCTGCCCACGTCGCCCTGCAGCAGACGGTGCATCGGCTTCACATCTTCCATGTCGCCGGAAATATCTGCCCAGGCTTTTTGCTGTGCCCCGGTCAGAGTAAAAGGAAGATTCCGTAAAACCTTTTGCACCAGCTTCCCGTCCCGGGCCAGTTTAACGCCCGGCCGTCCGTCGTGATTATGCTCCCGGTTCAGCATCAGCCCGCACTGGAGCAAAAACAGTTCTTCATACACCAGACGCCTCTTTGCTGACCGGAACCGCTCTGTGCTTTCGGGGAAATGAATATTGCTGACCGCTTCGAGACGGGAGGGGAAGCCATACTGTCTGCGAATGCTGTCCGGAACCGTTTCCGGCAGCCCGTATTCTTTCGCCAGCTGCAACGCCTGCCGCACTGCCCCGCGCAAATTCTGCTGGGTCAGCGACTCCGTCAGATTATAAACAGGCAGAATGCCTACCGATCTGTCAAGATTATCTTCATCACAGGGCTGAAG
>JAFXSH010000018.1 GCA_017525805.1 Clostridia bacterium | reverse complement strand
CGTACTGGGCGGCGCGACGACGGTAACGGATCGTGTGATTCACAAGATTCCGAACTGGCTGGCTGTTTGCCTGTACGGCATTGCCCTGATCCTTATGATTGCAGGACTTGTTGTCAGAAGAAAAGCCGGTGCCTGATTGTCAGCTTATCAAATGATCATCGCCCGTGGCTCTTCCGGTCACGGGCGATTTTGTCAGGTGAGGTTTTTCACTTTTTTGTTGATCGCGTCAACGTTTCTTTTCATTCTCATATACTGACCGATCCAAATGGCAATGTAGATGGCCAGAAAAATGCCGAAGTATTTCAGGACTCCGCCCGGAGTGTGCTCCATCCAGCGGATGAGATAAGCGATGGGGAACGTGGCCGCCGAGCAGATCAGAAAATGAACAGCCGTCATTTTCACCAGGCTCCAGTCAGTGTCCCAGACCACAGAGGCCCCCGCGAAAGCTGCACCGTACAGCATGGAGCAGAGCGCCTGGATCAGTACGGCAACGCTCTCCGAGCCAATACCGGCAATCATTTCGGGGACTACCGCATAGTAGCTTCCGTCTCCCCGGGCCAGCGAAATGATAATCGTGATCATTGTGCTATAAGCCAGTCCGAGCGGCGCGCCGACCAGCGCCCGCAATCCGGCTTTTTTCCAGAGCTGTTGATTCATATTCCCAGAACCTCCTTTAGTTTACCCACATATCTCCTTGAGGCGTATGTTTTGCTGCCGTCCGATAAAACGACGCAGATCGTTCCCGTGAAGCTCAGATCAAAGCTCTTCACTTTTTTCAGGTTGATGATTTCCGAATTGGATATCCGGACAAAGTGCTGCGGTTTCAGCCTTTCCTCAATTTCATACAGGCGAAGCCGGAGCGTATATTCGCCAGAAGGCAGAACTGCGTATACTTTCCCGTTTGCCGCATAGACCTTTAAAATATCTTTTTCGTCCAGAACGGTAACGGTATCCTCCCGAAACCCTGCAATCAGTTTCGGCTCGGTATCAGACAGCATCTGAACAAGCGAATGCACTTCTTCTGTCATCCGGTTGGTCAGGATAATCACTTTCGGCTCAGTCGCCGCCGTGTCGAGTTTTACTTCAACCTGCACGTCCTTCACTCCTTTCTCCCGGATGATTTGCATTATAGAACAAAGCCTCCGGAATTTCCACCATTTTCAGATAAGTGGTCCATCTGAAGGAATAGGTGGTTGTTCTGTCTGCTTCTGTATGCATATGGAAAGAAAACAGCTGATATTATCCTTCTCTATCTGTCCGAAAGGAACAAAACTCTTGCTCATATTTTTATTTCAATATTGTTGAAACAAATAATCATATATGCATGAATCAGCTCCGAAAAAATGAATTATACGGCAAAATATCTGCAAATAATGACAGTTTTTGATGAAAAACGATTGACACGTTCTGGCAAAAATGTTTTAATAATATCGGAACAGTGATCAATCGATAAAAAAGGAGCGGATGATATGCACCGAATGCCGAAAACAGGATGCTGGCTTTTTCTGCTCCTTTTTCTGGGCGTATTGCCATTATTTGCAAATGCTGAAACGTCTGCTGCAATAAGCACGGCGATGGATTTCGCCGCTTACCGCGAAGTTTATGCCGGGGCGGCAAATACCCAGGATATGGAATTGTTCGCTTCCGCGGGCGAAGCGCTGGAAGAAAACGGCATGTTTTCCTTCCGGGTCACATTGAGCGAGGATGTGTTCGGGTATCCGGTTTTTACCTATCGCATGACAGGCAGCAACATTTTGGATAATGCCTATTCTCTGCTGATCGACGGAGAAATCCCTTACGATGAATGCGCTTCCCTGACGCTGGACAGTCGCTGGACCATGACGGGAGCGTTTGATAAGGACAGGTACGGCAACGAAGTGGTGACGATGCCTGTGAAGGACGGCGGAACGCTTCAATGCCGTATGTTGGGCAAAGCGGGATTGTACAGCCGGGGCATGGGCGTCTTCCTGTCGGCGGGCGAGCATGAAATCACCCTCGTTTGTCAGGAGGGCCCCTTTGAACTGTACGGCGTCAGCCTGGCTCCTGAAATCAAGCCGGCGGCGGATCCTGACGGCGGTTCACTGCAAGGAAAAAGCATCGTTACCCTGCAGGCGGAGGCCGTGCCTTCCCGAAACAATCCCAACATCCGCCCGGCGGCGGACTATGATATTCGCTTGACCCCGT
Organism: Clostridia bacterium; assembly: GCA_017525805.1. The sequence goes on along the minus strand of JAFXSH010000018.1, from coordinate 16,437 downwards.
ACAGCAATGAGGAAAAAGTCATCAATTATATTGAAGATATATCGTACCGATATGCCGCGGACGAATTGACTTTCGATTTTACCGTGGAAGAAGAAGGCTTTTATGCCCTGTGCCTGCGCATGCGCCAGGCGGAACTGGCCAATTTCCCGGTTTTCCGCACGTTTTACGTGGACGGCATCATCCCTTCCGACGCTTTTATGGACGCGGCCTTTTCCTACTGCCTGAATTTTGAAAACCAAACCGTTACGGAAGCGAATGGCGAACCGGCGCTGCTGTATCTGACGGCAGGGCAGCATACGCTGACCATTCAAACGTCTCTGGACCCGGTGCGGCCTGCTGTGCTGGATCTGACCCGGGTATCGGACGAAATGGCGGCGCTTGCACTGGATATCACCAAAATCACCGGCGGCAATACGGACTTTTTCCGGGATTTCAGTTTGGCGGAATTTGATTTTCACATTGCGGACGATCTGAACCGGTGGATCGGCGAGCTGGAAGAAACCCGGCAATTCCTGCGGGGCATCGCGGGGACGGAAGGCCGCGTCGGCGCGCTGAGCAATCTGGATCTGGCCATTGAAACGCTGGAAATGCTGGCCCAGAAGCCCGACGACCTGCCCAAAAAGCTGAACCAGTTTTCCCAAGGCGCGTCTTCCGCCCGCTCCTTCCTGGTGAACGTGACCGAAGCACTGCAAACCAGCGCCATGGGCCTAGACAGCATCCATTTTCATACGGACGCCTCCCTGCTCCCGCAAAATCCGGATCTTTTCACGCAGCTAACCGCCGCGCTCCGGCGCTTCAAAGCGTCCTTTGGCGATCAGGGATACGCGGCGGGCGGCGAAACGGAGGAAGGCGTTCTCCAGGTGTGGGTGAACCGCCCCCGGCAGTACCTGGAAATCCTACAGCGCATGGCGGACACGTCCTTTACGCCGCAAACCGGCATCAAGGTAGATTTTTCCATCATGCCGGATGAAAGCAAGCTGGTGCTGGCCAACGCTTCCGGCAGCGCGCCGGACGTGGCCCTGGGCGTATCCTCCGGGCGCACCTACGACCTTGCGGTGCGCGGCGCGCTGAAAAACCTGCGGGATTATGAAAATATAGGCGAAGTGGGAGCCTGGTTCCCCGCCGGCCTGCTGATCCCCGGCGTGTGCGACGACGGCCTGTACGCTTTGCCGGAAACCTTTAATTTCTATGTGCTGTTTTACCGGAAGGACATCCTGGACAACATCGGCGTTTCCGTGCCGGACAGCTATGAAGACGTGCTGGCCATGCTGCCCACGCTGCACCGCTTTGGCCTGAATTACAATAATTTCGTAGCCAACGTGATCGGCTACAAGAGCTTTTCCATCACCACGCCCTTCATTTTCCAGGCAGGCGGAAAGCTGTATGAAAACGGAAACATCAATATCCTGCTGGATGAACCGGAAGCCATCCGCGGCCTGCAGGTGCTGACGGACAGCTTCATCATCTACGATATGGATTATGAGATCAATTCCTTCTACCAATCCTTCCGAGATGGCACCCTGCCCATCGGCACCGCCAATTACGCCATGTACAATCTGCTCATGAACGCCGCACCGGAGCTGGCGGGCCGCTGGGGCATCGCCCTGTATCCGGGGCTCACGGATGAAAACGGCACGGTGCAGCGCTGGACCAGCGGAGCGGAACAAAGCTGCTTCATTTTTTCCTCCACGAAAATGGAGGAAGCTTCCTGGCAGTTCCTCACCTGGTGGATGAGTCAGGAGACCCAAACGGAATTCGCCTACACCCTCCAATCCACCTTAGGCAACGAATACCTGTGGAACAGCGCCAACGTCGAAGCGTTCCTGCAGTCGCCCTGGCCCACGGAGCATAAAAAGATCATCGCTGAACAAATGCAGTGGATCTATGAAGCGCCCCGGGTGCCCGGCAGCTACATGGTGGAGCGGGAAATCTCCAACGCCATCAACGCGGTGGCCTTGGAGGGAAAGAATCTGCGGGAGGCGCTGGACGAAGCCATCAAGCGCATCGACCGGGAAGTGGAGCGCAAGCTGGAGGAATTTGGCCGCCTGGAAAACGGCGCGCTGACCGAACCGTTCCTTGCCCCCGATATAGAGATGGTAAAGGAGTGGCTGCAATGATGAAGAAAATTCAAACGCCCGCTCCCGGAAGGAGGCTGAAAAGCGTCCGCGCGGCCTATCTGTTCATTTTGCCTTACGCGCTGCTGTTTTCCCTGTTCATCGTGATCCCGGTAGCCATTGCCATCGGCCTGTCCTTCACCAACTTTAACACCATCCAGGCGCCTTCCTTCGTGGGCTTCATGAATTATGTGAATCTGCTCACCCGGGACGCCATCTTCATGCAGTACGTGCTACCCAACACCATCCTGTTCGCGATCATCGTAGGGCCGGGGGGATACGTGCTCAGCTTCTTCCTGGCATGGTGCCTGAGCCAGATTTCCAAAGGCCCCCGCACCGTGCTGGCCCTGCTGCTTTACAGTCCTTCCATGACCAGCGGCGTAGCCATGACAGTGGTGTGGCGCATCCTGTTCAGCGGCGATGAGCGGGGTTACCTGAACGCCCTGCTGCTGAACTTGGGCTGGATCAGCGAACCCGTCGCCTTTTTGCAGTCCTCGGAATATCTGATGCCCGTGATGATCGTGGTAGCTCTGTGGAGCAGCATGGGCGTGGGCTTCCTGGCCATGCTGGCGGGCATGATGAACATCGATGAAACCATGTACGAAGCCGGCTCCATCGACGGCATCCGCAACCGGCTCCAGGAGGTGTTTTATATCACCATTCCCCTGATGAAGCCCCAAATGCTGTTCGGCATGGTCATGGCGGTGGTGAATACCTTCCAGGTGGGCTACATCGGCGTGTCTCTTTCCGGCGCCAACCCAACGCCCCAGTACGCGGGCCAATTGATCGTGAACCTGATCGAGGATTACGGCTTTATCCGCTATGAAATGGGCTACGCCTCGGCGGCGTCGGTGGTGCTCCTGATCCTGATTTACGTGATCACCAAGCAGTCCGGCAAGCTGTTCAGGGAAGATTGAGAAAGGAGAAGGCCCTATGAAGATCCGGCGATTCATCCTGGCTCTGCTGATGTGCGTTCTCCTTTCGTCCAGCCTTGCCCGGGCGGACGAAGCGCCTTATTACACCCTCACCGAAACCTACGACGGGCAGCGGGTCTATTCCCAAAACGGATACCTGCCCGATAAGACCTTCTACGAGTTTGACGGCACGGCCCTAAAGCGCCCGGCGGACCTGTTCGTGTACGGGGATACCCTGTTCATTTCCGACGAGGGCAATAAGCGGGTGATCCAGTGCACCCTGGACGGCGAACTGATCCGGGTGATCGGGGATAAAAAGCTGTTCTCCACCCCCGCGGGGGTGTATGCCCGCAACGGGAAGCTGTACGTGTGCGATTCCAAGGAAGACCAGGTATTCGTGTTCGACATCGAAAGCGGGATCCAGGTTTTCACTTTGTCCCATCCCGGCACGGCGCTGTATGGGGTAAAAAACGCGTTCCGTCCCCTGAAAATCGCCGTGGACGACGCGGACTGCATGTATGTGATCAGCAAAGGTAACACCAACGGCATCGCCCAATACAGCGCCGACGGCACGTTTTTAGGCTATTTCGGGGCCAACAGCACGGAAATACCTTGGACAGAAAAACTGAAACGCCTCACCTATACCCAGGAACAGCTGAACATGCTCAAGCGCAACGTGCCCTCCACCCCCACCTCGCTGGACATGGACGAAAGGGGCCTGGTATACACCGTGACGACGGGCAGCGAGGGCGTAAAGCGCCTGAGCATGAGCGGCCTGAACATCATGGACCCGGTGAACTGGGGCTTCCAGAACGCCATCGACGTGGCGGTAGGCAGGGAAGAAACCATCTTTGTGGTGAACGAACTGGGCTATATCATGGAATATACCCGGGATGGCCGGGTGCTGTTCTACTTTGGCGGCGAGGACCTGGACCGTACCCGCACGGGGCTTTTCGTGTCCACCGTGGCCATCGATGTGGACGCAGAAGGACGGCTTTATGTGCTGGACCGGGACAAGGCCCAGGTGCAGCGGTTTGAAATCACGGAATACGCATCCCTGGTGCATCAGGCCTTAGCTTTGTATCAGGAAGGGCTGTATGCCCCCAGCCAGGAACCCTGGGAAAAAGTGATCCGCCTAAACAGCATGTTCGATTATGCCCAGATGGGCCTTGGCAAAGCGTACTACAAGCTGGAAAGGTATGACGACGCGCTGAAAGCCTTCCGCTTAGGCGGCGACAAGGCGGGGTACAGCGACGCATTTTGGGAAGTGCGCAACGTCTGGGCGCAAAACAATATTCTTTGGCTGGTATTCGGCGTCATCGCGCTGATCGCGGCAGCGAAAATCTGGAAGCAGCTCAAAAAGAAGTGGGCGCCTGCCGCGAAGCTGGCTGCGGGATGGAAAACGCTTACTGACCGCAAGCTGATCCGTGAGCTCCGATTCATGGGCTATTTCCCCCGGAACCCGGCGGACGCTTATTACGGGGTGAAATTTGAGGGCAAGGTATCGGTGCTGTCCGCTTCGGTGCTGTACGGGGCCGTGTTCCTGCTGTTCCTTTTAAACAAGTACGCGTGCGGCTTCCTGTTCAAGGGTGTGCAGGACGGGCACTATGAGATCATGAACGACGTATCGGTGGTGCTGGGAGGGCTGCTGCTGTTCCTTACGGCCTGCAACCTGATCTGCTCCATCCGGGATGGGGAGGGCACCTTCAGGCAAATGTACTGCGGCCTGGCTTACGCCCTGACGCCATACATTCTCCTCACGCCCATTGCTTTCGGCCTTTCCTTTGTCCTCACGTTCAACGAGGCGTTCATCATTTCCCTGCTGAACATCGTGTCCCTGGCGGGATGCTTCGTGCTGATCCTGATGATGGTGAAAACCCTGCAAAACTATTCCTTCCGTGAAACCATTGTAACGCTGGGGCTTACCCTGTTCACCATGCTGATGATCGTGATCGCCCTGGTGATCGCCGCGGCGCTGATCGCGCAGCTGTGGGAATTCCTTGCAGGCGTATGGAAGGAGGCGCAGTTCTATTATGAAAATTAAAGGATGGCTTCTGATCCTTCTTCTTTTCCTGCCGCTGACCGCGCTGGGCGAAACATATACTGTGGAAAATGAAGGATACCTGCTCTCCCTGGATGGGGAGACCCTGGCCTTGAGCCTGACGGATAAAGCGTCAGGGATCACATACTTAGGCGGCGCGGACCCGGAGCAGGTGTCGGGGAACGCTTCCTGGAAAGGTTTCCTTTCCTCCACTTTGTCCATCGATTACACATCCGGCACCAGCACCGCAGCACAGCGGGCGGACGTAAGTTCGGCTGAAACGGAAATCACCGCTGCGCCCGTGGAAAACGGCGTTGATTTCTCCATCGATTTTACGGCCCTGGGTCAAAAAATGAAGGTAGAGATCAGGCTGCTGGAGGACGGGCTTTCCATCCGCGTTCCCGGCGAATCCATGCAGGAATACGGCGATACGCAGCTTTGCGGGCTGTACCTGCTGCCCTGCTTCGGCGCTACCAGGCTGAACGAAGAAGCGGGCTATATCCTGGTGCCCGAGGCGGCGGGGGCTATCATCAGCTTTTCCGACGGCCGGGGCATGGGCAATACACCCTACGTGAAGCGTATCTACGGCGATAACGTGGGCGTGGACCGAAGCGTTTCTTCCAAATTGAACCGTCCCGCCGAAAAGATCACCCTGCCTTTGTACGGCATGGCGTATACCGACCGGGGCGGCGCTTTCCTGGCCGTGGTGGAAGAAGGGGAAGAAGCGGCCGAGATCTTAGCTTATCCCGGCGGCGTCATCACGGAATACAACTGGGCGGCGGCACATTTCATCCTGCGGGAAACCTATATCCGCCAAACTACCCGCACCATGGGCCTGCCCGCCCGGGAAACCAATCCCTACTGCCGTGATATGGCGGTTCGCTTCTGTATCCTCAGGGACGGGGAAGCCACATACGCGGGCATGGCCCGGAAATACCGGTCTATGCTGGAAGAAAAAAACGCCCTTCGCACGGCGGATACCGCGTACCGGCCCCGGATCGATTTCTTGGGTGCGGAAACAGAACAGTTTCTTTTGTGGGATCAGCTGGTGCCCATGACTTCGGCCCGGCAAGCTCAGGATATCCTGAAGGACGCGCTGGACAAGGGCCTGACCGCGCCGCTGGTGAGCTTCCGGGGATGGATGAAAGGGGGCTTATCCAAAAACTTAGGCAGCGGAAATGTGAACCTGGAAGGCAGGCTGGGCGGCAGGCAGGATATGGAGGCGCTCAAAACGTTTCTGGAATCTTCCGGCGGCATCTTCTTCCTGGAAGCCGATCCCGTACAGGCAAACCCCGGACGGGCGTACAACATGCGGCTGGATATCGTCCGTTCCATTGGCCAGACCATGGCTGAAATCCCCACGGGCAAGGATCTGTATCCTGTCATGTACTATCTCACGCCCCGGCGCACCGCGGAGATTTTAGCGGAATATGAAAAGCAATATGCCTTTGATTTTTCCGATCTGACCTTAGCCACCCTGCCCGACACCCTGTTTTCCTATTATTCCGCAGGACGCAACTACACCCGGGGCGATACGCTGGATGCCTACCGAACGGCGCTGGACGCGCTGGACGGAATGAACCTGGCGCTGAAAAACCCCCTGGCGGCTTACTATCCGTATATGGAAGCGTATCTGGATATGCCGCTGAGCTGCACCAGCTATTCGTTCATCACCGCGGAAGTGCCTTTCCTGCCTCTGGTGCTCAGCGGGCACGTGCCCTATTGGGGCAATTACAACAATTTCGATTCCAACCAGCGGCGGCAGATGCTGAAGCTGGTGGAGTACGGCGCGTTTCCCTCCTTCCTGGTGACGGCGGAGGAGGTGCAGAAGCTGGTGAACACCAATTCCTCCGATGTGTTCACCGCCCAATGGGACGTGATCGGCGATACCGTGCTGAAAACGGACGCGGAAATCAAAGGCCTGTGGGAGGAAATCGGTATTCGCCGCATGACGGATCATACGCTGCTCAGCGGCCAAGCGGCCCTGGTGCAGTACGGTGATGATCTCTTCCTCGTGGTCAATTACGGCGATACGGCTTTTTCCTACCAAGGCACGGAAGTGCAGCCCCTTGGCTACGTGATCCTGAAAGGGGGTGACGCGCCGTGAAAAAACGGCGTTTCGGCCTGGTCACCCGCCGCGAAATGAAAGGCTACATCTTTCTTCTGCCCTGGCTGATCGGATTCGTGGTCTTTTTCGCACTTCCCCTGGTTCAGTCCTTCATCTACAGCCTGAGCAACGTGAAAATGACTGCCGCAGGGCGCAAAATGAGCTATGCGGGCTTTCAGAACTACGCCTACCTGTTCAATGAAGATACGGTGTTCACCGGTCTGCTCTCCGCCTTCTATCAGGACGCGGTATTGAGGCTGGCGGTGATCCTGGTCTTCTCTCTGGTGATTGCCATGATGCTGAACCACAACATCAAAGGCAAAGGCGTTTACCGCACCATCTTTTTCCTGCCCATCATCGTGGTGTCCGGGCCCGTGCTGCAGCGGCTCATGGACGAAGGGGCCACCACGGTGCCCCTGATCGAAAGCTACGGCGTTTCCGGCATCATTTCGGCGCTGCTGCCCGGTTCCCTCGCAAATCCCTTGAACAGCCTGTTCACCCAGCTGATCCTGGTTCTGTGGTATTCCGGCGTGCCCATCCTGATCTATATGGCGGGCCTGCAAAAGATCGACAAGGTGGTTTATGAGGCGGCGCTCATCGACGGCGCGGGCAGTTGGGTGGCTTTCTGGAAAATCACGTTGCCCGCATTGCGCCCCATGATCCTGATCAACGGCATCTATACCTTGGTATTCTTAGCTACCAGCGGCCTGAATGATGTGATCGCGGAAATCAACAGCCGCATGTTCAATACGTCCTTCGGCGGCGGCTATGGCGTGGCTTCCGCCATGGCGTGGGTGTATACGGTCACCCTGGCCGTGGGTCTCTCCGTCATTTATCTGGTCACCAAGCCCAGGAAAGCCACCCAGGTGGAAGTGGTGAAAACCAGGGAACAGGTGCGCGTGGAGCGGCTCCACGCCCAGCGCGCCGCCAGGCGGAAAGGAGGCAGGCATGGAAAGTAAATCAGCGAAAAAAAAGAATTGGGCCGAGGCCTTCCGCAAGCTGCTCTTGGGTACGAACGACCGTTTGGGCCTGATCATGAAAACCTTTCTGTACGTCATGCTGTCGGCCCTGGGTTTTGTGTACATCTATCCCATCCTGCATATGGCGGTGACCAGCCTAAAATCCCTGACGGACCTGCTGGACCCCTCCGTGCAGTGGCTGCCCCATCAGCTGAGCTTGGACAATTATGAGAAAGCGCTGGATGTGATGGGCTTTCAGGAGCATCTGTGGGATACGCTGCTGGTATCCTTCCTGCCTTCCCTGTGCCAGACCGCTTCCTGCGCTTTGGCGGGCTACGCCTTCGCCCGATTCCGTTTCAAGGGCAAAAACCTGCTCATGGGCTGCGTGCTGCTCACCTTCATCGTGCCCTTTCCCGTGCTGATGGTGCCCACCTATACCCTGTATTCCGATTACGGCATCTTAGGTTCCATCCTCACCATGATCCTGCCCGCGGTCACCGGCCAGGGCCTGCGCAGCGCCATCTTCATCCTGATCTACAGGGCATTTTACGAGCAGACCCCCGTATCTCTGGACGAAGCCGCCCGGGTAGACGGGGCCAGCGAAAAGCGTATTTTCTTCACCATCGGCGTGCCTCTGGGCCTGCCCGCCATGCTGACCACCTTCCTGTTTTCCTTCGTATGGTACTGGAATGAAACTTACACCACCAGCCTCTATATGGGCAATGCCGCTTTGGGCGATACCCACAGCGTGTCCACGTTGCTCATGGAGCTCAGCAAATTCGAGGACAGCTACAAGGCTTATCTTGAAAAAGTGAGCGGCTGGGCGGCTAAAATGGGCGGCGCCACCAACGTGCAGAACGAGGCCGTCACCATGGCGGGCACCATCCTCACCATCCTGCCCCTGCTGATCATCTACTTCTGCCTGCAAAGGTATTTCACCGAAGCCATCGACAGAAGCGGCATCACGGGCGAATAACCCCCGATATCTTTACGGGAAAAGGCGGTGCGTTGCCTTTCGTCCCGTGTCAGATATAGAATCAAGAAGGAGGACTCACTCATGAAAAAGGTACTTTCCATGCTGTTGATCCTGGCGCTGGCCATGAGCGTGCTGCCCCTGGCCATGGCCGAAGGTCTGGAACCCCTGACCACCGATGAAATCACCCTGCGGTACGCCTGCTGGGGCCAGGCGGAAGCCGGCGAGCCCGAAGTGCTGCAGGCGCTGATCGCCCAGTTTGAAGAAGCCCATCCCAACATTCACGTGGAATTCGTGCCCATCGATCAGGGCACCTGGGACGAGGGCCTGACCAACCTGGCCGCGCAGGGCAATCTGCCCGACGTGTTCTGGGTATTCTCCGTCAGCGCCGCCGTTTCCAACGAATGGGCGCTGGATCTGACCGAATTCTACGAGAAAGACCCGGACGCCGCGGAACTGTATCCCACCATGGTATCCAGCAGCAAGATCGGCGGCAAGAACTATTCCTATCCCGCCGTGCTGTTCCCCCACATGATCTTCATGAACAAGACCCTGTTTGAAAAGTATAACGTGGAACTGCCCTCCACCGACTGGACTTGGGACGAATACTTTGAGCTGGCCGAGGAACTGAGCCATCCCGAAGAATACTACTACGGCGTTTCCAACCCGCTGTATGTGGACCTGTTCCCCGCCGCCATCAACGGCAATCAGGGCAAATTCGGCTGGGACGGCGAAGCTTATCACTTTGACGATGCCTGGATCGAAGCCGTGGAAACCCGTGCCGAAGTGATCAACAACAAGATCTGTGAGTGGATGAGCGCGGAAGAAAAGGAAGCCGTGCTGGGCGATCCCGGCGCCTGGCCTCCCGGCAAAGGCCGCACCGCCATGCATACCGACTGGCCCTGGACCATGGCCATGTTCAACACCACCGTGAAGGAAGAAACCGGCTGCGAATTCGTGTACTATCCGCTGCCCATGGGCGAAGGCAAGGGCGAACTGGCTATCGTGGACAACGGCATCATTTCCGCTTCTACCGAGCATCCCCGGGAAGCCTGGGAACTGGCTAAGTGGATGAGCTGGGGCCCCATGGCCGCTCTCAAGCGCCAGGAAACCTACCGCTCTCTGGGCTATCCCGTAAGCCGCATGCCCGTTGTGAGCACCCCCGAAGTGTGGCAGGATCTGGTGGATAACGCCGACGATACCATCAAGGGCTTCTATGAAGCCGTTCTGAACCGCGGCGTGAACTTCGTTCCTTCCAACTGGCCCGTGTGCCCCGGCTGGGGTGAGATCGAAACCTACTACAATTCCAACGATATCAACGGCAAGATCCTGCGGGGCGAACTGAGCGCTGCCGACGTGGCCGCCGAGCTGGAAGCGGTAGCGAACCGTGCCCGCGACAATTACCTGGCTTCCATCACCGAGTAAACATTTCCGATTCATCAAATCATTGATTCGTTTTTCCCGGGGAGGCGCGACGCACCCGCGCCTCCCTCTGGGAGGAACGCCTATCCCAGCACTTTGAAAGGCAGGCTGATCCTATGCGCAGGACGCGATTCAACCCGGACCGGTTCCATCTGAACCAGATCCCCATGTACATGGTGCTGGTTCCGCTGGCTTTGTTTATGAGCCTGCCGATCCTGTTTATCATCAACCACGCCTTCAAGCCCATCGAGGAATTGTTCGCCTTTCCGCCTCGTTTTCTGGTGAGCAATCCGGTCATGGATAACTTTACCAAATTAGTGCGTCAGGCGTCCCAGGGCGGCATTTCCATCAGCCGCTATATCTTCAACAGTCTGATCGTTACCCTGTCCGTGGTGATTTGCAGCGTGGTGATCAGCTCCATGGCGGCCTTCGCCCTGAGCAAGCTGCGCTTCCGCGGGAAAAAGACCCTGATGGAAATCAATAATTTGGCCATGATGTTCGTGCCTGTGGCCGTGATCATTCCCCGGTATCTGCTCATTGACAAGCTGGGCATGATCAATACCTTCGCGGCGCATATCCTGCCGCTTATCGCCATGCCGGTGGGCATGTTCCTGGTGAAGCAGTTCACCGACCAGGTACCCGATTCCCTGATCGAAGCCGCCATCGTGGACGGCGCGGGGTATTTCCGGGTGTTTTTCAAAATCATCCTGCCGCTGGTGCGGCCCGCCATCGCCACAGTAGCCATCCTGGCTTTTCAATCGGTGTGGAACAACACGGAAACCTCCATCATGTTTACCAATAAGGAAAACATGCGTACCCTGACCTTTTATATGAACACTTTGGCTAGCAACACCAACGCCGTGGCGGGCCAGGGCATCGCCGCCGCCGCGTCGCTGATCATGTTTCTGCCCAATCTGATCCTGTTTATCTGCATGCAGAGCAAAGTGATGAATACAATGGCTTATTCCGGCCTGAAATGATACGAGGGGAGGATTCGCCCCATGCTGAAGAGGATGATCTGCTTTGTGATGGCCCTTTGCTTTGCCCTGCCGGGGGCGGCCCTTTCGGAGGAATACCAAAATCCCATGGCGATCCCCGGACAGTATCCGCCTATCCGGGGCGCGACCGACGATTACGGCATCGGCGACCCCTTTGTGATACGGTGGAACGGCATGTATTATTTGTACGCCTCCTCTTGTGAGGATCGGGTGCGGGTGTTCACGTCCCGGGATCTGGTCCATTGGGATTTTCAGGGCTGGTGCACCGAAAACAAGGACGTGTATTTTGCCTACGCGCCGGAAGTGGTGTATTGGCGGGGGGATTTCTATATGGTCACATCCCCCAACGGAGGCGGCCATTATATCCTGAAAAGCGATTCCCCCCTGGGCGTGTTCCGGCCCGTCACCGGCAATTTCGGCTATCAGATCGACGGCTCTTTCTTCGTGTGCGACGATGGAAAGCTGCTCCTTCTTTTCCCAGAGGACAGCCAGATCAAGCAAAGCTTCCTGAACGAAAAGACCCTGCTGCCCGAGGGAATCAAATTCTCCACCACGGCCACCCTGCGCCATTGGACGGAAGGCCCGGGACTGTTCCGCCGGGGGGATTGGTATTATCTCACCTTTACGGGCAATCATCTGCTTTCCTCCGGCTATCGGGTGGCTTACGCCAATCGGTACGGTTCCCCGGCGGGCAAATTCGATCAGCCCAGCGATTCCACCCTGATCATTCACAGCGTTTTCGGGGACAAGTTCACGGGCCTCGGCCACTCCAGCAATTTTGTCGGCCCGGACCTGGACAGCGTATACACGGCTTATCATTCCTACGTTTCCATCGGCGGACCGGCCCGGCTTTATAACTTAGACCGGCTGTTCACCAACGGAGGGTATCTGTACACCAGCGGCCCCACGAATTTTTCCATGCCGGTTCCCGATATGCCGGATGTGTACGGCGACGCGGCTGGAGAATTAAACGACTTTGCCGAAACGGAAGAAGGATTTTTTGCCGAAATCCCGAAAACCAACGTGTTCACCCAGGAATGCAATTTCATCCTGGCGGAAGGCGGCGCTGCCTTGTGGCAGGCGGGAGAGAAAGACGGCGAAACCGTTCTTTTGCGCACCGACGGGGACCGGATCACGCTGTGTATCGGAGAAAAAGAGCTTTGCGATGAAAGCGTGCCCTTCTTAGGCGCGAAGGGGACGCTGCACACCCTGCGGGTGGAATGCAATGCAGCATGGTTTTACGCGTATATCGACGGCATGCGGCTGATCACCCTGTATGAACCGGGGTTCACAGCGGACCGGATCGGCGCGGTGAAAAGGGAAAACGTTTCCTATTCTTTCATGGCCTGTACTGCCAAGGCCCTGGGTTCCGGCGACAATACGGCCCTCAAGGTGATCCCGGGGAAGTTCAGCGCCATTCACGCCCTGAACAGGGAAGAGATGACCTGGACGGAGACCGGAAAACAGGCGGAAATCGTTCCCATGCTGGGAAAAGCGGATTATGCCGTAAGAGTGGCGGCGGATGGGACGTATGTTTTCGATTTCACCGTGTGCGCCTTGGACTGCGGCAAGGAACTGGAAGTATTCCTGGACGGTGAAAACGTATGGCGGGGCGCTGTTCCGGCATTTTCCGGAAGAGACGCGTACTTCACGTTCTCATCGTCTCCCGTTTTTCTGGCCGCCGGGGATCATGTTCTGTCGCTGGCCGGGGAGGACGTGCAGCTCAGCCGCACAGCGGTCTTCTCCTTTGCGGAAACGGCGGAAACGTACAACGATTTTTCGGAAAAAGCCATGCGGGACGGTTTCATTACCTTAGGCGCGTTCAATATGCACGCGGAAGACGGCCTGCTCTCTATCAAAAAGAACCGCACGGGCTTCGCGCTTTTCGGAGAAGAAGGACAAACGGATTACGAGCTTCGCGTCCGTTTCCGCATCCCCCAGGAGGGAAGCGGCACCAGCGGCGTCCTGCTTCGGGCGACGAACGTATCTTTATACGACGCGCAGGTGGCGGAAAGCTATTACGGATACGGCGTGATCCTGAGCAAGTTAGGCTTCAGCGTGCAGAAAACGGCATACGGGGCCGTGGGCAGCGCGCAGTTCTGCAAGGTGGACGCCTGGAAAAACGCGGAAGAAGGCGAATTGATCCTGCGCGTAAAGGGAAACAGGCTGGAAATCTCTCTGCCGGGGGAAGCGCCCCAGTATACGCTGGAGGACGCGCAGCCCTTTACCCATGGCATGTACGGATTTTTCAGCACGGGGAAGGAATTGCAGGTGCTGTCCTGTGACGTGATTCCTTTGCAATGAGGGGGAAAAACCGTGAAAAACCTGGATCTTTCCGTGAACGATACGGAAAAACTGGCCCTGGTGGCTCGGGCGCTGGGCTCGGACGTGCGTATCAGGATCATGCAGCTGCTCGGGGAGCGCAGCATGAGCATCGTGGAGTTGGCGCAGGCCATGAACGCGCCGCTGTCCACCATCAGCAACAATGTGGTGCTCCTGGAGGAAGCGGAATTGATCCGCACCGAGCGGCGGAACGGCGTGAGGGGCGTGATGAAGCTGTGCAGCCGGAAGCGCGACCAGATCCATATCGATCTGGAGGGCCAGGAACAGCGGCAGATCGAATCCCACTTCCAGTACATGCCCATCGGCCATTATATCGATTGCCTGATCGTGCCCACCTGCGGCATGGCGGGGTCTCAATCCAATATCGGCACGCAGGATGATACGGCGCTGTTTTATGAGCCGGAGCATTTTGACGCCCAGCTGCTCTGGTTCCAGAAAGGCTTCGTGGAATACCGGTTCAGCAGCCGGCACGCCATGGACCGTAAGCTGCATTGCCTGGAAATCAGCTTCGAGGCCTGTTCGGAAGCGCCGAATTACCGGCTGGATTGGCCCAGCGATATCACGGTGTGGGTAAACAATGTGGAGCTTGGCACCTGGCGCTGTCCCGGCGATTTTGGAGGACGGCAGGGCCGCTACACGCCCATCTGGTGGCCCCAGTCCGCCACGCAGTACGGCTTGCTCAAACGCTGGCGGGTGGATCAGAACTGCTGCCTGCTGGACGATGAAATCATTTCCAATGTAACGCTGGATCAGCTTCACCTAACGGAAAAGCCCTATATCACCCTGCGTATCGGCATCAAGGAGGACGCCGATCAGCAGGGTGGCCTGAACCTGTTCGGCGAACAGTTCGGCGATTATAACCAAGCCATCATTATGCGGCTGGATTCCATCAATGAATCCGCCCACGAAGGGAGCAAATGACCATGACCACCATCCTGCGACCCGAGCATCCCCGGCCCGATAGGCTGCGGGAAAACTGGATGACCCTAAACGGCCCCTGGCGCTTTGCTTTTGACGAGCAAAATGCGGGGAAAAAGGAAAAATGGTATCTGCAAAAGGATTATCCCCTTCAAATCCAGGTTCCCTTCGCCTACCAGAGCCAGCTTTCCGGCATCAACAGCCAGAAACACTGCGACGCGGTCTGGTATGAACGGGATTTTACGATCCCCGAGGCGCTGCGTTCGCTTCGCCGTCTGCTGCATTTCGGCGCGGTGGATTACAAGGCGGAGGTGTGGCTGGACGGACAATTCTTAGGCAGTCACGAGGGCGGTTATACGCCTTTTGTTTTCGATATCACGGACCTGACCGAAGGAAAAGCGCAGTGCCGCCTGACCGTGCGCTGTGAGGACCGGCTGGATTTTGACCAGCCCCGGGGCAAGCAGTCCTACAGGCCGGAGCCCTTCGCCTGCTGGTACACCCCGGTGACCGGCATCTGGCAGAGCGTGTGGCTGGAAGGCGTGGGAGAATACTATCCCGTGGATTTTCGCCTGACCCCGCACATCGAATCGGCTTCCGTTAAGGTGGAAGTGGAATTGAATGAAGTGCCCGAAAAGGCTGCGGTGCGTTTGACGGCTTCCTATGACGGCAAAACGGTGGCCCGGCAGGAAATCCTGGCGACCTCTGACCGCTTAATTCAGACGGAACTGTACCTGAATCACAACGAGTGGCTGGAAGGCATCCATATGTGGCGGCCCGGCAATCCGGCCTTATATGATCTGAGAATCGAAACCGTTTGGGACGGAACTGTATGCGACACGGTGGACACTTACTTTGGCATGCGGAAGATCGGCGTCAGCAACGGATATGTGACGCTGAACAATTCTGTGTGCTATCAGCGGCTGATCCTGGATCAGGGATACTGGCCGGACGGGCTGCTCACCGCGCCCAGCGACGAAGCGCTGAAAAAAGACGTGGAATTGACGCTGAAATTGGGCTACAACGGCGCAAGGAAGCACCAGAAATTTGAGGACCCCCGGTATCTGTACTGGGCGGACCATCTGGGCCTTCTGGTGTGGGGCGAGCTGCCCAGCGCCTATTGGCTTAGGGACAGCGAAAAGCGGAATATGATGCGGGACCTTTCCGAAGCCATCAAGCGGGACTACAGCCATCCCTGTCTGATCACCTGGGTGCCGATCAACGAATCCTGGGGCGTGCCCTTCATCCAAACGCAAAAAGAAGCCCAGGAGCTGGCCGACGCGCTTTATTACATGGCGCGCAGTTTAGACGGCACCCGCCTGGTATCCGGCAACGACGGCTGGGAGCAGGCATCTTCCGATCTGGTGACCGTGCATGATTACACCGCTTGGCCGGAGCAGCTGAGCCCGGATTACCAAAGCGAAGAAACGATCCTCAAAGGCGCGCCCGGCGGCGGACGCATCATTTCCGCCGAAGGGTACGATCATGCCGGGAAGCCCAAGCTGCTCACCGAATACGGCGGCATCGCCATGCAGAAGGACGCCGGCGGAGAAAACTGGGGCTACAACGGCGCTGTACGGGATGAGGAAAGCTTCCTCCAGCGCTTTGAGGCCATCACCCAGGCTTTCAAGCATATGCCCGGATTCCGGGG
>JAFXSH010000104.1 GCA_017525805.1 Clostridia bacterium | reverse complement strand
CTGGCTGCCCATGGTGGAGTTTTCAACGCAGCCGCCATTGGTGATGAAAACAAAGTCGTCATCCGTCAGCATGATGAAATCCTGCTGGTCGTTGCGCAGCACTTCGATGGAAGTAGCGTGCTTGCTGCCATCCGCTTTGATATCAAATTCCACATTGACCACTTTCGTGCTGTAATGGAACTGCACGTCATGGCTTTCCAGGTAACGCACCATGGGCAGGATCATGGATTCATACTGGTTATACTTGGTGAAGCGCAGAGCCTTGAAATCAGGCAGGCCGCCGATATGATGAATGAAGCGTTTAATGTACAGCTTCATTTCCAGGGCGCTGTGCCAGTTTTCAAAGGCGAACATGGTGCGCCAGTACAGCCAGAAATTGCTGTTCAATACTTCATCATCAAAGAAATCGGTGATCTTCTTGTTGTACAGTTCTTCATCCGGGGTGAAGAACAGGTGCATGATCTCCATCGCGCCTTTATCGCTTATGGCGAATTTGCCGTCGGTGTGGGCGTCCTGGCCTCTATTCTCCGTAGCGCGGCACAGGCTGAAATTGGGGTCCTTCTTGTTCAGCCAATAGTATTCGTCCAGGACGCTGACGCCCTCGGTTTCGATGGAGGGGATGGAACGGAACAGATCCCACATGACCTCGAAGTGATTGTCCATTTCCCGGCCGCCCCGCATGACGTAGCCCACGCCGGGGTATTCATACCCGTCACAGGCGCCGCCGGGGATGGGGTCCTTTTCAAAGATGTGGATGCGCTTGCCTGGCATTTGGGCATCCCGCACCAGATAACAGGCGGCGGTCAGGGCCGCCAGACCGGTGCCGATGATGTAAGCGCTCTTGTGTTCCACGCCCTCGGGCTTTTCTGGACGGGCAAAGGCTTCGTAATTACCGCTGGAATAATACATGATGGTTCCTCCTTTTTTGTCGATTGGTTCAGGCGACGGTTTTATCATAGCGGGCAGAATTTGAAAATGCTATTTGCAGACCGGGTGATTTGATAAGATTCTGTACAGCCGCGTCTTTCTGTCAGAGATTACGCAGCCTTGTGTTTACAAAGGTATTTGCATACGTCGCCCACCGTTTCAAATCGCACGGTATCCTCCAATTCGATTTGAAACGTATCTTCTATTTCCATGAGCAGCAGCATCCCGCTCATGGAGTCCAGGCCCAAATCGGCCTGCAGTCTGCTCTCCATTTTCACTTCCTTCGGATCAATGCCCGGCGCTACTTCCAGCAGCAGTTCCATCAGCTTCTGTTCCATAACTTTTCCCTCACTTTTTCCGAATGATTTTCAGGCTGGCGCTTTTTTCAAAAGGTTCGTGCCGGATCAAAATGCGGGCAGGCCGCATGGTGGTCGGCAAGGCATCGCTGATCCGTTTCATCTCCTGTTCCAGAGTTTCATCCGTCACATCATCAATGGGAAACACCTCTAACTGGATAGCCGGGCGGCCTGCGATTTCTGTTTCCGATACAAGGCAATCCTGAACACAGACGCTGCGATAAAATACTTCTTCCACTTCCTCCGGAGATACGTTTTCCCCGTTGCCCAGGATGATCAGGTTCTTGATCCGCCCAATGATGTGAATAAATCCGTCCTCATCGACCCGGGCAAGATCGCCGCTTTTCAGCCAATCGCCGTCAAAAGCCGCCCTGGTAGTCGCTTCATCCTTCCAATAGCCGCTGAACAGCATATCGCCCTTCACCTGCAATTCGCCGTTCACGATCCGGGCTTCCTGGCAGGGGTACTGCCTGCCGACGGAATCCGGGTGGGTTTCCTGCTCCAGATTGCCGCAGACCAGGTTGGCCGTTTCCGTCATGCCATAGCCGGACAGCACACGGATACCGTATGGCTTAAAGCTGTACATCAGCCTCTCCGGCACCGGAGCCGCCCCGCAGATGATTAACTTCAATCTTCCGCCCAAGGCTTGAACGCCCCGCTTTTGCGCGACGGTCAGCATCATTTCCGCCATCCCCGGTACGGCGATCATGGTGGTGGGTTTTGCGCGGGCCATTTCCTTGAACAGATCCCGCATATTCCCGCAAACCGCCATGTGGGAGCCGGTATAGAGGCCGGACAGCATACTGAAAACCATGCCGAATACGTGGGTAAAGGGCAGAGCCGCCACCATGGTTTGGCCAAACATCGTGCCGTCCCGATAGGTGCCGTTCAGCGCGCCCCGCATAAGGGCACCATGATTCAGCATCACGCCCTTGGGCGTGCCGGTGGTGCCGCCGGTAAAAAAGATGGCCGCACAGTCATTTTTCGTCACGAAGGCGTAAGGACTGCCGTTTCGTTCAATGAAATACGCAGGAACAATCGGGATACTCAAGCTGTTGGTTTTTTCAATGAGGGTCGGGCCTGTAATGATCGTTTTTAACTCATAATGCTGCACGGTATGAATGAGTACGGCTTCGGACAGCGCGGATGGCAGCATGACGGCTGTGTATCCTGCTGTCGTCAAGGCTAGGAACCATTCTACGGCGGCGATGGTGTTGGTATCGAACAGGCCCACATTGCACCGCGGCGGCAGATGCAGCTCCTCCAGCACATGGCGACGGCGTGACACACGGAGGGCAAGCTCGCTGTAACTGACCGCCTGATTCTGATCAGACAGGGCGATGCTGTCACCGTAATGATCGGAGATGTAATCCAGAAACTGTACGGTAGTGGATAGGTAAGGAATGGCGTTTCTTTCTTCCGACGGCAGATGCTCTTCAAAGTAATGCATGGCGCTACACCCCTTTTGATGAATTGGTTTCTACGGTTTCATGTTATCTGTCTTTGATCGGAAAAACCATACACAAACAGGCGGCCTTGCTCAAATTCTGAACAAGACCGCCTGTTTGAT
>JAFXSH010000103.1 GCA_017525805.1 Clostridia bacterium | reverse complement strand
CCCATAAAAATGCTACAATTTCCGGTGGCAATGGCGAAGGGGTTCCACCTGTTCCCATACCGAACACAGAAGTTAAGACCTTCAGCGCCGATGGTACTTGGCTGGACACGGCCCGGGAGAGTAGGTCGCCGCCGGATTCCAATAGAGTGGATGTAAATCCACTCCAAATGCCTCAATAGCTCAATGGCAGAGCATTCGGCTGTTAACCGAAGGGTTGTAGGTTCGAGTCCTTCTTGAGGCGCTGAAATCCCGTTCAGAAATGGACGGGATTTTAAGTTTTCAATAGATAAGTGAACATAATAACCAGTGGTTTTTCTATTGATTCACCAACATGCGCAAAAAAAGCAAGCCCTCCCGACTTGCTTTTTTTATTGATGCTGTGAAAAAACAGGTTCAATGCAAATCTTTGTGGGGAAATGTGCTCCCAGCCCATGAGAAAGTCTTTCCCAAAAGAAGGGAAGCAGGTCGAAAAGCTTTTTCCAGTTCCTTTTATGGCTTTCTCGGAAGGGGGTGTGGGGGAAACCGCTCTTTGGCCTCCAAAGAGCGGTTTCCCCCACAAACTTTTGCATTGATCCAAAATTATAATTGAAATTTAAGGGTTGTATTTTCGTTTTAGCTTCTCATTAACGGCTGACAGGTTGATAATCATTTGCTGCACATTTCTACTAACCTTTTCCTCTGCTTCCTGGTATTGCTCTTTATTGGAAGCCAACCGTCCAAGTATATTTTGGGTTTCATCAAACAATTGGAAAAGTCTTTCTATTGATTCTTTGACTCCCGCATTATTTATTGATGATGTACTTGATTGCGAGTTAATCTTCTGCTGCATATTTGTATTTATTTTTTGTTCCGCCCTTTTAGCTGTGGGAGTATTCTTGCTTGTATAATTGTTTTGACTCTGTTTTATTGCTAAGGTTTTAGATGATGTGCGTATCGATGTTTGAGCAAATGTCTTTTCTTTTATTGTCTGTTTGGGCTTTTGTATTGAATAGCGTTGACAGTGGCTTGCCCCCCAACATCCACCCCCCGTCACATCACAATGTTTTGACCCTTTATCATAATGTATGCAATGGCTGCGATGACGGCGTGCATCTCCTTCTTTGCGGGTAAACTTTTCCACATGCCATGGCGTTCCCTGCATTTCACCTAATCTTGACATATAATAGTCCTCCGCTGTTTATAGATGTTTTTATATCGTTCATTTTCCATTAATAAGTATATCAGAAAAACAGGACAAGTTCAACCTACAAAATGCTCGAACCAGAGAGAAACGGCTTCCTCATGACAAAGAAGCCGTTTTATGGTGCGTCAGTTTCTGCTAATATTATTCCCAATCGCATTTCTTTGAAACAAGTTCGTCGATTTCCGTGCACACATCTTCAACCATATCCACTATGTAGGATAATGTACTGGATTTGTCTCCGTGTACGACTTCTATTGGAGCTCCTCCATTTTCTCCGCATTCCTTTTCAATTTCCGTATTACAGATGTCTGTCAAGATGTCCTGGATTTTTTCCAACATTACACGGATTGCACGTAAACTTCCGCGATTCATATCATTCATTGTATCCGGCTCCTTTGCGGATAGGGTATCATATTCTTTGCTAAACGGAACTATGACTCATAATATATACTTATCTTGTTTCAAATTCTGTTCCACATTTTTTACACATCCATTGTCCTTTGGATTCTATATATATAGAACTACTTCTTTTTGTATTTGAATTAGCCGCTATTTCTGTACTGCCACATCTTGGACAGCAAATTGTATTGTCAGACATAACTCCTGCTTTTACCATTTTTGGTTTGCCGGTGATACAGATAATTGCACCCGGTAAAAAGATTATTGCAAGGATAAAAGCTCCGGTAAACAGACAAATGATCCCAATAATTAGACCGAACCAACCAAGTATTCTTATTGGAATAAGAGAGCTATCATTTTTTTTCAGTTGCGTATTATAATATTCTTCTCCATAAATTATTGGTTTTGGGACGTCAATTTGTTTTTCTTGAGATAAAGGATTCATATTAAGTGGATTACCACAATGAGGGCATTGATGTGCTCTATCAGAGACTTCCCTTTTACACTCTGGGCAAAGAATAAGTGCCATGAAAGTTACCTCCATTATCTTCAAAATACACTGTAAGTATATTCGACACCACCATTAGAAATCCTTCTTGAAGTATGCTAAAAGTGGAGGATGATTTTGAAATGGTGGACTTTGGAGAACGATTGAAAGTATTGCGACAAGCAAAAGGCCTAACGCAGAAACAGCTTGCTCTGCAATTAGGCATTTCTAAATCGGTTGTCAGTTCTTATGAAAACGGATTCCGATATCCGTCTTTTGATGTGCTTATAAAAATCGCTTCTGTTTTCAGCACCACAACGGATTATCTTCTTGGCGTGGGTCATCGTGAATTACTGGATGTTTCGGGATTATCGAATGAAGATAGACAAATGCTGGTGGGGCTTGTAAACCGCTTGAAAAGATAAATTGGCAAATCACCTTCTTTACTTTTCTTCACAGGGGAAGGCGCTTTCGTTTCTGCCGTATTATTTTGCTGTTAACCGAAGGGTTGTAGGTTCGAGTCCTTCTTGAGGCGCCAGAGAAAAACGCTGATTCCGTAAAGGTTTCAGCGCTTTTTTCTTTGCGTTTCCATATATTTTGGGTTTTGGGACATCATTTTTTTGTTCTTGAGCTATGGGAGGTATATTAAGTGGATTACCACAATGAGGACAATGATGTGCTTTATCAGAGACTTCCCTTTTACATTTTGGGCAAAGAATAAGCGCCATGAAAAATACCTCCATAATCTTTTTGTTCCACAATAAGTATATTATACGCCGCCATAAGAAATCTTTCTTGAAGTATGCTAAAAGTGGAAGGCGATTTTTGAATGGTGGACTTCGGAGAAATTAGGCCTTTCAAAGTCTGGTGTCAGTTTATATGAAAAGTAAAGAACGCGAAAGGGATCGAAAATTGTGCAGATACAGGGCAAACCATTATGATAGACACATAGATGAAAACTATAAAGTGCCAAAGCTGATGAATTTAGCAGAGAAAAAGCAGCAGATAACCATAGTGGCACTGATCGGTTTCCCGGAGCCGTTGGTGCCAAAGTAGAAAGCCGGAGCAGAGCTGACGCTGTCCTGGGGCTTGTACCGCACACGAAACAGCGCGGTGAAGGGATTTTTCATGTCGATTTCACTCCCTGTTTATCAATGGATTTTGTTTCTTGTTTATGCTATATTTGGATTGGGCTTTTTCCCCCAAAAACGTGCGCTGCGGGTGCCGCCGGGAGATCAGCCGCGTATAAACTGATGAGACGGAATAATGAAGAGCCGAAAGCGTTTCAGAAATATAAAGGAGAGAGAAACATGGAGAAAAAAGAACTGAACCTTGAACAACTGGAAAAGGTGACGGGTGGAATAGAAAAAAGGAAGTATGACGAAGACCCGCTGTTCGAAAGACCGGAAGATGCCATCAAGAATAACGGTCCGGACGCGAGGATGGAGGCGGTAGAGGGTCCTGTCCCGGTTCCTGTCCCGGTTCCTGTCCCGGTTCCTGTCCCGGTTCCCGTCCCGGTACCCGTACCGAACCCAAATCCCGAAAAGTTCCGCAGGCTAACATGACGGTAAAAACGTGATACCCGCGCTTAGGCGTCCGGAGAAGGATGACACCCGATCCGGAGGCTCTTCTTTACAACAGGCTGCACAATTAACGAGGAGGAGGGTTTGCTCCTGCAAGTTTATGAAAATCCCCGATCAGGTTAGGGATGCTTTCAAGAGAGCATTCAGAAATTTTAATTGACATCATAGATTTTTTTCGTATAATTAATCAGATTATGATTTGGAAAGCGAGGAATGAACATGGATAAAATGCCCTTGGAAGGCAAAGACCTTAACCACGTAGCAGGAGGTCTACATCTGCGGGAAGATGATGTCAAATGCCCATATTGCGAAATCAAATTACCAAATTCAATGATGCGCAGTCACATTAAGAGTGTTCATCCAGATAAAATAGAAGAGGACGAAGAAGAAGAAGGCACAAAAATGAACATTATGTGGTAAATACCATATTTGACAGGTTTCCCTTGAAAGCGTCTTTCCAGCGGATGGAAACAGAAATCCCCAAAGTGCTTTGTGAGCCAAGGATTCTCTCTCTTCATCTTTCCTTTGCGCTCACGTCTCAATTTCGGGCACGCTTATTCCCATCCGTTTCCTTTCCCTACAAACTTTTGCATTGAACCAAGAAGAATAAAGAATTGCGGGAATTGCGTTTGCGGTTCCCGTTCTTTTTGTTTTGAGCATACGCATTGATTTTCAAGCTTCCGCTGGTATAATAAGCGGCATATCATGGAACGATTTCCGGGAATAGGCTGCGCGTGGAGGAACGCGGCGGGATTTGCGGCGGATGTCTTTGGAATGTGAAAGGATCAGCGTGAATCCCTTCTGTTTTTCTTGACACAGCGCGGCGCTTTCCTTATAATGGGAACTGAAAAAAACTCCATCTGAGCCAGGCTCCGCGTCCCCTCCCGCCGGAAGGGGGAACGCGGGCCCGTTTGGGTGGAAGCGTTGAAAAAGTGAATGGAAAGGGGCGGAACGAATGAACATTCGTCGGTGTTTATCGTGGCTTTTGGCGCTGCTGCTGACGGTTTCCGTGCTGGCGGGCGCGTGGGCAGAGGAAGGAGAATACTTTCTGGAAAAGGAACCGGGCTGCCGCCAGTTGACGCTGTACTGGAATGATCCCGAAGCAGATTACAGCAAGTGCGACGTGTGGATCTGGTTTCCCGGCAAGGATGGCGGCGGTACGCTGTTTTATCCCTGCGATTATGGCGTGAAATGCATGGTGAACGTGCCGGAGGACGTGAGCGAGGTGGGTTTCATCGTGCGGAAGAACTGCTCCGATCCGGGAGCTAAATCCTGGGGCAGCGCCACCAAAGACGTGGAGGAGGACCGGTATGCCGTCATGACCGGGGCGGAGACGAAAATCTATCTGCTGCCCGGCGACGGCATGCAGTATACCAGCTCGGACGGCGGAAAGACTCTGAACGCCATCCGCACCTTCACGCTGGCGGGCATCGTATCGCCCACGGAGATCAAATACTTCATCAGTCCGGCGTGCAGGCTGGATTTGGATCAGGTGCACGTGCGGCAGGATGGAAAAGACCTGAATATCTTGAAGCTCTCCAGCCGGAACAATAACGTGGTCACCGGTACGATCACGGTGGAAGGGGAGCTGGATATGAGCAAAACCTACACCGTGGAGATCGAAGGGTACGGGGAAATCGCTGCCGTGCCCACGGACATCTTCGACAGCGCCGCCTTCGTGCAGAATTACACCTATGACGGGGACGACCTGGGCGCGGTGATCCAGGGTGACGAAACGGTGTTCAAGGTATGGGCCCCCACCGCTTCTTCCGTGAAGCTGAACCTGTTCAAGGATGGCGGCGAGGGGGAAGCCTATGAAATCAGCGATATGACCAAAGCCGAAAAGGGCGTGTGGACGGCGACAGCCGCCTGCGGCCACGGCACCTATTACACCTACACTGTGGACACCGCCGTGGGCGTGCAGGAGGCGGTGGACCCCTACGCCAAGGCCGTGGGCGTGAACGGCAACCGGGGCATGGTGATCGACCTTGCTTCCACCGACCCGGCGGGCTTCCGGGAGGGCAAGTATTTTGATCAAATCGATACCTACGGCGACGCGGTGATCTGGGAAGTGCACGTGCGGGACTTCTCCAACACCCTGTCCGCCTCCCAGTACCCCGGCAAATACTTGGCCTTTACGGAAACCGGGCTGACCAACGAAAGCGGCGTGCCCGCGGGCATGGATTACATCAAACAATTGGGCGTCACCCACGTGCATTTGCAGCCGGTGTACGATTACGCCACCGTGGACGAATCCAGCACGGAACCCCAGTTCAATTGGGGCTACGATCCCAAGAACTACAATGCCCCCGAGGGCAGCTATGCCACCGACCCGTACCACGGAGAGGTCCGGGTGAACGAGTTCAAGCAGATGGTGCAAAGCCTGCATGAAAACGGCTTAGGCGTGGTGATGGATGTGGTGTACAACCACACCTACGCCCTGGATTCCTGGCTGAACCGCATCGTGCCCTACTATTATTACCGCTTCAACTACGACGGCACCGCCTCCAACGGCAGCGGCTGCGGCAACGAAACGGCCTCTAACCGGGTCATGTTCCGCAAGTACATGGTGGACAGCGTGACCTACTGGGCCAGGGAATACCAGATCGACGGTTTCCGCTTTGACCTGATGGCCCTCCACGATGTAACGACCATGCAGGCTATCGAACAGGCCGTGCATGAAATCAACCCCAAGGCACTGATTTATGGCGAGGGCTGGACCGGCGGTACCTCCGCCCTGCGGGACAATTTCCAGGCCAACCAGCAGAACATCCGCCAGGTGAAGCCCACCGGGGACGCCATCGGCTCCATTGCCGTCTTCAACGACGCCATCCGGGACGGCCTCAAGGGCAGCGTGTTCGATCCCAAGGATCAGGGCTACGCCAACGGAAAAGCCACCAAGACCAACGCCAACAAGGTGATCTTCGGCATTCAGGGCGGCGAAAAAATATCCGCCGTCAACTGGTTCGTCAAAGACGCCATGGTGGTGAATTACACTTCCTCCCACGACAACAACACCCTGTGGGATAAGCTGCTCCTATCCAATCCCGAAGCGCCCCTGGAGGACCGGCTTGCCATGTACCGGCTCTGCGCGGCCTCCGTGCTGCTCAGCCGCGGCACGCCCTTCTTCCTGGCTGGCGAAGAGATGCTGCGCACCAAGGATGGCGACAGCAACAGCTATATGTCCTCTGACGCAGTGAACAACATCGACTGGAACGCCTTGACCCCGGGCAGCGACGCCTATGCCATGATGGAATATTACCGGGGCCTGATCGGCCTGCGCCGCGTTTCCTGCCCCTTCCTGACCGCCATCGCGCCCACCGCCGCCCTGCTGGACGGCAATGCGATCGCCGTTACCTGGGCCGATGAATCCGGCGCTGTGGGCTACGCCGTCATCAACCCCACAGCCCAGACCTTGACCATCGACCTGCCGGAAGGCTGGGCCGCCAGCCGTGCCCTCGTTCAGGGCGACCGGGTGCAGCCTGACGCCGCGCCGGAAAACGGCCCGCTGACCGTGGATGCGTGCAGCGTCACTCTGGCGGTACGGGCGGAATAAAGGGCATGCTGGGGCCTCCGCGGTCCCAGACCCGCGCCAGGGGCGTGACGCCCCTGGACCCCACGCTTGGCGAAGCGGCCTGAGCGGGATTACCAGACAGACTCCGCCTGTTTCGCTGCGGGCATGAAAGTTAGAAGGCTTCTGGCCCATAGAAAGCCAGGAAAAACCCTGAGGGGAAAGCAAGCTTTCCCCTCAGGGTTTTATTCCTCGGCTTTCCCCGGATGCTTTGCATCCGGTCTGGCGGCTTTCAGCCGCCGGGCAATAAGCATAACGTCGTCAAGCTTGGACGTTCTCTCCAAGTAATGCAGAACCAGAACGCGATCACCATCGATCAGGGCACCACGGTGGACAGCGGCTTTGCCACCTTCCTGGTGAAATCCGGCTACGGCGGGGAAGCACTCACCGCTTCCATCGATAACGCTGTCATCACCAACGGCGGCGTGCTGATCCAGGTGATCGACAACGACGACGCCACCAACGGCGGCATGATGGCGGCGAACGACCCGGCCAACACCAACGGCGGCGCGCAGAACTTTAAGCCCTATCACACCGAAACGGCGGGCTTCAATACCGCTGCCGCCGGTTCGGACAGCAATGTGCAGAACTTCGCCTTTACCAACGGTGCGTACACCGGCAATATCTACAACGCCTCCGGTTCCGATTCCCTGAACGGCAGCGCCCTGTACGTCACCTTCGGCGCGGGAGCGGCATATACCGGGGCCGCCGCCTCCACCGCCGCCATTCACGTCACCTACCATCGAAAACTGCACCGTCAACGGCAAGCCCCTGTTCTACGCCGTTTCTCTGCCCGCCGTTGACGCGCCTTCGGACGCGGGGGAAATCATCTGCTGCGGCTGCGGCGAAGTCACGGCCCAAAACGCCGACGCGTCCGACTGCTCCATGGGCATGGTGCTGGTCTACAATGAAAACGTTTATCTGGAAAACTGCCGGGCCGACCGGTGCGGCGTGTTTGGCATTTACGTGGCGAAGTGCGGCGGCGGCACGCTGGACCGCTGCTCCGCTGAGCAGACCAACCATGGCCTGGACATCCGGGCCAGCGAGCATATCATTTTAAAGGAATGTACCGCCAAGGACTGCGACCAGGGCCTGTTCTTCTCCGCCGTGCGGGACGGCGCTATGATTGGCTGCACCGTCACCGGCACGGGTCAGGGCTTTTTTATGGCGGCGGGGAAGGGCAATGTGCTGCATGACTGCCTGGCGGACGGCTGCGAAAACGGCTTCAACCTGCAAAAGGAGGGCCACGTGCTCATGACCGGCTGCACGGTGAAGAACTGCACCGTCTGCGGCGTACGGCTGGACGCCACGCCTACGGCCTTTATTCACAATACGTTAGAAGATAATTGGGTGGCGGTGATGGCCTACGGCGGCGTGTCCTTCGATATCGCGGACAGCCTGTTTGAGAACAACGCCTGCTGTTCCCTCTATCTGCGGGATTTGGGTTACAGCCGCTTCGCGGGCAACACCTTCACCGGCTGCGGGCAGACCAGCGTCCAGGCCGTGGGCACCATGGGTGGCAGCATTTGGCTGGGGAATACCCTCGATCTCCCCATCGATTTTTCCGGTGCCGCGGATAGGTTTGAATTGACGGAGTGACAGAGAGGATACGAAGTCCATATAAAGAATCAAAAAAAGAAAAAAGCCTCCCCAAAGGAACGGTTTTGTTGTATAATGCTCCAGTGGACCCTTTATCACAATGTAGGAGGCAGTATTTTGAGCACATCCCGTTTTGCGTTATTTGTGGACCTGGAAAACTGCGGGGCCAAGGCGGCCACGCTGAACAGTATTTTGGACAAGGTAAAGATTCGCGGCGATATCCTGCTGGGCAAGGTGTACGGCTACACCGACCGGTTCAGCGATTTGAAGGAGGTATTATTGTCCAACACCTTCACGGTGGTGCCCTCCATCCGCTACGGTTTCGCCCAGAAGAACAACGCCGACATCATGCTGGTGATCGACGCCTTGGAGGTAGCTTTTTCCAATCCCCTGATCGATTCCTTCTGTATCGTCAGCGGCGACAGCGATTACACGCCGTTGGTGGGCAAGCTCAAGAGCATGGGCAAATTCGTGCTGGGCATCAGCCGCAGCGAGGTTGCCAGCAGCATTTTCATCAACGCCTGCAATGAGTTTCAGTTCCTGGAAACGGTGTCCTCCGTCAGCCGGGACAAGCGCACCCGCAAGAGTCCGTCCAAGGACGAGCCCCTGGACGACAACGGCCTCAACAAGCTGCTGGAGGGCATCCTGTCCGAACAGACGGACGAAGACGAAATGTACGCCAGCGAATTAAAGGGCGTTCTCCTGCGCCTGCGGCCCGATTTCAACGAAAAATCCTTCGGATGCGCGTCCTTCGGAAAGCTCTTGACCAAGCTGAGCCAGAAATTCGGCACCATCCGGGTGAAAAACGAAAACAATAACGTGTACGTGGCCCTGAACGCCGACGCGCCGGAGGAAGCGGCTTCCAAAAAGCTGAGCCAGGACAATTGGCGCACCGCTTTCGTGGAGCAATTGCAGCGCTACAAGGACGACGGCTTCGAGCGCATCAATCCTTCCATCCTGAAAGCCGATATCCAGGCCGCCTACCCGGACTTTACCGAGCGTTCCATCGGCTTCAAGCGCTTCTCCGACGTGCTGCGCCAGATGGAAAAGGACAATCTGCTGGCCCTGGAAATGGATGAGCAGAAGAATATGCTGGTGAAGATGCTGTAATGCACCGATAATGACAAGAACCGTGAAATCCTCAAAATATGAGGCTTCACGGTTCTTTTCGTCTACCATGCTTTAGGCCGCAGCATATCCGATCAGGCAAAGGCCGCTCAATGCTAAAGCGCACAGGCCGGTGATCAGCGCGATAGGGGACCAGGGCCGGCGGTTTTCATCCTTCTGGCATTTGTATTCGTAGAAGGATTCGGGGATGCGGTAGGTCTGCCGGGTGGTGAACAGGGAGTGGAGGGAAAAACGGCTGAAAGCGTAGCCGAAAGCGTCATACGCGCCCTTGGAGGCGGCGTAGCCTAAGCCCCCGATCCCGGCTAAGATCAGGCCGGGCACCATGAATCCGTCGGACAGGAGGGCGAAAGCCGTTTGTCTGTCCGCGCTGAACGCGCCCCGGGCCCAGGCCATGATAACCGCGCATACTAAGGCCGCGCCGCCGTATGCGGCGTACTGCCATAAGCGGCTTTTGTTTTCCCGCGCCATGCTTATTTCAGCACCTCTAAGTATTTCTGGAATTCCGCTTCGTTGCAGTGCACGAAGTGACCGGGCTTGATCTCCCGCATGGCGGGCTGATCGGTGGAATAATCGTGCTCCGCCAGGGGATTGTACACGATGCGCTTGCGGTTCTTTTCGTACAGGGGATCGGGCAGGGGGATGGCGGACAGCAGGGCCCGGGTGTAGGGATGCAGGGGGTTCAGGAACAGTTCGTCCGAGGGGGCCAGCTCCACCATTTTGCCAAAGTACATGACGCCGATGCGGTCGGAGAAATACTTGACCACGGAAAGGTCATGGGCGATGAACAGGATGGTCAGGCCCAAGCGCTTTCGCAGGTCGTTGAGCAGGTTGATCACCTGGGCCTGCACGGACACGTCCAGAGCGGACACCGGCTCATCGGCGATGATCAGGTCCGGCTCCATGATGATGGACCGGGCCACGCCGATGCGCTGGCGCTGGCCGCCGGAAAACTCGTGGGGGTAGCGGGTGGCGTGCTCCCGCACCAGGCCCACCATTTCCAGCATGTTGTATACTTTTTCGTTGATCACCTGATCGTTCTTTTCGCCTTGGATCTTCAGGCCCTCGGCGATGATCTCCCGCACGGTCATGCGGGGGTCCAGGGAGGCGATGGGGTCCTGGAAGATCATCTGGATCTGGGTCACCAGCTTGGTTTTTTTGGCCTTGTTCAGTTCGTTCTTGTATTCCTTCTGCAAGGCCGCCTTTTCCGCGCCGGAGGCTGCGGCCAGCTTTTCCGCGTAACGGGCTTTCAGTTCTTCCGTCCGCTTTTGCTGGTATTCCTTATCGCAGTTGTTCTGGTCGTACTTGGCCTTTTTGATTTCTTCCTTCTGGGCGGCGATGAAAGCGTCCAATTCGGATTGCAGCTTATCCTTTTCCGCGCCGGAAGCCTGTTCGATCTTCTGCTTATATTCCGCACGGGCCTTTTTGATGGCGTCCTGATAGGACCGGATGCCCGCGCCGATGCGGATGCCCTTGAAGTACACGCTGCCGGAGGTGATGTTGTACAGCTTGATGATGGCGCGGCCTGTGGTGGTTTTGCCGCAGCCCGATTCGCCCACCAGGCCGAACACTTCGCCCTTTTTGATATCGAAGCTCACGTCGTCCACGGCTTTGAAATCCGCACGGCCAAAGTATTGGCACAGATGCTCCACCCGCAGCAGGGCTTCCTGATTATTCGGCATGCTGGCTCCCCCTTTTCTGGTTCATTCTGGCGATGCGGTCGGTGATGATCTTGGGCGGGTCCACCTTGGGGGCGTCGGGATGCAGCAGCCAGGTGGCGGCGTAATGGGTATCGGTGATTTTGAACATGGGGGGCTGGCGCTCAAAATCGATCTGCATGGCGTACTTGTTCCGGGGGGCGAAAGCGTCGCCCGCCGGGGGATAGATCATGTTGGGCGGCGTGCCGGGGATGGCGTCCAGCTTTTCGTTGGTGTCCAGATCGGGCATGGAGGAAAGCAGGGCCCAGGTGTAGGGGTGGGCGGAATGGTAGAATACTTCCTCCGAGGTGCCGTATTCCACGATCTTGCCCGCGTACATCACGGCGATACGATCCGCCATGTTGGCCACCACGCCTAAGTCGTGGGTGATGAAGATGACGGACAGATGCCGCTGTTCTTTCAATTTGTTGATCAATTCCAGGATTTGGGCCTGGATGGTCACGTCCAGGGCGGTGGTGGGCTCGTCGCAGATCAGGATATCGGGGTTGGCGGCCAGGGCGATGGCGATGACGATGCGCTGGCGCATGCCGCCGGAGAACTCGAAGGGATATTGGCCGTAGCGCTTCCGGGGTTCGGGGATGCCCACTTCCTCCATAAGCTTGATGGCCTTTTCCTTGGCCATGGCCTTGGTCACCTTGTTGACCACGCCGGAAGCGCAGGCTTTCAAGTGGTCGATGACGGCCACGGATTCGGCGTCGTAATCTCTTTGGTCCTTCCGGGCGATCTGGTCCTCATAGTGTTCGGCCAAATTGTCGGTCAGGCGCAGGATGGCCCCGCGCACGCTCTTCAAATCGGTCAGGGATTTGGGGGCCACTTCCCAGTCCACGTCCTTACGGCGCGCGGCGGCCCGGTCGCGCCGGGCGGTCTGCCGGGCGAAGCGCTTTTCTTCCTTCTCGTTTTTCACGATGGCGGAGAAATAATGATCGATTTCCGATTCCAGGGCCGAGGGGAAGATGTAGGCGATGCTGTCTTTCACAAACTCCAGCCGGTCGATGGACGCTTCCGCGGCGGCGGAGAGCTTTTTCAGGGTTTCCTTGCATTCCCTGCGGTCTAAGGCGGGCTTGGTGAATACCTCCCGCCCCGCTTTCAGCGCTTCCACGCAGGCGGCTTTCTTTTCATACGCCTGGGCGGCGGAATATTGCAGGCCCAGTTTGGCGTCGTCGATGAAATCCAGCATGAAATGCTCGTCTAAATATTTGCGCATTTCGGCGTTCAGGGCGGCTATCGGCAGATCGGGCAGGGGCTGGCCGGAGAAGGTGAGGTAATAACCCATGGTGAAGAAATTGGGTTCTTCAAATTCCAGCGCTTCGTCCAAAATCTCATTCATCCGGGAGAGGGAGGCGCGCAGGGCGGCGGAATGGTCGTTGTCCTGCTTGGCGCGTTTCATATCGTCGGGCAGGCGCTTGGCAAGGGCGGTCAGCTCCTCCGCCTTTTCCTTCACCACGTAATCCTGCACCGACAGGCGGGCCAAATGGGCCACTCGGTTCACCCGGTATTTCAAATCCTTGGCCGCGTCCTTTTCCAGCTCGAACACCATCACGCCGATCAGGTTGGAGGCTTCTTCCGCGGCGTCATGGGCCTTGTTGTAGGCCGATTCCAATTCCAAATGCTTGTATTCAAATTTGTCGAACTGATCGCATTTCTGCTTGATTTGCGCGGCTTTGCCGGGATCGTTCGCGGCCTGGGTCATGGCATGGCGCAGCAGCTTCAAATACCCGTTGAAGGCGGCGCGGCTTTCCCGCTGGCGGGCTTTGCCCTTCAAGATCATGGCTTCGGTGAGCTGCCGCCCGATCTTCACGATGGGGTTCAGGCTGCTCATGGGGTCCTGGAAGATCATGGCGATCTTGTCGCCGCGGATCTTATGGAATTCGTCCTCGCTGATCTTGAGCAGGTCCTTGCCGTCGTAGATGATTTCGCCGCCCTCGATGATGGCGTTGGCCGCCAAGATGCCCAAAATGGCCTTGGAGGTCACGGATTTGCCGGAGCCGCTTTCGCCCACGATGGCTAAGGTTTCGCCCTTCATCAGGTCGAAATTGATGCCGCGCACCGCCTGCACCTTGCCATTGGAGGTTCGGAAGGATATCGTAAGGTCTCGCACCTGCAATTTCTTTTCCATATCAGTCCTCTCCTCTCGTGGTGGGGTTGAAGGCGTCGCGCAGGCCGTTGCCGAACAGGTTGAAGGAAATCATCAGCAGGGAGAAAAACAGGGCGGGGAAGAACATGGCGTGGGGAGACGAGGTCATGCTATGCTGGCCCAAGCTCATGAGTTCGCCGATGCTGGTGCCCACAAAGTCGGACAGGTTCACGATGCCGAGGTACGTCAGCGACGTTTCGGAGCCGATGACGCCGGGGATCATCATGGCGCAGGAGGTGATGATGGTGCCTAAGGAATTGGGGAAGATGTGGCGGAACATGAGCCGCCAGTCACTGGCACCCAGGGTGCGGGAGGCCAGTACATATTCCTGGCCCTTGAAGCGGTAGAACTGCTTGCGCACCAGACCCGCCATGCCGATCCAGCCCGTGGCGATATACGCGAACAGGAAGGAAGGCACCGTGCCCACCTTCTGGGCCAGATGCAGCTGGAACAGGGTGGTGGCCACGATGAAGGGGATGCCGGAGAGGATTTCGGCGAAGTGGTACATGATCAGGTCGACATATCCGCCGTAGTAGCCCTCGATGGCGCCGTAAATAGCGCCCATCACGAAGCGGATCACCGATACCAAAATGGCGAAGACCAAAGAGAACCGGGCCCCCATGCCGATGGCGCAGAACAGATCCTGGCCCTTTTCGTTGGTGCCGAAGTAATACTGGGGCGCGTGGCCGTTCACGTATTTATAATAGTTGTAGTATTCCACGCGGCACTGCACCGCGCCCGACTTTCGGATGGAGTAGATGTAGCTGCCGTCGTCCCCCGCAATGCGGATGGAGTGGTAAGGCGCGCCCTCGATGGTGGCATTGGAGGAATAGGCGGGGATGAAATCGCCGTTTTCGTCCTTCACCGGCGTGCCCTTTTCATCCTTCACCTGATACCATGCATTGGGGTTGTTGGTGATGTTCAGGATGTCCTTGGATTCCACGTAGGGATAAATCACCTGGATGCCCGTTTCATCCTGCCACTTTTGGATCTTTTCAAAATCCTCGTAAGAGAATACCATGTACACGATGCCGATTTCAAAATACTTGTTGGTCTGGATCTTGTAGGTGGCCGTTTCCACGATCTTGCCGCGCTGCTTGGCGGTTTTCACCTGTTTGCTGATGACATTCAGCAGCGGATCGTGGCCCGTTTCGATGGCGATACCCTTCCAGAAATCCATGCTGGCCTCGTTCTGGCTGTCGTGGGTCACAGCGCCGCTGAACAGCCCCCAGCCCTTTTCCGCTAAGCTTTCCACATAGGGCGGGGCGTTCACGTAGCGCTTGTCCATTTCCCTAACGCCGTAAGGGGAAATGATGGGCGACACGATGGAGAAGATCGCCAGCAGCAGCAGGATATAGGCCGCCACCACGGAGCTTTCGTTTTTCTTAAAGCGCACCATGGCGTCGGCGAAGTAACCCCGGGATTTGGTTTCCAGCTTCTTATCGCGAAGGTCCATGTCCTTCTGCACAAAGAGAAATTTTTCCTGCGGAATCCGTTCAAATTGATTGTCCATCTCTTCTCTCTCCTTCCGTCAGGATCATTTGCGGCTGCCCATGCGGATGCGGGGATCGATGAAGTTGTAGCTGATATCCACCACGATGCCCGCGGCCAGGCCCACGGCGGTGTAGAACACCGTGAGCAGCATGAACATGTTGTAGTCGCGCCCGTTGATGGAATTGATGTACAGAGCCCCCACGCCAGGCACGGCAAAAATAGATTCGATGATCAGGGAACCGCCCATGATGCCGATGAACTCGCCGAAGATCATGGGCAGCACCACCACCATGCAGTTTTTCAGGGCGTGGCGCACAGTGGCCTGGCCCTTCGTTAAGCCCTTGGTGCGGGCCAAAAGCATGAATTCGCTGGTGAGCACCTCGGTGAGCTCCGCGCGGGTGGTGCGGGTAAAGCTGGCAATGACGCCGAAGGACAGGGAAAGCACCGGAGGCATCATGCTCACGAACATGCTCCAGTCCAGATAATTGCGCCCGGAATTCATCAGGAAGGGGAACCAGCCCAATTTAAACGACAGGAAATATTGGATCAAAAAGGCGTACACGAAGGACGGCACCGATATGACCACCATAGTGAGGGTGGAAATGGTGTGGTCGATCCAGGTATTCTTTTTCAGCGCCGCCAAAATGCCCAGGGCGATGCCGAAGGGAATGGACAGCACAATGGAATAAATGTTCACGATCATGGTGGCGGGCAGCTTGTCCATGAAAATGGCCGCCACATCCTGGCCGAAGTACAGTTTGTCGGATATGCCCCAATCCCAGCGGGTGAAAACATCCTTGAGGAAAATAACGAACTGCACCATGTAGGGCTTGTTATAGCCCATGGCCTCCCGCCGAGCTAAGATCACCTTGGTGTGAGGGTCCTCCGTGGGCAGCTGCACAGGCGGCAGCATGCGCACCAGCACGAAGCACATGCAGGTGATGATGAGCAGCGTCATCAGCATCAGCAAAACCCTCTGTGTGATATATTTGAGCATCCGTTTACCATCCCTCTCCCTGTCAGTATTTCAATTGTTGCAATATATGAAAGTCCACTGTCTGTGAGAGAGTTGAGAGTGTAGAGTTGAGAGTTGAGATTTTGTACGGTTATGAAGGGAAAACCGGACGACATCATAACCGCGTATCGGACAAACTTCATCTCAACTCTCAACTCTCAACTCCCAACTCTTCTGAAATTGCTTTTCCCCTTCATGCGAGCCAGTAGAAACCCGTTCTTCCGTGGGGTTTGGACAATGGAGCCTTCTGGCAGTCTCCATTCTCCAAGCTCCGCCGTTTTACCGTCTTTCCGGGAAACAGTAATATCTTGCCAGGGGCCCGGAGGCCCCCGGCAAGATACTGATTAGATTGTCAGGCTATCGATACCGGATGGGCAATCAATAGCTCAGGGTGCCGTCGGGCTGGGAATCCACGAATTCCTTCCACTCGGCTTCGTCGTAGTTGTACTTCATGTACTGGATGCCGCCGCGGCTCAGAACGGGATTGAATTCTTCCACTACCCAATAGACCTGCTGGCTCAGCAGGGAAGCGCCTGCATCCTGCAGCATGGGCAGGTAGTCGTAGGTGCCCAATACGGTGGTTTCGATAGCGGCGAGGATATCCAGGCGAGTTTCCACGTCGGCCTGATCGGCGCCGAAGTTGTATTCCTTTTCGCCGATGACGATGGTGGTTCCGTTCAGGGCGTCGGACCAATCCTTCAGGGTGGTGGTCAGTTCTTCGCCTTCGATTTCGAGGGTCAGACTCACCTTGGTAGCGTCGAACCACTTGCCGTCATAAGCGTAGGAGGGATTCACGTACAGGTCGGTCAAGCCGAAGGGGTTGAAGGTGGAGCCATTCCAGCCGCCCAGCACGGTGTCGGACAGGCCGTCCTTGATCTTGGTGGACCAGTCGTTGCCGTAAGGCGCGGACAGGTAGAATTCCACCTTGCCGTCGAAGGGGGTATCCTTGGTCACTTCGGCCATCTTCTCGTTCAGGTAAGCGATGGTGCGGTCCATGAAGGAGGAGAGGGAGGAAGCGGAGTATTCGATGCGGATGGTCTGGTCGCAGATGCCGTCGCCGTCGTTATCGGTGATGTAGCGGGCTTCCAGGGCTTCTTCAAAGGCAGCCTTGTAGAATTCCTTGGCAGCCACGGGGTCGTA
This sequence comes from Clostridia bacterium, assembly GCA_017525805.1. The sequence goes on along the minus strand of JAFXSH010000103.1, from coordinate 10,755 downwards.
GCCGGTGATGGAAGCGGCGGCTTCGTCCAGGGAAGCGAAGTCTTCCACGTTCACGCTGTAAGCGTCGCACAGGGCCTTCTTGGCCTGGTCGGTGTCACGGTAGCGGGAACCGGTCTCGGGATCGTACAGATAGCGAGTGCCGATGATGCCGTAGCCGCCGGAACGGGCGGGAGACACGGTGGCCGCGAAGTCTTCCTTATCGTAGGTCAGGGCCACGGCCTTGCGGAAGTTCAGGTTGGTGATGGTCTGGATATCATACTTTTCGGTGTCAAAGTCCTCAGCGGCTTCGCGGTCGTTGATCACGCTCTTGTAGCCGTTCAGGATCAGGAAGAAGATGGTGGAGCCGGGGGTGAAGTACACATAGTCGCTGTTGCGGTATTCGGCAAAGTCCTCCGCCTGCAGGCCGTAGGTCATGAGCAGGCCCTTGAGGAACATCAGCTTCCGGGTAGCGGACTGGGCAACCACCTGGGTGTCGATTTCGTCAGTCATGTACATGGGATAGGTTTCGCCGTCCACGGGGTCCACGTACACGTGCTTGCCGTCCTTGTAGCCGAACCAGTTCTCATTGCGCACGAAGTGCATGTTCTTGTCGGCCTCGTAGTTGACCAGCTTGTAGGGGCCGTAGGAGGAGGTGGTTTCCACGCTGGTGTTGTAGGTGGAGGTGAAGGTGTCGCCGGTGGGCTTCAGGTTGGCTTCGTACAGGTCTTCCTTCACGATCCAGTTGCCGCTCAGGTTGTAATACAGATAGAAGCCGGTCAGGCTCTTGGTGAGCACCAGGGTGATCTGATATTCGCCGGTCTTGTAGCAGCCCACGGTATCAAAACCCGTCACTTCATAGGTCTTTTCCACGATGAAGTAGTTGGGCACGTCCGCTAAGCTTTCGTTCCAGGCGGGATTGCCGGTGGTCACGTCGGCGTACAGGGCATAGTTTTCATCGGTCAGGGGGATCAGGCCGTTTTCGTCCATCATGCCAACCAAAGTTTCCCAGTTGGTCAGGCTGAAATAGGCTTCGCCATAGGCGTCCACGTAATCCTTCAGGGTGTTGCCGCTGGTCCAGTCCAGGGGATAGTCCACGGCCAGGAACACCGGGAAGCCTTCTTCGGTGGTGTAAGCGCCGTCTTCGCCCTTCACCAGGCTCTCCATGGAGTATTCGGCGCTGACGCCGTTGTCAACCTTGACCACCTGGCCGCCGTTGGCATAGGCTTCCGCGCCCGCGATGGACAAATCGCCCGCGTAATAGTCGGTGGCGCGATAATTCTTTAACTGCGGATCAAGCAGCCGCTGCATGGAATACACGTAAGTGTCGGCATTGATGGGGGTGCCGTCTTCCCACACGCAGTCGGGATTCAGGTCGATGGTGTAGGCGTAGCCCTTTTCGGCGGATTCGGGAATGCCGAATTCGGGATGCTCGGCCTTCACCTGCAGGGTCACGTCAACGGGTTCGCTGGCAGCCATTTCGGGCACGATCAGATAGCCGGCATAGGGCTCTTTGCCTTCCAGGGGATGCAGCTCATCGTTGAAGATGAAGGTGTACAGGCTGTCGCGCAGGAAATCGGCGGGATAGGCGTCGCCGGTGGTCTCGTAGGTGTGGGGATTCCAGTTGGTGGCCAGAGTGTCGACGGAATCCTTGTAGATGTACTTTCCGGCTTCGCCGGTCAGTTCAGTCGCGATCTCTTCCACAGGTTCTTCAGTCGTTTCTTCCGCTAAGCTCAGGACGGGCAGCAGCGCCATCACCATCGCCAGCAAAAGTGCCAGGAACTTCTTCATGGGTTTCTCTCCTTTTTGAATTTTTATAACATTGCCTCGGAAACGGCGTTCCGCCGCCCCGGCAAGTGTTACGGTATGAGGACCGGAAAATGGGACGCTTCCGGCTTTCAAACGCCGCTTTATACGGCTGTTTGAAAGATGAACATATCTATTATAAACGAAATCCGTGCGGAATACAAGCTGTTTTTCCGCATTTGTGTTATTTCCGTCAAAAAAGTATACATATATGATTTGAAAAACCGATCTGCCGGCGCATTGACAATTCCGCCTGACCCAAGTATAATGTTAAACGCTTGATGATTAAGCATTTAATTTTTTTGAAGGGAGCGAAGCAATGGACTATTACGAAGCCGTGGGGGCCATGCACCGGCTGGAACTTTTGCGGCGGATCAAAGCGCGCAGCCTGATGGCGGATTCCGGGCTGCATCCGGGCCAGCCCCGGCTGCTGGAATACATCCGCTGCCACCCCGGATGCACCCAGAAGGAAGCGGCGGACGAATTGGACGTGACTCCCGCTTCGGCGGCGGCCAGCCTGAAACGGCTGGAAAAGGCGGGGTATGTCACCCGTACGCCCGACGATAAGGACGCCCGGCGCAATCAGCTTTATATTACCGGCACGGGCATGGGGCGGATGGAAGAAAACCGACGCCAGTTTGAAGCTCTGGACCAAAAAATGTTTTCCGGCATGACGGACGACGAAGTGGCGGTCTTCCGCAGGGCCTGCGAGAAAATGTTCGATAACTTAGCCGACGAAAACGACCGCCATTTGACCATATGGAAGCTGGCCCGGCAGGCCCAGGAAGAAGAGGAGGATGTAAACAAGTGAAAATCGGCAAAATGATCCGAACATACGCGGGGAATTATGGGAAATATCTTATTCTGTGCCCCGTTTCCATGATCGGGGAGGTGGCCATGGAAACCACCATTCCGCTGATGACCGCCAACCTGATCAACAACGCCATTCCCAAAAGCCAGGAGACGGGCGATATATCCCAGGTGCTTCTGTACGGCGGGCTGATGGTGCTCATGGCGCTGTCCTCCATGGCTTTCGGCATGTTGGGCAGCTACCTTTCCAGCAAGGGCGCGTTTGGCTTCAGCCGGAACCTGCGGCAGGCGCTGTTTGAAAAGGTGCAGCATTTTTCCTTTAAGAATATCGACCATTTCTCCACCGCCTCCCTGGTCACCCGCCTGACCACGGATGTGAACCAGGTGCAGGGCACGGTGATGATGGTGGTGCGCATGGCGGTGCGTTCTCCCATCATGCTGGTGATGGCCCTGGTCATGGCTTTGCAGCTCCAGTCTTCCCTGGTGGTGATCCTGGCCATCGCCATTCCCATCTTGGCGGCTGCCATCGCCATCATCATGAAGCTGGCCTTCCCCCGGTTCCAGATCATGATGAAGAAGTACGACGCCCTGAACAGCTCCGTGCAGGAAAACCTGATCGCCATCCGGGTGGTGAAAGCGTTCGTGCGGGCCACCCATGAAAAAGAAAAGTTCGCCGCCTCAGCCGACGACGTGACCGCCACCCAGCGGGCCGCGGAAAAGATCGTGCTGTGGAACGGCCCCATCATGAACATCCTCATGAACGGCTGCATCGTGGCCGTGCTGTACTTAGGCGGCATGCGGATCGTACAGGGCAACATGGCTTTCGGCGATCTGACGGCCTTTATTACCTATATCACCCAGATTTTGATGGCCCTCATGATGCTCTCCTTCCTGTTCCTCGGCTTCGTGCTGTCCCGGGCCTCCATCGCCCGTATCTCCGAGGTGCTGGAGGAAGCGCCGGATATCGCCAGCCCGGAAAACGCCCTCACGGAAGTCAAGGACGGCAGCATCGTGTTCGATCACGTGAATTTCTCCTACCAGGGCGACCCCAATCATTTGGTGCTGACGGACATCAATCTGAAGATCAAATCCGGGGAAACCATCGGCGTCATCGGCGGCACGGGCTCGGCCAAGACCACCTTGGTGTCCCTGATCCCGCGCCTGTACGATATTACCAGCGGCAGCCTCCTGGTGGGCGGCCAGGACGTGCGCAAGTACGATATCCACGCCCTGCGCGACCAGGTAGCCATGGTGCTGCAAAAGAACGTGCTGTTCTCCGGCACCATCAAAGAAAACCTGCGCTGGGGCGATGAAAACGCCACCGACGAGGAAATCACCGCGGCCTGCCAGGCGGCGGCGGCGGACGAGTTCGTCCGCTCCTTCCCGGACGGCTATGAAACCGATCTGGGCCAGGGCGGCGTGAACGTGTCCGGCGGCCAGAAGCAGCGCCTGTGCATCGCAAGGGCCCTGCTCAAAAAGCCCAAGATCATGATTCTGGACGATGCCACCAGCGCCGTGGACACCGCCACCGACGCCCGCATCCGGGAAGCCCTGCGCACCCAGATGGCGGACACCACCAAGATCATCATCGCCCAGCGCATCACCTCCGTGATGGAAGCCGACCATATCCTGGTGCTGGACGAAGGAAAGGTCATGGATTTCGGCACCCACGACGAGCTGATGCGGCGCAGCGAAATTTACCGGGAAGTGTACACTTCCCAGCAGAAGGGGGTGGCGTAAATGCCTCCGCATGGACCGAAAGGACCGATGGCAAAGCCCAAGAACGCCAAGGGCACCCTGCGCCGCCTGCTGGGCTACTTAAAGCCCCACAAAGTGCGCCTGATCCTGGTTTCCCTGTGCATTTTAGGCGCGACCTTAGCCTCCACCACCGGCACCTATCTGCTCAAATCCGTGGTGGACGATTACCTGCGGCCTATGGCCGAAACTTTCCTGGCCGGGTCAAGCGTGGATTACGGCCCCTTCTTCCAGTTCTTAACGACCCTGATGCTCATGTATTTCGCCGGAGCCGCCGCCCAGTTCTTCTATAACCGGATGATGATGATGGTGTCCACCTCCACCCTGAACCACCTGCGCAAGGAAATGTTCACCCACATGGAGGACCTGCCCATCCGGTACTTCGACCAGCGCACCCACGGCGAGATCATGAGCCGCTACACCAACGACACCGACACCCTGCGGGAATTCCTGTCCCAGTCTTTCCCCCAGGCGGTGAGCTCCCTGTTCTCCGTGGTGTTCTCGCTCTATTATATGGTGCAGCTCAACATCTGGATGACCCTGCTCGTCCTGGCCCTGACCCCCGTCATGTTCTTCATCACCGCCAACATCGGCAAAAAGTCCGGCGCCAATTTCGTGGCTCAGCAGAAGGCCGTGGGCGCGCTGAACGGCTACATTGAAGAAACCATCGAGGGCCAGCGGGTGGTGCAGGTGTTCTGCCACGAGGAAAAGGCCAAGGAAGCCTTTGACGGCAAAAACGAGGCCGTGCGCGTGGCGGGCACCCGGGCCAATACCTTCGCCAGCATGTTGGGCCCCATCATGAACAACTTGGGCCATATCACCTACGTGATCATTGCCCTGGTGGGTTCTCTCCTGATCATCCATGACCCGGAACACGCTTCCCTGGGCATGCTCATTTCCTTCCTGCCCTTCACCCGGCAGTTCAGCCAGCCCATTTCCAACCTGTCCCAGCAATTCAACATCATCCTTCAGGCCCTGGCGGGCGCGGAGCGCATCTTTGAATTGCTGGACGAACCGGTGGAAAAGGACGACGGCTACGTGACCTTAGTGCGGGCGAAAAAAGACGCTCAGGGCAACATCGTCGAGTGCAAGGAACGCACCGGCATGTGGGCATGGAAGCATCCCCACAAGGCCGACGGCACCGTTACCTATACCGAGTGGAAGGGCGACGTGGTGTTCGAGGACGTGACCTTTGGCTATGTGCCGGAAAAGATCGTGCTGCACAATATTTCCCTCTACGCCAAGCCGGGCCAGAAAATCGCCTTCGTGGGCTCCACCGGCGCGGGCAAAACCACCATCACCAACCTGATCAACCGCTTCTACGACATTCAGGGCGGCAAGATCCGGTACGACGGCATCAACATCGAAAAGATCAAAAAGGATGATCTGCGGCGTTCCTTAGGCATGGTGCTTCAGGATACCCACCTGTTCACCGGCACGGTGAAAGAGAACATCCGCTATGGCCGCTTGGATGCCACCGACGAGGACATCGTAAAGGCTGCCAAGATCGCCAACGCCGATTTCTTCATCAGCCATCTGCCCGAGGGCTACGATACCATGCTCACCGGCGACGGGGCCAACCTGTCTCAGGGTCAGCGCCAGCTGCTGGCCATCGCCCGGGCTGCCGTGGCCGACCCGCCCGTGCTGATCCTGGATGAGGCTACCTCCTCCATCGATACCCGCACCGAAGCCCTCATCGAAAAGGGCATGGACGAATTGATGAAGGGCCGCACCGTGTTCGTGATCGCCCACCGCCTCAGCACAGTCCGCAATTCCCAGGCCATCATGGTGCTGGAAAACGGCGTGATCATCGAGCGCGGCAACCACGAACAGCTCCTGGCCCAGAAGGGCAAATATTATCAGTTGTATACCGGTATGTTCGAGCTGTCGTAATATTGCCCATCAAAATAAAACCGCGCCGGGGGCTGGCATTCAGTCTCCGGCGCGTTTTTTCAAGCGCTAATTCCGCGCATTCGGCGCTTCCCCTTCTTCCATCGGCGGCTCCGCGTCGGGGTCGAAGGGCAAGTCGCCCGCCGGGTCCCGGCGGCGGCGGAGCAGATCGGTCAGGCTGCGGGCGTTTTGTGCGGCTCCCTGGGTTTCCATGGTTTTCCTTCCTCCTTTTTCTGTTTCCCAAGCATATTTTGCGGGGAAAAAGGCCAGTTTATACCATGGAAACCAAGCGAGGAGGAAAAGACCATGCGCAAAGCGATGACGGTGATCTTATGGCTGGGGCTGGCGGCGTGCGCGGTGCTGCTGATCTCCCTGTCCGGGCAGAAGAACGCCCTGCGAGAGGAAATGCAAAAGGAAACGCGGAAAAACGAAGTGCTCCAGACCCTGTACGATCAGAAGAAGGACGAATGGACGGAACAGGAAGCGGCCCTGACCCAGGAGCGGGACGATCTGCTGCGGGAGACCCAGGCCCTGGTTTTGGAGCGGGACGCCCTGTTGGAAGCGCTGAAAATCGCGCGGCAGGAAACCCAGGCCCAGCGCCAAACGGCGGACGCGCTCACGGCGGAAAGGGAAACGGCCTCCGGCAGGCTGTCCGAGGTGCTTTCCATGCTGCTGACCCCCGTAACGGAGCTTTCCATTTCCGGCGCGGAAACGGAAGACATCCCGGAAATCCGGGAACAGAAAGCGCCGCCCTTGCCGGGAAAAGGCGTTCAGGCGGTGCCCTTTGCGGAGTAATGCCCGCGCGGAGGATGCGTCCTCCGTTTTTTTATACAAAAAAACGCCGCCGGGGACCGGGATGGCAGCGTTTCCTTACAGCTTGTCATTTTGGAGAAATGACAGATATGACAATTTCTGTATTTTTATGATTATGCATGATAGGCCATGAATATAATCTGTTTTGACGAGAACGTGACACATTTTTGACATATTTCTTCTGTACCATAAACGCATCAAGGAAGCCGGCAGCGCGGTCGGCTTCAGTTGCCCCCTCGGCTGAAGCGCATTAGCCCGCTGCCTTTTTATTTTGCTTCCCTGAGAAAGCCCGCCGCTCCCCTCGCGGCGGGTCTTTTTGCGTGTGGGGGAGAGCTGGGGGAAACCGCTCTTTGGAGGCCAAAGAGCGGTTTCCCCCAGACCCCTTTCCGAGAAAGCCATAAAAGCCTTTCAGGCACAGGGGTTCTAAATAAAGGATTATGGCGTTAGGTTTTTCAATTTTTCCGTTTGTTCCTGCAAGGTCAGGGCGTCGATGATTTCGTCCAGATCGCCGTCCAGAATGGCGTCGATTTTATACAGCGTCAGATTGACCCGGTGATCGGTGACCCGGCCCTGGGGGAAATTGTAGGTGCGGATGCGCTCGTTGCGTTCGCCGCTGCCCACCTGCGCACGGCGGTTCTGGGCGTAGGCCGCGTCCTTTTCGGCGCGGTACAGGTCATACAGCCGGGATTTCAGCACCTTCATGGCCTTTTCTTTATTCTTTAGCTGGCTCTTTTCGTCCTGGCAGGTCACCACCAGCCCGGAGGGCATATGGGTGATGCGCACGGCGGAGTCGGTGCGGTTGATGTACTGGCCCCCGTGGCCGGAAGCCCGGTAGGTGTCGATGCGGATATCCTCCTGCCTGATTTCCACCTCTACGTCCTCCGCCTCGGGCAGCACGGCTACGGTGGCGGTGGAGGTGTGGATGCGGCCCCCCGCCTCGGTGACGGGCACCCGCTGGACGCGGTGCACGCCGGATTCATATTTCATGCGGGAAAAAGCCCCCACGCCGTTCAGGGTGAACACCGCTTCCTTCACGCCGCCCAGCTCCGTATCGGAAATATCCACCGCCTCAAATTGATAGCCCCTGCGCTCGGCATAGCGCTGGTACATGCGCAGCAGCAGGGCGGCGAACAGCGCCGCTTCCTCTCCGCCCGCGCCGGGGCGGATTTCCATGACAACGCTGCGGTCGTCGTTGGGGTCGTGGGGGATCAGGAACAGGCGCAAGCGCTCCCGTTCCTGTTCTTCTCTGGGCAATAATTCCTTTAATTCTTCCTCCGCCATGTCGCCCATGTCCGGATCGGACCGCATTTCCTTGGCCTGCTCGATTTCGGACAGCAATTGCCTGTACTGCCGCCAGGCGTTCACGGCGGGTTCCAGCTGGGCCATTTCTTTCAGCATGCCCTGCCACTTGGGCACGTCGGCGATGATTTCCGGCTGGGCCGTGGCCACGGTCAATTCCTCTAAGCGGCCCTCCATGGCCTCGAACTGAGCTTCCATCATGACCGTTTTCCCTCCTTGATCCTGGCGCTGACCACCCGGGGCAGGCCGTTCAGGTCGTTGATGATTTGAATATCGGTAAATTCTTCATATAACAGGGCTTTCACCGCGTCTCCCTGCCCGTCCCCGATCTCCAGGCACAGCCGGCCGCCGGGATTTAGATGTGCAGGCGCTTCTTTTGCGATGCGCCGGTAAAAATCCAGCCCATCCGCCCCCGCGAACAGGGCCAGGGCAGGTTCCCGTTCCACTTCGGCTTGCAGCCGTCCCCGCAGATGCTCCGGGATGTAGGGGGGATTGCTCACGATCACATGAAAGCGTTCATCGGCCAGCGGCGTGAACAGATCACCCTGAACAAAGCGCACATCCGCGCCCAGCCGTTCCGCGTTTTCCTTCGCAAGGGAAAGGGCATCTTCGCTGATATCCGAAGCAATGACCTCCGCGCCGGGGAACAGCCTTTTGATGGCCACAGCCAGCGCCCCGGAACCGGTGCACAGGTCCAGCACCCGATTGCCGGGCCGGATGTATTTCAGCGCTTCCTCGCACAGGGCCTCCGTGTCGAACCGAGGGATCAGGGCCCGGCTGTCTGTTTTTATGCCGAACCCCATGAAGCTCTGATTTCCCAAAATGTATTGCAGGGGTTCCCGCCCTTCCCGCCGGGCGATCAGCGCTTCAAAGGCTGCCGCTTCTTTTCCGGTCAGTTCCCGCCGCTTGTTCAGCAGTATCTCAAGCCGGGATATTCCCAACACTTCTGCCAGCAGGTATTCCGCGTCCAGCCGGGGTTCGGGGATGTTTTTTAAGCGTGCTTCCGCTGCTTTCAGGGCTTCCAGTACGGTGGGCATGTTCATCAATCTTCACTTTCCACTTTCAAAACAGAAAAAGCCTTCCCTTTTCATAGCCTGGAAAGCGCCCATATGGGCGTTCCGGTCACGCAAAGAGAAGGCGTTGTTTCGCTACGCCTGGGTAGGATGCAGGATAACCCAGCCCTCGGGGGTGGTTTCGCCCTCGGGCAGGCCGTTCAGGGCGGCGTTCATGGAGGCGATGGCCACCTCGCATTGTTCGTCGCTGGGCTGGCGGGTGGTGAGGCGCTGCATTTGCAGGCCGGGCCAGCGCAGGGCGCGGGTGAGGGGCGTTTCAGCGTGGGCCAGGGCTTTGAGGGCCTCATAGCTGATGCCCGCCACGCAGGGCAGCAGGATGATGCGGCTTAATACCCGCAGGAAGTAATTGGCGCCCAAGTCAAAGCCGGTCAATTGCAGCACCAGCACGTCAATAATGGAATAGAACAGGATAGACAGGATGAACGTCAGCAGCAGGAAGCTGGTGCCGCACCGGGGGTGCAGGGTGGTGAACTGCTGGGCGTTCTTGGGGGTGAGGGGCAGGTCATGCTCGTGGCAGTACACGGTTTTGTGCTCCGACCCGTGGTACTGGAAGGTTTTGCGCATGTCGGGAATGCGGCCCACCAGGCCGATATAGGTGATCAAAAGCACAGTGCGGATCAGGCCGCTGACCAGGTTTTTGAGCAGCAGCGTACCGCCGGAGGCGTTCTGCGGGAACAGCATGATCACCGTGTTGGGCAGCAGCACGAACAGGCCCACGCTCATGGCTAAGGCCAGCACCACGGCCACGGCCATGACTACCTTGTCCACGTTCTTGCCGAGCTTTGCCGCCAGCCATTTTTCAAACTTGCTGGGCTCCTCCTGGGCGTCCTCGTTGCCGGACATTTTCATGCTGTCCTCCAGCACCCGCATGCCCAGGCCCATCATCTGCACCATGTTCACCGAGCCCCGGATGAAGGGCAGGCCCATCCAGGGATGCTTCTTGGAGGGGGCCTCATAGGCTTCCCGCTTTACCACGATATCGCCGTTGGGGCGGCGCACCGCTACGGCTACCGCGTCCGGGCTTTTCATCATCACGCCGTCCAGCACCGCCTGGCCGCCGATATCCGCCCGGGGGCAGGAAGCGCCGGTTTCGTTTTTCTTCGCCATAGATGATCCTTTCAAATATGTATGATATTTTGACACAATGCCCCGAAACGAGAAAAGCAGCACCCTCCCGTGTACGGCGGTACTGCTTTTATGGGGCTTAGATGCCGAAGCGCTTCTTGAAGCGATCCACGCGACCGCCGCTGTCCACCAGCTTCTGCTTGCCGGTGAAGAAGGGGTGGCACTTGGAGCAAATTTCAACCCTCAGTTCCTTCTTGGTGGAGCCGGT
>JAFXSH010000102.1 GCA_017525805.1 Clostridia bacterium | reverse complement strand
CACGTCTTCGGGACACAGGGGCTCAAAGTACAGCCGGTCGGCGGTGTCATAGTCGGTGGACACCGTTTCCGGGTTGTTGTTGATGATCACCACGTCGTAGCCCATTTCCCGCAGGGTCCATACGCAGTGCACCGAGCTGTAATCGAATTCGATGCCCTGGCCGATGCGGATGGGGCCGCTGCCTAATACGATCACCACAGGCTTGCCGCTTCTCGGGAAGGGCCGGGACTGGCAGGGCTCGCCCACAGAGGAATAGAAGTAAGGCCGGTCTGTGCCGAAGACGGCGGCGCAGGTTTCCACGATCTGGTAGGCAAAAGGCGTTTCCTCGATTTCCTTCGCTCCGCTGATGCGCTTGATGGCCGCATCGGTATAACCTAATTGTTTGCCCTCTAAGATGTTTTCATGGGTGGCGCCCTCTTTCGCCAGCTTGGCTTCATAATCCACCAGATTCTGGAGCTTTTGCAGGAAATAGGGGTCGATCATGGTAATTTGGTAAATTTCGTCGATGGAAATGCCCGCTTTCAGCGCCTCGAACACGGTGAAAATCCGCCGGTCGTCCTGGGCGGCCAAACGCTCCCGAATAGGCCGGTCGTTGAGCGGCGCGGCGTTCAGGGTGTCCAAGCCAATTTCCGCCCCGCGCACGGCCTTCATGAGGGCGTTTTCCAGGGTGGGGCCGATGGCCATGACCTCGCCCGTGGCCTTCATCTGGGTGCCCAGCTTCCGGCTGGAGCCGGCGAACTTATCAAAGCTCCACTTGGGGAACTTGAGCACGATGTAATCCACCGCGGGCTCGAACCCGGCCAGAGAAAAGCCGGTGACGGGATGCTTGATTTCATCTAAAGTATAGCCTAAAGCCAGCCGGGTGGTGATCTTGGCGATGGGATAGCCGGTGGCTTTGCTGGCGAGGGCAGAAGAACGGCTGACGCGGGGGTTCACCTCGATCACCGCGTACTCGCTTCCGTCGGGCTTCAGGGCGAACTGACAGTTGCAGCCGCCCACGATGCCGATGGCCGCCACGATATCCAGGGCAGCCTGCCGCAGCATGGCAAATTCCCGTTCATTCAAGGTCAGGGCCGGGGCCGCCACGATGGAATCGCCGGTATGCACGCCCACGGGGTCGATGTTTTCCATGGAGCAGACGGACACGGCGCAGCCGGTGGCGTCCCGCATGGTTTCAAACTCGATTTCCTTCCAGCCGGAAATGCACTTTTCCACCAAGATTTGGGTGATGGGCGACATATCCAGGCCGGTCTTGGCAATAACCTTCAATTCCTCCGGGGTATCGGCAATGCCGCCGCCGGTGCCGCCCAAGGTAAAGGCGGGGCGCACGATGATAGGATAGCCGATCTTGTCGGCGATTCTCAGGGCGGTGTCCACGTCGTTGGCGATGTCGGAGGGCACGCAGGGCTGGCCAATGGCCGCCATGGTTTCCCGGAACAGCTCACGGTCCTCCGCCTTGTCGATGCCGTCGATGTCCGTTCCCAGCAGCTTGACCCCGTACTTTTCCAAGGTGCCGTTGCGCTTTAGCTGCATGGCGATGGTCAGGCCGTTCTGACCGCCGAGGCCTGACAGCAGGCCGTCGGGGCGTTCCTTTTCGATGACCCGGGCCACCGTTTCGGCGTTCAGGGCTTCCAAATAAATCTCATTGGCCAGATGGCTGTCGGTCATGATGGTGGCGGGGTTGGAGTTCACCAGCACGGTGTCCAGCCCTTCTTCCTTCAGCACCCGGCATGCCTGGGCCCCGGCGTAGTCAAATTCCGCCGCCTGGCCGATCACGATGGGGCCGGAGCCGATGACCATGACCTTGTGAATGGACTTATCTCTTGGCATAATGGTTACCGTCCTTTTGTTATTTGTAATTGATGAATCCAAGCCCGATGAGGCAAATGACCACACCCACGATTTTGTTCCAGGTCAGGGCTTCGCGATACAGGAAATACCCAACCATCAGCAACGCGGCAGCCATGAAGGCGCTTTGCACGATGAAAGCGGTGCTGACGGGCCAACCCGCCTTGTAGGCGTAGATCCAGCCCACCTCCAAGCCCACGATCACCACGCCCAGCGTGATGGGGGCCCAGTTCATTTTCCGGTATTCCTGAAACAGGTTCCCGTCTTTTCCCAGGACAAAGTAGAGGATCAGGCTGGCGGCGGCCCCCACCAGATAGGTGACGGTGAGGGACGCAAAGGCGTTCATGCCCTCCGGAACGGATTTAGCGCAGATTTGATACACCACATTGGACACGATCACCAAAGCCATGGGCCAAATAAAGGCAAACATGTTCTTTTCCTCTCCGTATTCTCCGCCTTTTGCTTTTATGAAGATGCGTTCTTCAAAGGTGGTCTCTTTGGTACTTTCTCTGACCCAGAGAAAGTACACATCCCCCGTCCCCTTACAGCGTCGCCGCCATGACGGCCTTGATGGTATGCATGCGGTTTTCTGCTTCGTCGAACACGATGGACTGGGGGCTTTCAAACACGTCGTCGGTCACTTCCATGGCGGTGAGCCCGAATTTTTCGTGAATTTTCTTGCCGATACCGGTGTTCAGGTCATGGAAGGAGGGCAGGCAGTGCATGAAGCGGCACTGGGGGCCCGCCTGCCGCATGACGGCTTTGTTCACCTGATAAGGCTTCAAATCCTGGATGCGCTCGGCCCAGACCTCGTCCGGCTCACCCATGGACACCCACACGTCGGTGTAGATCACGTCCGCGTTTTTCACCGCCTCCATGGGATCGGTGTTAAATTCCAGGGTGGCCCCGGTTTGCAAAGCGATGTTCTTGCAGGTGAGAATCAATTGAGGATCGGGAAAATACTTTTCCGGGGCGCAGGCCACGAAACGCAGGCCCATCTTGGCGCAGCCAATCATGAGGGAATTGCCCATATTGTAGCGAGCGTCGCCCATGTACACCAGCTTTTTGCCCTTCAATCCCCCGAAATGCTCCCGGATAGTGAGGAAATCGGCCAGAATTTGGGTGGGATGGTATTCGTTGGTGAGGCCGTTCCACACCGGCACGCCGGAATACTTTTTCAGGGCTTCCACGATTTTCTGACCGTAGCCCCGGTACTCGATGCCGTCGTACATCCTTCCCAGCACCCGGGCGGTGTCGGCAATGCTTTCCTTTTTGCCGATCTGGCTGCCGGTGGGGTCTAAGTAGGTGGAGTGCATGCCCAAGTCCGCCGCCGCTACCTCGAAGGAGCAGCGGGTGCGGGTGCTGGTCTTTTCAAAGATCAGGGCCACGTTTTTGCCTTCGTGCATCCGATGGGCAATATGGGCGTGCTTCTTTTCTTTCAGCTCCGCCGCCAAATCCAATAAGTAGGTGATTTCCTCGGGGGTATAATCCAGCAGCGTCAGAAAGCTCCGTCCCTGTAAATTCATACTGTTTCCTCCTCCGCGCAAACCGCTTTGATGATGTCCGCCGCCTGTTTCAGCGTGTCCATGGGAATGTTCAGGGCGGGCAGCAGGCGCACCTTATCCTTGGCGGTGAGGCACAACACGCCTTTTTCCATGCACGACGCCAGCACCTGACCGGCGGGTTTCTTGGTTTTCAGGCCGATCATCAGGCCCAGGCCGGTGACCGCTTCGATCCCGGTTGCGCCTTGGAATGTACTGAATAAATATTCGCTCTTTTTGCGGACCTCCGCCAAAAAGGCGTCATCCAGCCGGGAAAGCACGCTCAGCGCCCCGGCGCAGCAAACGGGATTGCCGCCGAAGGTGGAGCCGTGGTCGCCAAAGCCCAATACCTTTTCCACTTTATCTCCCAACAGCGCCGCCCCTAAGGGCAGGCCGCCGCCCAAACCCTTGGCGGTGGACACGATGTCCGGCTGAATGCCATAGTTCATATACGCGTACAACCGGCCCGTGCGGCCGTTGCCGGTCTGCACCTCATCCACGATGAGCAGGATATCCTGTTCTTTGCAAATTTCCGCCACGGCCTGCACATATGCCTTGGAGAGGGGGATGACCCCGCCCTCCCCCTGCACGCATTCGATCATAATGGCGGCGGTGGGCTGCTGGGCGATCAAATCCTTTAATTCCTGCACGTCCTCCGCCGCCGCGTGCTTGAAGCCCGGCGTCAGGGGCTGGAACAGCTCGTGGTAATGCTCCTGACCGGTGGCGGCCAGGGTGGTGATGGTGCGGCCATGGAAGCTGTTTTTCAGGGTGATGATGGTATAGCGCTCCGGGCCGTATTTGTCCGCGGCGTACTTCCGGGCGGTTTTGATGGCGCATTCGTTGGCTTCCGCCCCGGAATTGCAGAAAAACACCTTTTTCATGCCCGTTTTCTGGCAGAGCATTTGGGCGAGCCTTACGCAGGGCTCGGTGTAGTACAGGTTGGACATGTGCTGCACCTGATTGATCTGGTCCATGACCGCCTGCTTCCACTGTTCGTCCCCGATGCCGAAAGATGTGACGGCGATACCGCTGCCAAGATCGATGTATTCCTTTCCCTGGTCATCCTTTACGATGGAGCCTTGGCCGGACACGATCTGCACCGGGAAGCGCTTATAGGTATTGGCGACGTATGCCGCGTCCATTTCCTTGATGTTCAAGCTTCGTCCCTCCTTAACCACGTGCCCGCGCCTTCATTGGTGAGCAGCTCCATCAAAATGGAATGGGGCACCCGTCCGTCCATGATGACCGCGTTTTTCACCCCGGCGTTCAGGGCCGTCACGCAGCAGTCCACCTTGGGGATCATGCCCCCGGAAATGATTCCGGATTCCCGCAGCTCCCGGGCCTGGCTCAAGGTCATTTCGGGGATCAGGGTGCTGGGGTCGTTCTTGTCCCGCAGGATGCCCGCGATATCCGTCATCAGAATCATGCGCTCTGCCGCCAGGGCCCCGGCGATATGGGCGGCGGCGGTGTCGCCGTTGATGTTGTAGGCATTGCCCTGCCGGTCGCAGCCGATGGTGGAGATCACGGGAATGTAGCCGTTATTCAGCAGATCCATAATGGGCTTTTGGTGAATCTTCGTCACCGTGCCCACATAGCCTAAACGCGGGTCTTTGGGCGTGGCCTCAATGAGCCGCCCGTCCATGCCGGAAAGGCCGATGGCTTTGCCCCCGTGCATTTCCAGCAGGTTCACCAGGGTTTTGTTCACCTTGCCCGCCAGCACCATCTGCACGATGTCCACCGTTTCCTTATCGGTCACCCGCAGACCGTCGATGAACTCCGCCTGCTTGCCCAAGCGGTTCATTAAATCAGTGATTTCGGGGCCGCCGCCGTGCACCAGCACGATTTTTACCCCGATCAGCCACAGCAGCACGATATCTTCCATCACCTGCTGCTTGAGCTGCTCGTTCACCATAGCGTTTCCGCCGTATTTCACCACCACGATTTTGCCCGTGTACCGCTTGATATAGGGCAGGGCCTGGGTCAGTACCTCCGCCCGCTGGGCGTTTGAAAATTCGGTGTTCATGCTTTCCTACTTCCTTTTACGTCCGGTAGTCCCCGTTGATTTTCACATAGTCATACGTCAAATCACAGCCCCAGGCCGTGGCTTCCTGATCGCCCATGTTCATGTTGCAGGAGAATCGCACGGCTTTTTCGGAAAGGATCTTCAGGGCCTTTTCCTCGTCAAACGCCTGAACGCAACCGTTTTCATAGAAGCAGAGAGTGTCTTCTTCCCCTTGGAGATATACTTCGATTTTGGAGGGGTCAAAATCCGGCCCGGCGTAGCCAAGGGCGCACAGGATGCGGCCGCAGTTGGCATCCTTGCCGAAGACCATGGCCTTGACCAAAGCGGAACCCACCACGGATTTTGCCAATGTCCGGGCGTTTTCCTTGGTGTCCGCGTTGTACACCCGCATTTCCAGCAGGTGGGTGGCCCCTTCGCCGTCCTCCGCCATTTTCACCGCAAGATCCCGGCAGATGGAAAAGAGGGCTTCGCAGAAAATGTCATAGCTTTCATTCGTATCCGCAATGGGCGCGTTTCCCGCCATGCCGTTGGCTAAAACCAGCAGGGTGTCGTTGGTGCTAGTGTCGCCGTCCACGGTGATCATGTTGAAGGTATCGGGCACGATGGCGCTCAAAGCCTTTTGCAGCAGCGCCTGATCGATGGCGCAGTCGGTGGTGATATAGCCCAGCATGGTGCACATGTTGGGATGGATCATGCCGGAGCCCTTGCTCATGCCGCCCATGTGCACGGTAACGTTGCCGCCGTCCAACCCCGGAAGGTCAAATTCTACGGCGAATTCCTTGTTCACCGTGTCGGTAGTCATGATGGCCTTGCTGGCCGCCGTGCCCGCTTCCAGGGAGTCAGAAAGATTTTCCGACATAACCTTGATCCCCGCCTGGATGCGATCAAGAGGCAGGTTGGGCCCGATGACGCCGGTGGAACCCAGCAGCACGCTTTTCGCCGGGACACCGAAAATGCTTCCAGCGTAATCGGCGGTCTTTTGGCAGATATTCAGGCCCGTCTTGCCGGTGGCGGCGTTGGCGATCCCCGCGTTCACCACCACAGCCTGGGCGGATTTGCCGTTGTATACCACGTCCATGTCCCACAGCACAGGCGCGGCCTTCACCTTGTTGGTGGTAAAGGTGCCCGCCACGGCGCAGGGGGCGGAGCTCACCAGCATGGCCATGTCCGTCCGTCCCTTGTACTTGATGCCCGCCGCGCAGCAAGCGGCTTTGAAACCCTTGGGCGTGGTAACGCCGCCCGTAACCTTGCGAATCTTCATGTTTTTCTCCTATTATTCTCCTATAAAATGCGTGATGTTTTCCGCGTTCAGCACAAATTCATAATAATTCACGTCGTTTTTCTTCCATCCGATCTGTTTCCAGAAGGCGTTGCCCGCGTCGTTTTTCGTGAACGCGATGAGCCCCACCTTGTTGATGCCCAACTCCTTTAGTTGCTGCATGCAGTAGCCCACCATGCGGGTACCGATGCCCTGCCGCCGGAAACCCTCGGCCACGCACACGTGGTACAGGGCCCCCTGCCGCCCGTCGGAGCCGCACAGGATGGAGCCGATCACCCGCCCGTCCACCTTGGCCACCACGCTGGTAGTGGGATTGCGGCGGATGAAGCGCACCACATCCTCCCGGGAATCGTCCAGGGCGCGGATGCCGAAGCCCCGGATGGTCATCCATAATGCCCGCACGGCATCGTAATCCGCTTCCGTCATGGGCAAAATCTGCACGTCCGCCATGGGCTCACACCACCAGTCCGGCGGCTTCATCCACCCCTAAAAGCAGGTTCATATTCTGGATGGCCGCCCCGGACGCGCCCTTGCCCAAGTTATCGAACCGGGCGATCAGCAGGATGCGTTCCTCATTGCCGGAAACGGTAATTTCCATATCGTCCCGTCCGGCAAGCGCTCCCGCGGACAGGAAACCGCTTTCGCTGGCGTCCTTCGTAAAGCGCACCAGGCCGGTTTGATAATAATCGGCGTATACCGTTTCGATCCCGGCTTTACCGCCTTTGATTTGCCCGGCAAACAGCGGCACGGTCACCTCCATGCCCGCGTAATAGGGAGCCACAATAGGGCAGAAAATGGGGGCGTTTGAAAGGCCGCACACCTTCTGCATTTCGGGCAGATGCTTGTGCGTTTGGGAAAGCCCGTACTGGCGGGGCGCGTCCAGCAAGGCGCTTCGGCCTTCCCCTTCGTATTCCGCGATCATCTTTTTGCCGCCGCCGGAATAGCCGGTGAGGGAAACGCAGGTGAGCATGGTATTCTTGGGAATGACGCCCGCTTCCACCAATGGAGCGGTCAGCGCGATGAAGCCGCTGGCGTGGCAGCCGGGATTAGCGATGCGCTTGGCGGCTTTGATCTGTTCCCGCAAACCGTTGATTTCCGGGAAACCGTATGCCCAGCCCGCCGCCGTCCTGTGCGCCGTGGAAGTATCGATCACCGCCGTGTTTTCGTTTTCGATCAGGCCCACCGCTTCCCGCGCCGCATCGTCCGGCAGGCACAGAAACACGATATCCGCCTTGTTCATGAAGTCTTTCCGGGCCGCCGGGTCTTTGCGGTATTCCTCCGGCAAACGCAGTAATTGAATATCCTGCCGCTTTTCCAGTCTTTCAACGATCCGCAAGCCCGTTGTGCCCGCGCTGCCGTCAATAAACACTTTCTTCATCATACGCTGCTTCCCCGTTCCGCACGCGCTGTATATCGCGCATGCTTATTCAAATATTATACAGATTTTTCCCATATTGTCAAGCACATATTCAATATAAATTCATTTTCTCTGCAATTTTATACATTTTTGTGGTATCTGGTAAAAAAGAGCGCAATAAAACCCGGAACACGCTGAACGGTATGAATCAGCCGTTTCCGGGTCATCAATCCTATTCATGGGAGTGGATCAAAACAGATCAAGCACCGCTATCAGGGACGAGCCGATCATCAGCACAGCCAGAACGATGCACAGCACTCTGACCCAAAACTGTTTCCGATCCTTTTGTTTCTGTGTGGACATTTCTTTCTCTTCCTTTCCTTCTGTTCAAAGATATTTTCATACCGGATTGAAATGCTGTTTATCCTTGCTGTGCCTCGTAGGCATCAATGGCTTGAGCCAGCTGATCCGGGCAGGAGGTGTTGCCGCGGCACGGTATACCCCGCAGGATTTCCTTCACTTCATCCGCTTTGCGGCCAATCACCATTCTGGACAGGCCCTGTGTGTTCCCCCTGCAGCCGTTATGAATCGTGCAGGCAGTGATCACACCGTCTTCGATTTCCAGATCGATCTGGGTGGAACAGGTGCCCCTGGTCTTGTACTGAAACATGCTTCATTGCCTCCTTACGGTGTGCCGCCGGGTCTTCCCGTCATTGCCGCCCGGCGCTTCCATGCCGGACGTTTCAAGGAATTATAGCACAGACTTCGGGCATTTTGCAAGAGAGCAGATGAAAAGTATCCAGGCAACAAATAAAAAAAATATGAAAAATGTGGCCAATTGAAAAGGGAGCTTATACTATTTTCAGTATAAAAGATTATCAGATTTGGGATGGATTTTTCGCCCTGGCTAAGCTGAATGGAGGGAGGACGAACCTCGGACAGCCGCCTGTGGCGGATGCTCTGTCCGAGGTGAGATCAGGCGAAACGAGCAATGTCCGCTGTG
>JAFXSH010000101.1 GCA_017525805.1 Clostridia bacterium | reverse complement strand
GTTCAAGATGGGGGTAGCCCAGGCTATGGTCATCGGCGCCATCCTGACCTGCATCGTGACCCGGACCAACCCGGCGGCGCTGACCAAGTCTTTCTTTGACGGCATGGGCAAAGCCTACGGCGATATCATCGGTATCATTTTGGCGGCAGGCGTGTTCGTAGCCGGTATGAATGCTATGGGTCTGGTCAAGGCGTTTATCGCCGCCATGGTCAACAATCCGTCTATCGTTAAGATCTGCGCATCCGTAGGTCCCTTCCTGCTGGGCCTGATCACCGGTTCCGGCGATGCGGCGACCTTTGCGTTCAACGAAGCGGTTACGCCCCATGCGGCAGACTTTGGTATGTCTATTGTGCAGATGGGCTCCATGGCTACCCTGGGCGGCACCCTGGGCCGTACCATGTCCCCGATTGCCGGCGCAACCATCATCGTAGCCGGTATCGCAGGCATCAGCCCCATGGAAGTTACCCGCCGCAATGCGATCCCCATGGTTTTCGCCATGATTATCGGCATGATGTTCCTGGCATTCTGATTCAGGCATAAAAAGCAGTATATAGTGTAAAGATGATATGCTTCCGCGTATCCGTTCCGTGCGGGTACGCGGAACCTGTAATATGAGTATTGAAATAAAACGGTAAAGGGTAAAGAAAGAATGGTGACTATGGAAACAATTTGGAAACAGGCAGAAAACTTAAAAGAAGAACTGGCGGCCCGGCGGCGTAACCTGCACAGCCACCCTGAAACAGGCTGGACGGAATTCCGTACGGCTTCCCTGATCATTAAAGAATTGGAGGCGCTGGGCTATGAAGTGCATTTTGGCGCAGAAGTGGTTGCGGAAGCGTCCATGATGGGCCGTCCCACCGCTGCAGAGCTGGAACGGTATATGAAACGTGCCGTTACCGAAGGGGCAGACCTGGCGCTGGTGGAAAAGATGGCCGGCGGCAAGACCGGCGTGGTTGGCATTTTGGATACGGGCAGGCCCGGCAAGACCGTTGCGTTCCGCTTTGACATGGACTGCAACGATGTGGAAGAAGACAAAGGCGAAGGACATCGCCCGGCGGCCGAAGGTTTTTGTTCTACCCATACAAAAGCCATGCATGCCTGCGGGCACGACGGGCATGTGACCATCGGCCTGGCTGTAGCGAAACTTCTGAAAGAAAACATGGATAAACTGCACGGACGGATCAAACTGATCTTCCAGCCTGCGGAGGAAGGCGTGCGGGGCGCGCTGGCCATGGTGGATGCCGGTGTGGTGGACGATGTGGATTACCTGTTCGGCGGGCACATCGGATTCAAGTGTACCCAGGCGGACACACTGGTCACTATGACGGACGGCTTCCTGGCCACCACAAAACTGGATGCGGAGTTCCACGGCGTTTCCGCCCATGCGGGAGCGGCGCCGGAAGAAGGGAAGAACGCCTTGCTGGCGGCGGCCCAGGCAGCAATCAGTTTAAGTACGATCTCCCGGCACAGCCAGGGCTCCAGCCGTATCAACGTCGGCGTGCTGAATGCGGGAACCGGGCGGAACGTAGTGCCTGATATCGCGTCCATGAAAATAGAGACCCGGGGCGGCAACACGGAAATCAATGAGTTCATGGTAAAAGAGGCCCGCCGTATGCTGCAGGCTGCTGCGGATCTGTATGATGTGAAAGTAGACATCTCGTTAGCGGGGGGCGCTCCGGCCAGCATTTATGATAAGGAGCTGGCGGAAGAAATTGCGGCGCTGGTGAAAGAAAAGTGCGGCTACGCCCATGTGCTGACCTATGTGGACATGGGGGGCAGCGAAGACTGTACGTATTTTATGGATAGGGTGCAGAAGCGCGGCGGCAAAGCGGCGTACATGATGTACGGCACACCGATTGCGGCAGGGCACCACAACAGTCACTTCGACTTTGATGAGGAAGTGTTGTGGAAAGCAGCGGCGACCCTGACGGAGCTGGCTGTGAAGTACAGCGCGTGAGTGTAAGGAAACGCTGATTACACAAACTCATTGAATCAGCGTCTCCTTTAGGAGAACAAGTATGTTACCTGTAAACAAAAAGCGTGTAGAAGAGCTCATCGGGGGGCTGGCCAAATTCGGGAAAACGGAAGCGGGCATTACCCGTCTGGCTTATACCAATACGGACAAGGCGGCCCAGATGTGGCTGTTGAAACAGATTGAGTAC
>JAFXSH010000100.1 GCA_017525805.1 Clostridia bacterium | reverse complement strand
CCAAACCAGGTAAGGCATCACGCTCTGATACTGGCCGCCGGACACCAGGGTGTTGCCGCCGACCTCGGCGTTCTTTTCGATCACCAGCACGGTGTTGCCGTCCTGGGCGGCCTGAGCGGCGGCGGAAATGCCAGCGCCGCCGGCGCCGACGATGACCACGTCATATTCCAGGTTCTGGGTTTCCTTGGCCTTGTGCTCCACCTTGGCGGCCTTGAAGGCGTCCAGGTTGGTGCACTTGGCCTGTTCGGCTGCGTCGTTGACCGCGGATTTCAGGGCGCGGGTGGAGAAAGTGGCGCCGGAAACGCCGTCCACGCCGGAACCGTTCGCTTCGATCATTTCAGGGATCAGGATGTCGAAAGCCACGTCGCCCACATGCCCGGTTTCCACGGTGGAAACGATTTCGATCTTTTCGATCTTGTCTTCGGTGAAGGTCACCTTCACGGTGGTGGGGCCGTTGTAGCCCTGAGCCGTGGCGGTGTACTCACCGGCGGTAAAGGCGATGGGTTCATCGGAAGCGGGGGCGGCTACGCCCTTGGCGGCGTCCAGTGCCTTGCCCACGGCTTCTTTGACGGCCTTGGAGGTCACGGTAGCGCCGGTCATGCCGTCCACTGCTTCGGCGTCGGCCATGCCCACATAGGCTTCCGCCATGGCGGGCATGGCGGCGCCGCCCAAAGCGGGGGTTTCTTCCGCGCCAGTGATTTCAATGGCGGTGATGGCGGTTTCGTCCACGGTGACGACTACCTTTACTTCGCCGCCGAAGCCCTGAGCGGTGGCTTCATAGGTGCCGGGGGTGAAACCCTTAGCTGCTTCCTCAGCGGGGGCGGCGGCGGCAGGCATGGCGGCGGCCAGCGCCTTGGCCACGGCCGCCTTGACCGCGTTGGAGGTGAACGTCGCGCCGGTCATGCCGTCCACGGCTTCCGCGTCGGCCTTGCCCACATAGGCTTCCGCCATGGCGGTCATGGCCGCGCCGCCGAGAGCGGGCGTTTCTTCCGCACCGGTGATTTCAATGGCGGTAATGGCGTTTTCATCCACGGTGACCGTGGCTTTCACGTCGCCCGCAAAGCCTTCCGCGGTGCCCGTGTAGGTGCCTGGGGTGAACGCGGCGTCCGCCAGCACTGCGCCCATGCTGCCCACAATCAGGCACAGGCTCAGAAACAGAGACAGGTACTTTTTCATACGATTCCTCCTCCTTGAAGTGGCGAGTATTCAGTCTGATTTGAGTATACCATAAAATGAACAAATTGTAAACGGATACACCCGGGCATTTTGCGGCGCGTCCGCTTGTTTTTCCTGCCTTTTGATGGTAAACTGTAAACGAAAAAACGCCCGCGAAGGGCGAAGCAAGCGAGGGAATCACAAAATGAAAGAATATACCATCCGTCCCTTTACCCAGTGGGAAGAAATGGAATCCCTGGAAATCAATGAACGCATGTGGACTGCACCGGTGGATATTGCCGCCAGCGCGAAAATCGGTTACACGCAAGACGCGCTGTTGGTGCGCCTGGAAGCAAAGGAAGCCCTGATCCGGGCGGAGGAAAGCGGCCCCTTGGGGCATCCCTGGGAGGACAGCTGCCTGGAATTTTTCTTCTCCCCCGTGGCGGACGACCCGCGCTACATCAACATCGAATTCAACTCCAACGCCTGCTGCTGTTTGGGCTTAGGCGACGGCAGAGAACGCATGCGCCTGCTACCGGAAAGGAACTGGCTGGAACCGGAGGTTTTCACCACGCCGTCAGGCTGGGGCATCACCTACCGGGTGCCCTTTGATCTGCTCAAAATGCTGTTCCCCAATTTCAAAGCCACCCCCGGCACGGTCATCCGGGCCAACTGCTACAAGTGCGGCGATAAAACGGAAAAACCCCATTTCCTTTCCTGGAACCGGGTCACTTCCGAAACGCCCAACTTCCACCGGCCCCAGGATTTCGGCAGGATGGTTTTGGGATAAATATGCTGGGGGGGAAAACCGCTCTTTGAAAGTCAAAGAGCGGTTTCCCCCCAGGCCCCCTTTCCGAGAAAGCTATAAGGCGGATTCATCTGTAGATAATTAACTCAACACCTAATCGGCTATGATAACTTGATAACAGCTTTATTTCATTCTATTCGCCGTCCCAGAAGAAAACCTCTCTCCCTTCGTGGTCGATATACCCGCAGCGATTGCCGATTTTTACCCAGGCCAGACCGTTTTCAAAGCTGTACGCCCGGTCATAAATCAGGGGCAGAGCGATTGCTCCGGTTTCGTCGATGTAGCCCCATTTCCCGTCCTTCATCACAAGCTGCAGGCCCTCCGGGAAATCCCTGGGTTCAAAATCGGTCAGCTCCCATTGGGCCTCGCTGACGATTTCGCCCCGCAGGTTCACCAGCCCCCACAGGTAGTCCCCGCCTATCTCATATTCAAAAAACCAGCACAGGCCGTTTTTCATGGGCGGGCGTACATCAAATATTTCCGTTTTCCCAGTGAAGGTAAACAATTTTTCCCCGGTGACGGTATAGACCGTGCAGGCATCCGAAGCTGTTTCCAGAACGAATGCGCCGTTGGCGTAATCCGGACCCCAATCCCCATCATTCTGATAACCCCGGCTGACGGTATTTCCTTCCCGGTCGATGAAGCCCCAGTCTCCTTCCTGGAATTTAACAAGCGCAAGTCCATCCTCAAATTCCAAGGCCCACAGGAATTGGGGCGGGATCACCATATTCCCTTGCAAATCCGCGTAACCTGTCAATTCCTGATCGTTTTCCACCGCGATGCGGCCTTCGGACGCGGAAGAAGCGTACAGGGAATGAACGCCTTCCGGGAGGGGAATTTCCGCGCCGTTTTCATCGATGAGGAAAAAATCATGCGGATACCAGTCTTTGTCCATATATGCCACAGACGCCACGCCCTCATGGAAATTGCCGGGGTCAGAGTCGAAATACTGACAGGGAATGACCATTTCTCCGGTACTCCGGTCGGCGTAGCCCGCGCCACCGTAATCCATGACGGGAATGAGGCGGCTGTCCGAGCACCAGTGCCACACATTGCCCCATTTCAGCCCGGAAAAGCAGCCGGAAGGAATGTCGAAGAAGCCATACAAAGGGCTCTGGAGGAGAATTTCTTCTCCCTCCTCGTCCTCTCCCCACACATAGTCCCCTCTGCGGTGTACCAGCCAAATTCCCGTGTCCTTGCCGCCGAAATAAGAGCCGCTTTGACCGGCGGCTAAACTGTAAGCAGGCGGCAGGACGAAATTTCCTTCCCGGTCAATGATGCCCATGCAATCCAATTTCCACAGGTCGTCCGTTTCGGGGTCGTAATCCGCCGGGCAAACAGAAACAGCGGCGTAATTCCCCCGGAAATCCCCGGCGGAATCAAATTGCGGCGTGATCACCCATGCCCCCGCCCGGTTGATATAGCCCATTTTGCCGTTTTCCCCCTGGGCGGGGTACAGGGGCGCGTTTTCTTCCGTCCCCGCCCCGTTGAAAGAAAGCAAGCACAGCATAAGAGCGAGCAAAGCAAACATCTTTTTCACAAGCAGCAGCCTCCCTTCCATACCATCATGACGAGCGGAGGACCGTTTTTGTTCCATAAGAAACGAAAAAAGCCGGAAATACTCCGGCTTTTTTGCTTTTTTGTGGGTTTATTGCATTTTCTCCTGCTTCACCTTATGGTCCACCACATGGCGGCTTTCCAGTTGGGCGAAGATATCCTTGGGCTGAATGCCCATTTCCACCATGAGCACCATGACGTGATAGGCCAGATCGGCGATTTCAAAGATCGTTTCTTCTTTGCTTCCGCCCTTTCCGGCCACGATGACCTCGGTGCATTCCTCGCCCACCTTTTTCAGGATCTTATCGATGCCCTTCTGGAACAGGTAGGTGGTGTAGCTGCCCTCCTTGGGGCTGGTTTTGCGGCCCTCCAGCAATTGATACAGTGCTTCCAGGGAGAAATCCTGGTGCTCTTCGCTCTGGTACACGGGATTGAAGAAGCAGCTTTCGGCCCCCGTATGGCAGGCGGGGCCTTTTTTAATGACTTCTACGACCAATGCGTCGCCGTCGCAGTCCGCCTTGATGGTGACGATCTCCTGGGTGTTGCCGGACGTTTCCCCCTTGCGCCAGAGCTGCTGGCGGGAACGGGAGAAGAAGCAGGTGCGGCCCTCCTTCATGGAAATTTCAAGCGATTCCCGGTTCATGTAGGCCACGGTCAAAACCTGTTTGGAAAAATAATCCTGCACCACGGCGGTGATCAGGCCGTTTGCGTCAAATTTCAGTTCGTCGATATTCATTGCTTTTCTTCTCCTGTCCGTAAAATTCGCATGGGGATGCCCTCCCCGGCCAGATAGGCTTTTAAGGCGGGCAGCGGCACTTCCTTCCGGTGGAAAATGGAGGCGGCTAAGCCCGCGTCTACCTGGGGCACGGTTTCAAAGAGGGTTTTGAAATGCTCCATGCTGCCCGCGCCGCCGGAGGCGATGATGGGAATGGAAACCATTTTCCCCATGGCGGAGAGCATTTCCAAATCGAAGCCCTGCTTCACGCCGTCGGTGTCGATGCTGTTCACCACCAGCTCCCCGGCTCCGCGCTCCTGGCCCTCGTGGGCCCATTGCAGAGCGTCGATGCCGGTGTCGATCCGCCCGCCCTTGGCGAAGATGCGGAAGGAACCGTCCACCCGCTTCACATCCATGGAAAGCACCACGCACTGGTCGCCATAGCGTTTGGCCGCATTGTCAATCAAATCCGGGTTTTTGATGGCCCCGGAATTGACGCTCACCTTGTCCGCCCCGCAGGACAGCACCCGTTCAAAGTCCGAAACCTCGTTGATGGCCCCGCCCACGGTGAGGGGGATGAACACCTCCGCCGCCGTGCGCTTGAGAATACCGGTGAACAGGCCCCGGCCCTCGAAGGATGCCGTGATGTCGTAGAAAACCAACTCGTCGGCCCCGGTGTCGTTGTAGTACTTCGCCATCTCCACCGGGTCAGCCACATCCTGGATGCCCTCAAAGTTGGTGCCCTTCACCACGCGGCCATTCCGCACGTCCAAGCAGGGAATGATTCTTTTAGCGATCATACGGCTTCCCCCTTTCCGGCGGCAAGAGCCTGTTTGAGATCGATCTTCCCCGCGTACAGGGCCTTGCCGATGATGGCGGCGTACAGGTTCATTTTTGCTAGGGCACTTACATTTTCAAGGGAGGAAACGCCGCCGGAGGCCACTACCCGCAGGCCGTCGATTGCTTTCAGGCGTTCATACGCGCCTACGTTCGGCCCTTCCAGCTTTCCGTCCCGGCTGATGTCGGTATAAATCACCGTGTCCACGCCCTGGGCGGGCAGTCTGCTCACGAAATCGAAAGCCGGAATGTCCGTCACCGTGCGCCAGCCGTGGATGGCCACGAAGCCGTTTTTGGCGTCCACCCCGGCGGCGATGCAGCCCGGGTATTTGGCCGCCAGCGCTTCCAGCATTTCAGGCTTTTCCACCGCCGCCGAGCCCACGATCACCCGGAAAACCCCCGCGTCCAAGTACCGCCGGGCGCTTTCCTCGCTGCGGGCCCCGCCGCCCACTTCCAGCTTCAGGCCGCTTTCCTTCGCCAGTTTTTCAATGATGGAAAAATTTTTCTGTCCCCCGTCCCTGGCCGCGTCCAAATCCACCACATGCAGCCATTCCGCGCCAGCAGCCCGGAAGGAAGCCGCGGCGGCCAAGGGATCCGTACCGTATACGGTCATTTGGTCGTAATCGCCCTCGGTCAGGCGCACCACCTGACCATTCCGCAAATCGATGGCCGGAAAAATCAGCATGCGCCCGTCACCTCCCCGAAGGCCCTGAGGATGTTCAGCCCCACCGGGCCGCTTTTTTCCGGGTGGAACTGGGCCCCGAACACGTTGCCGTTCTGCACCAGCCCCGGCACGTCCACGCTGTATTCCGATACGGCCTTGACAGCATCCCCGGCGAATTTGGCGTAGAAGGAATGAACGTAGTACACGCTGTCGCCTTCCTGGATGTATTGGAGCAAGGGGCTTTCCCCCACGAACCGCAGCGCGTTCCAGCCGATGTGAGGCACTTTTAAATCCACCGGAATATCCGCCCGCAGGGGGCAGATTTCGCCGGGGATCAGGCCCAGGCCGTCGTGCTCCCCGTACTCGTGGCTCTTTTCAAACAGAAGCTGCATGCCTAAGCAGATACCCAGCAAGGGCGTGCCCGCTTTTGCCTTTTGCAGCACCAGCCTGTCCATGCCCGCGTCTTTCAGCTTTTGCCGGGCGTCCCCGAAAGCTCCCACGCCGGGCAGGATCAGCTTGTCCGCGTTCAGAATCGTATCTTCATCCCGCGTAACAGTGTTTTCCATGCCCAAGTAGGACAGGGAATGGCTGATGGAGTACAGGTTGCCGACCCCGTAATCGATAATTGCAATCATACTTGTCCCTCTTTATAAGACGCCCTTGGAGGACGGCATTTTGTCCGCCTGCTTGGGGTCGATAGCCACCGCCTGACGCAGAGCGCGGCCCAAGCCCTTGAACATGGCTTCGATGATGTGGTGGGAATTGGTTCCCGCCATCTGCACGAAATGGACGCAGGCTTTGGCGTTGCGGGTGAAGCCGAGCATGAATTCCTGCACCAGTTCGGTATCAAAGTTTCCCACCTTCTGGGCGGGGATGTTCGCCTGATAGCCCAAGGTGTCCCGCCCGCAGAGATCGACGGCGCAGAGCACCAGAGCTTCGTCCATGGGCAAAAGGAAATTCCCATACCGCACGATGCCCTTTTTATCGCCCAGCGCTTCCGCGAATGCCTGCCCGAAAGCGATGCCGATGTCCTCCGCGGAATGATGATCGTCCACCTGGATATCGCCCTGACACTTTACCATCAAGTCAAATTGTCCGTGAAAAGCCAATAATTCAAGCATATGATTCAGAAAACCCACGCCGGTATCGATTTCCGCTTTGCCCGCGCCGTCCAAATTCAGGGTCAGGGCGATTTTTGTTTCTTTCGTGTTCCGTTCAATCGTCGCCTGTCTCATGTCCATATCTCCTTTGTGGCTTCGATCAGTTTTTCCATCTGTTCCCTGCTGCCCACGGTAATGCGGGTGTAATCCCGGATGCGGGGCTGATCGAAATAGCGGATCAGGATGTTCTTTTCCCGCAGTTTTTTCTGGTATTCCCCGCCGCTCATGCCAGGGGCTTTCGCAAACAGGAAATTGGCTTTGCTGTCCAGCACCCGGAAGCCTAAGCTTTCCAATTCCGCTTTGGTCCATGCTCGGGTTTCCATGATGGTCTGGCGGCAGGCTTCAAAGTATTCCGGCTGCTCCAGGGCAGCCGCCCCCGCCGCCTGGGTGAGGGAATTGACATTGTAGGGATGGAAGGAATACCGGATCAAATTCAAGTCTTTGATCAGTTCTTCGCTGCCGATGGCGAAGCCGAGACGTGCCCCCGCCAACTGCCGGGATTTGGAAAACGTCTGCACCACCAAGATATTCTCATATTCCGGCAGTAACGCGACCGCGCTTTCCGCCCCGAAATCCACATAGGCTTCATCCACGATCACTACTTGATCGGGATTATTAGCCGCGATTTCCGCGATGGCGGACAACGGCAGGGTGACGCCGGTGGGGGCGTTAGGGTTGGCGACGACCACGCATCGGTCATTCCCGCGATAATCGGCAGGGTCGATGGAAAAATCGTCTTTCAAAGGAATGATTTTCGCGTCCAGATGAAATAAACCCGTCCACACGATATAGCAGCCGTAGGTGATATCCGGGAAAGCCACCCCGCCGCCCCCGAAAGCCTGAAAGGCGAAGGCCAGCACTTCGTCCGACCCGTTTCCCACGAATACCTGGTTTTCCTTTACACCGTAGGTTTTCGTCAGCAGCCCGGTCAGCTTCGCGGCGGACAGATCGTTGTACAATTGCAGGCTGTCCGCCGCCCGCCTCACCGCTTCGGCCACCCCAGGAGCGGGCGGGAATGGGCTTTCATTGGTATTCAGCTTCACCAGGTTTTTGACCTTGGGCTGCTCCCCCGGCACGTAGGCTTTGAGGCCCCGATTGTTTTCACTCAAAAATCTGCTCATACCGCTGATTCTCCAAACCGGATGGCGATGGAATTGGCGTGGCCGTTCAGCCCTTCTTTTTGCGCGAAGGAAACCACCCGGTTTTTGACTTCTTCCAGCGCTTCCTTGGAATAGTACAGGAATTGGGACTTCTTCACGAAATCGTCCACCGACAAGGGGGAGGAAAACCGGGCCGTGCCGCTGGTGGGCAGGGTGTGATTGGGGCCCGCCCAGTAATCGCCCAAGGCTTCCGGCACGTTCCGGCCCAAGAACACGGAACCGGCGGACTCGATTTTGCTCAAATAGGAGAAGGGATCGTCCACGCAGATTTCCAGGTGCTCGGGGGCGATCAGGTTGGCGATTTCGATGCCCTGTTCCAGGCTGTGCGCCACCACGATCTTGCCGTTATTGTCGATAGAGGCACGGGCAATGTCCCGCCGGGGCAGCAGCTCCACCTGCCGTTCCACCTCGGCCTGCACCTTTTCCGCCAGTTCCGCGCTGTCCGTCACCAGGATGGCGGAAGCCAGCTTGTCATGTTCCGCCTGGGAAAGCAGGTCCGCCGCCACGAACGCGGGATCGCTCTTGCCGTCGGCCAGCACCAAAATCTCGCTGGGTCCGGCAATCATATCGATATCTACCAGCCCGTACACCCGGCGCTTGGCGGTAGCCACGTACACGTTGCCGGGGCCCACGATCTTATCCACGGCGGGCACCGATTCCGTGCCGTAGGCCAGGGCGGCGATGGCCTGCGCCCCGCCCGCCTTGACGATCTTCGTCACGCCCGCGATCTTTGCGGCGCACAGGATGGCGGGGTTCACCTTGCCGTCCTTACCCGGCGGGGTGCTGATGACGATTTCCTTTACCCCGGCGATTTTGGGGGGCACGGCGTTCATGAGCACGGAGGAGGGATAGGCCGCCGTGCCGCCGGGCACGTACAGGCCCACGCGCTTCAAGGGAATGACGCGCTGGCCCATCACCTTGCCCGCTTCCTCGCTGATAACGAAGCTGTTCCGCGCTTGGCGCTTGTGGAAAGCTTCGATATTGTCGCGGGCCTGTTTGAGCGTTTCCAGGAAATCCGGGTCGCAGGCGGCGAAGGCTTCTTCGATCTCCGCGTCGCTGACCAATACGGAAGTTAATTGCGCTTTATCGAATTTGGCGGCGTAGTCGATCAGCGCTTTATCGCCCTGCTGCCGCACGGTCTGAATGATTAAGTCCACCGCCGCTTCGATTTCGTTGCCCGTCTGGATGGGCGGGGTCTTAAAGGCGGATGGGTCAAACTGATCCACCGGCATGATTTTCATCATTGCGGAAGCACCTCCTGCAATTTCTGGGTGATGGAAGTGATGATTTCATTTTTGAATAAGTAGCTGGCCCGGTTGGCGATGAGCCGGGCGCTGATGGGCACGATGGTTTCCAGCACCTTCAAATGGTTTTCCTTGAGGGTGCGGCCCGATTCCACGATGTCCACGATTACGTCCGTCAGGCCCAAAATGGGGGCCAGCTCGATGGAGCCGTTGAGCTTGATGATCTGAATTTCCCGGTTCAGGGAGGAGTAGTATTTTTTCGCCACGGTGGTGAACTTGGTGGCCACCCGCAGCACCGTTTCCCGATCCTCCACGTAATCCTCCGGCCCGGCCACGCAGATGCGGCATTTGCCGATACCTAAGTCGAGCAGTTCGTACACGTCGGGGTTGCCGTCCAGCAGGATGTCCTTGCCCACCACGCCAATGTCCGCCGCGCCGTATTCCACGTAAATGGCCACGTCGGAGGGCTTCACCAGCAGGTAGCGGACCCCGTTTTCCGGGCTTTCCAGCACCAAGCGGCGGTCGTTTTCATAAATGCCGCCGCAGTCATAACCGATCTTGGAGAACAGGGAAAGCACCTGGTCGCCCAGCCGTCCCTTGGGCAGCGCGATATTCAGCATTCCTTCCCCGCCTCCTTTAAACCGTCGTTGGTAAAGCGATAGATTTTTCCAAAGCGCGCGTCCTCCGGCGCGTTCTTTTCCACCCGCACCTTGAGGCCGCTTTCCCGCAAGCCGTCGGCGGCCCGGGCCAGGGCGTTCAGGTCCGCCCCCGCTTCGTAGAGAATCAGGGCGTCCACATCGGTGCTGTGCTGATTGCGGAACAGCAAATCGAGTTCGTTCACGTACACCGCAAAGCCGATGGCGTCCAGGTCCCGGCCAAATTTGCGAAGCAGTTTTCCGTAGTACCCGCCGGACAGTACCGCCCGAGGCACGCCCTCCACGAAGCCCTGGAAGATCAGCCCGTCGTAATAATCGCTGTCGTTCACCAAAGAGAAATCCAGGATCAGGTCGTCCCCGCAGCCCGCGCTTTCCAAGAGGTCATACACCGTTTCCAGCTCGTCCAGGGCGGCGGTCATGCCGCTGGAAAGGGCGATTTTCCGGGCCTCCGCCAATGTTTCCCGGAAGGGGCCGCACAGCCCCGCCGCACGGAGCACCCATTCCGCGGCGGCGGGGGCCGCGTGGGCCTTTTCCAGCAGCGCCTTTAATTCATGCAGCCGCTTGCCGTGCAGGCAGTTCAGGATTTCCTGGCCCAAGCTTTCCCCCAAGCCCAGCCCCTCCAGCAGGGCGATCCAGAAGCCGATATGGGAAAGCTGCATGCGGTGGCTGCCGCTGATGGCGGCTAAGGTTTTCTGGGCCAGACACAGCACCTCAAAATACGCCGCCGCGTCCAAATCGCCCAAGTATTCCAGGCCAAGCTGGGTGGTTTCCTGATAGCCGCCGCTCTGTTTTTCCAGCCAGTATACGTTTTCCAGGTAATACACCTTTTCACTGGATTGGGCGGTGGCCCGGGTGTTCTTGGCGATGGACAAGGTCACGTCCGGCTTTAGCGCCAGCACGGTGCCGTCCAGATCGTGAAAGGTGATAATGTTGGGGTTTTTCAGAAAATTTTTGTTCTCCGTGTACAGCTCGTATTCCTCAAACCGCCCCATGCGGTATTTGCGGAAGCCGTACGTTTCATACAGGGCCCGCAGGGACAGGGTGATCCTTTCCTCCCTGCGCAGCGCTTTCATCACGTCCATTTCCATGCGGTCCTCTCCCCTGGCCTAAAGCCAAATTCGATTTACGGGCCCCATTATATCACTGCTTTATCGCTCTGTCAAGCTAAAGTGATATCATAATAAAATATTTGATTTCATTCCAAACATTGTGGCGAAAATCCGCTTTCCCGCTTCGGTTTTGAAGATATTTTTATAGATATTCTGACAGGCCGAACGGGAAAGTCCGTTTTCAAAGCTGTTCACAATGAAATCCGCTTCCACTAAAATTTGATGGTCGATGCCGTCCATAGGCAGATAGGTATGATGTTCCCCCACCAGGGTGCACACCCGGTCGGTTTCTTCTTTTGTAAAATTCAGCCCGGACAGCATTTGCCGCGCCAGAGGCGGCCCTTCCTTTTCCTGCAAATTGCCGGGATGGGAGCCGTATTTCTGGTTGCAGACAGGGATGCCGATATCGTGCACCAGCGCCGCGGCTTCCAGCACTTCGGCAGTATGTTCGTCCACGCCCTCCAGGGAGGCAATGAGACGGCAATAGCTGTGCACCTTGGTAAAATGCTGGATCAAATCGGCGTCCGCGTCAAAGTCGATCATTTTCAAAAACAGCTTTTGGATCCTGTCTGTCATTGAGATTTCCTTTCTTTTGAAAAGAACGGCGGAGGAAAGTCCGGCGCCGTTCTCTGCTTTCATTTTTCGTTCTTGTCAGGTTTGAATCTTCAACATCTGTTCCAGCAGCCCGTCGTCCTCGAACACCATGATGTCCCGGATACCGAGGCGTACCTTCTGCCCGTTTTTCAGGCTCTTGTATTCGTAGCCGTTGGCGATGACGCGCACTAAGATATCCCCCACGCGCACGCGGCAGTCGTCCACGTCGCCCAAGTAATACTGGCTTTCCAGCACGCCTTCCAATTCGCCATTTTCGCTGAAATACAGGTTTTCGGGCCGCACAGCCACTTCCACCTTGCCGGTGCGGGGCCCATCGTAAGGGATGGACTGGCCGTTCATGCCGGTAAGCACGATACGCCCGTTTGCCGCCTCGCCCTTGAAGAAATCCACCTTGCCCAGGAAGTCCGCCACGAACTGGTTGG
Source organism: Clostridia bacterium (assembly GCA_017525805.1). The sequence continues at coordinate 70,937 of JAFXSH010000100.1, read as the reverse complement.
CGGGATGGTTGTAGATTTCCTCCGGGGTGCCGCACTGCTGCACCACGCCGCGGTTGATGAGGAAAATCCGGTCGCTCATGGCCATGGCTTCGGTCTGGTCGTGGGTGACGTAAACCACGGTGATGCCCAATTGCCTTTGAATCTCCTTGATTTCAAAGCGCATGGATTCGCGGAGCTTGGCGTCCAGGTTGGACAGCGGCTCGTCCAGCAGCAGCAGCTTCGGGGCGGCGACTAAGGCGCGGGCCAGGGCCACGCGCTGCTGCTGGCCGCCGGAAAGCTGGTTGGGGAAACGCTCGGCGTACTGGCTCAAATGCACGATGGCCAGCACACGGTCCACAGCCTCCTTGATTTTGCTCTTGCTTTCCTTTTTGATGCGCAGAGGATACGCCACGTTATCGAACACGTTCATGTGGGGCCACACGGCGTAGCTCTGGAACACCATGCCGATGGAGCGCTTTTCCGGGGGCACGAAGGTTTTCCCGCCGGAAACCAGCTGATCGTCGATGTACAGTTCGCCGCTGGTGGGCTTTTCAAACCCGGCGATGATGCGCAGCATGGTGGTTTTGCCGCAGCCGGAGGGGCCCAGCAGGGTGATGAATTCCCCTTCCTGAAAGGTTTCGTTGAATTCCTTGAGCACCACGTTGTCGCCGAAAGCCTTGGTGATATGCTTGATGGTTACGGTTGCCATATCGCAGTCATATCCTTTCCCTTTGCTTTTTCCGTTTGATCCTTATGTGATCCCGTGATTGGAATCAGTATTCTCCCATATCGATTTTTTTGTGGAGAACGCCTGCGAAATCGTGGGCCGTTTTTTCGTTTTTTTCAGGGTTAATCTGATGGTGGATATTGTACAGCAGGCCCTGCTCTCCGGTTTTATCGTCTAAATAGGCTTCGTCGATGTGCGCTCCCAGCACTTCCAGGCAGACCACCGCGTGATCGTCCCCCGGCACGATTTCCTTTTCCCAAAGGTATTTGCATTCAAGGTTCATGAAGCATTCCCGCACCATCGGCGCGTTCACCCATTCGGCGGGTTCCGCCGTCAGGCCGGAGACCGTGATTTCATCCGCGTCAAACTGATTGTTCCGAATGGTGGCCATGCAGGCGTCGTAGGCTTCCGCGGACATGAAATTAATCACGGCCTCCCGTTTTTCTTTCAGGGTGGCGTACAAGTGGCCGTTTTTGTTCACGCTGCCCAAAATGGCGTAGTATCCGTCGCCATGGTTCCCGCTGGTAAAGGCCGTCCAGCCCTGCATGCAGGCGTTGGGCTGGCCGTTTGATTTGTAGGTCGTTACCAGAAATATGGGCGAAGGCACCGTCATCACGAATTCTTTCCATGAAAAGCCGATGGATTTGGCGTATTCCCCAAAGGTTCCTTTGATATTTTCCGGCATTTCCCGATACGAATATTTCATTATTCCGCCCTCCTGATCAGATCGAGAATTCGCCCTTGGTGAGCCGGTTCAGCACAAAGTTCAGCGCGACCACGATCAGCAGGATGCCGAAAGCCATGGCGCAGCTCATGGGCTGGCTGGTGAACGTCCAGTATTCGTAAAGCTGGAAGCCGATGGTTTTTGTAGTGCTGGAATAGAGCAGGGTGGTCATGGACAGTTCATAGAAGCTGGGAATGAAGATCAGGAACCAACCCGCCGCGATGGAGGGAAAAATCAGGGGGCCGGTGATCTTGAACATGGTGCGGGTCCAGGTCGCGCCCGCCACCTGGCTGCATTCCTCCAAAGACACGTGGATCTGGCTCATGGCGGACACCACCGTGCGCATGCCCATCATCAGGTACTTGATGGTATAGGCGATGATCATGATGTAGGCGGTGTTGTAAATGTTGATGCCGAAATTGCCCTTCATGGTCATGATCAGGCCCAGGGCGATGACCACGGAGGGAGTGCCGGAGCCCAAGGTGATCAGGAAATCGGGAATTTTGCGGCCTCGGATGCGGGTGCGCTGGAGCAGATAGCTCATGGTGCAGGCGATCACGATGCCCACAGTGGCCGTCACCGCCGCGAACAGCAGGGAATTTTTCAGGCTGTTGGCGGTTTCCGTGCGGCCAAACACCGTGGTCCAGTTGGCCAGCGTAAAGTTTTCCGGGGCAAACATGCTCTTGCCCACATCGATCTTAAAGGAGGTGGAAAAAATGGTGGCGAAGGGAATGAAAATCACGATCACCGCGAACAGGCTCACGATCACCGTCATCGGGACGCGCCACTTCCGCAGGTCCACGATAGCGGGGCGCACCGATTTGCCGGATACCGTGATATACTGGCGCTTGGCCAGCACCACGTCCGACACGAACAGGATGATCACAGCCAATACCATCAGGAACACCGCCATGCCCGTAGCGTCGTTCAATCCCTGCTGGCCCAGGCCCACGTATTCCACGATGCGGGTGGTCACGGTATGCACGCGGCCCGGGCTGCCGATGATGGAGGGGATGCCGTAGCAGGACGCGGCGCTGACGAACATCAGCAGCGCGCCGGAAATCAGGGAGGGCATCATCATGGGCAGGGTAATGGTGAACAGGGTTTTCAGCGGCGAGGAACCGGAAATGCGGCTGGCTTCCTCCAGGGAGGGGTCCATTTTTTCCATGGCCCGGCTGATGGTAATGAACGCGTAGGGATAATAGAAGCTGGTGAGCACCCAAATCATACCCGGCAGGGTATACACGTTCAGGGGCCCCGGTTCATCGCTCAGGGCGAACAGGACGCGCAGCCACTGGTTGATGGTGCCCACGTTGGGGTTCAGCAGCCTCAGCCACGCCATGGCCCCCACGTAAGGCGGCACCATGTAGGTGAGCACGAACAGAGCGCGGAAAAATTTCTTGCCGTACAGATTGGTGCGCCCCACCAGCCAGGCCAGGGGGAACGCCAGCAGCGTTCCTAAAATCATGGTGGCGAAGGCGGCGATCAGGGTGTTGGTCAGGGCGTCCAAATTCAGGGAATAGGTGTACAGCCTTTCAAAGGTTTCAAAGGAAAAGCTGCTGTCCGGGAAGAACGCCTTGATCACCATATACACCAGCGGCATGAGCTGGAACAATAACAGGAAATCCACGATCAAAAGGATGATGATCCATTTGAAATCGATGATCCAGGTTTTGTCCCCCATCATGAGCAGGGTGAGCAGCAGGGCGTCCAGGGCGATGATGATGCCCACCAGGATGGCCGTGCGGCTGTTGCTGACCACCAACTGCCACAGCCAGGAAACCTCCCCTTTAGCGGCCATGCGGAAAGCGGTCAGCTGCAGTTCTTTATCGCGGACGCTCTTTTTCAGGGTGTTTACCTGCTCTGTACTGGCGGCGGAATCGTTGCTGACGAACCAGAGCTGCATGAGCATGGCCTGCTTTTCCGCGCCCTCCAGCTTTCCCGCCGTTCCTTCGGCGATGGCGGGCAGCGCGGCGGTTTCGTCCGTCAGGCAGTTCAAAAGCTCCTGACGGAAAGCTTCCGCATCGGCGGCGTTCAGGGCGGAGATTTCCTTTTTATTGCCGGTGCTCACCTTGGGGCCGCTGACCAAGTAGGTGGTATACAGCAGCTTATAAAGCAGGGCGTCGGCCTTTTCCGCAGAAAGCAGCGCGTCGGCGTCGGCCTGTCCTCCGGTCTTCTGGCTTTCCCAGGCGGTATAAAGCAGCTGCCGCGCGGCTTCATCCAGGGTTTCCCGCTTTTCGGCGGAAAGGGCGTTCATCTGAGGCTGCAATTTTTTCTCCCAGGCGGCGTTTACGTCCCCCGACAGCGCGTAAATGGCATGATAAGCTGTTTCGGAGCTGAACCCCGAAGCGTTATATTCCTGTATGCCCCTATACCCCAACACGATCACCCCGATCCCCAGCAGGAAGACCAGCAGAAGGCCGATCTTGGTGATCAGGGGGGTGTGGTCCCTCGTTTTCAGTCCGTTTATGGAAAGAGCCCCGTTTTGCATCCGCATGCACCTCTTTTATCGAAAAATCGTGTTTGTTTATCCACGGCGTGCAGAGGTCAACGTGCCCCCATGATGTACGCTGAACTCTGTCCGTCTGAAAAGGGGGAAGCCGATGACCGGCTTCCCCCGGAAGCGCCGGGCGGCGGGAATTACTTGGTGGTAACGATTTCCGTCCAGGCGGTGTTGATGGCGTCGCGGTTCTGGTAGGCGTTCTCCCAGTCCACGCCTAAATCCTTTTCGATCAGGCCGTCGGTATCCACGGATTCATAGGGGATTTCCTTCATGCCGGCGAACACGGAATGCATGTAGCCCTGCAGGATCAGCTTCTGGGCTTCTTCGCTCAGCAGCCACTTTTCCACGGCTTCGCAGGCTTCGATGTTCACGTTCTTGCTGTGCTCTTCGGCCACGGTCATCACGGTGGAGGGGATCAGGATCACGCCGTCTTCGGGATAGATGCACTTTAAGTTGGTGATGGGGTTGCCCGCGTCAGCCGCTTCCTTGAGCACCTTCAGAACGGATTCTTCCAGGATCATGATGGCGGCGCATTCGCCGGTCTGCAGCTTGGTAAGCGCCGTGGAACCGGATTCGATCATCACTTCGTTGGCGGCCAGGCCCTTGAGGAAGTCCTTGCCATAGTGGTCATCCTGGATGAGGGACGCCACGGCGGCGAAGGTGGTGCCGCTGGTGAGGGGGTTGCCCATGGAGATCAGGCCCTTCAAGGCAGGATCGTTGGCGAAGTCCTTGAAGGTCTTGGGAATGGTCACGCCCTTGGCCGCCCATTCATCCACCTTTTCGGGGTTGTAAGCCAGCACCATGTTGCAAACGCGGACGGGATACCAATAGCCCTCGGCGTCATAGGGGAAGCGCAGCAGGGTATCGGGATTGTCGATTTCAATGGGTTCCAGATAACCGGCTTCCTTCAGTTCCAGGGAGAAAGCGGGCTCGGCCACCATGAACATATCGCAGCCCAGGGTGCCGGTTTCCATTTCACCGTAGATCTTGGTGATCAGGGAGCTGGTGCCGCCGTAGAAGAAGAAGCTGCCGTTGTTGCCGGGCACCAGGTTGGGGAATTCAGCTTTCAGGGCTTCGTCCATCATATCAATGACGAATTGATACATGGAAGAGTAAATGACCAGTTCGCCTTCCACTTCCTCGTTCACAGCCAAGGCCGTGGAACCGAGAGACAGCGTCAGGATCAGTGCCAGTACGAGCGCCAGGATCTTTTTCATTGCGTGTTCCTCCCATTCAATTGTTTTGATACCCAGTTTTCTCCCCTGGGTTTTGGTAAGGAAATTATACTACAAATACATCCTGAATGCAAGGACGTTTTTGCGCGCGGTTCATTCCAGATGTTCAAAGAAATCGTTCATTCCCGTATCAGGCCCCACCGTAGAATCATACAGGCCGAAGAGGGAATTGTCGTACCTGCCGAAGTCTTCCACTTTGTATTTGCCGGAGGACGCCTGGCTCCTGTGCAGATGAAACGCCTCGTCCGTGATTTCAAAGGCCGTTTTCCCGTCGAAGGCGGACAGCGGCTGGCGCCAGTCGAAATCGATCTGGCCCAAATCCCCCTGATACAGGTGGATATAGGCCTTTTTGACCTGCCAGGGGCCGTATTTGGCGGCGGATTCAGGATAGCTTTCCGGATCGGCGGCGGCTTCCACGCATTGCCGCGCAGCCCAGCAGCAGGCTCGATGCGCCCCATGCCCGTATTCGCCGTTGACGTCGTGGGTCACGATCACATCCGGCCGGTATTTGCGGATCATCTCCGTCACGTAGGACAGCAGCCTGTCCTCCTGCCAAATATCCAGGCACTCCGGCAGGGTGGACACCCATTGATCCCTGAACTGCTGATTGGGCAGTTCCGGATAGTTCCGCACGCCGCAGCGCCACAGGCCGTCCAGCGCTTCCACCAGGCGGAATCCGTTCATGCAGGCCACGTAGACCACGATCACCCGTTTGCCCAACTGCGTGTTATAGTAAGGGATCACCCCGCCCATGAACAGCAGTTCGTCATCCGGGTGCGCCACCAGCACCATGAGATCGGCTTTCCCCTCGAAGGGCTGCCAGGTTTGAATATCCTCCGGCAAATACCCGGGGGAAAGGACTTGCAGTTTGATGAGGCCGAAATCCGCATATTCCGCCTGGGGCCGTATTCTGAAACGGTTCAAAGGCACGTCAAATTGAATATACTGGTTGTAGAAACCTGTGGGCACTTTCTGAACAGCCTGCCATTGGCCGGACAAATCGTCCAGGGTGTCGATTTGCAGAGCCACCGGGGCCACGCCCCACCGAAGGTACACGCCCCCCACTTTGATTCCATCCGGCGCTTTCACCTCGATCCAGGCGTTTCTTTCCGGCTGGCGCCACATGGTCATGTTCCTATCGTCCAGCATATATTTTTTGTGATCGTGATACCCCGAAACCCGCACGGTGCAGTATTCCGTGATATCCCAACCCCGTTCGGCCAGCGCGCCGCAGCACAGGCAAAATACCAGCAGCGCGGCCGCCGCCGCGAAGACGACGCGAAAACGGCTCACGCCCTGTCCGCCCCTACGGCTTTCAGGAACTGCTTGGCAATGTACATGCAGCCCACCTGGTTGGGATGGATACGGTCCCAGGCGATATTGCAGGGGTGCATATGCTGGAACAGGGCGTCCCAGGCCGTTTGCAGGTCCACGAAGGTACAGCCGTATTTTTCCGCTAACTTTTTCACAATGGCCCCGTATTCGTCCATCCGGGCGCGCATAGCGTCGTCCTTATTGGGCTCCATAAAATAGGGCGTCATGAGGATCATGCCTTTTACTTCGGGCAGGGTGCGCTGGATCAGCTTTTCATAGGTCTTTTCAAATTCCTCGGGCAGCACGTGGGTTTCCGGCATGTAGGGGCTGTCGAACTGCCGCCACACGTCGTTGATGCCGATGAGCACGCTCACCCAGCTGGGCTTGCGCTCCATCACGTCCGTTTCCCAGCGTTCGTCCAAATGCCGCACCTGATTACCGCCGATGCCCATGTTCACGATCCGAAGCCGCAGTTCCGGGTACATGCAGTTGAGCAGCGCTCCCACGTCCGCCACATAGCTCCGGCCCCAGGCGTTGAACAGCCCCTCCCCCACGGGCCGGGACCGTTCGTAATCCGAAATGGAATCGCCGATGAACAAAATGGTATCGTTTTTTTCAAACAGCATGGTCTTTCCCTCCCATATTTCCGTTTTTCGGTTCTTTCATCCGAATTATACAGGGAAAACGGCTTCTTTTCAATCCCTCCGCTTCTTTTTTCCGCGTTCCGGCAGGAAACGGGGGCATGAAAACCGAATCAATGACAGGATGTGATCCTGCACTGGAGGTATGTTCATGAAGATTTCCAAAAAGGACGCCCTGGTTTGGTTTGAATTTTTCGCTTCCCTGCCCGAGGAAGAAGAATTGATGCCCGGGCAGATGGAAATCGCCTTGTCCGCTTTCGCCCAGATCGAGCGGGCGGTCAACACGCGGCATCAGGAATTGATGGCGCGAATCCCCGGCTTGAAAACGCTGGCTGACCGCACATACTACGTGGGGGACGACATGAAATTCCCCCAGGGCTGCCGGTCCTGCCTGCTGGGCACGGGGCTTTCCGCCGTGCGGAAAACCAATAAATGCGACGCCGCCTGCAAATTCTGCTACGATTACGGCGCGCTCAGCAGCCAGCCCCCGGTGGGCGAGGGCATGTGGGAAATCGGCGGCACCAAATTCTATGAGGAAGATTTGGACCTGCTTTTGTCCATCCACAAAAAGCCTACCGGCATTGCCTACGTGTACTTAGAGCCCTTTATGGAGATCGAAAAGTATTACGGCGTGGTGAAAAAGTTCCACGAGGCGGGCATCCACCAGCACCTGTACACCAACGGCATCCACGCCAACCTGGAAAACCTGAAAGCCCTGGCGGAAGCGGGACTGGATGAGCTGCGCTTCAACTTGGGCGCGTCCCACTGCGCGGACAAGGTGATCGAAAACATGGCCATCGCCCGGGAATACTTCCCTCGGGTGGGCATCGAAACGCCCATGACGCCGGAGTTTTACCGGAAGTTTTTCGATAAAAAAGAAAAAATCCTGGCTGCTAACCTGGATTTCATCAACTGCGCCGAACTGCACCTGAACGAAAACAACATCGAAAACTATGCCGGGGAAAACCTGTATTTCTGCCGTCAGGGCTACATTTCCCCCATTTTCAGCCGGAACCTGACCTTGCAATTCATGAAAACCGCGGCGAAAGAACAGTGGCCCATGGTGGTGCACGATTGCAGCAACCGCACCAAATTCGCCCGGGACCTGAACCTGCGGGCCAAAGAGGGCGGCTGGTTCGGCCAAAGCACTTACGGGTGCGAATTTTCAAAAATCCCCTACGCCGCGTTCCTGCCGGTTCTGCGGGACGAGGGATTCCGGTTCCTGGAGGAAGAACCTATGCCAGCCGGGTTCGGAATGGGTGATATTGTGCTGTAATAGATTTGCCGAACGCTTTATGGCAGATCGATTTTGCCTTTTTTCCATCCCACGATGGCCCCGCACAGGCCTGTGGCGCGGTAGGAGACTTCCCGGAAGCCCGCCTCCTGCATCAGGCGCATGATTTCCCTTCGGCTGATTTCTCCTTCGGCGCGATGGGATAAAAGCGGCGACGCCATCACAAACTGTCCCCCGGGACGCAGGGTGCGTATGACCTCCGAAAGCACGCGACGGGCTTCTCCCCGCAGGGCGGCGCTCAACAGGATCACGTCGAAAGTATCATCCCGCCAGGGAATATCCTCCATCCGGGCGGGAATCACGTCCGCGCCGCCTAATATTTCACTGACGCACCTGGCTTGGTCCGCCGTTTCACACATGCCGCATAGGGTAAGCCGCAGCTGATCATTCAGCCGGGCCAGCATCTGCCCGTCTCCGCAGGCCATATCCAAAACCTTATCGTGTTCCTCAATGGCCGCCCAGGCTACGCAGGCCCGCTTGGCGGCGTTCAAACGCTGATGCCCCTCCAGCAGAAGGGCCCTTCCCGCCGTCTGCGTTTTCGTCAGCATGCCATTTCCTCCTCCCCCGAGGGTTTTCTCCAATGTACATTTCTCAGTATAACACACTTTTTTAAAGATTGCACGCATTTCTTAATAATTTTTTAATATTTTTCGCGTATTTCAGAAATAATTGCGTCACATATAAAAACGATATTGCCCGCCGTGCCATTCTCTGGTATACTATTTTTCTAACCACACAGCAGGAAGCCCGAAAAAGGGGACGGACTGCGGAAGGACAGGAACGCATGATCAACGCATCCATTTTAGACGCCGTAGGAAACACCCCGCTGGTGCGGCTGAACCGCATGCCGGACAAGGACAGCGCGGAAATTTTGGTGAAAGCGGAATTTTTGAACGTGGGCGGTTCCATCAAGACCCGCACGGCCCTGAACATGATCGAACAGGCGGAAAAAGAGGGTCTGATCAACCAGGACAGCATCATCGTGGAGCCCACCAGCGGCAACCAGGGCATCGGTTTGGCTTTGGTCGGCGCGGTGAAGGGCTACCGCACTATCATCATCATGCCGGATTCCGTGAGCGAGGAGCGGCGCAAGCTGGTGCGCCATTACGGGGCGGACGTGAAGCTGATCCACGACGCGGGGGACATCGGCAAATGCATCGAGGAATGTCTCCAGGCCGCCATGGACATGAAGCGGAAAAACCCCAAGGTATTCGTGCCCCAGCAGTTTGAAAACCCCAATAACACCTTGGCCCACAAAAAACATACCGCTCTGGAAATCATGGCCCAGGCGGCCAAGCCCATTCATGGCTATTGCAGCGGCATCGGCACCGGCGGCACGCTCACCGGCATCGGCGAGGTGCTCAAGGCCCAGTACCCGGATATGGAGATTTGGGCCGTGGAGCCTGAAAACGCCGCCATCTTAGCGGGCGGAACCATCGGCACCCACATTCAGATGGGCATTGGGGACGGCATCATCCCCGCCATCCTGAACCGGGAAATCTACGATCATATTTACGTGGTCACCGATTCTGAGGCCCTGGACACCGCCCGCCGTCTGGCCAAGGAAGAAGGGCTCATGTGCGGCATTTCCAGCGGCACCAACGTGGCCGCCGCCTTAAAGCTGGCCAAAAAGTTAGGACCGGGCAAAACCGTGGTCACCGTGCTGCCCGATACGGCGGAGCGCTATTATTCCACCCAGCTCTTCGGAGAATAATAAGACGCGCGGCGTGCAGATCAATTCCATCTGCATACCGCGCGTTTTTTAGGGGTCCCGCGTGAGCATGATGGCCTTATCAATGCGGATAGCGTTGATGAAGCGGCAGAAATTCACGTGGAACTGCTGGACGAAAGTCCCGTTCATGGAAAGCTGCGGCGGTATGGAACTTGAGGACGGACAAAAGATTGCCCAGCAGCAGATGCAGATAAGCCGTGCGGGAGGGGGAGGTTTCGGGCAGCGCCATGAGCTTTTCCGCCGCCACCAGGAAATCTTCGTTTTCCTTCATCCCACGGGCCACCGGCGCGCCGGTGCCCCAGCGGGGGGCCATTTCCGCTTTCCGGGGCCATCACTGGGTGATCGAGGACTGTGAAGTGAATTGGTCAAACGGCGTGGGCATCGGCGTAGGAAACGAATGCTGGCGCCACGAGCCCATTCCAGGCCAGCTCATCGGCTATTGCGTCATCCGCCGCTGCCGTGTCCGGGACGCCGGAGTGTGCGGCATCGCGGGGCTGTCCGCCGAAGAAATGCTCATCGAGGACAACACCATCGAGGGCACGGACCGGCTGCGCATCGCCCACAGCCTGATCGGCAAATGCCGCTACGGCGGCTATTGCGCCAAGCCGGTGCTCTTCCGCATGAACGGCGCGGAGCGGGGCGGCTGAATCTGATCCACCGTCCCGATGATGTGTCTCCTGTGACGCTTGATCCCCCGATCCTTTCGGATCATCAAGGAACGGAACTGCCCAAAGACGCCGTGCCGCCCGGCCCTTTCAGCGTCCTGAAACAAATCACCGGCCTGCGCCTGAAATAAACGCAAAGGAGAATGAAGGATGATAACGCAAGCGTCATCGCCCGCTTCCCATTTGGGACAATTCTTGATCGATCCGGAAAACGGAAAGCGCCCCATGCTGCTTCGCGTCGCCGCCCTGGCCTGCGGCGCGGTGCGCGTCACCCGCACGGGAAAGGATGCTTTCCTGCCGGATCCCGCTTTCGCGGTGGTCTGTCGTGATCCCGGCCTCTGCCGCGTCACAGAAACGGAAGAGGCGTTCCTAATGGACTGCGGCGAAATCCGGGCTCGGGTAAGCAAGGATACCGGAACGCTTACTTTTCTGGATAAAGAGAATCGTGTACTGCTGCGGGAAGACCCCAAGCGGCCCTGCCAAATGGCAGAAAAGCCCGTGATGGTGAACCGCTTTCCTTCGGATGCTGAAAACAGCGTCGGCGGCGAGGGTATTTCTTATGAAACCGTGGAGGACCGGAAAGCCTATGCCTGCCGCTTGTCCTTTGATTTCGATCCGGACGAAGGACTGTACGGCTTAGGCTCCCACGAGGAAGGGTACGGCAACCTGCGGGGAAAGAGCCGGGACCTGTACCAGCACAACATGAAAGCCGTGGTGCCGGTGCTGGTGTCCACCAAGGGCTGGGGCCTGCTGTTCGATTTGGGGTGCTTCATGACCTTCCATGACGACGCCTACGGCTCATACCTGTGGGCGGACTGCGCCGACGAAATGGATTATTACTTCGTGGCGGGGGGCTATGCCAGCGTGTGCCGTAGGCTTCGGAGCCTCACCGGCGCGGCTCCCCTGCTGCCCCGGTATGCCTTTGGCTACATCCAGTCCAAGGAACGATACAAGGACGCGGAAGAGCTGCTTTCCGTGGCGAAGGAATACCGGCGGCGGCAGGTGCCGCTGGACCTGATCGTGCAGGATTGGCAAACTTGGCCGGAGGGCCAATGGGGGTACAAGGTGTTCGACCGGCAGCGTTATCCCGACCCCCAGGCGCTTACGGACGCTCTGCACGCAATGAGCGTGAAAATGATGATCTCCGTCTGGCCCTCCATGCGCGGGGATCAAAACGAAAACCGGAAGGAAATGCTGGAAAACGGCTGCATGTTGGGCGACCGCGCCGTTTATAACGCTTTCGACCCCAAAGCCCGGCGGATTTACTGGAAGCAGGCCCGGGAGGGGCTGTTCCGGTACGGCATCGACGCCTGGTGGTGCGACTGCACCGAGCCCTTCGAGCCGGACTGGCAGGGGGAAATGAAGCCGGAGCCCTTTGAACGAATCCGCCTGAACACAGAGGAAGCGAAAAAGTATCTGGACCCCGCCAAAATCAGCCTGTACAGCCTGCATCATTCCATGGGCATTTTCGAGGGACAGCGGGCCGACGCGCCGGACAAACGAGTGCTGAACCTGACCCGTTCCTCCTGGGCGGGCCAGCACCGGTACGCTGCGGTCACCTGGTCCGGGGACGTTTCCTCCACCTGGGAAACCCTGCGCCGCCAGGTGCCGGAGGGCCTGAACTTCATGGCCGCCGGGGAGGGCTGGTGGAGCACCGACGCGGGCGGCTTCTTTCCCTCCGGTCTCGGTGGCCCCTGGGTGGGCGCGGGCGATTTCCCGGAGGGCGTGAACGACCCCGGCTACCGGGAGCTGTACGTGCGCTGGCTGCAATTCTCCGTTTTCCTGCCCATCATGCGCTCCCACGGCATGAGCACGCCCAGGGAAATCTGGCGGTTCGGGGAAAAGGGCGGAAAATGGTACGACGCCATTGAAAAAGCCATCCGCCTGCGCATGCAGCTGCTGCCCCACCTCTATTCCTTAGCCGCCCAATACAGCCGGGAGGGGCTGCCCATGACCCGCGTGCCCGCCCTGGTATATCCACAAGACAGAAGCCTGCGGTCTATCCATGATGAAATGCTGTTAGGAGATGCTTTGCTCATCAAGCCCGTGACCCACCCCATAGAATACCTGCCAAACGCCCAAAAAATCGAAAAGCCGGACGATACGGAAACAGTATATCTCCCCGCGGGGTATGACTGGTACGCCTGGGAAACAGAAGAGCATTATGCGGGTGGGCAAAAGGCGCGGGTGCGAGCGCCCCTGGACCAGATTCCCGTTTTCCTCCGTTCCGGCGCGATCCTGCTGACTTATCCCGTGCAACAGTACACCAGTGAGATCCCCGATCCACCGCTCACGGTGACGGTATATCCCGGCGCGGACGGCTCCTTCACCTGGTACGACGACCCCGGCGACGGAAACGACCCGGACGCCTGTTCTCTTGTAAAATTCACGTGGAACGACGCGGCGAGCGAGCTCACCGTTTCCACCCGTCAGGGGAGTTTTCCGGGCATGGCGGAAACGCGGGAAATGCACATCCGCTTGTTCGGTTTTGATGAACAAATCATCGGTTATACGGGCGAAGCGCGCCAACTAAAGCTGAAATAATCCCATGAAAAACGGTCAGCCGCATCGGGGCATCCCACGCGGCTGACCGTATTCATTTGTATCGTTCAGGCTTTGACTTTTTTAGCCTGCATCCACTGCCAGACCACGACCAGCCCCACCAGTACGATGCCGATCACGTCGGTGAGCGTACCGGGGTAGATCAGCAGCAAACCGCCCGCCAGGGCCATGAGCGCCTGAAGGATATTGAGCTTGGTTTTCCAGTACCGCTCCAAGCCCATGCCGATGCCGAACATACCAACCAGGGATGTGATGATGATTTGCACCACCTCGTACCAGTGGGCGTTGAGCATCAGCATTTGGGGACTCAATACGAACAGGTACGGCACCAGGAAGGCGGCAATGGCCAGCTTGGAAGCCTCTAAGCCCGTTTTCAGGGGATCGGATTTGGCGATGGCCGCCCCCGCCATGGCCGCTAAGGCCACGGGCGGCGTGATATCCGCGATAATGCCAAAATAGAAGGTGAACAGGTGCGCGGGGAGCAGGGCATAGCCCGCGTTGATGGCGGTCAGCGCACCGTAAATCTCCGGCAGGCTGGCGGTGAGCGCCTTATAAACGATGGGGGCCATGATGGTGGAGGTGATCAGATAATTGGCTGTGGTGGGCACGCCCATGCCCAGCAGGATAGAAGCCAGCATGGTAAACAGGAGAAGCAGCAGCAAATTGCCGCTGGCGATAGCCGAAAGCCCCGTGCCCATTTTCAGGCCGATGCCCGTTTTGGTGATCATGCCCGCGATGATGCCCGCCGTGCCGCAGGCTAGCGCCACGCCGATGATGGAACGCGCGCCGCCCTCTAAGGCTTTCAGGTAATCCATGCCGTGGAGGCCCTGGGTCTTTTTCACGGCGGTGAGCAGCGCCTTGCCGAAGGAGGTTTCTTTAGGCACGCCTTCCCCATTGGCGATCATGCCGTAAGCTTTTTTCCCCCGCACCAGCACGCAGACCAGTTCCGCCACGGTGCGCAGGTAAGAACCCACAATGGCGGTGACGATGCCGATGAGCGCCGCCATGGTGGGGGTGAAGCCCATGGCGAGAATGGCGATGATGGCAATGAGCGGCAGCATCAGGAAGCCCCGTTCCAACATGACCTTGGCCAGCTTGGGCATCTTATCCTTGTCCATGCCCACCAGCCCCTGCTTCCGGGCTTCCAGGTCGGTGATGATATAAATGCCCACAAAGTACAGCAGGGCGGGAATGATAGCCGCCTTCACGATCACGCCGTAGGGCAGGCCGATGGACTCCGCCATCAGGAACGCCGCCGCGCCCATGACCGGGGGCATGATCTGGCCGCCGGTGGAGGCCGCCGCTTCCACTGCCGCGGCAAATTCCGGCTTATAGCCCAAGCGCTTCATCATGGGGATGGTGAAGGAGCCGGAGCCCACCGTATTCGCCACGGAGGAACCGGACACCGTGCCTTCAAAGGCGGAGGTAATGACCGCCACCTTGGCCGGGCCGCCCCGCTGATGGCCGCAGATGGCGTTGGACAGGTCGATGAAGAATTCGCCCACGCCCGTTTTTTCCAGGAAAGAACCAAAGAGGATGAACAGGAAAATGAACGTGGAGGACGCGCCTACCGGCGTGCCGAAAACGCCCTCCTGGGTATAAAACAGGTACTGCACCAGCTGCTTCCAGGTAAAGCCCCGGTTTGCCAGGAAGCCCGGCATGCTGCGCCCGAACAGGCCCACCGTCACAAAGCAAAGGGAAATGATCACGATGGGCAGGCCCACCACCCGGCGGCAGGCTTCCAGCAGCAGAATGATCCCCACCAGACCCAAATAGAGCTGGAAATCCGTATAGCCGAACTGCATGGCGATCTGATCAAAGTAAATCACCTGATACAAATAGACCGAAATGGACAGCAAGGCCAGCGCCACATCGTACCAGGGCAATTTGTCCTTCCGGGACTTGCGCCTGGCGGGATAGAGCAGGTAGGCCAGCATCAGCACGATGCCCAAATGGATAGGCCGCATATGGGTGGAAGGGATGATGCGCCAGGTGGAATACAATTGCAGCAGGGAAAACAGGATCAAAATGACGCTGAGGATCACGCCCCGATAGCCCGTCAGGGTACGGAAAGCACTTTCCCGGTCATACTTTTGCATGATCGCGTCCACTTCCTCCTGGGCCGCGACTGCAATATCATGCTCGCGTTCAGGCTGCTCCGACATAAAATACCCCCTTATGCAGAAAATCGGGCCAGGGATACCCTGGCCCGCGCAAAATCATGACAGGGCAGAAACCTTACTGCATGATACCGATTTCCTTGTAATACTTCACCGCGCCGGGATGGAAGGTGCCGCCGGTCACGCCAGCCAAAGCGTCGCTTTCGGAGGTGGGCACGCCCTTGACGGCGCTTTCGGGGCTGATGTAGCTCTTTTTGGCGTTGGTCAGTTCGTCCTTATTCTCGAACAGGACCTTGGTAATCTGGTAAACCAATTCTTCGTCCAGTTCATTGGACGCCACCAGCACGGCGGTAATGGCGGGCACCGCTACATCCACGTCCACGCCCTCATAAGTACCGGCGGGGATCACATCGGTGACATAGTAGGAATACTTGCTCTGGAGGGCTTCCATTTGCTCCCCTTCAAAGGTCAGCAGGGTGATCGGGCGCTTGAGGGCCACGTCAACGATAGAAGCATTGGGGAAAGCGGATACCACGAAGAACGCTTCCACCTGACGGTTCTGGAAGGATTCGGCGGATTCGGCGAAGGAAAGATAATGGGGGGTAATGTCGCTCAGGGTCAGGCCAGCGATTTCCAGGATCTGAATGGCGTTGAAGTACACGCCGGAGCCTACCGCGCCAACGCCCACGTTCTTGCCTTTCAAATCTTCAACCTTGGTGATGCCGCTGTCCTTGGCCACAACCAAATGCACCACTTCGGGATAAATGGCGCCGATGGCGGCGAAGGTTTCCACCTCCTGGCCGCCGAAGTCGTCGGTGCCCTGATAGGCGTAGCTCATTACGTCGTTCTGGGTCCAGCCCAGTTCGGCTTCGCCCTGGGTGATAGCCAGAATGTTCGCCTTGGAACCGCCGGAAGCCTGAGCCGTAACCTCCAGGCCATCGATTTTGCTGGTAAGCAGGGCCGCGATTTCGCCGCCGAAGGCGTAATAGGTACCCGTGGTGCCGCCGGTGGAAAACACCAAATATTCGTCGGCCAGCGCGCCGAAGGATATGGTCAGCATAGCAAGCGCCAACCCAAGAGCGATCAGTTTCTTCATGTTTCCGCAAACCTCTTTTCCTGCAAGATTATCCAAGCGCTTTCCCTGCCGGAACGCTTTTGGAATGAAAGTATTTTACAGGAATATCAATAAAAATACAATCGTTTTCAGTCGGTCAAAACAGGAAAAACAAGTAAAATACAATCGTTTCCTGATCAACAATTGGGCTTGCCGATTATTTATTTTGTTTTTTTATGACGCGGCTTTTCCGCTGTACATGCTGTACAGGGAATAATAAATGCCTTTCTTTTTCATCAGCTCGTCGTGGGTGCCGGTTTCCTCGATACCCTTTTCCGTCAGCACCCAAATCACGTCCGCGTTGCGGATGGTAGTCAGGCAGTGGGCGATGGTGAAGGTGGTGCGGCCATTGGCCAGCTCCTCCAGGGAGCGCTGCACCAGCAATTCGTTTTCGTTATCCAGGGCGCTGGTGGCCTCGTCGAGGATCAGAATGGGCGGGTTTTTCAAAAACACCCGGGCAATGGCAAGCCGCTGCTTTTGACCGCCGGAGAGCTTCACGCCCCGCTCGCCGATGTAGGTATCGTACCCATCCGGCAGCTTTTCCACGAACTCGTGGGCTCCGGCCCGCTTGGCGGCCAAAATGATTTCTTCCTCCGTAGCCCCCGGCTTGCCGTAGGAGATGTTTTCCCGCACAGTGCCGGAGAAGAGATAGACCTCCTGCTGCACCATGCCGATGGCGTTGCGCAGGGATTTAAGGGTGAGGCCCTGGATATCCTTTCCATCGATGAGGATGCGGCCGCTGGTCACGTCGTAAAACCGGGGAATCAGGTTGCAAAGGGTGGTCTTGCCCGCGCCGCTGGGCCCCACCAGGGCCACGTTCTGCCCGGCGCGCACCAGCATATCCACGCTGCCCAGCACCTCGTGGCTCACGTCGTCGGCGTAATGAAAGCCCACTTTTTCAAAGCGCACCTCGCCCTTCACGTCGCCGATGGGCACCGCGCCGGGCTTATCCTTGATTTCCACCGGCGCGTCCATGATTTCGCAGAAGCGCTCGATACCGGTCATGCCGCACTCAAACTGTTCGGAAAAGTCCACGATGCGGCGGATGGAAGTAAGCAGGGTGGAAATATAGAGCAGGAAGGCGGTGTAGTCGCCAACCGCCAGCTTGCCGTCCTTTAAGAACAGCGCGCCCGCTACTACCACTAAAATGTACATGGTGCCCTCGAACAGGCGGGTGACGGTGTTGAAGCCCGCCATGTAGCGGTACTGCATCTTCTTGAAGCCGTAGAATTTTTCGTTGCCGTGACCGAACTTTTCGATCTCCAAATCCTCGTTGGCGAAGGATTTCACCACCCGCACGCCCAATAAACTGTCTTCCACCTGGGCGTTGATTTCGCCCACCTGATGCCGGGCGTCCTTGAAAGCCATGCGCATTTTCTGGCGGAAATACCGGGTGCCGATGAGCATAAAGGGCAAAAGCAGGAACACCATCAGCGTCAGCCACATGTTCATGCCGCAGAGGATGATGAAGGAGGCGGTGATTTTCACCCCGGCAATGAGAAATTCTTCCGGGCAGTGGTGGGAAAACTCCGTCACGTCGAATAGGTCGCTGGTGATACGGGCCATGATCTGGCCCACCTTGGTTTCGTTGTAATAGGAAAAGGACAATTGCTGCAAATGGTTAAAAAGGTCGGTGCGCATGTCCGTTTCCAGCTTGGCTCCGGTGACATGGCCCCAATACTGCATGAAATGGTTGGCCGCCGTGTCAATGACGCGGAGCAGCAAATACACCCCGCCCAAGGTGAGCACCCAGGAGGTGGTGATTTGGGTATAGTCCGCCACCGCCTGGTTGGTGATCATGCGCACGATCTGAGGGAACACGATTTCGCAGCCCGTGGTCATAAGGGCGCAGAATAAGTCCAGGGCGATTTCCTTTTTATATTTTCCGTAGTAAGGAAGAAAACGTTTCAACAGGTGACGTAATGGCATACGTGTCGCGGATGTCATGAAATATTCCTCCTTTGGGACTTCAAGGAAGGTTTTCGCGGAAAGGGGTCTGGGGGAAACCGCTCTTTGTCCCACAAAGAGCGGTTTCCCCCAGAAATATCACAATCTCAAGGCTGGCTTCGCGTTCAGGGTCAGATCGGCGATTTCGCCCCGCATCAGGTGATAATAGGCGGCGGAACCGATCATAGCGGCGTTGTCGCCGCACAGGTTCAGGCGGGGCATGTACAATTGAATGCCGCGCCTTGCACAGGCGGCTTCCATTTCACGGCGCAGCAGGCTGTTGGCGGATACGCCCCCGGCCAGGGCCATTTTGGTGAGGTTCAGTTCTTCCGCCGCCAGCATGGCCTTGTCCACCAGGAAGGAGACCACGGCGGCCCGGAAGGAGGCGGCCAAATCGGCGTCGTTCAGGGCTTCGCCCTTCTGCCGGGCGTTATGGACCGCGTTGATGAAAGCCGTTTTCAGGCCGGAGAAGGAATAATCGTAGCGGCCCTCGGTCTTGGGCCGGGGCAGTTTCAGGGCGTGGGGATCGCCGGTTTCGGCCAGCTTATCCAGCAGGGGTCCGCCGGGATAGGGGATATTCAGCACCCGGGCGGCTTTGTCAAAGGCTTCTCCCGCCGCGTCGTCCTGGGTCTGGCCAATGATACGGAACACGCCGTAATCCTCCACCGAGAATAAATGGCTGTGCCCGCCGCTGACCACCAGACAGGCAAAGGGCGGTTCCAAGTCCGGGTGCGTTAAGAAATTGGCGCAGATGTGGCCCTCGATGTGGTTGACCGGCACCAGGGGCTTATCCGTGGCAAAAGCCAGGGCCTTAGCGCAGGAAACGCCGATGAGCAGCGCCCCCACCAGGCCGGGGCCGTAGGTGACGGCGATGGCGTCCACGTCTTTTAATTCCATTCCCGCGTCTTTCAGCGCCTGATCCACCATGAGATCGACCTTTTCCACGTGGGCCCGGCTGGCGATTTCCGGCACCACCCCGCCGTAGAGGGCATGCAGGTCGATTTGGGTGAACACGGCGTTGGACAGGATCTTCCGCCCGTCCTCGATCACCGCCGCGGCGGTTTCGTCGCAGCTGGATTCGACGGCCAAAATGCGGATGTGATCCTTTTTTTGCAGCTCGGGCAATTGCTGTTGGCAGCTTTCAAAATACGTCATATCGTTTCTGTTTCCTTTTGTGTTTTGCCGATTCTCAGCCATGCGAAGATGACCAGCAGCATCATGCCCAGCACGGGCAGCATGCTTTTCAGCATTTCCCCGGCGTACCAGATGAAGAAATCCAGGGGCATGAGGGCCATCAACAGATCGATGTTGGGATTGAGCAGCCACAAATTATTTGTAAAAATCAGCTTATGGAAGGTGACGAACAAGCCGTCAAAATTCACCGTGCCCCAAATTGCCAAAACAGTGGCAATGAACAGCAGGAACAGGGCAGAAAGGGCGAAGCCCCGCACAGCGTCGGATAAGAATTGCGCGGGCTGGGCTTTGTGCCTGAAATACAGCAGGGCCAGCAATCCGATCACCAGCCCGCCCCCGACCCAACGGATGATTTTGAGCACGTTCACGACGCCCCGCACGTCGGAAAGATGAGCGTTTTCCTTTTCGGAAAAAGCGTTTTCCACCTGCCCGGATTCGGGATTCGTTACCTGCACAGCCGCCGTTTTCCCATCCAGGTATTGGGCGACGGCCTTGGCGTAATCCCCGTACCGGCTGGCAGGAACGTTCAAATGCGCCGTCTGGCTGTACCCAAGAAAGCCCTGCTGCATCAGGTTTTCATTGGTGACGCTGGACGCGGCAATGGAGCAGAGCAAGGAAATAAACCCCACCAGCCCCAAACAAAAAAACAGGCTTCTTTTCAGCAAATCCACACCTCATCCCCACGGGGAATCAACAAACAAGCATACGATCAAGGAACATCCCGAGGCGGTTTTCTTTGAAAGAGCGCGAGAAACCTTTCTTTTTCCGAAAAGAAAGGTTTCTCGCAAAATCTCCCCCGTCCCTTACTGCATCTTCAAATACGCCGTGGTGAACCCTTCCAGGTTGCCGTCCATCACATCGTCAATGTTGCCGGATTCGTAGCCGGTGCGGTGATCTTTGACCATGGTATAGGGCTGGAAGACGTAGGAGCGGATCTGGCTGCCCCATTCGATCTTCTTCATTTCGCCCTTGATGTCGGCCATTTCCTGCTCCTTGGCGCGCTCGCGGAGCTCCAGCAGCTTGGCCTTCAGCATCTTGATACAGGTGGCGCGGTTCTGCACCTGGTCGCGCTCGGTCTGACAGGAAACCACGATGGTCACGTCGTCCTTCACGTAGGTCATGCGCACGGCGGAGGAGGTCTTGTTCACGTTCTGGCCGCCCGCGCCGGAGGAGTGGTAGGTGTCCACCCGGACGTACTTCATATCGATTTCGATTTCGCTGTCATCCTCTTCCAGCATGGGGGCCACGTCCAGGGAGGCGAAGGAGGTGTGCCGCCGGGCGTTGGCGTCGAAGGGCGAAATGCGCACCAGCCGATGCACGCCCTTTTCCCCGCGCAGGTAGCCGTAAGCGTGGTCGCCGGACACTTCAAAGGTGACGGACTTGATGCCCGCCTCGTCCCCGTCCAGCAAATCCAATAATTTGACGGTAAAGCCCATGCGCTCGCAGTATCTTGTATACATGCGGTAGAGCATGCTGGTCCAGTCCTGGGCCTCGGTGCCGCCAGCGCCCGCGTGGAGAGAGAGCACGGCGTCGTTATCATCATAATGGCCCCGCATGAGGGTCTCCAGGGCCAAGGCTTCCGTTTCCTTTTCCAGGCGCTCGATTTCCGCCCCGGCTTCCTCCACCATGGAAGCGTCGTCTTCCTCCTGCGCCAGCTCCATCATGGTTTCCACGTCGTCGCAGCCGGACACCAGGGAATTGTAATGCTTGATTTTGCCCTCCAGGTTGGCGATGCGGC
This sequence comes from Clostridia bacterium, assembly GCA_017525805.1. The sequence continues at coordinate 49,448 of JAFXSH010000100.1, read as the reverse complement.
GGTTCACGTGGGTGGAGCGTTCCAGATTATCCCAGAAGCCGTCGGCGTTCATTTCTTCCCGCAGTTCCTGCAATTCCCGATCCATGTCGTCCATGTGCAGCCCTTCGCCCACTTCCTTGAGCTGGCCGCGCAGGGCGTCCACCCGCTGGGTATATTGGTCTAATTCTAAAATCATGGTTCATCTCTCCTTTTCATAAAGTGTGGAGTTTGGAGTGTGGAGAGTGGAGTTTACTATGGTGGGTTAGCGTTAATACTCCAAGCTCCGTTGTGGCAACCGTCACAAAGGAAAGCAGGATTCTTTCAAAGCTCGCTCTCGGTAAGCAGCATCAGAGAGCCGTCCCGGCCGCTCTGGAGCAGATAGAAGCATTGGTCTTCCCCCTCCGCGTCGGTGTAGCGCACGCGCAGGTTGGGCATAAAGTCCTCAAAATAACAGGAAACGCGCAGGTTGTTGCCGGGTGCAAGGTACGCGGCGGCATACAGCGTCATTTCGACGGTGGGCGTCATGGTATCGAAATCCCAATCCAGGTATTCCAGCGCAAAATCCTGCATTTCCCGCAGGGGGACGAGCACGAAGGGGTCCGCGTCCTCATCCACCGCCAAGTCGGTGAACTGCATGCCCGCCGCGCCGCCCTGGTAAAAGTCTACGCGGAAATCGGCGTTTTCAGCGGGCTGGTCCGGGAATTCCAGGGTTTCCAGCACGGCGTGGAACAGGGGGGCCCAGCCCTGATAATCGCCCGCTTCGTATTCGATGATGAACACGTAATCGGCGTCCGGCGCGGACACAATCCACTGTTCCGCGATGGTTTCCCCGTCGGTGTAAGCCGTCACTTCAAAGGGCAGGCCAAAATCGGCGTCCAGATCATCGTCGCTGATCCGGGTATAATCGTCCCACATCATGGCGGAATAGCGGCTGCCCCGGCACACCAATTCCGCTACGCCGGATTCATCGTCCCAGGGGCAGAAGCATTCCGCCGTTTCCTCCAGCCAATCGTCGGTCCATAAGTCCAATTGATCCTCCGGATACCACAGGGTAAACCCGAAGCGGCTTTCAAACAGCGTCCAGTCTTCCCCATACGCTTCCGCCATGCCCGGAACTGCGGCGCAGCATAGGAAGCACAGGGCAACCAATACACAGTACAAACGTTTCATACGGATTCCTCCTTTTTATTGCTTTCTTGGAGAGGGTTTGGGGGAACCATTCTTTGGCAACAAAGAATGGTTCCCCCAGAAAAACTCATTCCTCGCTCACGCCCTGGTTCCGTCCGCAGCAGTTCTTATACTTCTTGCCGCTGCCGCAGGGACAGGGATCGTTGCGGCCCACTTTCTTGCCTACCTTCACGGGCTGCTGGACGGGGCCGTTGTTGACCGTAGGCCGGTTGTTGAGCCTTGCGTTCAGCCGCGCCGCCTGACGCTGCACGGGCGCGCCTCCCTCGGCGGACTGGTTGGTGCCGGTCACTTTGGCGGTGGCCTGGCGTTCCGGCGCTTTTTCAATGCGAATCTGATAGAGGTAGCGCACGGTATCCTCCCGGATCAGGTGCACCATTTCCTCAAACATATCGTAGCTTTCCAGCTTGTATTCGTTCACGGGGTCGCGCTGGGCGTAGGCACGCAGGCCGATGCCGTCCCGCAGCTGATCCATAGCGTCGATATGATCCATCCAGCGCATGTCCACAGCGCGCAAAAGCACATTGCGTTCCAGCTTGCGCATATCGATGCCAAGGCCCGTGAGTTCCTGCTCCCGCTCCTCATAGAACCGGACGGCGGCTTTTTTCAGGAACCCGGCGGCGTCTTCCTTCTTGAAGCCCGCGAAGGAATCCTTGTTGGCGTCGATGTACCCGTGAGGCACGCACAGCCGTTCCAGATAATCCTTTAAGCCGTTCAAATCCCATTCGCTGTTCTTTTCGCCCGCTAAGAACCGGGTGCAGGCTTCGTCGATGAGGGCGTCGCGCATGGTGGCGACTACGCCCTGCATGTCCTCGCCCCGGAGCACCTGATGGCGCTGGCCGTAGATCACGCCGCGCTGCTGGTTCATCACGTCGTCGTATTGCAGCACGTGCTTACGGATCTCATAGTTCCGGCTTTCCACCCGTTTCTGGGCGTTTTCGATCTGCTTGGTGAGCATGCCCGCTTCTAAGGGGGTATCCTCGTCCATGCCCAATTTTTCGATCAGGGGCTGGATGCGTTCGCCGCCGAAGAGGCGCATCAAATCGTCCTCCAGGGCGATGAAGAACTGGCTGGAGCCGGGGTCGCCCTGGCGGCCCGCGCGGCCGCGGAGCTGGTTGTCGATACGGCGGCTTTCATGGCGCTCGGTGCCGATGATGTGCAGGCCGCCCACGGCTACCACCTTATCGTGCTCCACGTCGGTGGTCTTTTTGTATTCCGCTTTCAATTCCTGGTAATGCTTCCGGGCTTCTAAGATTTCTTCGCTGACGTTTTCATTGAAGCCGGTGGCCGCTTCGATGATGTCTTCGGGCACTTCCTCCTGCCGCATGGTACGCCGGGCCATAAAGTCCGGGTTGCCGCCCAGCAGGATGTCCGTGCCGCGGCCCGCCATGTTGGTGGCGATGGTGACGGCCCCATAGTGGCCCGCCTGGGCTACGATGGAAGCTTCGCGGGCGTGCTGCTTGGCGTTCAGCACTTCATGCTGGATACCCCGCATGTCCAGCATATGGCTCAAAAGTTCGCTGACCTCGACGCTCACCGTACCCACCAGGATGGGCTGGCCCGTTTCGTGGCGCTTGATGATCTCGTCCACCACGGCCTTGTATTTGCCCTTCTTGGAACGGTAGATCACGTCGTTCATGTCCTGGCGGATCATGGGCTTGTTGGTGGGCACCTGCACCACGTCCAGGTTATAAATGCCCTGGAATTCCGTTTCTTCGGTCTTGGCCGTACCGGTCATGCCGGACAGTTTTTTGTACATACGGAAGTAATTCTGGAAGGTGATGGTGGCGAGGGTCTTGCTTTCCCGTTCCACCTTCACGTGTTCCTTGGCCTCGATGGCCTGGTGCAGGCCGTCCGAAAACCGGCGGCCCACCATCAAACGGCCCGTGAACTCGTCCACGATCACCACTTCGCCGTTCTGGACCACGTAATCCACGTCCCGCTTCATGATGGCGTTGGCCTTTAAAGCCTGGATCAAATAATGGTTCAGGTCGTTGTTTTCGGGATCGGACAGGTTTTCGATGTTGAAAGCGGATTCGGCTTTGCGGGTGCCTTCCTCGGTGAAGGTGACGGCCTTGTCCTTTTCCTCCACGTGATAATCTTCTTCGGCTTTCAGGCGGGAAACGAACCTATCCGCCCGATCGTACATATCGGTGGCTTTTTCGCCCTGGCCGGAAATAATCAGGGGGGTGCGTGCCTCGTCGATGAGGATGGAGTCCACCTCGTCCACGATGGCGAAGGCGTGTCCCCGCTGCACCATGTCCTTTTCATACAGCACCATATTGTCGCGCAGATAGTCAAAGCCCATTTCATTGTTGGTGCCATAGGTGATATCGGCGGCGTAGGCTTCCTTGCGCTGGGCATTGTCCAGATCGTGCACGATGATGCCAACGGACAGGCCCAGGAAGCGGTACAGCTTGCCCATTTCCTCCCCCTGGAAGGAGGCCAGGTAGTCGTTCACGGTAACGATATGCACACCCTCCCCCGCGATGGCGTTGAGGTACGCGGGCAGGGTAGCGGTGAGGGTCTTTCCTTCACCGGTTTTCATTTCGGCGATGCGGCCCTGATGCAGCACGATGCCGCCGATCATCTGCACCCGAAAGGGGCGCATGCCCAAGGTGCGCTTTGCGCCCTCCCGCACCACGGCGAAGGCTTCGGGCAGCATATGGTCCAGTTTTTCCCCGCCCTTGTAGCGGGTTTTGAATTCTTCCGTTTTCGCGGCCAGCTGCGCGTCGGTCAGCTTTTCCATCTGGGGCTCTAAAGCGTCGATCTGGTCGGCAATCTTGAGCAAAGGCTTGAGCTGGGCGTCGTTGCCCAGGCCCAGGGCTTTCTTTATAAATTCCAGCATGCTTTTTCTCCTTGATATCGATTGGCGCCGCGTCCTGCATAGGCACACAACACCATCTTTTATTATATCACGCGAGACACCCCCATAGCAACCCCGGCGCGAATTTTTACAGCCGGGCCGAACCTCGCAAGCAAAATTTTTCGGGATGGAAAAAACGGCCTGATAAAAGCCGTCTTTTGTGCATTTTATTCATATTCGCACAGAAACATAGGCAGTATTTATGAAATAAATCACACTGGTAATTTCGTCCGCAATGTGTTATAATAAGTTAAGATTGGTGGTAGATTCTTTCTGTATGATCCTGTCTCCCCCGATTCAAGTCAGAATCCGTTCGCTGAAAGCGTTTTTGATAAAAAGCTTATACCGGGCATGGAAAAAGGAAGGAGGATTTTATGTCCCAATTTCCCAAAGTGCGGATTATACCGCTGGGCGGCGTCGATGAAATCGGCAAAAACATGACCGCCATTGAATATGAAGATGATATCCTGGTGGTGGACTGCGGCTCCATTTTCCCCAACGACGATATGCTGGGCATCGATCTGGTAATACCGGACGCTTCCTACCTGGCCGCCAACAAAAACCGGGTGCGCGGCTATGTGTTCACCCACGGTCATGAGGACCATATCGGCGCCACACCCTACGTGCTGCAGCAAGTGCCAGCCCCCATATGGGGCACGAGGCTGACATTGGCGCTGATCGACCTGAAGCTGCGGGAACACCGGGTAAACGATATCCAAATGAACCCTATCGTGCCGCGGGACGAAGTGACCATCGGCCAGTTTACCGTAAAATTTATCAAGGTGAGCCATTCCATCCCCGGGGCCTGCGCCTTGATCATCAAATGCCCAGCCGGGGTGATCGTGCATTCCGGCGACTTTAAGATCGACTTTACCCCCGTTGATAAAGAAGTGACCGATATCAGCTCTCTGGCCATGGCGGGGGACGCCGGGGTGCTGGCCCTGCTGTGCGAAAGCACCAATATCGAACGGCCCGGCTATACCATGAGTGAACGCAAGATCGGCGAAACCTTCATCAATCAGTTCCGCAACGCCCAGGGCCGGGTGATCGTGGCCATGTTCGCCAGCAACATCAACCGCCTGCAGCAGGTGATCGACAGCGGCATCCGCTTCGGCCGCAAGGTATGCTTCGTGGGCCGCAGCATGATTTCCGTCAGCCGGGTAGCCATGCAGCTTGGCGAATTGGTGATCCCCGACGAATACTATTTGGAAGTGGACGATCTGGACAATTACCGGGACGACGAGCTGCTGATTCTCACCACCGGCAGCCAAGGCGAACCCATGAGCGGCCTGACCCGCATGGCTTTCTCTGAACATCGCAAGCTCCAGATCAAGCCCAGCGACAAGGTGATCATTTCTGCAACGCCCATTCCCGGCAACGAAAAATTCGTTTCCCGGGTCATCAATCAGCTTTATCGCTGCGGCGCCGAAGTGATTTACGAGGCCATGGCCGAGGTGCACGTTTCCGGCCACGCCTGCCAGGAAGAAATCAAGCTGATGCACGCCCTGACCCGGCCCAAGTATTTCATTCCCGTGCACGGCGAATACCGCATGCTGTGGCAGCACGCGGAACTGGCCGAAGCCATGGGCATGGACCGCAAGAACATCGTGCTGCCCGCCGCCGGTCAGGTGATCGAAATGAGCCAGGACAGCTTGGCCATCGCCGGTACGGTGCCCACCGGCGAAGTGCTGGTGGACGGCCTGGGCATCGGCGACGTGGGCAACGTGGTGCTTAGGGACCGCAAGCATCTCTCCCAGGACGGCCTGATCATCGTGGCCATGGCTTTCGACCGCACCAACGGCGTGCTGGTTTCCGGGCCGGACGTGATTTCCCGCGGCTTCGTGTACGTGCGGGAAAACGAGGATATCATCGAATGCACCCGGGAAGTGGTGCGAAGCATCATCGCCTCCTATGGCCGCATCGAGGGCAGCGACTGGCCCAGCATCAAGAACCGCATCAAGGACGAACTGCACCGGTATATTTACGAAAAGATCAAGCGCAATCCCATGATCCTGCCCATCATCGTGGATTTGGGCTGACCCATAGGTCTTTTTGAGGCCGCGGCACAGATTCTGCCGCGGTCCTTGCATTATGAAGGAAGGAAACGCTATGGAGCTTCAATGCCTCTACCGCACCGGAGAGGGCCCGTATCACGGCTACCGCATTCCCGCGATGATCACCCTTGACACTGGCCGGGTCATCGCTTTTGCTGAGGGACGGCTGGAAAACATGGGCGACAACGGCTCCATCGACATCGTGGCACGAATCAGCGACGACGGCGGGGCGAGCTTCGGCCCCCTCTTCCCCGTGGCGCAGTTCGGCAAAAATACCCTGAACAATCCCGTCCCCGTTTACGATCGGGACACAGGCGTGCTTTGGCTGCTGATGAACGGAAATCTAAAGGAAGACGGCGAAGTAAAAATCCTGTGGGAAGGGGCGGGCCGCACGGTAGTCTGCGCCAGCAGCCGGGACGGCGGCAGCACCTGGAGCGAGCTGATTGACCTGACGGATCAGGTAAAGCCCAAGGATTGGACCTGGTACGCCATGGGGCCCTGCCACGGCGCGCAGCTGAAAAGCGGACGGCTGATCATTCCCTGCAATCACGCGGTAAAAAAGCCAGAGGGCGGCTCTGGGCCTTATATTTCCCACACGGTTTATTCCGATGATCACGGAATGACCTGGCGCGTGGGCGGCGACGTGGGCGAAAACACCAACGAATGCTCCCTGGCCCAACTGCCGGACGGGCGGCTGTATATCAATATGCGCAGCTATCACGGCAAAGGGGCGCGTGCCGCCGCCTGGTCCGCGGACGAGGGTATCTCCTGGCAGAATCTGCGCCTGGATTCCCAATTGCCGGACCCCGTTTGCCAGGGAACCGCCTTGGCCGTTGGAAATACGCTGTACTTCTGCAACGCCGCCGACAGCAAGGAACGCCAGCGCCTGACCGTGCGCAAAAGCACGGACGGCGGCGAAACCTGGAGCGCGGGCACGGTGATCCACTCCGGCCCCGCCGCATACAGCGATTTGACCCTGCTGCCGGATGGAAATATCGCCTGCCTCTTCGAGGGCGGCGAGCAGGACGCCTACGAAGGGATTTTTCTGGCCGTCCTGACGCCGGATGAAATCCAATAACCGTCTTTCACGCAAAATTGTATTTCCCTTGTTTTTCTCTTGCCGGAATATACAAAAAGCTCCCGATTTGATGTACAATAAAGATGAATAAAAATATGCTGAACAGCACAGCAAACAGGCGTTTCCGTAAGAATATGGAAAGCCCTGTTTGTTGTATTTGGTCAATCATATAAGGCGTGCGGAGGACGGTAAGATCATGCCGGTATTCCAGATTTTGATCCGCGCCGCGGAAGAAGCCGCGAAGTATATCAGCAGTCCGGCCCGGATGAGCGAGCTGCTGCTGGCGTTGGACATCAAACTGCGCCAGGTGCCCGCCATCGGGAAATTTTACCCCGATCTGGCCCTGATGGTATCCGAAGTGAAATGCTGGGGAAGGGCGGGCTTTTGGGTACCCCGCAAGATGCTGCTGATCATGGTGGGCGCCATTCTGTATCTGGTGAAAAAATACTACCTGATGCCGGACGATATCCCCGTAACGGGCATCGCCGACGAGGTGGCCGTGGTGGGCACGGCGCTGAAAATCGTGCAGCCCGAATTGGATCGCTATAAAAAATGGCGGGACGGATGAATTTCCGTCCTGCCTTTTTTCATTATCACCGTGTCCCGTGGATCAGCACCTTGCTTGCGAAAATCTTTGGGGGCATGACGGCGCGGTACAAATCGGCGTACATGTGCCGGGTGTCGTCGAGCGATGGGCAGGTGCCCACCGGCAGGGCCAGGATGCGGAACTGCACGCCGTACACCACGGCTGTGACGGAGGTATCCCTGAGGCCGTTCCGCAGATAAAAGCGCAGGCGGCGATTTCGGATGTTCCTTTCTTCCTCGTCCCACGCGCAGTCGGGGTCGTCCACCTCCAGCAGCACCGCCGCCATGTTTTTCAGGGAACCCGCGATCATCGTTTGCAGGAACGCGCTGCCCACCCCCATGCAGCGCGCTTCTTTTTTCACCGCAAAATAATCAAACAGGGCATATTCCTTTTCACCTTCCCGCAGCCTGATAAAAAAGGCGTAGGATAAAATATCCTCCCCGTCCATGGCGCCGTAGCAAACGTATTCGCCCCGGGTCAGCGCCCGTTCGATGGCGCTCAGGGGCTTGATCTCGGCCGGGGGAAAATCCTCCCGCATCCGTCCAAAGTAAAGGGCGCGGATCTGGGCCAACGTAAGCTCCTCAACGGTAAAAGTCGGCATGGCTTTCTCCCTTCGATCCTTTTTCCGTCATGATTCTATCACATACGGCAGCGCCGGACAACCGGGGACCGTGAACGGAATGTAAAAAATTCTTTTCAAGGATTTGCCAACGGTCAAAAACATGCTATAATGGTGAGGCAACCGACAAAAAGCGCGGTTGGCAGTTACCATGGAAAAAGGTTGGAGGTCATTCAAGGTGAAATTCCGGTTTTTGCTGCCCCTTATGCTGATCCTGTGCGTCCTGTCCGTTCCCGCCGCCCAGGCGGCTGAAAAGAAAAGCAGCGTGCTGTATGAAGGCATCATCACCCGCCGCTATCCCAACAGCTATACCAACGTTTACGACAGAATGGATTCCGAGACCGGCAAGGTGATCAAAACCATGAATGCCGGGAACAAAATCCAGATCCTCGACGTTTATCCCGGCTGGGTGGCCATCAAGGCGGGCAGCGGCGTGGGCTACGTGATGCGCCACCGCATCGATGTGACGAGCAATCCCGATCCCGTGCATACGCCGGATTATCCCATCGTATCCATGCCCTATTACGCGGTGATCGACCGGGACGTGGAAGTCAAGGCCGATAAAACCGCTGAAAGCGATACTCTGTCCCTGCTGACCGCCGGGGCGCGGATCGCCATCGAGGGATTTGAGGACGGCTGGGCCGTGGTAATCCACAAGCGGGTATACGGCTATATCAACACCAACGATTTGGCGGAGATCCTGCCCGTGGCCGCCGACATCGAAACAGCGGACGGCAGCCAGCCCATTTCCGTGTTCAATTCTTTTTACAATGACAACCCGGACCGGATCGTGAACTTAGGCGTGTGCTGCAAGTACATCAGCGTGGTGCTTCAACCGGGACAAACCATGAATTTCAATAACATGGTATCTCCTTTCAGCGCCGAAAACGGCTATCGCCTGGCTCCGGTGCTGGTGGACGGCGAAACCAAAATGGGTTACGGCGGCGGCAGCTGCCAGGTGAGTTCCACCCTGTGGGACGCCCTGATGCAGCTTCCCGGCATTACCGTGCTGCGCCGCAATCCCCACGGCGATAACGCCGCCTCCTACCTGCCCCACGGCATGGACGCGGCTTCCGGCACCGATACCCAGAACTTCATTTTCCGCAATGATTACGATTTCCCCATCCGCATCGACGCGTCCACCCATGATTTGGCGCTGTTTGTCGCCATTTACAAGGAGATTTAACATTCTATGAAACGCTTCCTGGCGCTGGCTCTGGCGCTTGTTTTGCTCTGGTCCGCCTTTCCGGGCCGGGCGGAGGACGCCTCCCCCGCGCTTTATACCGCCCGCACCCGGGTGGATTCCAAGGTATACGCTGATTGGGACGGCACCGAGGGCATTACCCAGATCGGCGTCATCCCCAAATCCCGGCGCATATCCGTGCTGGCGCTGAACCCCACCTTCGCCCTGGTTTCCTATCAGGAGGGCAAGCTGACCGGTTATGTCCGCCGGGTGTGCTTAGAGGATACCAAGGTGCTGGACAAGATTTCCACGCCGCCCTATGGCGTGGACTTCAATCATTTTCTGGCGGCGGTGGAGGCTGAGGACGCGCCCGTCACCACTTTGCCCGGCGGCGGCGAAACCCTGATCACCCTGCATAAAGGCGCCCGGGTTTCCTTTATCGGTTTTGAAAACGGCTATGGGAAAGTGATCTATCACCGGCAGTACGGCTATATCGATTCCCGGCTGCTGGGCGAAATGCTGAACGTATACGAAGTGCCGGAGGAGGCGGGCACCGACGCGCCGATCGCGTCCTACACCTCCTTTTATAAGATCACCACGGACGAATCCAACCTGAACCGGATGACCAACATCGCCGTGGCCTGCCAAAAGCTGTGCGCCTTTCCGCTGCCCCCCGCCGGGAACCTGAATTTCAACCGGGATATGGGGCCTTACAAGGCCAGCAGCGGCTATATGCCCGCCGGTGTGCTGGTGGACGGCCAGTTGCAGCAGGGCTATGGCGGCGGCACCTGCCAGGTGTCCAGCACCCTGTACAACGTGGTGCTGCAATTGCCGGGGCTGACGGTGCTCCAGCGCCGGGCCCACGGGGACAACGGGGCCAGCTACCTGCCCATCGGCGTGGACGCCGCTGTGGGCAATTCCGAGCTGAACTTCCGCTTCCGCAACGATTATCCCTTCCCCCTGCGCATCGACGCCTCCAGCCAGGACGGGGCGCTGACCATCGCCATTTACCGGGCGGAATGATTTATTTGTGAATAAGTATCTCTGTTCCAAGAGGAACCAAATCATACAGCGTTTCCGCGTCGCCGTCGTTCAGGGCGACGCAGCCCGCCGTCCAATCTCCTTCCGTTCCGCCGCCATGAATATAGATTTCTCCGCCCAGGGCCGTGCCCCAGGGTGGCCTTTCTTTTTGGGCCGCTCTTTCCCGGATGCAGGAAAGCAATTCCTCGGCCGCGCCCATTCGCCGTGCGTCCTCCTCGTTGGGATAGCTCACTCCCAGGGAGGGGCCGTATTTCCCCCGTTTTTTCAGGCACACGAAATAGACCCCTTCAGGAGTTTTGCCGTCCCCCTCCCGTTCCTTGGGGCCCATGGGGCAGCTTCCCAAAGCGATAGAGCAGGTAAAAAGCGTTTCTCCCCTATCGCTCTCCACCGTCAGCCGCCGGGTCGCCTTTTCGATCACGATGCGCATCTTTTTCCTTTCAAAAAGGGCTCCCGGCGTTCCGGAAGCCCCTTCTTTATTCATTCATTTTCCGATTTGGTCTCTCCGGCTTCCGCCGCGATCCATGCTTCGTTGGTTTCGTATGCCGCTATTTCGGCCAGCAGCTTTTCCATGGCTTCTTCCGGCTGCATACCGGCAGTCTCCGCGCGCAGGCGTTCCGCCAGCTTTCTTTCCTCCTCGGGCTGCAGCCATTCATCGTGAATGGTGCCGCATTCCGCTGTCTGGATCATGGGTGCGCCGCCCTTGCCTTGAACGAGGGTGCAGCGCATGTTGCTGTTGCCCCGGAATTCCCGCAGAATGGCCTGATCCAATTCGTTGCTGGTATCGCACATCATGGTGGCGATGATGGTGAGGCTGCCCGCCTCCCGGGTGTTGCGGGCCGCGCCAAAGAAGCGCTTGGGCTTGTTCAGGGCCCCGGCGGCCAGGCCGCCGCCCATGGTGCGGGCCGTCTGGGGAGCGATGGCGTTGCTTGCCCGGGCCAGACGGGTGAGGCTGTCGGCTAAGATGATCACGTCTTTCTTCTGCTCCACCATGCGCATGGCCCGTTCCATGACCATTTCCGTCACCCGCACCTGGTTTTCGGCGGGCTCGTCAAAGGTGGCGTAAATCACTTCGCCCTTCACGGCTTCCTTGATATCCGTTACTTCCTCGGGCCTCTCATCCACCAGCAGCATCATCATCTGCGCCTTGCTGTGGTTCCTGTTGATGGCCGCGCCTAACTTTTTGAGCAGCTCCAGCCGGTTGACCTTGGGGCCGCACAGCAGCATAGCCCGCTGGCCAAAACCAATGGGGCACAGCACGTCCATCAGCCGCAGCGTGGGGTCGCTTTCCTTTTTCCCGGTCAGGGAGATGCGCCGTTTGGGATAAATGGGCGTCAAATCCTCAAAGCGGGGCCGGGCAGGCATTTCCTCGGGAACAGAACCGTTCACTTCGGTAATGTAGAGCATGGCGCTGTAACGGTCCGCCTCCCGCTGGGGACGGGTCTTGCCCGCCACATAATCGCCGGTGCGCAGGTTGAAGCGGCGGATCTGGGCGTTAGAAATATACACGTCCTGCTTGCCGGGCAAATAATGATTGGTGCGCAGGAAACCGTACCCCTCGGGATGGATCTCCAAAACGCCCTCGCCGTCGCCGCACTCCCCCGCGGCCAGAATGTCCGCGATACCCATGCCGCTCTCCCGGCGCGGATAAGACGCGGGCTGGCTGTAACCGTAATTGGCCGGGCCAGCGCTGTTTTCCCGGGGCGCGTAATCCTGCTGCTGCACGGGCGACCCATAGCCGCGGTATTCGGCGGGACGCTGTTCCATTTCCTGCATGGCCGTCTCCGGACCGAAACGGTTCACATAGGACGGCTGCTGAACGGGACGGGGCTGGGGCGCGCGGCTCTCCATGTGCTGCTGGGGCGCGGGCCGTCCGCTGTAGCTTCGCTGATCAGCGGGGGGCTGCTGGGCGGGACGGGCGTTCCAGCTCTGGGCGGGCTGGGTGCGCTGATACGTATTCGCGCCCTGATACGCCCGGGGATTGTGCCACGCCCGGGAACCCTCCATGGTAAAGGCGGGGGCCTTGGCGGAAATGGTGCTCAAAGAGGAACCGCTGGGCGCGGCGGCGCCTGTAGGTACAGGATTGGCGGTCCTGGGCGCGGAACGGGGCGCGGCCTGAAACGCTGGATTGGGCGTCAGCACCGGGATATCATCCTCGTCCACTTCCTCGTCGTCGGTAATGATGGCGGCGTTTCGGATGGGCCGGGCAGGCGCTTCCGCGATGGGAAGGGACTGCTGCTCTTCCTGCCGCGCGCTTTCGCCCATCTGCTCCGCCGCTTCCTTCAATTTGGCGACGATCCCTTGTTTATTGATACCGGCGCCCAATTTCACGCCCATTTCTTTGGCTTTCTGCCTCAGTTCGATCACCGACATACTATCAAATTGTTCGCTCATCCAAAAATCCTCCTTGACACAAAGAAAAAAGAACCCCATGCTTCTCTTTGTAAAAAATGAATCCACCGGGCACAGGTTACGCAAGGTATAAACCGACATCTTTGTCCGTTTGCGTTCAAATTTTCATCCGATCAGCCGTTCCTCGTTTCATGATTGATTGAATCATCCGGCAGATTCAAGAATGATCTGCCGCTTGCCTATATTATATCAAATTTTCATCCGCATTTCAACGGATTTTCACGGAATGTTTTCATGAAATCAAATTTTTTACGGATTTTTTTTCGACATATTCAGCATATTCAAGCTTATCTTCTCCGCAAAAACCGTCCTGCCCTCTCCTCGGTCTGCCTGCCCTCCCGCAGGGCGATTTTGCCGCCCACGATCACCCACCGCACCCCCTGAGCCGTTTGAATGGGGTTCAAATAAGTGGCCCTGGGCGCGATCACAGAAGGATCGAACACCGTAAGGTCGGCGGCCATGCCGGGGGCGATGCGGCCCCGGCCCGTGAGTCCGAAGGTCTCCGCCGGTTTGGACGTGACCCGGCGCACGGCTTCTTCCAAGGGACAAATATGCTTTTCCCGCGCCAAACGAAGAAACTCCGCAACGGCTCCGTAAGAGCGGGGATGGGGAAGGGAGCCCACCTTCTCCGGATCGTCGGGCAGGGCATAGCCGTCCGAGCCGATGCAAATATCTTTGGACAGGAAATACAGCATGTCTTCCTCGCTCATGACGAAAAACACGCCCCGCGCCCGCGCCCTGGTGCGCTCCAGCACCACCGCCGCCGCTTCCGCGTAATCGGAGGTATGCAGTATCTCTTCCGCCACAAAACGCAAAGTCTTGCCTACAATTTCAGGCCATAATCCGCCGCCATCGCTGAACAGGCAGGTTTCCGCCCGCTGGGCGTTAAAGTAGTGGCTGCGGATGCCTTCCACCACCTCTTGCCGCCTGTCTCCCTTAAGGAACCCCAGCAGGGCTTCTTCCCCGCCGTCCATGCTCCACCGGGGGCAGCGGATGGTCAGGGTGGTGGCGGAGGCGGTAAAGGGGTACACGTCCGCCGTGATATGGACGCCCTCATGCCGCAATTGTTCGATTTTTTCCCACACCGCCGGGGCCTGGCCGTGGACGCTGTAATGATCCAGCTTGATATGGGAAATGTGCACGTGGACGCCGGAAGCGCGGCCCACCTGGGCCAGTTCGTCGATGGCATCGAAGACGCGCAGGCCCTCGCTGCGCATATGGCAGGTGACGATCCCGCCCGCTTCCTGAACAACAGCGCCTAAAGCGTTCAATTCTTCCTGACCGGCGAAGCAGCCTGGCGCGTATTCCAGCCCGAGGGACATGCCCAGGGCCCCGGCTTCCAGATCACGCCGCAGCTGATCCTTCATGCGTTCCATTTCCTTTGGGGACGCGGGCCGGGCGCTTTCCCCCACCAAGCTTTCCCGTAGGCTGCCGTGACCCGCGAGCATCGCCTGGTTTACCGCCATGCATGCGCCCCGCTCATCGAACGCCCGCAGGAAATCGGCGTAGGAAGCACAGCGCCAGGGGTTTTTGTTCCCTTCCGGCTTGGGAAAGGGACTGGCCCCGCAGTTGCCGGAGACTTCGGTGGTGATGCCCTGGTACAGCTTGGACGCGCCGCTTGAGTCCTTGACGAACATGGTATCCGAATGGGCGTGGGCGTCGATGAACCCCGGCGCGCAGGCCAGCCCGTCCGCCTTGATTTCTTCCCGCCCCCGTAAGCCAGAGCAATCCCCTGCCGCCAGGATTTTTCCGTCCGCCACGGCAATATCTCCCCGGAATCCTGGCCGTCCCGTGCCGTCGATCATCGTCGCCCCGCGAATGATCAAATCCGCTTCGCTGTATGCCATGTTCATCCCTCCGCGTCTCATTTCTTTCCAATTATAACATAGGAACACAGATTTGAAAACTCCGCGGAAATATCGAAAAAAAACAAAAAAAGCGCTTGCCAACCTTTTCTCCCTGTGCTATAATTTTCTGGATCACGCATGCGGGCGGATTTGTTTGCCTGTGCCGGGAAACCGGTGGCAAGCGAAGATGAAACCCGCAGAGGATACAACAAAAATGAGGAGGAAACCCCAATGGCAGTCATCTCTATGAAGCACCTGCTGGAAGCCGGCGTACACTTCGGCCATCAGACCCGGCGCTGGAACCCCAAAATGGCCCCCTACATCTTCACCGAACGCAATGGCATCTACATCATCGACCTGCAGAAGACCGTCCGCAAGATCGACGAAGCCTACATGTTCGTTCGCAATCTGGCCATGGAAGGCAAGACCATCCTGTTCGTGGGCACCAAGAAGCAGGCCCAGGAAAGCATCGAAAGCGAAGCCAAGCGCTGCAACATGTACTATGTGAACAACCGCTGGCTGGGCGGCATGCTCACCAACTTCCGCACCATCCGCACCCGCGTGGAACGCCTGAACGCCATCGACAAGATGGAGCAGAGCGGCCAGTTCGACGTGCTGCCCAAGAAAGAAGTCATCAAGCTGCAGCATGAACGGGAAAAGTTGGAAGCCAACTTAGGCGGTATCCGCGAAATGAAGAAGCTGCCCGGCGCGCTGTTCGTGGTTGACCCCCGCAAAGAACACATCGCCATCGCCGAAGCCCGCACCTTAGGCATTCCGATCGTGGCCATCGTGGACACCAACTGCGACCCCGACGAAGTGGACTATGTGATCCCCGGCAACGACGACGCCATCCGCGCTGTCAAGCTGATCGCCGGCAAGCTGGCTGATGCCGTGCTGGAAGGCAAACAGGGCGAGCAGAGCGAACCCGAAGCCGTGGAAGCCGCCGCTGACGCTGAATAATTCTTTCGATTTTTGACAGATAGATTTTAAGGAGGTCATTCCCATGGCTGAAATTACTGCCGCAATGGTTAAGGAACTGCGTGAACGCACCCAGGCCGGTATGATGGACTGCAAAAAGGCGCTGGTTGAAAAGAACGGCAATATGGACGAAGCCGTTGCCTATCTGCGCGAAAAGGGCCTGGCCGCCGCCGCCAAGAAGGCCGGCCGCGTGGCCGCCGAAGGCGCCGTGGAAAGCTACATCCACATGGGCGGCAAAATCGGCGTGCTGGTGGAAGTCAACTGCGAAACCGACTTCGTGGCCAAGACCGACACCTTCAAGGAACTGTGCCATGACATCGCCCTGCAGATCGCCGCTTCCAATCCCCTGTACATCAATAAGGAAGACGTGCCCCAGGAAGCTCTGGACCGTGAAAAGGAAATCCTGCGCGCCCAGGCTCTGAACGAAGGCAAGCCCGAAAAGATCGTGGACCGCATGGTGGAAGGCCGCATCAAGAAGTATTACGATGAAAACTGCCTGATGGAACAGCCCTTCGTCAAGAATCCCGACATCACCATCGCCACCCGCGTGCAGGAAGCTACCCTGGCTTCCGGCGAAAAGATCTCCATTCGCCGTTTTACCCGCTATGAGCGCGGCGAGGGCATCGAAAAGAAAGAATCCAACCTGGCGGCTGAAATCGCCGAAATGACCAAGAAGTAATTTCGCTTCAATCAAGGGACGGCTCCTGCCGCCCCTTTTTTATGCGGATAAGGAGGGAATACCCATGAAACTGGAATACAAGCGCGTACTGCTCAAGCTCAGCGGCGAAATGTTAGGGGAAAACGGGCGGCTGTTCGATCACGGCATCATCGATCACGTGGCGAAAGTGCTGGTAAAGATTGCGGAAAAGACCCAATTGGGCGTGGTCATCGGCGCGGGCAATATCTGGCGGGGCCGCAGCGGCGGCCAGATGGACAGGGTGACCGCCGACCAAATGGGCATGCTTGGCACGGTGATCAACTGTTTGGCCATGCGGGACGCCGTGCAGCGGGCGGGCGGCAAAGCCGTGGTGCTGAGCGCCATTGAAATGCCCCGGGTGTGCGAGGTGTTCAACGCTGAAAAGGCCCGGGCATACATGGAGCAGGGGTATGTGACCCTCTTCGCGGGCGGCAGCGGCAATCCCTTCTTCTCCACCGACACCGCTGTGGTGCTGCGGGCCGTGGAAGTGGGCGCGGACGCCATCCTGCTGGCCAAAAACATCGACGGCGTATATACCGCCGATCCCAAGCAGGACCCCACCGCCACCCTCATCCGGGAAATCACGTATGAAAAGGCCCAGGAACTGCGCCTCAAGGTGATGGACGCCGCCGCCTTCGCCCTGTGCGCCGAAAACAGGGTGCCCATCGTGCGGGTATTCGGCCTGTTCGAGCCGGAAAGCATCCTCAAAGTCCTGGATGGAGACGATATGGGCACCGTACTGCGGCCCGAGGCGTAACGAGGTTGATCTCTCCGCCGAGAAAGCCATAAGGAAAAAACCTGCGGGTTTTCATCACCCCGCAGGCTTTTTTCGTGTCACATCTTTTGGCAGAACAGCCCGTGCCTGTTGCAGTAAAAGTACAGCTTCCCGTTCCGGCTGCGGGGGAAGAAGCGCGCCTCCGCGTTTCCTTCGGGATACAGGGCTTTCATTTCAAACCGGTCCATGATCACATAGGCGATAAAGGAAATAAAATGCTCCTTGGTCATATCGTGGGGAACGGAAACAAAGTATTCGTTCTCCACCTTTTCCACCATGGCCCGGTGCGCATCGTCCGGCTCCTCCGCTTCCAGCGGGGGCAGGGCGATGCCGCAGCAGGAAATCACGCTGTCGCCCTTGGCAAACATCACGTTGCCGCACACGGGGCACACGTACAGCCGGGAGCGCAGCAGGTTGCTGGCCCGGTTGCCGTTCACGATCACCTGGCCGGACAAAAGCTCCGGCACCGAAACGCGCAGCGCTTTTGCCAGCGGTTCCAGCAGGGACAGGTCGGGAAAGCCCCGGCCCGTCTCCCATTTGGAAACGGCCTTGTCCGTAATGTTCAGCTTCGCCGCCAAGTCCGCCTGGGTCATTCCCTGCTTTTCCCGCAGGCTCTTGATCGTCGTACCCGTTACATAATGATCCATCAGTATCACCTCTTTCGGGTACAGCATAACAGACTTTTAGGCTGTTAGCAACCTACGCTCCGTGGAGTAAACGATCAATAGACCTCCTGGGCCCGCAGCTTGTAGCCCCGGCGGTACACCGTTTCGATGGAAAAAAAGCCTAATTTTTTCCGCAGCCGCTGGATATGCACGTCCACCGTGCGGGTTTCTCCCGGGCATACGTATCCCCAGGCGTCCCGCAGCAGTTCTTCCCGGGACACGGGCCGGTCGATATTCTGGGCCAGCTCCTGCAACAGGGAAAACTCCTGCTGGGTCAGCTCGCAGGGTTCGCCGTCCACATAAACCACCTTTTCGTCTTCGTCGATGGCCAGCAGGGTGGGGCTGTCTTCCTTGGGATAAATCGAAAGCATCGTGCTCATTTCATCCTCACCTCATTCATATAGACGAATGAAATCCGCCGTTTGTTCCATAGCCGCGAAAAAAAAGCGCCGGCTGTTCAAAATGCGGGAATATTGCCTTTCTATTGATCTTCGTATATAATGGGACCTGTGAAGGGATACAAAGGAAAAGCTGTGCAGGGATTGCAGACAGTGCGCGAGATTTCATACAAAATGAGGGTTGAGCATGATCCACGAAAAAACCAGCGTAATGGTTGTCGATGATGAAATAATGAGCCTCAAGGTGGCAAAGCGCGTATTCGACAAGGCTGGCATTGAAGGCCGTTATTTCAGCTCCGGCACTGACGCTTTTGCCTTTCTGGACGGCGAACACATTCCCGATGTCATTCTGCTGGATGTGCATATGCCGGATATCAACGGCTTCGATATTTTGAAGCAGTTGAAAGCATCGCCTGCTTACCGGAACGTGCCGGTGGTTTTTCTAACAGGCGACGGGGACGTTCGCACGGAGACCGAAGGGCTGCATGCCGGGGCCGCCGATTTCGTGCGGAAGCCCTTTGCCGCGGAAGTGCTGCTCAAGCGCGTGCGCAACATCATGGAGCTGAACCGGCTGCATGAAAGCATGTCGCATGAAATCCGGGTAAAAACAGAAAAGCTGTCCCATGCCTATTTACAGATCGTTCAGGCGCTGGCGGCGTCCGTCGACGCGAAGGACCGCTATACCCACGGCCATTCCGCCCGGGTGGCGCAGTACGCGAAGGAGATTGCCATGCGCGCTGGGTTCAGCGAGCGGGAGCAGGAAAAAATCTACATGATGGGCCTTCTGCACGACGTGGGCAAGATCGGCATTCGGGACGCGATCATCAACAAAACGAGCCGCCTGACCGAGGAAGAGTTTGCGGAAATCAAGACTCATCCGGCTGTCGGCGCGCAGATCCTGGCGAAAATCACCGACCTGCCTGAACTGGAAATCGGCGCGCACTGGCATCATGAGCGCTATGACGGGCGAGGCTATCCCGACGGGCTCAAGGGAGAAAATATCCCGGAGGTGGCGCGGATCATAGCGGTGGCGGACACCTATGACGCCATGACGAGCAACCGCAGCTACCGCAGGCAATTGTCCCAGGCGGCGGTTCGGGCGGAGATCGAACAGTGCAAAGGCAGCCAGTTCGACCCGCGCTTTGCCGATATCATGCTGGACATCATGGACGAAGACAAAGACTATGCGATGCGGGAGGTGTGAGCATGCTGGATACCCATGCTTTGCAGTCGCTGGGCATTGACGGCACGGAAGGGCTGGCATACTGCGCGGACGATATGGATTTCTATGGAGAGATGCTGGCGGAATATGTGAACGAGCATGATGCGAACGAAACCCGCATGCAGCGGTTTTTCGAGGCGCGGGACTGGGCCAATTATCGCATCCTTATGCACTCCGTCAAGAATACGTCCCGGATGATCGGCGCGTCCGATCTTTCCGAAAAAGCGTACGGGCTGGAGCTGGCGGCGAAGGAAGGGGACGAATCCACGCTGCGGACGGCCCACACGCCATTTCTTGCGGATTACGCCGCGCTGGCTGACGGTCTTCGGGAGATGATCGGATGAAAGCGCGGATCAAACAAATCCTGAATGCGGACATCCCGCTGCAGAGCAGGCTGTTCCAGCTTTTGTCCGCCATCGCCCTGGCGGAATTTGTGGTGGTTTCCGTGTACACCATCCTGTCCGGGGGCAATACCCTCCATATCGCGGTCATGCTGATCGGCACGGCGCTTTTTGGCGCGACGGTGGCCCTGACCTTTCAGACAGGGAAAATGCGGGCAGGATCGGCTGTCTCCGGTATGCTCTACTTTCTCATGTATCCCCTGACCTTCTTTTCCTCCGGCGGGATGTACGGCGGCGCGCCCGTCGTATTTGCTTTCGCGCTGGTCTATGTGTATCTGGTGACCCAGAAATGGGAACGCGTTCTGGTCCTGGCATTGTGCATCGTCGTGAGCGGCATTTGCTATCTTGTCTCCGTTCTCCATCCAGAGTTGCTGGAGCGGCATACCGTGACCGCCGAGCATGTGGAATCGTTTTTGTCCATCCTGCTGGTCACCGTGCTGATTTGTTCGCTCTTTGCCTTCGTCACCTCGGTATACAGGGCGGAAAACCGGATCGTGCAGAAGCAGAAAAAGGAGATCGAATGGCTGAATCAGGCGCAGAAGCGGTTCTTTTCCAGCATGAGCCATGAAATCCGCACCCCGGTGAACGCCATTATCGGCTTGAACGAAATGACGCTGCGGGAAAAAATACCCTCCGAGGTAAGGGAAAACGCGCAGAATATCGAAATCGCAAGCAGGACCCTGCTGCAAACGATCAATGAAATTCTGGATATGTCCCGGCTGGAAACCGGACGCATGGAGCTGACCAACAGCAGCTACAAAACCACCGGCATGCTGTCCGACGTGGTGGGCATGACATGGCTTCGGGCAAAGGAAAAAGAACTGGATTATCGAATTGAGGTGGAACCCGCGCTGCCCTCCATGCTGAACGGCGACGAGGCGCGGATCAAGCAAATTCTGCTCAACGTGATCACCAATGCCATCAAATACACCAAAACCGGCTCCGTGACGCTGACCGTCAGCGGCCGCACGGACGAAACCGGAACGTTTCGGATGGTCTATGACGTCGCCGACACGGGTATCGGGATTCGGGAAGCGGACATTCCCCACCTGTTTACCGCGTTTCTGCGCCTTGATGAACAGAAGAACCGCGCGATCGAGGGCACAGGACTGGGGCTTTCCATCGTAAAGCAGCTATTGGATATGATGGGCGGCACGGTCCGCGTCACCAGCACCTATGGCGAGGGCTCCACCTTCCATATCGAGATTCCGCAAGCCGTCGCGGACGATACCCCCGTGGGTACGGTGGACCTGAAAAAGGCGGAAAGACCCGATGCGCCGGACAAACCAAGCGTTCTGTTTTTTCCGAACCTCAAAATTCTCGCCGTGGACGATACGCCCATGAATCTGATGGTGGTGAAAAAGCTGCTTCGGGAAACAAAAGCGCGGGTAGATACGGCGGCCAGCGGCGAAGAAGCGCTGCAAAAAACGTTGGAAACCCGTTACGACATCATTCTGATGGATCACCAGATGCCCGGAATGGATGGCGTCAAATGCCTGCATAAGATCAGAAACCAGGAAAACGGGCTGTGCTGCGAAAGCAAAATCGTGTGCCTGACGGCTAACGTTGGTTCGGAAATCGAACAGCTCTGCATGCGGGAGGGTTTCGACGGTTTTTTGGCAAAGCCTGTGCGTGGCATGACGCTGTCAGCGGAAATCAAGCGTCTTACGGATGAAAGATGATCCTGCAATCTCCTTGATTGACGCATCCTGGAGAATATGCGATAATAGAAAAACAAATGCTCTCATGACGAAGGAGGTTTCCCCCATGTTTGACGTTGTAGCCCTGGGTGAGCTGTTGATCGATTTCGCCCCCAAGTCCGTCGACGATGCGGGCTACCCCACCTTAGCCGCCAATCCCGGCGGCGCGCCGGGCAATTTTCTGGCGGCGCTGAACAAATACGGCTGCAAAACCGCCATGATCGGCAAAGTGGGAAGCGATATGTTTGGCTCTCTGCTGCTGAACACCCTGAAAAACGCGGGCATCGACACCCAGGGCGTGCGGATCGATCCCAGCGTATTCACCACCCTGGCCTTTGTTTCCCTGGACAAAAGCGGCAACCGGGATTTCAGCTTTGCCCGCAAGCCCGGGGCCGATACCTGTCTAAAACCTGAGGAAGTGGACGAAGCGCTGATTGCCGAGGCGAAGGTGTTTCATTTTGGCACCCTGTCCCTCACCGACGAGCCCGCCGCCTCCGCCACCCGAAAGGCTGTGGAGCTGGCAAAAGCCCACAGCCTGCTTATCAGCCTGGACCCCAACCTGCGCAAGCCCCTTTGGAACAGCGAGGAAGCCGCCAAGAAAGCCATGGAATGGAGCCTCCGTCAGGCCGATATCGTAAAGATCAGCGATGAAGAAATCCAATGGCTATGGGGCCTCGCCCCGGAGGAAGGGGCGCGGAAGCTGGTCCGGGAATACGGCGTTTCCCTGGTGTACGCCACCTTAGGCCCCAAGGGCTGCCATGCCGAAACCGCTTCCGCCAGCGTTACCGTCGCCAGTCCCTCCGGCATTCATGTGGTGGATACCACCGGCGCGGGGGATATTTTCGGCGGCAGCGCCATGAGCCAGTTCCTAAAGTGCGGAAAAGCGCCCAACCGCCTGACAGAAAAAGAACTGGAAAGCATCGTGCGCTTCGCCTGCACCGCCGCCAGCCTGTCCACCCAAACCCACGGAGGCATTTCCAGCGTGCCGGATCGGGAAACGGTACTGGCAAAGATGACGGAAAGCGCCTGACGAAGCTGATTCATTACCAATCCGGTACCATTATTTACATTTCCTGTCCTTTTCGGTGGAAAAGAGCGCGGGAGAAGCATTGCCATCGTCCCTTTTTTCTCCTATAATGCAGTCGCGCCGGGCAAAAAAGCCATATCAGCCGCCCGCGCTTATGGAGGAAAATATGAGCAGAGCAGAAGCCCTATCACAGTATGCTGAAGCCCAGAAAAAAGCAAAAAAATATTACAGCGCCTGCGTCGCCAGGGGCGTATCTCCCTATCCCCAGGTGCTGAACGATATCATTGATGAATCCGCCCTTACCAATCCCGTGAAGGTAGGGCTGGTGGATATCCCCGCTGACCGCATCATCGGCACCTGGACCGATGGCCGCAAGGCCGCTTTCGCGGGCAATTTCATGCCCCTGCTGGATGATAATACCGAATTTGGCAGCAAATGGGTGACTCTGTGCGAAGCCCATTTGGACGAGGGCGGCATCACCGACCCCATCGCCTGCATCGAATACTTGGGCAATTTCTACGTGCAGGAAGGCCACAAACGGGTGAGCGTGCTGAAAAGCTACGATTCGCCCAGTATCCCCGGCATCGTCACCCGCATGGTGCCCGCCCTGTCGGATGACCCGAAGATTCAGCTTTATTACGAGTTTCTGAAATTTTACAAGGTCAGCAAAACCTACCTGGTCACCTTCACTCAGCCCGGCTCTTATGCCCGCTTGCAGGCCGCTTTGGGCTTCCAGCCCGATCAGGAATGGACGGAGGACGACCGGCGCGCTTTCAGCAGCGATTTCCGCCGCTTTTCCGCCGCTTTTGATCAGTTGAACGCGGAAAAGCTGCCCCTGACGGCGGGCGACGCGCTGCTGGTATATATTCAGGTGCATCCCTTCTCGGAGCTGAAAAAAATGACCAGCGACGAGATCCGCCAAAGTCTCAGCGCCCTGTGGCCCGATGTCCGATTGCTTTCGGAGGGGGAACCCCTGTCTGTGAGCACCGAGCCGGAAGAAAAGGAAAAAGGCTTGCTGAACCGTATTTTGGGCGCTCCCCGGCTGAACATCGCGTTCATTTACGATTTCGATCCCCAAAAAAGCGCCTGGGCGGCAGCTCATGCCCAGGGCCAGAAACAGCTGGAGGAAAAATTCGGCGATGCCATTCGCGTCACCACCCATCTATGCGGCGAGGATGACCGCGACGCGGTGATCGAAAAAGCCGTCAGCCAGGGGGCCAACGTGATTTTCGCCACCACCCCCACCCTGATGGACGCTTGCCGCCTGACCGCCGCCAATCATAAGAACATCGCCGTGTTCAACTGCTCCCTGTCCATGCCCTACGCGGGCGTGCGCAGCTATTACTGCCGCATTTACGAGGGCAAGTTCATTACCGGCGCTATCGCCGGGGCCATGGCTCGGGACGACCGCATCGGCTACGTTGCCAACTATCCCATCATGGGCGTCACCGCCGCCATCAACGCCTTTGCCTTGGGCGCGCGCATGACCAATCCCCGGGCGAAAATCGAGCTGAAATGGAGCTGCTTGCCCGGTAATCCCATCCTCGAATTCAAAAACGAGGGCATTTCCGTGATTTCCAACCGGGACGAGGACGGCAGCAACACCTACTTGGCCTGGGATCTTGGCACCTACATGGTAAAGCCCGAGGGCGGATTGCAGTCCTTGGCCGCGCCGCGTTGGAACTGGGGCAACTATTACGAAAAGACGGTGCAAAACCTGCTCAACGGCGGTGTGGAAGCCCTGCGGGACAGCAAGCACGCCGTGAATGACTGGTGGGGCCTGAGCACCGGCGTGGTCAACGTGGAAATGGACGGCGCTCTGCCCGAGGGCGTGAAGCTGCTGGCCCGCATCCTGAAAAACGGCATCGTGAACGAGGAGATCGACCCCTTCCTGACCCCCATCGTGGATCAGCAGGGCAACGTGATCAGCGACGGCACCCGTGCTTTTACCCCGGAAGAATTGATGCGCATGAACTGGCTGAACGATAACATTGAAGGCAGCATCCCCGGCTTTGACGAACTGCTGCCACGGTCCCAGAACCTGGTGCGCCTGCTGGGCATCTACCGCCAGAATATACCGCCGAAAACGGAGGAAGCCGCCCTATGAAGCTGCTGCTGGTCGCGGACGAGGAAGCCCCCTATCTATGGGATTTTTACCAGCCGGGCAGGCTGGACGGGATCGATCTGATCCTTTCCTGCGGCGACTTGAAGCAGGAATACCTGGAATTTCTGGTTACCATGGGCAATAAACCCCTGTATTACGTGCACGGCAACCACGATAAAGGGTATGAAAAATTTCCTCCCGAGGGCTGCGAATGCTTGGACGACGAATTGATCACCGTCAAGGGCCTGCGCATCTTGGGGCTGGGGGGCTGCGTCCGGTACAATCCGGGGCCCTACCAGTACACGGAGGAAGAAATGGCAAAGCGCATCAAGCGGCTGGACCGCAAGCTGCGCAAGGCCGGGGGCGCGGATATCGTGATCACCCACTCCCCACCCAAGGGCTACGGCGACGCGCCGGATAACGCCCACCGGGGCTTTGCCTGCTTCCTGCCGCTGATGGACAAGTACCATCCCCAATACCTGGTGCACGGACACGTGCATCAAAGCTACGGCCACAGCCTGCCCCGCCGCGTCCAGTACGGTGATACCACCATATTCAACGCCGTGGGATGGCATATCCTGGAGATCGAGCCCGGTTCCAGCGTCCCGGCCAGCAGAAGCATTTTCCCCTGGTTCAAGAAAAAAACAGATTTGACGGTCTGAAAAAACGATCATGTGGACAAAGAATCAACCCTATGGTATAATAAAGACGGCACAGAACAAAAGATGACGGAAAGGAATGCGGCAAAATCTTCCCGCATAGAAACACATGATGAGCACATTTATGAGCGGCGTCCTGGCCGGAATCAGCATTTCCATTGGGGGAACCATATTCCTGCTCTGCGAATCAAAAACCCTTGGGGCGCTGTTTTTTACTGTGGGCCTGTTTTCCGTCTGCGTGTTCGGCTTTTCCCTATTCACCGGAAAGGTATGCTACGCTTTCGATAGCGACCGGTCCTATGCCCTCAAACTGCCGGTCATCTGGCTGGGGAACCTGGCCGGAGCGCTGATCACCGCTTTCCTGGAAATGCAGACCCGCTTAGGTCCGGGGCTGACGGAAAAAGCCGCCGCCATCTGCCAAACGAAGTTAGGGCAAGGGCTGCCCAGCGCTTTTATTCTCGCCATCTTCTGCAACATCATGATTTACATTGCCGTGGAGGGGTATAAAACCATCCCCCACGAGCTTGGAAAATACTTGGCCATTTTCTTCGGAGTCACGGTTTTCGTCATCTGCGGGTTTGAACACTGCGTGGCGAACATGTACTATTTTACTGTGGGACAAGCATGGAGCGCGCAAGCGGCCCTCTGCCTGCTGGTCATGACCGCCGGCAACGCCGTGGGCGGGGTTTCTATTCCACTGCTGAGAAAGCTGATAAAGTAAAGGGGTAAAGACGTATGCTGGATCCAACCATTTACAAGGATTGGCAAATCGCCGAAGACGCGGAAAAAAGCCTTCCGTCCGTGGAAGCATTCCGGGAAAAGATGGGGCTTGAACCCGACGAGATCATCCCTTACGGCCGCACGCCCAAGCTGGATTTCATCAAGATCATGAAAAGGCTCAAGAATAAGCCCGACGGGAAATACATCGAAGTGACCGCCATCACCCCCACGCCCTTGGGCGAAGGCAAGTCCACCACCTCCTTAGGCCTGATCGAGGGCTTAGGGAAGCTTGGCAAAAACGTGGGCGGATGCCTGCGCCAGCCCTCCGGCGGCCCCACCATGAACGTGAAGGGCTCGGCGGCGGGCGGCGGAAACGCCCTGCTGATCCCCATGACGGAGTTTTCTTTGGGTCTGACGGGTGATATCAACGATATCATGAACGCCCACAATCTGGCCATGGCGGCGCTCAACGCCCGCATGCAGCACGAGCGCAATTACGATGACGACCGGCTCGCCTCCATCGGCATCAAGCGCCTGGACATCGACCCGGAACGCGTGGAGTGGAGCTTCGTGCTGGATTTCTGCTGCCAGGCCCTGCGCAAGATGGAAATTGGCTTGGGCGAAGGCAAAATGGATGGCTACCGCATGACCACCAAGGCCAACATCGCCGTTTCCTCCGAGCTGATGGCGATCTTAGCGGTGGCAAAGGATTTGAAGGACCTTCGGGAGCGCATCGGCAAAATTGTGCTGGCCTACGATAAGCAGGGCAATCCCGTCACCACGGAAGATCTTGAAGTGGCGGGCGCTATGACCGCCTGGATGCGGAACACCATCAACCCCACCCTTTGCTACACGGTGGAGCATCAGCCCTGCCTGGTGCACGCCGGGCCTTTCGCCAATATCGCCATCGGTCAGTCTTCGGTGATCGGCGACCGGGTGGGCCTGAAACTCTTTGATTACCATGTGACCGAATCCGGCTTCGCCGCCGACATCGGCTTTGAAAAATTCTGGAACGTGAAATGCAGGCTGTCGGGCTTAAAGCCCGATTGCTCCGTGCTGGTGGCCACCATCCGCGCGCTGAAAATGCACGGCGGCGGCCCCGAGGTGGTTCCCGGACGGCCCCTGCCCGACGCCTACACCCAGGAGAATCTTGAATTGCTGGAAAAGGGCTGCGAAAACCTGTTCCATCACGTGAAGAACGTGAAGAAATCCGGCATCACTCCCGTGGTGTGCATCAACAAATTCTACACGGACACGGACGCGGAAATCGCCCTGATCCGCAAGCTCTGCGCCGAGCACGGCGTGCGGTGCGCCCTCAGCGAGCACTGGCAGTACGGCGGCGAAGGCGCCAGGGAACTGGCCCAGGCCGTGATCGAGGCCTGCGAGGAAGAAACGGTATTCAAACCCCTGTATGAACTGGACACGCCCCTGCGGGAGCGGGTGGAACTGATCGCCAAAGAAGTGTACGGCGCGGACGGCGTGGATTGGTCGCCCCTGGCTATTGAAAAGGCGGAACGGTTTGAAAGCGATCCCAAGTATGCCGATTACTGCACCATGATGGTAAAAACCCACCTGTCTTTGAGCCACGATCCCAAGCTCAAGGGCGTGCCCAAGGGCTGGCGGCTGCCCGTGCGCGATATTTTGGAGTACGGCGGTGCTCGCTTCCTCTGCCCCATGGCGGGCACCATCAGCATGATGCCCGGTACGGGCAGCAATCCCGCTTACCGGCGCGTGGACGTGGATACCGATACCGGAAATGTATTGGGCCTGTTCTGATCCCATTCAAAAATAAATGCGGCGAAAAGCCGCGGAAAGAGTGGAGCATATGCGCGTAGTGATTCAGGAAGACTATCAGAAAATGTGTCTGTGGGCCGCCCGCTACATTGCCGGGAAGATCAAGACGCACAAGGAGGATCGTCCTTTCGTGCTGGGTCTGCCTACCGGCTCCTCCCCCATTGGCGTGTACAGGGAACTGGCGCGGATGAACCAGGCCGGGGAGCTGTCCTTCGCCAATGTGGTCACCTTCAACATGGACGAGTACCTGGGCCTGCCCCATGAGCACGATCAGAGCTACTGGTACTTCATGCACGACAATTTCTTCAACCACCTGGTTGACATGAAGCCGGAGAATATCAACATCCTCAACGGCATGACCGACGACCCCGAAGGGGAATGCGCCCGCTATGAGGAAAAGATCGCTTCCTACGGCGGCATCGACCTGTTCATGGGCGGCATCGGCGTGGACGGCCACATCGCTTTCAACGAGCCCTTCACCAGCCTTTCTTCCCGCACGGGCGTGCGGAACCTGACCACGGACACCCGCATCGTGAACAGCCGCTTCTTCGGCAACGATCCCGAAGCTGTGCCCAGCCAGGCCCTTTCCGTGGGCGTGGGCACCGTGACGGATTCCAAGGAAGTGCTGATCCTCATCAACGGCCACAATAAAGCCCGCGCCCTGGCCGCCACGGTAGAGGGCGGCGTGAGCCAGAAATGGACCTGCTCCGCTCTGCAAATGCACAACGGCGCTATCATCGCCTGCGACGAAGCCGCCTGCGGCGAACTGACCGTGGATACCTACAAATACTTCCTGGATATCGAGAAGAAGGAACGGCTGTAACACGCCAAACAGCAAGCTCCCGGATGAAAATGTCCGGGAGCTTTTCCTTATGCCGGCCAGGTATTATTGATAATATTCCTTATACCACTGGGCGAAAGCCCGCAGCCCTTCCCGAATGCCGATGGTGGGCCGGAAATCGTAATCCTGTTCCAGCCCTGTGCTGTCGGCGTAGGTCACCGGCACGTCGCCGGGCTGCATGGGCACCAGCTTTTTATGGGCCTCAAAGTCGTAATCAAGGGGCAGCACCCCGGCGGAAACCAGTTCTTCCTGCAAGGTCTGAATATAATCCAGCAGGTTTTCCGGCGTGCCGCCGCCGATGTTGTACACCGCGTAGGGCGGCAGGGGCAGGCCGTCCTCGCCGGTTTTCTTTTCCGGCGCGCCTTGCATCACCCGCAGAATGCCTTCCACGATGTCGTCCACATAGGTGAAATCCCGCTTGCAGTTGCCATAGTTAAAGATAGAAATGGTTTCGCCCTTCACCAGCTTCTGGGTGGCGCTGAAATAGAACATATCGGGCCGTCCCGCCGGGCCATACACTGTAAAGAAGCGCAGGCCGGTGCAGGGGATATTGTACAGCTTGGCATAGCTATGGGCCAGCAGTTCGTTGCTCTTCTTGGTGGCGGCGTACAGGGAAACGGGGTTATCTACTTTATCATCCGTGCTGAACGGCACTTTTTTGTTGCCGCCGTACACGCTGCTGCTGGAAGCGTACACCAAATGTTCCACGGGATGATGGCGGCAGGCTTCCAAGATGTTGTAGAAGCCGATCAGGTTGCTTTCGATGTACACGTCCGGATGATCGATGGAATAGCGCACCCCCGCTTGGGCCGCTAAGTTCACCACCACAGCCGGCTTATACTCCTCGAATACCCGCTCCACTAACGCCTTATCCGCGATGCTTCCCTTGACGAACGCATGCTTCACCTTGCTGCTTTCCGCGGCTTTTTCGATCAGGCGTAAGCGGTATTCCTTCAGCTTGGGGTCATAATAATCGTTCATATTGTCCAGGCTGATCACCGTGCCGCCGTTCATTTCTTTCAGCAGACGCAGCACCAAATTCGCCCCGATAAAACCGGGCGAACCGGTGACCAGGATGGTCTTTCCGTTCAGATCAACAGGATGCTTCATAAAGGGTTCCAACCTTTCTGAATCGTTTTTGCAGGCCGCCAAGCTCTGATCAATGTTTAAACCGCTTCCCAGGGTTCAAAGCTGCCTTTTTCCAGAATATCGGCGATGCGCTGGCAGGCGCGGCCGTCGCCGTAGGGGTTGCAGGCGCCGCTCATTTTCTCGTAAGCTTCCCTGCTTTCCAGCAGCAGCTTAAAGGTCTGATAAATCGTTTCCTCATCCGTGCCCACCAGCTTTAATGTACCCGCGCGCACGCCCTCGGGCCGTTCGGTGGTATCGCGCATGACCAGCACCGGCACGCCGTAGGAAGGGCATTCCTCCTGGATCCCGCCGGAATCCGTCAGGCACAGATACGCCCTGGCCTCAAAATTGTGGCAGTCAAACACCTCCACGGGCTCGATGATGTGAATGCGGTCGCACCCGCCCAGCTCCGCGGCGGCGGCTTCCCGCACGGCGGGATTCATGTGGATGGGATACACCGCCCGGCACTCGGGATGCTCGTCCAGCACCCGCCGGATGGCCCGGAACATATGGCGCATGGGCTCGCCTAAATTTTCCCGGCGGTGAGCCGTAATAAAGATCAGCTTGCCATCTCCCACCCAATCCAGCTCGGGATGGGAATAATCCTTTCTCACGGTGTGCTGCATGGCGTCGATCACCGTGTTGCCGGTCACGTAAATGGTTTCCGGCTTTTTACCCTCCCGCAGCAGGTTTTCTTTGGCCTGGGGCGTGGGAGCAAAATTGTATTGGGCGATGACGCCCACGGCCTCCCGGTTGAATTCCTCGGGATACGGGCTGTAAATGTTATACGTCCGAAGCCCGGCTTCCACGTGGCCCACCGGGATTTGCAGATAGAAGCAGGCCAGGGCCGTGACAAAGGAGGTGGAGGTGTCGCCGTGAACCAGCACCACGTCCGGCTTTACTTCCTCCAGCACGCTTTTCATGCCTTCCAGCACGCCCACGGTGATGTCGAACAGGGTCTGCCGCTGCTTCATGATGTTCAGGTCGTAATCCGGCACCACGCCGAAGGTCTCCAGCACCTGATCCAGCATCTGGCGGTGCTGCGCGGTCACGCATACTGTCACTTCCAGCGACGGTCTTTTTTTCAGTTCCAGCACCAGGGGGCACATCTTGATGGCTTCGGGCCTGGTGCCAAATACGGCCATGATTTTCTTCATTGGTATCTTCCCCCTCGGAAAACTTTCAGGCGATTTTCTCTGTCACTCCGGCGTCCTCCGGGTGGTAGGTGGACACGATGCTTTCCACCCGCTCCCGGATATCAGTCTTGTTGGCATATGCGGACAGCATGAGCTGTTCCAGCGCCGTCAGGAATTCATGCGTATCGAAGGGAATGGGCTTGCCGATATAGATCAGGTCATTTTCTGTTTTCTGTATGCCTTCCTCCGCCATCAGCTTTTCTTCATACAGCTTTTCGCCGGGGCGCAGGCCGCTATATTCGATCTTGATATCCACGTCCGGCACGAAGCCCGACAGCCGGATCAGGTTCCGGGCCAGGGTGTCGATTTTCACCGGACTGCCCATGTCCAGCACGAAGATTTCCCCGCCCTTTGCGTTGGTCCCCGCCAGCAGCACCAGGCTGACCGCCTCCGGAATAGTCATAAAGTATCGGATAATGTCCGGGTGGGTCACCGTGACCGGACCGCCTTTTTCGATCTGCCTGCGGAAAATGGGAACCACCGAACCGTTGCTGCCCAAAACATTGCCGAAGCGCACGGCCACGAATTCGGTCCTGATATTTTGATAAATGACGCCTGAGCCGTCCCTATCCGCGTTTTCCACACCCTCATGGGTAAACAGCTGAGGCAAGTCGCAAGCCCCGCCCGCCTTGATCATGGCGTCAAAGCTCTGAATGATCATTTCGCACAGGCGCTTGCTGGCTCCCATGATATTGGTGGGGTTCACCGCCTTGTCCGTGCTGATCAGCACAAACCGGCGGCACCCGTTGATCATGGCGGCATAAGCCGTTTTATAGGTGCCGATGGCGTTGTTCTTGATCGCCTCGCAGGGAGAGGTTTCCATCAGGGGCACGTGCTTGTGAGCGGCGGCGTGATATACCACCTCGGGCCGGTAGGTCTTGAACACGTCGAACATCTTCCGGCTGTCGCGCACGGAAGCGATCAGCACCACCAAATCAAGGTTCGGATATTTTTCCTTCAGTTCCAATTGGATAGCGTAGGCGCTGTTCTCATAAATATCCAGGATGATCAGCCGCTTGGGCTGGTGCGCGGCGATCTGGCGGCACAATTCGGAGCCGATGGAGCCGCCGCCGCCCGTGACCATGACCACCTTGTTATTCAGGAAAGCGAACACCTCCGTCAGGTCCGGCTTGATGGGGGGACGGCCCAGCAGGTCCTCGATGGAGACTTTTTTCATGGATTCCACAGTCACTTCACCGTTGGCCAGCTGATAGATCCCGGGCAGCTGCATCAGCTCGCAGTCGGAAGCGCTGCATATACTCAGTATATCCCGTTTCTGTTCCGGGGTGGCGCTGGGAATCGCCAGGAAAATTTTATCAATTTTATATTTTTCCACACTGGCCAGGATATTGTCCCTGCCGCCCACGATGGGCACCCCTTCGATTTCCCGGCCCCAGGTGTTTTCGTCGTCATCGATCAGGCAAACGGGGCGGGCGGTGATTTCCCTGGCCTCGATCATATCGCGCAGCAGCAGTTGCCCGGCGCTGCCAGCGCCGATGATCATCACACGGGTGGCCTCCTTATCTACATGCCGCTTCATGTACAGCAGCCTCACAAACCGGTAGCCAAACCGAATGGAGACCATGAAAAAGGTCTGCAAAACCAGGCCGAACACATAGTAGGAAATGGGCATATTGCCCACCAGCGCATGCATCAGAATAAAGTTCACCGCGCTGGAAACGAAAGAGGAAACCACCACACGGAATAATTCCACATAGCTGGCAAAGCGCCAAATAGCCCGATACAACCTGAATGCCCAAAAAATAACTAAGCTGACTGCCAAATGGATCAAAAGATATTGCACAAAACGATCCAGCAAATCCTCCTGAATCCTGGAAAAAACGCAGTCAAAGCGAATCCACAGGGCAAGAAAATAAGAGCAGGCAACGGCTGCCATATCATAAACATTCAGCAATATGGCCATTTTGACCCAATTGCTGATGTGAAAATCGAAAACTTTTTTCTTCATTCTCTATCCCATCCCACGTAAGATTCTCCCATTTTTTTACGGAAAAATTCGCATACCGGCATCCGGATGCAGTATAATTTTAACATGCCGGCGCGGGCCTTGTCAATCGTTTGACAGGCCGCGATGTGCTCTTTTCTTCCACATTTCCCATTATTTTGCTTCCATTTTTTTCTTGTTTTGCTCATTCGCATGGACAAACGCGCGTTTTTATATTATAATTTAAATATACGATCAGCGCGCCCTCCGGTCAGGCGCCCGTATGCCGCGGAAGCGGCGGACGAAAAGGAGGAAGAATATGCAATACGTACCTTTTGGCAAACACGGCTTTGACGTTTCCCGGCTCGGTTTCGGCTGCATGCGCCTGCCCACCAAGCAAGAGGGCGAACAGCGGGTGGTGGACCAGGAAGCCGCCATCGCCCTGATCCGCCGGGGCATCGACGGGGGCATCACCTATGTGGACACCGCTTACCCCTACCATGGCGGGGAAAGCGAGATCGTGGTGGGAAAGGCCCTGAAAGACGGCTACCGGGAAAAAGTGACCCTCACCACCAAGCTGCCCATCTGGGCGGTGAACGAAGAAAAGGATATGAACCGCCTGCTGGACGAGCAGCTGAAAAAGCTGGATGTGCCCTATGTGGACTTTTATCTGCTCCACGCCATGGGGAACGACCGGCTGGATAAAATGCAGGCGTTCCATTACAAGGATTTTTTGAAGGAAGCCCTGGGCGACGGCCGCATCAAGCGGGCGGGCTTTTCCTTCCATGACGGCAAGGAAGCGTTCCTGCGCCTCCTGCGGGATTACGACAACTGGGGCATGGCCCAGATCCAGTTCAATTATCTGGACGATCAGGAGCAGGCCACGGAAGACGGCCTCAGGGAAGCTGGCAGGATGGGCATTCCCATTGTGGTGATGGAGCCCCTGCGGGGCGGCGCGCTGGCCACCCCGCCTAAGAACGTGCGGGAGCTGATGGAAAACAATCCGCACAAACGCAGCGCCGTGGAATGGGCCTTCGCCTTTATCGCCGATTATCCCGAGGTAGCCACCATTTTGAGCGGCATGAGCAGCCAGGAGCAGTTGGACGATAACCTGCGCATTTTCGATACGCTCACCGTAGGCGGCATGACGGACGATGACCGGCGGTTCGCCAAAGAACTCAAGCAAGCATATCTCTCCCGCATGCCCGTCAAATGCACCGCCTGCCAGTATTGCCAGCCCTGCCCCCAGAACGTGCACATCCCCGATATTTTCCAGGCGTACAACAGCGGGAAAATGTTCGATAATATGGGGCATTTCCAGTGGCGCTACAAGGAGCTGGCCGAAAAAGGCTTCGACGCCTCCCAGTGCGTACAGTGCGGCGCGTGCGAGGCCGCCTGCCCCCAGCATTTGACCATCATCGACTGGCTGCAAAAGATCGGCCGGGAATATGGGGAAACGGCGAAATAACCTGTCCACCGGGGCTTTCCGTAACGGAAGGCCCCGTTTTTTATATTGCCAAGCAGCCTTCCCGATGATACAATAGCCGCATAACCCACACGCGGTCCGGGGAAAAATGGAAGAAAAGGCCGCAAGGAGGACTGCGCATGCAGAGGCTGCTGTTCGGTGTGATCCCCATTTACGGTTTGCTCATCGCCGGGGCCATGGCCTTGGGGGTGTTTTTGTGTTCCCGGCAGGAAGAAAGGCTGGGGCTTCCCAAGGATACGGCCATTGATTTTGCCCTGTGGGTGCTTCCCGCCGCCGTTGTGGGGGCGCGGCTGTATTACGTGGCCTTTCAATGGCCCCTGTACGCCGACAATCCCGTGCGCATCCTGTATCTGTGGGAGGGCGGATTGGCAATCTACGGCGGCGTCATCGGCGGGGCCATCGCCGCGCTGCTTTATTCCCGCGTCAAAAAGGTTTCCTTCGCGGCCCTGGCGGATATGGTGGCCCCGGTGCTGATCTTGGGCCAGGCCATTGGCCGGTGGGGCAACTACGTGAACCAGGAAGCTTACGGCGGACTGATCGAAAACCCCGCCCTGCAATTCTTTCCCCTGGCAGTTTTCGCGGACGGGGAATGGCATATGGCCACTTTCTTTTATGAATCTCTGTGGAACTTCATCGGTTTCCTGATCCTGTGGCTGAATCGGAAGCGGGTCAAGGTCCGGGGCAATCTGTTCTTAGGCTACCTCGTCTGGTACGGCTTGGGCCGGGCGGTGATCGAGGGACTGCGCACCGACAGCCTGATGTGGGGCAGCGTGCGGGTGAGCCAGGCCCTGTCCGTGCTGCTGGTTCTTTGCGCTGGCGCGGCGCTGTTGATCCGCCATCTGAAAACAAAAAAGAACCAGACCGTCGATTCATAAAGCGTCCTTGAAAGCAGCACAAAAGAGCAAAGATTGGAGAACCCTCATGCGCCTGACCACATTATGCTACATCGAAAAGGACGGCTGCTATTTGATGCTGCACCGCGTCAAAAAAGCCCAGGACGAAAACCAGGGCAAATGGATCGGCATCGGCGGCCACCTGGAAGAAAACGAATCCCCGGAGGAATGCGTGCTCCGGGAGGCAAAAGAAGAGACCGGCCTCACGTTGACCGGTCTGCGCCTGCGGGGGATCATTACCTTTATTCTGCCCGATTGGGGCAACGAGCTCACCTTTCTGTACACCGCCCAAACGGAGGAAAGCGCCCTGCCGGAATGCCCGGAAGGGGTTTTACGCTGGGTGCCTATCGAGCAGGTGGACAGCCTGCCCCTCTGGGAAGGGGACCGGGTGTTTCTGCCCCTGCTCCGCACCCGGCAGGACTGCTTTTCCTTAAAGCTGATTTACCTGCCCGGCGGGGAACTGGCGGGTTATGTGCTGGACGGCGGCATGACGCCCTGAACCGTTATTGATCCGATTCATTGATTCGCACGGCGCGGCCTGTCCGGGAGGATTCCTCCGCGGCGAATACGGCGCGCATGGCGGTCAGCACGCTTTCCCCGGAAATGCAGGGCTTTTTCGGGTTCATTAAATGATTCACGAACAGATCGATCACGCCGGACTTATGCTGGGCGTCGTTGGTTTGCATGGGGTCCAAATCAAAGAATTCCTCCCCCGCGCCGCGCTTCTGCAATACGATGCTGTGGGCGGGGTTTTCATAAATGCGCATCACGCCCTCCGTTCCGTACAGCACGGTGGAATTGTCTTCGCCCCAATAATCCGTCCAGGAAGCGGCCATGGTGCCCACCGCGCCGCCGCTCAGGCGGTAAATGCACGCGGCGTTGTCGTCCACGGAAATGGGCGTGCCGTCGGCGTATTTTTTGTCCAGGGTGGAAAGGCAGGCAGTGACCTCGGTGATGGTCTGGCCGGTAAGAAACTGGATCAGATCGGTTTTGTGCACGCCTAAATCGGCCATGACGCCCATAGCGGCCTTGCTTTTATCGAAAAACCAGGTATTGGCGCCGGAATCCACGCTCCAGGTTTCCGGCCCGCAGTGCCGGAAAGCCACGGTAAAGGTGATCACGCGGCCAATGGCCCCCGCTTCGATCAGTTCCCGGGCTTTCACGTGAGCAGCGGCCAGACGCTGGTTCATCCCGATCATTAAGGTTTTTCCACTGTCTCGAGCGGTCCGCACCATGCGTTCGCAGTCCGCAAGGGTAGTGGCCATGGGTTTTTCGCACAGCACATGCTTGCCCGCATTCAGCGCGGCCACCGTCATATCCGCGTGGGCGGCGTTGGCGGCGCATACGCTGACGGCGTCGATGGACGGATCAGCCAGCATCGCTTCATAAGAGTCATATACCTTTGCCCCGTATTCCCGGGCCAGGCTTCCGGCGCGCTCCCGATTCAGGTCGAATAGACCGAATATCTGCGCATCGGGGTGCGCCTTGTATTCCGGCAGGTGCCGCACCTGGGCGATTTTCCCGCAGCCCGCGATTCCAACACGAATCATCTGTTTTCCTCCTTTCCCAGCGTTTGGGCTCAAATAAGCATCGCGTTCTCTGTTTACGAGGTTCTTTCCTTCTTTTGCAGCAGCACCGCCGCCACCACGATAAAGCCCTTGAAAGCTTCCCGCAGGAAGGTGGGCACGCCCACCAGGTTCAGCAGGTTGTTCATCACGGCGATGATCAGCATGCCCAGCACCGTGCCCACAATGGACCCTTTGCCGCCGCTCATGCTGGTACCGCCCACCACCACGGCGGCGATGGCGTCCATTTCGTAGCCGCTGCCCGCGTTGGCGTAGTCCATGCTGCCGATGCGGGCAATATTGATGACAGCCGCCACGGAAACCAGCGCGCCGGAGAGCACATATACCAGGGTCTTGACCCGTTCCACGTTGATGCCGGACAGCCGGGCCGCCCGCTCGTTGGAGCCGATGGCATATACATGCCTGCCGAAGGGCGTTTTGCGGGCCAGGATGTACAGCAGCGCGGCGATCACCAGCCAATAGATAATGGGCAGGATGATTTCGCCGCCAATGGTGGTGTTGGTGATGGCCCGAAATTCCTTGGGCACCTTCACGCCTGCCGTCTGCATAAAATACTGGGTGACGCTGCGGCAAATCTTCATCATGCCCAGCGTGGCGATGAAAGCGGGGATCCGGCTTCGGGCAATGAGGAAGCCGTTGATGGAGCCGATCAGGCAGCCCGCCGCCAGGGCGGCTAAAATGCCGATGATAAAAGCGGGCGCGCCGGTAACGCCGATAGCGGTCAGCAGGCCGTTGGCGTTGCTGTTGATCAGCACCATCATGATGGCCCCCACGGCCACCAGGGTGGAGCCCACGGCCAGGTCGATGCCGCCGGAAATGATGACGAAGGTCATGCCCAAGGCCACCACGCCCACAGGCGCGTTATTGCGCAGGATATTGATCCAGTTTTTGCTCCAGTTGCCAAACCAATCCCCGAAGCCGGGAAAATCAAAGCCCAGGGCGATGGTCTGCACGATGACCATCAGGATCAGCACCAGGCCGGTGGAATACAGGGGATTGGCCTGCCATTTTTGGACGAACCTTTTGGAGAAGCTCTCCTGTTTGGCTTTTTCTGTCATTTTTTCCTCTCCCTTTTTAGCCGCCCGTAGCCAGGCGCATGATATTGCTTTCGTTCATGGTTTCCCCGCTGACCTCGGCCTGTATATCCCCATGGTACAACACCAGAGCCCGGCCGCAAACGCGGATGATTTCCTGGGCCTCGTTGGAAAGCACCGCCACGGCCACCCCCCGGCGGGCCAATTGCAGAATGATATCGTAAATCTCTTCCTTCGCGCCCACGTCCACCCCCTGGGTGGGGTTATCCAGGATCAGCAGCTTGGGATCGGTGGACAGCCATTTTGCCAGCACCACCTTCTGCTGATTGCCTCCTGACAGGCTGCCGATGGGATCGAAGGGGCTTTCCATCTTGATCCTAAGGTCTCTCCGCTGACGGTCAAAATTCTCCAATTGTTTTTTCCGGCTGATCAGGCCGAACCGGGTGATTTTATCCAGCGTCACCATGGAGCCGTTGTCCAGGATGTTCATATCCTTGATGATAGCGTTTTCCTTCCGGTTCCGGGGCAGATAGCCGATGCCCAAGGAAAGGGCCTGGCGGGTGGAGGTCATTTGCACAGGCTGACCCTCCCAATAAATACGGCCCTGGTACTTTCCCCCGTCGCCAAACACCGTGCGGAACAGTTCGCTGCGGCCGTCGCCCAGCAGGCCGGTGACGCCCAGCACCTCGCCCGCGTGAATCGTCAAATCGATATGGCGGTAATGGGGCTCCTGGGTCAGGTCCTCCAGGCGCAGCACTTCCCGGCCAATTTGCCCGCTTTGGGCAAGCGCTTCTGTGCGCACGTCGTGGCCCACCATATCATGGGCGATTTGGGGGATGGAAGTATCCTGCACCATGCCGCTGGACACCACTACCCCATCCCGCAGCACCACATAGCGGTCACAGATTTCCATGACCTCCCGCAGCTTATGGGAAATAAAGATGACGCCCACCCGCTGCTTTTTCAGCATCCGGAGCATATCGAAAACGCGCTCGATCTCCGGATCGGTCAGGGACGTGGTGGGTTCATCCATGATGATCACCGACGCCTTCATCATCAGCGCCCGGGAGATTTCCACAATCTGCTTGTAGCTGGCATCCAGGGATGAAACCAGTGCCGTGGGATCGATATCGATTTCCATTTTCTCAAACAGGGCGCGGGTCTGCTTAAGTTCTTCTTTATGATCGATCAATCCGCCGCGCTTTTTGATCTCCCTGCCGATAAACATGTTTTCAAACACCGGCAGATCGTTGATCAGGTTCAGTTCCTGGTGGATGAAGGCGATGCCCGCGTTCAGGGATTGGGCGGGAGAGTGGAAGGAAACGGGATTCCCATCCAGTTCGATCACGCCCGCGTCCGGCGAAAGCACCCCGCCCAATATATTCATCAGCGTGGATTTGCCCGCGCCGTTTTCTCCCAGCAGCGCGCAGATTTCCCCTGCCTCCAGGGAAAAATCCACCTGGCGCAGCACTTCATTGGCCCCAAAGGATTTCACGATCCCTCGCATGGAAAGGTTCATGGCTTCACTTCCTCCCGGTGACGGAACGAAGGGCCGTGGGGATCAGCCACGGCCCTTGCATTTCTTTGAAGGGAAATCAATAGATGGTGTTGCTGGGATCGAGGTATTCTTCCACGTTGGAAGCGTCCACGATCTGAGAGGGGATCACGGTGACGGCTTCCACGTCTTCACCGGCCAGCTTGGCCAGGGCCACGTCGAAGCAGTCGCGGATCATCAGGGGGCTGTACAGAGAGGAACTGACGGCGATATCCTTGTTTTCAGCGATCAGCTGGAAGTATTCCTGGCAGCCGCCGCCGCCGGTGATGGCCTTGATATCGGTGCGGCCCGCGTCGGCGATGGCCTGCAGCACGCCGATGGAGGTTTCATCGTCCAGGCTGTACACGGCGTCGATCTGGGGATTGGCAACCAGGATGTCCGCGAAGTCCTTCAGGCCGTCTTCACGGGTGAACTTGGTGGCGTATTCGATCACGTTCAGGTTGGGGGCGATTTCAGCGATGGTCTCGTTGAAGCCGGCCATGCGCAGCTCGGACACGGAGCCGCTGGTGGGCACGGGCAGGGCGATGACGGTGGCTTCCGCGCCTACCTTGTCCACGATGAATTTGGCGCCCGCAACGCCCATGGACTTGTTGTCGCCGGTGACCTTGAGGATGCCGTCAGCGTCGATGTCCATATCGAAGGCCACAACGATCAGGCCCTTGTCAATGGCGTCCTGCACGGGAGCTTCCATGCCGGTCCACTGGGGAGCGATCACCAGGATCTGCGCGCCCCACAGGATGGCTTCGTCGATCTGAGTGGTCATTTCTTCGGCATTGGCGGAGGTGGTGAGCTTATACTCGATCTTTCCGGCGTCCGCCAATTCCTTGGCATAGGCTTCGGCCTGGTAGGTGATGCCGCTGACCCAGCCGTGGGTCATGACGGGCACCAGCACGCCCACCTTCACGGGAGCGTCAGCCGCGAACGCAGGGACCATCGCCAGGCACAGGGACAGCGCGATGCAGAGAGCCAGAACCTTCTTCATGAGATTTTCCTCCTTATAGGTTGTGATAGTAAAAAACTGCGCAGGGAGCCGGAATCGCCCTCCTTTTTTCAATCCGATGCTATGCGTTTCCCGCTTCCTTTTTCACTCATCATATTAATCCACCAAGGCCCCGATGTCAAGAAATAACAGAAAATTTTTCGTTCCTTTCTTCCGCCGTCAATGCCGCTTCCTCCATGTCACGCGCCGTACCGGGCAATCGCTTCGCCCATGGCGGAAAAACGCGTTTCCATTTCTTCCGTCAGTTTCAGCATTTTGCGGGTCCTGTCCAGGTTCTGGCTGGGGCGGGAAATGCGGAAATAGTGGTCCCCCTCCAAGTAATCCGTCAGGAAGCGGATGCCCGTTTCCAGGGTGATCACCCGCGCGCCCCAGGGCAGTGTTTCCTTTTCCAAGGGCGTCAGAGCCGCCCCGGCGGCGTCCAAATAGCCCCGCAGGTAGGTTTCGTATTTTTCCATGTTCAGGTGCACCTTGTTGGGGTCGGGCTCGTCTTCCGGGCAGTCGTTGGCCCCGTAG
This sequence comes from Clostridia bacterium, assembly GCA_017525805.1. Next base: position 8,284 of record JAFXSH010000100.1, on the reverse strand, counting down.
CGGATGGCGTCGCCGAAATCCCAGGCGGCCAGACCGGGCATCACCGTGTCCAGGTCGATCACGCATACGCCTTTGCGGGTCTTGCTGTCCAAAAGCACGTTGTTCAGCTTGGTATCGTTGTGGGTCACCCGCAGGGGCAGCTTGCCCTCCCAAAGGAGATTCATGAGGAACGCGCAGTCATCCTTCCGGGCCCGGATGAAATCGATTTCCGCCTGGACAGAGGCGGCCCGGCCCACCCGGTCCTCCCGCACGGCTTTTTCAAAGGCTTCATAGCGGGCCACGGTGTTGTGGAAATTGGGGATTGTTTCATGCAGGGTCCCGGCGGGATAATCGGCCAACTGATTCTGGAAATTGCCGAAAGCCACGGCGCTTTCGTAAAAATCGCCGGGCTGTTCCACGCGCTGCAAACAGATGGTGTTCTCAACGAAAATATACACCCGCCAGCAGGAATCATTTTCGCCCCGGTACCAGGATCGACCGTCCCGGGTGGGGATCACGGTCATGGCTCCCCGTTCCGTGTCGCCCCCCGTGTGTTTCAGGTAATTCCGCAGGTAATCGGTAACGCGCACAATATTGTCCATCAGCCCGTCCGGGTCCTTGAAAATACCGGTATTCACCTTTTGCAGGATGTACGCCTTTTCTATGCCGTTGGGCCGTAAGGCCACTACCCGGTAGGTTTCGTTGATGTGCCCCATGCCGTAGCGGGACACGTCCAGCACTTCCCCGCCCCAATCATACGCTGCCAGTACCGCCGGGGAAGAAAACTCAGCGGGTTTCATTTTTCGTTCACTCCCTTTCAGGTTTTCACCCCTATTATACATTTTAACACGGATTTTGTCATCGCTTTTTGGAGCCGAGTAATGAAAAAAGCGGCTTTTTTACATGCCGCTGATGACCTTAAAGCCCCGATCATGAGGCAATAGGGGAATTTCTTCGATTTGCATATGCTCGATGTGGATATGGGGCTGGCTTTTGAGCTGCAATACCAGCTTGCGGACGCGGCTGACACCGCCTTGGGCTTCCAGGAGCACGCGACCGTCGGGCAGATTGCGCACCCAGCCGGTCAAATACAGTTCCCCCGCCAGGTAATAGGCCGTGTAGCGGAAGCCCACGTGCTGCACTTTGCCGGAAAAAATGATCCGCCATCTCGCCTGCGTTCCTTCCACGGGGTTCCTCCATAAATAGTTACACCCGAGGCATTTACCTCGGGCTGTTATGCCGCTTGAAACAACAATACCCTTTACGGCTTTCTTGGAAGGGGGGCTGGGGGGGAAACCGTTCTTTGGAGGCCAAAGAACGGTTTTTTTCCCCCCCCCCCCAGATTTATCCAGATCAAAGGGTATTTTCGTCGCTCATCAGGTCGGCCAGCAGTTTTTCCTTGACCGCGCTCACATCGGTTTCCCTGATCTTCTGACGCAGGGGCAGCACGGAGCGGGGAGACACGGACAATTCGTCAATGCCGATGGACAGGAAGGTTTCGGTCAGCTCCAGGTCCGCGCCCAGCTCGCCGCAGATGCCCACCCACACGCCGTTCTTGTGGGCGTTATCGCACACCATCTTCAACGCGCGGAGCACGGCGGGATGGTGGGGATTGTAGAACCGGCCCAAATCGGCGTTCTGCCGGTCGCAGGCCAGGGTGTACTGGGTCAGGTCATTGGTGCCGCAGGAGAAGAAATCCACCACCTTGGCAAGCCTATCGCTCATGAGCACGGCGGCGGGAGTCTCGATCATGATGCCGATCTCCACGTCATCGGAGAAGGGGATGCCCTCGGCGGTCAGCTCCTTCTTCACCTGCTCGCACATTTTCCTGGCTTCCTTCACTTCCCATACACTGGTGACCATGGGGAACATGATGCCCAGTTTGCCGAAGGCAGAGGCGCGGTAGAGGGCGCGGAGCTGGGTATGGAAAATTTCGGGCCGGTTCAGGCAGATGCGCAGGGCGCGGTTGCCCAGGGCCGGGTTTTCTTCCTTGGGCATATCAAAGTAAGCGATCTGCTTGTCCGCGCCGATGTCCAGGGTGCGGATCACCACTTCTTTGCCGCCCATATCGGAAAGGGCCTTTTTGTAGGCTTCAAACTGGTAATCCTCGGTGGGATAATCGTCGCAGTTCAGGTACAAAAATTCGCTGCGGAACAGGCCCACGCCTCCCGCGTCGTTGCTGAGCACGGCGGGCACGTCGTCGGGAGAGCCAATGTTGCAGAATACCTTGATTTTTTGGCCGTCCTTGGTCTCGTTGGGCTTGCCCTTGAGCTGTTCCAGCAGTTCGCGCTGTTTCTTCTGCTCTTCCATTTTTTTGAGCAGATGGGCCTTGGTGTCGGCGTCGGCTTCCACCACCACGCTGCCGGTGCCGCCGTCGATGATCACTTCCCGGCCTTCATACTCGGGCTTGAGCTGATTGCCCACGCCGATGATGGCGGGAATGCCCATGGTGCGGGCCAGGATGGCGGTATGGGAGGAGCCGGAGCCGCCCTCGGTGACGAACCCCAAGATCTTGCTCTTGTCCAGCTGCACGGTTTCGCTGGGGGCCAGATCGTCCGCCGCCAGGATCACGGGCACGGGAGAATCGATGCCCCCCTGCACCACGCCGGTGAGGGCGGAAATGATGCGGCCGGACACGTCCTTCACGTCGGCGGCGCGGGCCTGGAAGTAAGCGTCCTCCATGGCGGCGAACATTTCGGCGAACTGGGCGGCGGTGTCGGTGACGGCGGCTTCCGCGTTGAGCTTCATTTCCTGAATGGCGGTCTGGATGGCTTCTTCGTATTCCATATCCTCCGCCATCATCTGATGGGTTTCAAAGAGCAGGGCCGCTTCGTCGCCCGCTTCTGCCCGGGCTTTTTCGGCCAGCTCGCCCAGCTGCTCGATGGCCTTTTCCTGGGCGGCTTTAAAGCGGGCCCATTCCGCTTCCACGTCCTCCACTTCGTAGCGGCGGATGGTGGACTTTGCGCGCTGATAGTAATACAAGGGGCCGATGGCCACACCAGTGGATACGCCCTTGCCCTGAATGGAAATCATGGGGATCATCCTCCTGTTCATCTATTTGTTTTGGATAAAAGGTTATAACCAGAAAAACCTTGCCATGATCGCTTCCGCGCTGTCGAAATCAGTGGACGAAGCACCAAAATCGATCCTGTACGAACCTTTCATCATGGAAACCTCAATGGTGTACACAGCGACGCCGTCCATGGTTTCCTCGATCCGTATGCAGGCCATTTCACGGCCGTCGACAGTAATCGTACCGATGTCCATGGAAACGACGCCGATCCCGTAGGATTCCAGGATTTTCTTGAGCTTCGCGGCTTCCAACCTGTACATATTCCGGAAGCCCAGCGCATGATAAAGCGCTGACGCGGCCCCCTCGTTCGTGATGACGGACATTGCGCTTTCCTTGGCTTCGTCCGCTATTGCCATGAAAAAGCAAAGGGAATCCCGCTCTTCCATGGCTTTGGAGAAATCCTCGGTGAAATAGTCTTCTGACTTTTCGTAGACGGAGGCTATGTCAGTTTCTGACGCGACCTGCCAGTCGCCAAGATGAAAGCCAAAACCTGCATAGGCGTTTTTGTAATCGCCGCCCTCCACGACGCCGATGACGTCCTGCCGCGTTGTTTCCGCGAAAGCCCAGCGGGATGTGAACAGCAGCGCCAAAGCCAGGAAAAGCGCCAAGGTTTTTTTCATACTTTCTGCCTCCTGGGTCATCGATTCCGTTAGAAAACAGAAGGGACGGCTGTCTTTGCGGGCAGCCGTCCTCCGGATTCAGGGTTACAGATTGGCCTTGAAGAAGGCTTCGATGGCGGCGGCGGCGGTGTCTTCATCCGCGCCCTCGACAGTGACCTTCACGGTGTCGCCCTGCTTGATGCCCATGCCCATGAGGGCCATGAGCTTGAGGGCATTGACGGCCTTTTCACCCTTGATGACGGTGACGGTGGAGGCGTACTTCTTGATTTCCTTGACCAGCACGCCGGCGGGACGGGCATGGATGCCAACGGGATCGGTGATGGTGTACTCGAAAGACTTCATGATTCAATCCTCCTATAATAATTTCCGTTATTACGGAAAAATTTGCATAATAGTGTTCCTTTTTGCGGCTTTCTCGGAAGGGGTCTGGGGAAACCGCTCTTTGGCCTCCAAAGAGCGGTTTCCCCAGATAAATTTTTCGTCCCGTCCCCTTACTTCGCCCCGCACTCGACGCCTTCCAGGTCGTCGGAGTTGGTGAGCAGGACGGCCACGGTATCGGAGTAACCGGCGGCTTTGATCTTGGCGCGGTCAAAGATGATGAGGGGCTGGCCCGCCTTGACGGCGTCGCCTTCCTTAACGAGGCAGGTGAAGCCGTCGCCTTTCATATTGACGGTATCAACGCCCACATGAATGAGCATTTCCATGCCGTTGCATTCAATGCCCACAGCGTGCTGGCTCTCGGCCACGGAGGAAATGGTGCCGTCAAAGGGCGCGACCACCTTGTCGTCGGCGGGCTGAATGCCCACGCCGTCGCCTAACACGCCGGATGCGAAGGTATCGTCGGGGATCTGTTCACGGGCGATGACGGTGCCCTTCACGGGCTGGAGCACCTGGCCCGCGGCGCAGCGGATAACGCTGACGGTGGGCACTTCAATGGCGGGAGCGGCGGGGGCGGCAGCCTCGGCCTCGGGCTGTTCTTCCTTCCACAGGGTCCAGACCAGGGCGAAGGCCACGCCGGCGGAAATGATCAGTTCAACCAGGTACAGGGGCACGTTGTTGACGGCGGGAATGGCGGGGATACCGGTAACGCCGTAGACGGGCGCGCCCAGTCCGAACAGCGCGCCGAAGAGAGCACCCACAGCGCCGCCAGCCATGCCGCAGAGGAAGGGCTTCATGAAGCGGAAGTTGATACCGAAGATGGCGGGCTCGGTGATGCCCAGGGAAGCGGACAGGGAGGAGGGGAAGGCCACAGACTTGGTCTTCTGGTTCTTCACCTTGAGGGCTACCGCCAGGCAGGCGCCGAACTGGGCGAAGTTGGCGGCGGAGGCGATGGGCATCCAGGTATTGAGACCGGTCTGGGCGATCATGCCCGCCTCGATGACGTTGTACATATGGTGCAGGCCCATGACCACGGTCCAGGGATAGATCGCGCCCATGACGATGGCGCCGATGGAGAAGCTGGCCAGCCACTTGGCGCCTTCCAGTACGTAGTTTTCCAGGATGGAGAAAATGGGGCCGATGACGGTGAAGGTGACGAAGGAGGTCACCAGCACGGTCACCAGGGGAGTGACAAACAGGTCGATCATCTCAGGCACGATCTTATGCAGTCCCTTTTCCAGTTTGCTCATCAATAGGACCGCCAATATGACTGGTATGACGTGCCCCTGATAGCCAACTTGTTGGACGTTAAAGAACCATAGGTTCCACGTTGGTATCTCTCCGGCGGCACAGTTGCCCACGGTCCAGGCGTTGATCAGAGCAGGGTGCACCATCATCAGGCCGATGACGGCTCCCAGGAAGATATTGCCGCCGAACACTCGGGCGGAAGAAATGGCTACCAGCACGGGCAGCAGAGCGAAGGCGGTATTGGCTACCAGATCCAGGAAAGAGTACCAGTCGGTATCGCCAAAGGCGGGCCAAAACTTCGGGATGGCTTCCACCAGACCCATCATCAGGCCGGAAGCCACGATAGCAGGCAGGATGGGCACGAACACGTCGCCGGGGGTTTTGAGGATCTTCTTCCACCAGGGCATCTTGGAAGCGGCGGCCGCTTTCACATCGTCCTTGGTAGCGGCGGAAGCGCCGGTGACGGAAAGGAATTCGTCGTACACCTTATTTACCGTGCCGGTGCCGATGATCAATTGCAGCTGGCCGTTGGATTCAAACAGGCCCTTCACGCCGTCAACGTTTTCCAGCACCTTCTTGTTGACTTTGCTGTTGTCCGCAATGACCAGGCGGAGGCGGGTGGCGCAGTGCGCCGCGCTGATCACGTTGGAACCGCCGCCAATATTTGCCGCGATTTCCTCGGCGCACTTTCTGTAGTCGAGAGCCATTGAGTTACCCTCCTTTTCTTCTCTTGAAGAATTTGTCCATCCCGGTGGAAATCTATGACAAATCCAACAATATTAAAATCATTATACTGGAGTATTTGTGAAGTGTAAATGGATAAGTTTTGCGCATTTTGTACAAACCGGGAAAAACCTTAAAAAAATGTCAAATCAGGCTCAGTTTTTCAAAAGCCCAGTACAGGCCGTCCGCTTCCACCGCGGGGCACACCAGATCGCTGATCTCCTTTAATTTGGGGCTGCCGTTGTCCATGCAAACGGAATAACCCACCGTCTCGATCATTTCCAGGTCGTTCATGCTGTCGCCGAAACCCAAAGTATCCTCGATGGGAATGCCGAAAGCGTCCGCCACGATCTTTACGCCCCGGCCCTTATCGAATTTGCGGTTGATCAGTTCGCCGTTGAGGCAGTGATGGGCCGCCACGTCCTGCACCACGAAATTGTAGTCCTTTTCCAGGGCCTGCCGGGCGGACTCCAGCTGCCTGGCTTCCCTGCACATGAACACGATCTTGTAAATGGGGCTGCCGTCGTATTCCGCCATGGGCAGGATGTTCAATTGCTCCGCCAGCGCCTTGCGCCAGCGCACCAATTCGCTGTTGCCCTCCCCCGCCTGGGCCAGAAAATCGCCCAAATCCTCGTCGCCCCAGGTTTTGTCCCTGGCCTCGATGGTGCGGAACACGCCGTTTTCCTTGAGCAGCCGCATCCCGGTTTCAAAGTCTTCCTTGGGCATGGGGCAGTCAAACAGCACCCTGTCCCCGGCGAACACGTAGCCGCCCGCGCCCGCCACGGCCCCTTCAAAGCCCAAGGCCAGCACCGGGGCCAGCATGCCGGGGTTGCGCCCCGTGCACAGGAACACCAAATGCCCGTTGGCCTGGGCCTGCCGGATGGCTTTCATGGCGCTTTCCGGCGGCACATTGCTGCCCGCTGGCGTCAAAGTGCCGTCAATATCCAAAAATATCAGCTTCCGTTTCATCTCCTGTTCCGCCTTTCCCGTTTCTTTCCAGCCGCGGTTTAATCCAACGCATCCGCCGCATGTATTTTTATTATAACATTTTGGCCAGAAAAAGGCAATCATGAATGTCGAAAGCACAAAAAGCTTTCACTTTCTTTATTGCGGTGACAGGCGATTTGATATATAATGACAAACAGAGATATAAAAATGAGCCGCGTGAAGCAAGGGAAGTGATTTGCAGATCAGGAATTAAAGTAAGCGTGGAAAACCTTTTTCCCCGAAACCGCCGCTTTGATCAAACCACACATGAAAGGCAGGAAATCCCAATGAAAAAAAGAATCGTTGCTGTTCTTCTTTCCCTGATCATGTTGCTCACGCTCACGCCTGTGCTTGCGGACAGCGAGTTTCGGATCACAAGCATCGAGACCAAAGAAAACGGAAACGTGCTGATTCGCTGGACTGATCCATCCAATAACGGCCCCTACCTGATCGCGTATCAGTATATCAACGGAGACGAGGCGCTTTCCTATCAGGTGTCCGCGCGGGACGTAAAGGAAAAACAATATGAACTCATCGAATTGGCGCCTGGCGAAAAGTATATCATCTATGTATTTGATAAAGATTATGATTATGTGAGCGAAGAATACAGCAGCGAAACGCAGCTGTTCGGCGGCAGGGGCAGCACCGCCCGGCTTACGGTAACGCTTCGCCAGAAAAGGAACGGCTCCATATCCACAGTGGATAGGTTCTCTTTATCGGATATTGAAAGAACGCTGTCCGGAGGCAGCGACTTTTGCGGCGCGACGATCAAAGCCACCATGCCCCAGGTAACGAAGGGAATTAAAGGCATCGTCCGCGTGGCCATCAAGCAGCCCAACGGGGACATGTTTGTGTTTATGCTGCAAAACGAGTCCATCAACTCCAACGTGGAATACTTCTACTATGATTCCGTTTCCTTCACGGATGTTTGGCGCTATATGAAGCAGCTGAACGACGGCGAGATTTTCGCCGGCACATACACGGTCTCTTTCTACTTCAACACCGATTATTTCGGCTACAGGGATTTTATCGTTGTAAAATAGCGAAGAAACGCCCAACAAAAAATACCATCTTTAACGCTGCGAAAACCTGTCCTCCGTTATTTCGGTGGGCAGGCTTTTGTATCAATCTATTCTCAGTATAAAAGATTATCAGATTTGGGATGGATTTTTCGCCCTGGCTAAGCTGAATGGAGGGAGGACGAACCTCGGACAGCCGCCTGTGGCGGATGCTCTGTCCGAGGTGAGATCAGGCGAAACGAGCAATGTCCGCTGTG
>JAFXSH010000099.1 GCA_017525805.1 Clostridia bacterium | reverse complement strand
GGTTTCGATGGGGATCAGGTTATTGGTTATGCGCCGATTGATGGGGGAAGATTCATAAAGAACGGTGCTTTTTACCTCCACGCCGGCCTCCGACAGCGCCTTCTTCACATCTTCCAAAACAGCGTCGGGTGACGCCTCTGGTGAAAAACGAAGCAGGAACTGATTGCAGAAAACCTGGTAGCCTTCCCATTCGGACAGTTCCTCATATGCTTTATTTAATTCGTTTTCTAAATCGGCAAATTCCGCCAGTGTTTCGATCCAGCCGTTTTCCGCCTCCGTCCGCGCGCTGCTGAGCTGCTCTTCGCCGTCTTTGATCTGCCGTTCCGCGTCGGCGATGGCGTCGGCGATCTGCGTTTCCCCGTCCTCGATCTGCGCCAGCGCGGCGTCGATCTCTTCTTCTCCCGCCCTGATTTGTTCAAAGCCTTCGTCCAACTGCGCCTGATAATCGGCGATCTGGGCAAAGCCTTCGGCCAGCTCGGATGAACCGCTGTCGATCTGGGCCTGATAATCCGCAATTTCCCGGTAGCCGTCCGCGATTTGGGCAAGCCCCTCGTCCATTTGGTGAAGCCCATCATCCATTTGCGCAAGCGCCTCGTTCAGCAGCGCTTCCCCTTCCTGAATTTGGGCCAGACCATCCTGAATCTCCGCTTCCTTTTCGTTGGCCTGCTTAAGGCCCACTCTAATCTGCCACAGGCCTTCGTCGATCTGGGCGATACCGCTGTCGATCTGGTTCAAGCCGTCGTTCGCCTGTTCAATAGCGCTGTCCAGCATCTCTTCGGAAACGTTTTGCTGTCCCGTGAAGCCGTCCAGCAGAGCGTTCATCTGATACCGCAGCGCATCTGCTTCCGCTTGCAGCTGATCGGTATCCCGCGAGGCGGAAAGCTGATCCTGCAAGGCTGACCGCTGGGTCTGCATTTCGGCGATGGACGCCCGGAGCTGTTTTAGCGTGCTGTCGAGCATTGACTCGGATATGCCCATTGCCCAAAGACCGTTTAAGATTTCCTGCCGCTGGGCAATCAGTTCGTTTGTATCCAACCCCATGCCCTCCGCAGTATTTAGGGCGGCGTCTGTCGCCGCCAGGCTCGCTTGCGCCTGCTCTAAACGGCGCTCCATCGCTTCCGCATCGGCCAGCAGCCGGTCCAATTCCTCTATGGCTGCCTGCGTTTGCTGATAAAGGTCGGATTCGGCGGAGATGGCCTCCGCCGCCTGATTCAGCTGCGTCAGATAGCTCTTGGCAAGGCTTAGCGCGGCAAGCTGCTGTTCCACCTCGGCGCGTTTTGATACAAGCTGCGCCCGGGCGGAATTGAGTTCCCACCGCTTATCCAGGGCTTTCGCCCGTTCCTTTTCCAGGGTTTTTTGGCCCTCCAACAATTCTTCCTTCGCGCTTTGCAGGGAAGCCAACTGCGCACGCGCTTCCTCGCGCTGTTCTATGAGGGCGTCCCGCTGCTCCGACAGCGTTTTTTCGGTTTCCTCCAATTCCGCGCGCTTTTCATCAAGCTCTATCTGAGCCTGCTCCAATTCGGCCTGCTTTGCTTCCGCCTCGGCCCTTTTTTCGTTCAGTTCCTGCTGGCTGCTTTCCGCTTCGGCTGTTTTTTCGCTGAGCTCCTGCCGCGCCTTTTCCAAATCTGCTTTACTTTGGTTCAATTCCGCCTGCTGGTCGTCCAATTCCCGGCGCTTTTCCTCAAATTCAGCCTTTTTTTCGTTCAGCTCTGCTTCCGCGCCTTTCAGCTCTTCCAGGGCGGATTCATATTCTTGCCGGGCGCTTGTCTCCGCTTCGGCCAGCCCGCCGCTTTTTTCCTGCCACTGCGCCAGGGCGTCCCGGTGTTCCGTGTTCACTTCCTTTTCCAGCAGAGAACGGGGCGCGTAAACATAACCGAAATCGTTGCTGCTGATGCTCGCGTCGTCGGAAGGCTCCATGGACAGCGTTTCAGGTCTGGAAACAATGCCCGTTACGGCATATTCACGAAATTCGCCGCCAACCTTGATGCGCACTGTGTCGCCCACGCTGATCCCCGCGGTTTTCGCAAAATTGTATTCCAGATATATCGGATCGTATGTACCCTGATCCGCCCGCTCCCAAAAGTGGAATATTTGATATTCGTCCTCGTCAAAGGACATGGCTCGGATGGACAGATACCGCCCCTCCCCGTTGACCAGCACCAGATCGCCGATGAGCCGGGCGTTCACTTCCGCTACGCTCGGAATGGCTTTCAGCGCTTCCATCTGCCCGCGTTTGGTCACGTCCGTGGTGACGAAAGCGTCCGGGTATCCGCCTTCCCGGACGTACAAATACAAGGCTTCCTTCAGCGACAGATAGCCGCTCCCCAGACCCGTTAAGCTGGCGCTGCCGAAAGCGGATACCAGCAGCATGGAAAGAAGCAGCTTCCAATACTTTTTGCAGATGGCGTGAAAGAAAAATCCCTTCATGCGTTTACCATTCGATTCGTCATATTCTTCTGATATAACATCCGGCACGATTGGAGCTGTCGGTTGTCGTTCCGATCTTTTCCGGATGATAATCCACAATTTTAATCAGCTTCTCCGGCTCTTCTTTTTCCAGCCGCTCAAGTTCCTCAGCATCCTCCTTCGACAATATGAAGCGGGATTCAACAAGGTGTGGCGTACCCACGATCGAAAAATCCGGCTCGATCCCACAAGCAACCTGAATTACCATCCGAACGAAATCATATCCAGTTGAAAGCTGCACCAGGTCGCTGCCGATGCAGTCACCGCCCATCCTTCCGCCGATCTCGATGATCCTGATCGTGCCATCCGCCCTGATCTTTACCTCCGTATGGGACGCGCTGTTTTCGATTCCCAAGGTCGTTAAGGCGTGATTGCATACCTTTTTTACGTTTTCCAGCGTTTCAGCGCTGACTGGGGCCGGTTCCCTATGGCCTGTTTCGATAAAATGCGGCGCGCCAGTGGTGTATTTCAAAGTCATGGCAAGGAAATGATGCATGCCCTTGTATGAAATGTATTCCACGCTGTATTCCTGTCCTTCGACGTACTCCTCAATCAGCGCCTTTTTTTCAAATCCGTTTTCCATGGCGGCGCAAATCGCCGGTTTCAGTTCATCTTCCATTTCGACTTTACAGATCCCGCGGCTGCCGCTGCGATCCGTTGGCTTGATGATCACGGGATACTGGAGAGCAAGCCCCTCGGCCTGCGCCGCGTCCTCGACCAGTATGCTCCGTGGACTCGGATCGCCCGCCTCCTCAAAAGCAAGCCGCATGAGATGCTTATTTGTACTTTTCAGGGTTGCCTCCATGGTATTGCCCGGCAGTCCCAGTGCGCACGCGATATAATTGACCGTGATCGCCGCCAGATCAGAAGCGATGCTGCATATACCGCAAATCCGGATTTCCCTGCATTTTTTCAGGATCAGCTCCTTTTCAACGATACTGATCGGATAGAAATGATCCGCGGCAGCCTCGCCAACATCATTCGCCTTCCAAGCGAACACATGCGTGGTATAACCCATTTCCTTGGCTTTCTCGATCAGGGGGAGCTGCAAATAGCTCGCGCCGATAATAGCAAGATGTTTACACATGACAAGGTCATAGCCTCTCTATGTTTTCATTCTGTGTCAATCGGGTTAACTTCATCTTTTATCACATACTGTGGGCTTTTGTTCATCGTAACATAAATCCGACCCACATATTCTCCAACCAATCCAAGCATTATCATGATCGCTCCGTCCAGAATCAGAACAACCGTCATGATGCTTGGCCAACCGGCAGATACAGAGTCTTTTAGGATCAATTTTTGAATAATAATGATAATAGCAAGAACCAATCCAAACAGGGAAATGCAAAAGCCAGAAAAAGTGGCAATACGAAGCGGTTTCACTGAAAAGGACGTCAAACCATTCATCCACAGCCCCAGAAGTTTTGCGACGCTATATCCACTATTTCCTGCCACTCTCTCTTTATGGACGATATCGACATTTATATATTCAGACGTAGAGCGCAACGCAAGTCCATCAATATACGGGAAAGGATTTTCACATTTTACCATTTCATCAATGATAAATCTTTTTGCCGCGTAGTAGCTTGCAAGATAAAGCTCTTTGGGCTTATTGAGCAGCCATTGCACCATCCAGTCATTGACTTTGCTGCCAAAATTACGAAAGAAAGAACACTTTTTTTGTATATATTTCGCATATACCAGATCCGTCTTTTCATTCAATGCGTCTATCAGCTTGAACATCTCCTGAGGCGGGTTCTGTCCATCATCGTCAAGACTGACGACAATATCTCCCGTCACCTTTCTGTATCCGGCCATAAGCGCTGCGTGCTGGCCAAAGTTTTTTGTGAAGCAAATGCCGTGAATATTGGGATTATTCCGGCACATTTCGCAGATAACTCTCCACGTATCGTCTGGCGGATTGTCATTCACCAAGATGATTTCATACTGAAACTCACTCCGCACAAGCACGGTATCGACGATATCTCGGACAACGTTTCCTACGGTCTGGGCACTGTGGTAGCATGGAATGACAAAGCTGATTTTTCGCATTATTCTATCCTCTGTTTAGCTGTTGAAGTACCGCAATGTTTCATGAATGACTTTTTCCGCTTCCTGGTGTTCAATATGATAATATATCGGCAATCGAACCAAACGTTCACTTTCCGGAGTCGTGTATTGCTCTTTCCCGTGGAATCGGCCAAATTTTATGCCAGCAGGCGCGGAATGAAGCGGAATATAGTGAAACACACATTGGATATCTTTATTCTTCATGTGTGAGATAAATATTGTTCTGTCTTCCAAATCCCTGCATTTAATATAGAACATATGAGCGTTGTGGACACACTCATCTGGAACAGTTGACAACGCAATTCTTCCTGCCTCCTGAAGTGGTTTAAACGCTTCGTAATACTTGTTCCATGTGGCCAGTCTATCCTCGTTGATTTCATCCGCCAATTCCAACTGCGCCCAAAGATACGCCGCGTTCATATCGCTGGGAAGATAGCTGTCGCCGAAATCAACCCACGTATATTTATCTACCTGACCGCGGAAAAACTTGGAACGGTTTGTTCCCTTCTCCCAAAGGACTTCAGCGGCTTCATTGTATTGCGCATCGTTGATCACCAGCGCGCCGCCCTCGCCCATGGAATAATTTTTTGACTCATGGAAGGAATAACAGCCGAAGTCGCCGATGGTACCCAAAGCCCGTCCTTTGTACGTACTCATCACGCCCTGCGCCGCGTCCTCCACCACTTTCAGATGGTGCCGCTTTGCAATATCCATGATGGCGTCCATTTCGCAGGAAACGCCGGCATAATGAACGGGAACGATCACTTTCGTTTTTTCCGTAATGGCCGCTTCGATTTTCGTTTCGTCAATATTCATCGTGTCGGGCCGAATATCCACAAATACCAGTTTGGCCCCGACCAATACAAAAGCGTTCGCCGTGCTGGAAAACGTATAGCTGGGCAGGATCACTTCGTCGCCAGGCTGAAGATCGCAAAGCATAGCTGCCATGTCAAGCGCAGCCGAGCCGCTTGTGGTCAGCAGTACTTTCTGCGCATGGAACCGCTCCTCCAGCCAAGCATTGCATTTCTTTGTGAAGATGCCGTCGCCGCAGATTTTATGGTTGTCTATGGCTTGCTTTACGTACTCCAGTTCTTTGCCGGTAAAAGGCGCAATATTGAAATTGATCATCTTCCATCCTCCCACTACTGAAAACCTTACAAATACTCACTTTTTCTGTCAGTGGTTTCGTGTAAATAATCTTTCGGATCAGACGCCAAAATATCAGTGATCGCAGGAACCAGCACCTGTTTTCTGATATTATACCCGAATCCGTGCCATGCTGCAAGTCAAGCATGGCTATTTTATTATCAAAAACGAGGTGATTTCTATTTTCAGCAGGTACTTTTCCTCAGACTCGGAGGGCATTTTCTGATGGGTCATTTTCTTTTTCGTGAATACTGATACTCCTATTGATCGATATTTGCGTTTTCGATATAATATCGTTGAATAGAGCAAAGGAGATGGCAAAGGAGGTGGCTGTCATGGAGAAGAAACCACGCCTGATTTTCCATTGTGATTGCAACAACTTCTTTGCGTCCTGCGAAATATTGGAACGCCCGGAGTTAAGGGACGTTCCCATGGCTGTAGCTGGTGACCCTGAAAACAGGCTGGGTGTGGTGGTAGCGAAAAATGAACTGGCAAAGAAGTGCGGCGTGAAAACCACCGACACGGTATGGCAGGCAACAAAGAAATGCCCAGGCATCGTGTTTGTTCCGCCCAGGCACCAATATTACAAACGAATATCCGATCAGGTCAACGCCATCTATCACGACTATACGGATTTTGTGGAACCTGCGTCCATCGACGAATCCTATCTCGATATGACCGGCGCGCCGGAGTTTTATCATCTTTCGCCCTGCGAATTGGCCGATACCATCCGGGAACGGGTACACCGGGAAATCGGTATCACGATCTCCGTTGGCGTGTCTTTCAACAAGGTGTTCGCCAAGATGGGATCGGATTACAAAAAGCCAGACGCCACTACGGTGATCACCGAGGATAACTTCAAAGAAATCCTCTGGCCCCTGCCTGTTTCCGATTTGCTGTTCGCGGGCAAGGCGTCTGTGGAGGTACTGGCAAAAAAGTCCATTCATACCATCGGCGATCTGGCTGTGCAGCCCAAGGAACGGATTCAAGCGCTGCTGGGTAAAGGCGGGGAAATGCTGTGGCAGTATGCCAACGGTCTGGATACGGAGAAGGTGCGGCAATGGGGCGATAAGCCAGAGATCAAATCCGTCAGTCGGGGTATGACCTTTAAGCGGGACTTGATAAAGAAAGAAGAAATCATGGCCGGTATATCCGTGCTGGTGGATGAAATCGCCGCCAGTTTGCGCCGCCACCAGTTGAAAGGCTCCGTGATCTCCGTCCAGATCAAATCACCCGATCTGCGGGTGATTTCTCGACAAACCTCCTTGGATCACGCCACCTATTTGCAGCACGAAATTCAGAAGATGGCCATGGACTTGATCGAAAGCAACTGGAGCATTGGAGAAAGCGCGCCCATTCGTGCCCTCACGGTAGGCGTGACAAAACTGATCCCCGCGGAGGAAGAAGCGGAGCAGGTCAGCCTGTTCGATCTGATGGGCGGCGATCAGCAGAAGAAAAAACGGGAGAAGCAGGATAAGCTGGAAGCGGCGGTATACGCTCTGCGTCAGAAAAAGGGCAGCGATACCATCACCCTGGGCTTTCATAAAAACGAAGATATTGGCATTCACAAAAAAATTTGACAAGGATGGGGAATTGCCAGAAAAGCAAAAGTTTAAAAGATTGATACCTAAGTCTCATCCTTGACAATTTCTCTCTGGCATGGCATCATACGTTTGGCGGAGCAAAAAGGGCTTCACTGTCCTACCACCGCGTGTACCTTGAAAACAGGATATAGCGCACTGCCTCTGTGCAAGTGCTTCACGCGACACAATGAAAGAGCATTGTGAGAAAGGAAAACATATAAGGACTCCAATTTCCCATTTCCGCTTACGAAAGGAAGGGAATTCAAATGGTACGCATGAACAACAAGCATTATGAATATCAAGAATGAACTCATGTACGGCGGAATCATTGTTGAGTTTCTTCTTGCGGCAGAAAAGTATGATAAAGATGAATAGCAGGTAACAAACCGCTATTGGAAAGAGATTTGTCAAGGACTTTTTTTCTCTGAAAAATGCTTTGATATATATTACTTTTAAGTATCGACAGTATTAAAAGCACCGGCAGGGGGCCCGTTGAATATAGGACCTCCCTGCCGACGCAACATAAGTTTTCTGGCAGTTGAATGGCGTCTTAGGGATAAAGCAAATGCCAGGCAACGCGGAGCCTGCCATCCTTTGGCAGGACCTTTTTTTCGTACCGGATCATTTCGCGGCAGGAACCGTGGGGCGTATCCAGACAGATGCCGGCCGCGGCAGCCTGGGCATAGGAAAGGCGTGTTTCCGTTTCATACCCGCTTGCCCGGATGGTTCCCGCCATCTCATCGCAGATCAGCCGCAGGCAGGAAACCCGCTCCAAAAGCTCGGGGGATAATCGGATTTCATCCTCTCGCAGGATGCTGCCGCGCCGGAACGTGTAAGCCGTTTGGATTTGAGCCCCGGCGATCCTTTCCATGGGCCGCTTCCCAGCCAGAACAAAGCCATTTTGGCGGATGGCAACGCGGCAGCCGTTTTCTATCGGTTCCATTTTCGCTAAATCCGCGTAGGCCGCGGACAGCAGCAGGGCCCCATCCCGCATTTCCAGGCACGGCAGCCACGCGCCGTGCGTCACATCCGGCACTGCTTCCAGCAAAAGATTGGCCCGGGGCACAGGCAGATAGGGGTCCCGATCGAAATAATCGTTTCCCCCGCTGATAATGGGCAGCTGCCACACCGCGCCTCCGTCCCGCACGGTGACCAGGCAGCGGGGCAGCGGGTCATCGGCGAACAGGGTGACAGCATAGGGCGGGAGGGCGGCAAGCAGGTTTTCCCACCCTTCCGGTTCTTTTTCCCAGGTATAGCCGTGCTGGACCCATTGCTCCATCGCGCCGATCAGTTGCATGGACAGGCTGATATTTTCGCCCAAAATGCGGTTTTTGTTCCGGTAGCCATCCGTGCGACGGCCCTTTTCCCACAGGTTGATGGAGCGCATTTCCTCATCGTACCAAAAATGGACCATGCGTTGGATGATGCGGCAGCAATAGCCGTAGGCGATTCTTTCTTCCTCCTCGGAAAAAATCCCGCCCAGGGCGGCAGCCGTGGAAAGAATCTGGAGCGCGGCGGTTTCCCCGTAGGCCCCGATGCTGCGGCCATAGGGAAAGCCCGTCCCTTCCGCATTGGCAAGGCGCAGTACGATCTGGCAGGAGCTTCGCAGCATATTGCGCATAAGCTCCGGCTCCTGCCAGCGGGTATCCAGCACCAGGGCGGTGATTTCTGCGGGGATCAGGATGCTGTAACGGTCAAAGCGGCCTTGCCCCGGCGTTTCATCCATAAAATCATAGGGACCGGAATAGCGGGAAATATGCGCCATCAGCCGGTTCAGCAGGATTTCGCTGTATTTTACTTTTTCCCAGCCCAGCAGTTCCCGGTACCGGGCAATGCCGAAGGCGACCCCGTAATAATTGGTGGGCTTATCGATCAGGGCAAAATCCTTGTCCGCGTCCACGAAGGTTCGCCAGTCCAGGGACCTTTTCAGGATTTCCATGGTTTCCGCGTCCGCGCAGGCATCCAGCGCCCCGTTTGCAGCCAGGCGGTACAGCCCCTCCATGGCGTTTAAGATGCCCCAGGTTTCCATCTTCATCCGGGCGGTAAAATGGATGATTTCTTTGAGCGCCCGAAGCCCTTTTTCCTCGTTTTCCGTTCCCTTGAGCATATCCAGGACCACGAAGGAGCATAAATTGATCACCTTTCCATTGGTGAACTGGGCTTTTTCATTGTACCCCGGCACGCCGTCGATGACGATTTTTTCTTTTTCCTCCGCGATTTTCCAAAACAGACTTTCCATCCTGCCCTTGAGGGTATCTATCGATTGCCGCATGGCCCGCTTCCTTCCTTTGCGTTTATTTTAGGCAAAAATGCGCTTGCAGCAGTTCTTCATCCCGGGAGCTGTGGCCGATCATGAGGATAAATTCTCCCGGCTCTGTCACGCGTTCTTCCCTTTGGTTCACCAAAGAAAAATCGGAACGGCTCAGTTGGAACGCAACCTGCCGGGACTCGCCGGGCTCCAGGAAAATTTGCCGGTACTGGGTCAGGCTCTTGACCGGCGTAAGCACGGAGGAAACGCAATCCCTGAAATACACCTGCACGGTTTCCAGCCCGGCGCGGTTTCCCGTATTCGTTACGCGCACGGAAGCGGTCAGGGTATTTTCATCCACCCAAAGCTCAGCATAGGAAAAATCCGTGTAGGATAAGCCCTCCCCGAACGCGAACTGGGGTGTTTGGGGAAGATCGCAGTAATTTCCGCCGTGCCAGCCGGGCAATTGATTGTAGTAAACGGGCACCTGGCCGGAGTGGCGGGGGAAGGAGATGGGCAAGCGACCAGACGGATTCAGAACGCCGAAAATCGCTTCCGCGACGGCCTGGCCCCCGTGGGCCCCGCCGTTAAATGCAACGATCAGCGCGTCCGTTTCATCAGCGACCGCGCCAAGGGCCAGGGGCTTGGAGGAAAGCAGCACGGTGATGATGGGAACACGAAGTTCCCGCAGACGGGCAAACAAAGCAATCTGGCTTCCGGAGAGCATCAGGTTGGCCCGGTCCTTGGCTTCCCCGATCTGGCTGATTTCATCCCCCACCACCAGAATGATCGCGTCCGCTCCCTGTGCGGCCTGAACAGCGTCTTCCAAATCGTCCCTTGTGGAGGGAACGGGGCCGCAGCCATAGGCGTATTCACATGCCATGCCGTTTTCTTCGGCCAATTTTTTTACGCTCTCCCAAATGGTGGTATAAGGCCGCACCGCATCCTGCCGAGGCGTAGGCCGGGGATGGGTAAAATACGTCCAATCGCCATACTGTGCCCGGATATCATTGCCGTTTGCGCCAATGACGGCGATTTTTTTCGCTTTCTGGAGAGGCAGCACGCCGTTGTTTTTCAGCATCGTCACGCTGCGGCGGGCGGCGGTCAGGGCGGCTTGCTGGTGCTCCTGGCAGCCTATGCAGCCCGGCACGCCAGTTTTTTCGGGATGCTCAAACAGGCCCATCCGCTCTTTGACCGTCAGGATATGGCGCACGGCTCCATCAATGACCGCTTCATCCAATTTTCCTTCCCGCACCAGGCGCAGGGCGCATTCATAAAATTCGGGGCTGTTCATCATCATATCGTTGCCGGCCAGCGCCGCCAGAAGGGAGGCCTCCTCCCCATCTGCCGCCACATGCTGATTCCGAACAAGACTGGTCACATTGCTCCAATCGGTGACCACTAAGCCGTCAAAGCCCATTTCGTCCCGCAGGATATCCCGGAGCATGTGCCGATCCGCCGTCAGCGGCGTGCCGTCAATGGCGCCATAGGCCGTCATAAAAGTGGCGCAGCCCGCGTCCACGGCTTTTTGGAAGGGTGGCAGGAACACTTCCCGCACCTTTCGGTAGGTGACGGAGGAATCATTGGCATCCCGGGCCCCGGTGGCTTCGCCGTAGGCGATAAAGTGCTTGGCGCAGGCGGCGATGCTCTCCGGGGAAGCCAAATCGTCCCCCTGATAGCCCTCGATCAGGGCGGCGGCCAATTCCCCGGTCAGATAGGGATCCTCCCCAAAGGTTTCATTCACCCGACCCCAGCGGGGATCCCGGGATAAACACAAAAGGGGCGAAAAGGTCCAATGCAGGCCATCGGTTGCCACCTCCCGGGCGGTCACACGCCCCATTTCCCGGACGATTTCCCGATCCCAGCTGCACGCGCAGGCCAATTGGGTGGGAAATATGGTGGCATGGTCGTTGAGAGCGTGGCCCCTCACCGCGTCGATGCCAAAGAGCACCGGGATACCCAGGCGCGTATGCAGCGCGGCCTGCTGGATTTCCCGGGCGTTATCGCCCAGGACGTGCAAAAAGGAGCCTGCGCCCAGCTTGGCCCAGCGCAGGGATTCTTCCCGCCCGGTTTGGGCGTAAGGAATCTGCACCATCTGGGCTATTTTTTCTTCGATCGTCATTTGGACGAGCAGGGCTTCCACCCGTTCAGAAGCTTTCATATCGTTCCTCCTGATGATAATAAAAATAGGAAAAGCCGACTGTTCATCATTCTGCGCTTGTGCCGACCTTTCCTGCAAATGAAATTATTCTGTTCTTTCTGAATGCCAGAACAGCAGCTGTTCGCCCCGCAGCTTGCCAATGGCTTCGATGAAATAGTAATCCGCGTACTGCATGGTGATGTGCCGCCCGGTCAGATCGTGATAGGCGGAGGTGCACTTTGTGAAAATGGCGGGAGATTTTTCCGACCAATCGGCGCAGTTTTCTTCCTGAGCCTTCAGAATGCGAACGGCGGCGTCATAATAGGATTTCGCTTCGCTGTCGGGTACGATTTGGCACAGCTCCAGCAGGCCGCAGGCGGCAATGTTGCCCGCCGCGTTATCCTTGATTTCCGGTTCCTCCGGTTGCCTGAAATCGCAGCGGGGAATATAATCGTCGGTGATCTGGCTGATGAAGTAATGGGCCACCCGCTTGGCGGTATCCAGGTATTCCTGCTTTCCGGTATGCAGGAAGCTTAAAACAAAGCCGTACAGCGCCCAGGCCTGGCCCCGGCTCCAGCTTGAGCCGTTTTCATAGCCCTGGCCGCCGATAGTTTCCAGCGTTTCCCCGGTGACGGGATCAAAGATCACGATATGGTTGCAGCTGCCGTCGTGGCGCACAAAGGTGCGCATGGTGGTATCGGCGTGGGCCATGGCGATCAGCTTGAAGCGGGGATCGCCGGTGACTTGGGAGGCCCAGTAGAGCAAGGGCAGGTTCATCATGCAGTCCACGATGGCCCAGCCCGCCCGGTTCTCTTTCCCGTTGTCGTTCCAGGCACGGATAAAACCGCTGGGATTGAACCGGGAAGCCAGCATATGAGCGGCAAACAGGGTACGGTCAAAGCTGTCGGGGTTCTGCTCCAAATGATACCGGACCCCGGAATGAATGAGCCACATAAAGCCCGCATCATGGCTCAGATTTTTGAAGTCTCTCTGGGCTTCATCCAGCATTTTTTCGGCCCGGATGGCTTCCTCCCGGTAAAGCTCTTTCCCTGTTGCCCGGTACATCTGCCACATGGCGGCGGGCCAAAAGCCGTTGGTCCACCAGCCGATACCTGTTTCCTTCCATTGTCCGTTTTCGGTGGAATAGGGAATAAAGCTGACTTCCCGGGCCTTCTGAACGGCAAACTGCATTTTTGCGTCCAGCTTGTGGGCCATACCGTCCAGCCAGGCGGGATCGGGAAAGCGTTTTACAATGTTAAAGCTCATTTTGTGTCCCCCTCTGTCATCCCTTCACAGCCCCCACCATGACGCCCTTCACGAAGTACTTTTGCAGGAAGGGATAAATGCACAGCACGGGTACGGTGGTGAGAATGATCGTAGAATACTTGATGGATTCGGCGAATTCGTTCACCTGGTCGTTTTCCGCGGCGGCGGAATTGAGCACGCTGGAATTGGCGATCAGGATGGCGCGCATGATGTTCTGAATGGGCAATTTATCGTTGTCTTTGAGGTAAATGGAGGCGTTGAACCAGCTGTTCCAGTGGCCCACGCCGTAGTACAAAAGCAGCACGGCGATGGTGGGCATGATCAAGGGCAGGATGATGCGGAACACGATGATCAAATCGTTGGCCCCGTCGATGTAGGCCGATTCCGTCAGGCTTTCGGGCACGCCCTGAATGGCGGTGCGGCAGATAATGGAGTTATACACGCTCATGGCCCCGGGCAGAATCAACGCCCACAGGGAATTATACAGCCCCAGGTCCCGGATGTTTAAGTAAGCGGGGATCATGCCGCCGGAAAAGAACATGGTAAACATGATAATGAACTGGATCAGGGGCTTGAAGAACACGCCCTTGGAGGCCATGAAGTAGCCGGCGAACAGGGTCAGGATGATATTGATGGGCAGAGAAACTACCAGCACGATCAAAATGTTCTTGTAGCCGGACAGAAGCAGCGGATGGGTGAAGGCCAGGGAATAGGACCCGGTGTTGAACCCATGGGGCCAAATGATGGTGCCCTGGTGGGCCACCAGGTAGCTGTTCTGGGTAAAGCTGGCGCACAGGCAGTACCACATGGGATACAGGGTGACAAAGCAAAGGGCCAACAGAATGAGGGTGTTGAACACATCGAATATTTTATCGCCGGTGCTGCGCTTGATGGCCATGCCATGCTTCACAGCGTTGATTTCTTTCTTTTCTGTCATTTTCATTCCCTCCCCGTCAGAACAGGCTGGATTCGGTGAACCGCTGGCTGAAATAATTGGTGATCAGCAGGAACACGATGTTCACCAGCGTGTTGAACAGCCCCACAGCCGTGGACATGGAATACATGGGGTTCCCGCCGCCGAAGGACAGCCGGTAGGTGTAGGTGGAAATCACGTCCGCCACCTCGTAGGTGGAGGGATTGTACAGCAGCAGGATTTTTTCGTAGCCCACGTTCAGGATGTTGCCCATGCGCAGGATGAACAGGATCATGATGGTGGGCAGCAGTCCCGGCAGGGTGATATGCAAAAGCTGCTGGAAGCGGTTGGCCCCGTCGATGCGGGCGGCCTCGTACTGCTCCTGGTCAATGCCAGATAGAGCTGCCAGATAAATAATGGAGTTCCATCCGATGCCGTGCCAAATGTCGGACAGCACATAGATGGTGCGGAAGTAGCTGGGGTTCACCAGATAATTCTGGGCCGTGCCCCCGAAGAACACACTGATTTGGCTGAACAGGCCGTTCTGCTGGCAGTATACCTTGATCAGCGAGCAGGTGACCACCATGGAAATGAAGTAGGGCATATAGGTAATGGTCTGCACGGTACGCTTGAATTTGTTGTTGTGCACTTCATTCAGCAGCAGGGCCAAAATGATGGGCGCGGGGAAGCCAAACAGGATGGTCAGCCCGCTGATAAAGAACGTGTTGCGAAGCAGGGGCCAGAAATTTGGGCCGGTAAAAAACTGCTCGAACCAGTAATACCAGGGCGTCATCCAGGCGCTCTTTTCAATGCCCCTTGTGACCTTGAAATTTTTGAACGCGATCACCAGGCCGTACATGGGTTTATAGCAAAACAGCGCTAAATAGACCAGTACGGGTAGAATGAGGAAATACTTCCATTTGTTCAGCTTCCAATCCCGGCTCAGCCGATGGCCCAGGGAAAAGGTTTTCCGGTTGACAGGGGCAGAAGGCTGCTTGGCTTTGATCTGCATGGTTTTGCCTCCTTGCTCTAAAAATGGTTTCGATAAAACTGGAAAAGGCGGGAAGCGCTTGCGCACCTCCCGCCTTTCCTGGCATTAAACGCCACGAGGTCAGAGGCTCATGTTACAGATAAGCGCCTCTTGGGGATTCAGAAATGAAATCGTTTAACGGGCCGCGTACCGGTCATAGGCAGCCTGGCGGATCTCCAGGATGCGGGACAGGTTGTAGGTTTCCAGGCCGTTCAGATAGGTCTGCCACACGGCGTCGTCGTTGATGTCCTTGGTGCCGTTCAGGAACTCGGCGTAGCTCTGCTCCACGAAGCTTCCCAGGTTGGCGGCGATCAGGTCCAGCTCGTCGGATTCCTCGGTGGTGTAGGTGATGCTGGAGGGGAAGCGCCAGCGGCCGGTCACGTCCAGGGTCTTTTCATACACGGCGGGATCGGAGAAGTATTCGTCCTTGCCGAACAGATAGAACCAGGTGTCGTTGGCCTCGATGGCGGCCTGGCTGTTCTTCAGGTATAGCAGGTTGGTGGCCTGGATGCCTTCGCGGCCCCAGGTGGTGCCGTTGTACTTGGTCATAGGGTCGGTGTCGGCGTCGTCGGTCACCAGAGAAGTGAACTTCGGGATGCCGTCGTCGCCCATCACCCAGGACACGTTTTCTTCACCGTAGTTCCAGTACAGGAAGCCTTCGGCGGTGAAAGCGTAGTCCAGCATCTGCAGGCACAGCTTCATGGTATCTTCGTCGGCGCACTTGGTGATCACGTTGGTCTGGCTGCCGATGCCCAGGCCACCGAAGATGGAGGTGATGTTGCCTTCATTGTCGGTGGGGTAGGGAATGCCCATCCAAACGGGTTCCTTGCCGTCAGAAACGCGCTCCTTGTTCCAGTTGTTCATCTGGCCCATGGAGGTGAGGGCGATGCCGCACAGATCGTTATGCACCTTGGTCTTGATGGTGGTATCGTCTTCGGACAGGATATCCTGGTCGATCAGGCCCTCGGTCCACAGGCCGTTGAGCCAGGACAGGTAATTGCGCCAGCCTTCGTCCGCCTGGGACAGGCCCACTTTGCCGTCCTTCACATACCAGGCGTAATCCAGCACGGAGTTGGCATAGGTGCCGAACGCGCCCGCCAGACCGCACTGCTTCCAACGGGAGCCGTAGCCGGAATCGAACTTGGCGCCGTACTTTTCATTGAACACGCGTATCACGTTTTCAAATTCGGCAATGGTCTTGGGAACCGCCAGGCCGCATTCTTCCAGCCAGTCCGTGCGCACCACGGGGCCCTGGTAGCTGTCGTTCCAGCCGCCGTCTTCCCGGAAGAAGCCGAAGGAATAATACTTGCCGTCGTCCGTCTTCATGGCCTTATCATAGTCGGGATGGCTCTGCAGGAAGGCGTAGTAGGCGGGAGCGTATTCGGCGATATAGGGGGTCAGGTCCCAGATCACTTCATCGTCAATGTACTGGCTGGCATTGGCGGAGAAGTAGCCGCCCATGATGTCAGGCAGGTCGGTGGGATCGGCCAGAAGCACCTGGGTGTAAGCGCTGTCGTTGGAGCCGGTGGTGGGGAAGATCCATTCGATGTCTACACCGAAAATCTTTTCCAGGCCGGTATGGAAGGGGGATTCGTCCGCGCTGGCAAACTTTTCATGGGGATTGATGTTGTTCTGGTTGTACCAGGTGATCACCTTGTCGCTGTTGAGAGGATAAGTGTCGCCCGCAGGCAGCAGATCCAGCGCCAGGGCGGGCATGGCGCTCAGCACCATGCACAGTGCCAGGGCCAAAGCCAACAGTTTTTTCATAGGTTTTCCTCCTTGCTTTTTTCCATAAGACGCATCTCATGGGGCGTTGCTTGTGACGCCGCTTATCCGGCATCATGATAGCTTCATTATGGGGGAAAACGCCCTGATTGTCCATTGCAAATATCACTTATAATATTGCAAATATATTTTTGATTCAGATAAAAAATAAAAATACTGACCATATAAAACACGGATTTCAGAAATATTGGCGCTATTTTCAAAAGGTTATGGTCAATCAGCAATATTTTCGCTTGCAAATTCATTTTTCTTCCTGTACAATATAACCAATCGGAATACAAACGAAAGCGGGAGATTTCATGTCCACAGATTTGCGGTCCACCACCTATTCCCTGGCCCACAATATCAGCCATAAAACATCCGAGCATTTTTTGATCCATAGCCATGCCTTTTACGAGCTGTATTATTTTTTGTCCGGCGACGTGCATTTTTTATACGGCGGCATTGAATACGTGATGCAGCCCCATACGCTGATCGTGATCGCGCCGAACGTGTTTCACGGCATCCATGTTTTGTCCAATGCAACCTATGAGCGGTTTACCTTTCATTTTACGGAAGAGATCATTTCTCTGGAGCATCGGCAGCTTTTAATGGGCAGTCTTCCCACGGAAGAGACCATCCGAAACGGAACGAGCCCTATTCCCTATATTATTACCAACGCCGAATCCTTAGGCTTTCTGCCCTTGATGCTGGATGTGGAGCGTGTGATCGGCATGCCCCAGGACGTATGCGACGCAATGGCCAGCGTCATTTTGGAGGCGCTGCTGGGGATGCTGCTGATTCATGAGGGCGATTTGCGATCCTCCGCCCGCATTCCTTCCTATTACAGCGAATATCAGGAGCTAAAGCCGGTGCTGTCCTACATCCATCAAAACCTGACGGAGAAAATGACCCTGGATGATCTGAGCGGCTATGCGCATATTTCCAAAAGCAAGCTGAACCAATTGTTCCGCACCCAGCTTGGCACTACGGTCATGGAATACGTGACCCGACGCCGCCTGAATTACGCCCAGCAATTGCTGATCAACGGCTATCCCGCCGCCCAGGCCAGCACGGCCGCCGGGTTCGGGGATTACACGAATTTTTACCGCGCCTACATGAAGCAAATGGGTCATTCGCCCATCGATGATAAACGCACCATCAACGAAAACGGCGATCCCCTGCCGCTGCGCGCAGCGGCCATGGGCCTGACGCAGGAGGAAGGGCATAGCCGGGACGACGAAAAAAAGCCCAGCATTTGGTCGCTGCACCAGTCTACCAACATTAGCGACCCCGGCGTGTTGGTGGACCCCTGACCGGGAGGAAACGTCACGCTTTCTTCGTTTCCCGAAATCATTTCATAGAAAAAAGCCTGCAAAAGCGCCTTGCTATTTGCCAGCAGCATGGATTATTCCGTGTAATGATTGAATCCCAAAAGGAGGATACCATGAGAAAGATCATTTCCCTGAACCAGGATTGGCTGTTTGTCCATCGGGATACCGGTATGCCGGGGCAAATCCCGGAGGATGGTGTCTGTGTAACTCTCCCCCACACCTGGAATGCCGTAGACGGCCATGACGGCCATGACATCGATGCGCCTGCCAAGGACTGGAGCCGTGGCGATCTGAGCGGCCCGCCTACTCCGCACTATGACCGGGGCAGCTATTGGTACTATAAAACCTTCAAAACGCCTTGCCAGCCCCTGCCTGGTGGGCGGGTGTATGTGGAAATCCTCGCCGCGGGGCAGCAGGCCACGGTCTATGTGAACGGACAGAAAGCGGTATACCACGAAGGCGGCTATTCCGCTTTTCGGGCAGATGTGACGGCGCTGTGCGCTTCGGGCAAGGAGAATCTGCTGGCCATCAAGGTGAGCAATGAGTACCGTACCAACGTATACCCCCAGCACGCTGATTTTACCTTTTACGGCGGGCTTTATCGAGGCGTGAACCTGATCAGCGTGCCCGACGCGCATTTTGATCTGGATGATTTCGGCGGACCCGGGATCATGGTCACCCCCCGGCCAGACGGTAATGGCGGGGCTGTCTTTACAATCGAATCCTTTGTAAAAAACGCCGATGAAAATTTCACCGTGCTTTACAGTCTCCTGGACGGCGAAGGCAGAGAAGCGGCCTTCGCCGCCCGGCCCGCGGCCGATCCGCGCGTCTCCCTGCCGGTGAACCAAGCCAAATTGTGGAGCCCGGATCACCCCTACCTATACACGCTCAACGCACAGCTTGTGCGCCGCAATGAGGTGTATGATGAAATCTCCGTCCGCTGCGGCGTGCGCAGCTTTTCGTGCAGCTCCCGGGACGGCTTTTTCCTGAACGGCAAGGCCACACCCCTGCGCGGCGTCAGCAGGCATCAGGATAAACTGTACCAAGGTAATGCCCTCACCCGGGAGGATCATTATGAGGACGCCCGACTCATCAAGGAACTGGGGGCTAATTCCATCCGTCTTGCCCATTATCAGCACGCCCAGGATTTTTATGACGCGTGTGATGAACTGGGCTTTGTGGTATGGGCGGAAATTCCTTTCATCACGATCATGAACGAAGACCCAGCCGCCCATGAAAACTGCGTCAGCCAGATGAAGGAATTGATCATCCAGAATTACAATCACCCCTGTATCTGCTTCTGGGGCTTATCCAATGAAGTGCTGCTGGCGGGCAAGCTGAGCGATCAGCTGGTGGAAAATCACCGGGCGCTGGAAAGCCTTGTCAAATCCCTGGATTCCACCCGGCTTACCACCTTGGCGCACGTTTCCATGACGCCGGATGACTGCGGCTTGCACGATATTACGGATGTAGAAGCTTACAATCATTACTTTGGCTGGTATGGCGGCAGCATCGCGGATAACGGTCCCTGGCTGGATGCTTACCACAAGAAATTCCCCCAACGCTGCATCGGCGTGTCCGAATACGGCTGTGAAGGTATTTTGACCTATCATTCCGCCGCTCCTGTGCCCAAGGATTACTCCGAGGAGTACCAGGCCCTGTACCATGAGGAGCTGGCCCGAGTGTTTGCCCAGCGCCCCTGGGTGTGGGGAAGTTATGTATGGAATATGTTTGATTTCGGAGCCGCCGCCCGAAACGAGGGCGGCGTGGCGGGCCGGAACAACAAGGGCCTTGTCACTATGGACAGGAGGATTAAAAAGGACAGCTATTATATCTATAAAGCCTATTGGAACCCAGAACCTATGGTCCATATCTGCGGGAAACGCTATGCCCAGCGCAGCGGAGAAGCGATCCAAATCCGGGTGTATTCCAATCAGCCCGCCGTAACGCTGTACGTAAACGGCGCGCTCCATGAAATGAAAGCGGCGGATAAGGTATTCGTTTTCTATGTAACGCTGCGAATGGGCTTTAACACCATCACCGCCCAGGCAGGAAGCGTAAGCGATTCCGCCGTGCTGGAGCGGGTGGAAAAGGAGCCAGAGATTTATTCCCTGACTGCTGTCCAACCCCGACGGGAAAGGAATTGAGAAGATACAATTTTGAATGGAATGGAGGTAATGGGTCGTCCTCTCCTTGTACCGTATGTACCGTTCTGGTACCGACCTGCTCAACATTCGCCTGATTCCGTCATTCATTCGCCTGCTCTACTTGCTCGTTGATATGTGTGATAATCCGTCCCTCATACCACCTGAATAATATTTTCATCAATTACTGCAATGCTCCGCATTTGTTTACAACGATGCAATACGCCGAGAAGGTTCCGGCATATTTACGCTTCAGCCCAATCGGATCATTCACCACAAAGAATAATCATCACAATACCATATACAAGTAGACATTTTTCCATTACCTTTTATTTTATTCATGCTAAAATAAAAGAAAATCATTCTAAACTGGAGGAACGGCGAAAATGGATGCCTTGAAGATATGGTATTCTAACAAATCATACAGGAACGCACAAGAGACAATCGAGAATCTGTTTATTTTTGTGTAATCTGGCGAATAATCAATAACAGAATTTGGGTATTCTTTATGTTGAAATGTAAACGTTTTCATAATACAATCGAGCCATCCTGAAAAACGAACCTACTCAACAGCACGAGGAGGAAACATGGATGAACGAGCGATTGATGAAGGAATTGCGGGATTCACTGTATGTGCACCGTCCGTTGCCGCTGCATCGGGAGGAAAGCCTGGAAGCGCGGTTCATAAAAAAGAAAGTCACGGCAGCTTTTCCCCTGTTTCCTTCGGGGAATGGCGTTCAGCCCACGGTGGAAAATGATACAGTTCTTCAGGTAAATGGCGATGAATTGACCTTTTCCGCCCCGCTGACAAGCGGCCATTGGCCCAAAGGCGCTTCACCGGATGGGGATTATTCCAATTTCGGCACGGCGCTGATTTCCTTTTCTTTTCCGCTCATGGATTGGCAGCCCTACCACCGCATCGTCCTGGAGGTGCGACCAAGGTCAGCGGGCCAACAGGTGCAGCATTTGAATCTGTCCATCGTGAACGTCGGAGAAACGCCCCTGCCCGATCCCTATTTTCGGGAAGGCGCCACGGTGTTTGACCTGGACAGGGATGTGTGGCAGACTTGCATTTGGGAATTTGACGCTATGCCCCGGGACGCCGTAACGAAGCTGAACCTTTACGTCTTTCTGAGCGGCTGCGACAGCGGCGCGCCGGGGCAATTGGTTTATGATGTGCGGAATATCCGCCTGGAAGCGGTTGACCAACCGGAATTTGAGTATGGTTGGGTGAATCCCCAGCCCGGCGTCCGCCTGTCCTCCGTGGGTTATTTCCTGAATGATGAAAAAACGGCAGTTCTGACCACTGATTCCGCCGCTTTCCAAATTATATCAGAAAAAAACGGAAACTGCGTTTTTCAAGGCCCGGTACAGTTGCTTCAAAATGAGCGTGGTTCCTTCCATACCGCTGATTTTTCCGCCGTCAAAAAGCCCGGTTTGTATCGACTGAAAACAGACGACGTGGAAAGCAGCGTCTTTGAAATCTCCGATGATCTATGCCGCGCTACGGTATGGCGGCTGATCAATTTCTTTTTCTGCCTGCGATGCGGCACGCCCGTTCCGGGAAAACACGGTATGTGTCACCAGGATATTATTGCCCGGCATCAGGGTAAAATGATTCCCTTCTGCGGCGGCTGGCATGACGCAGGAGACGTTTCCCAGCAAGCTGCTCAAACCGCAGAAATCACCCAGGCGCTCCTGGAATGCGCGGTACGGGTAAAAGCGAACGATCCGCTGCATGTCCGTTTAATGGAAGAAGCTCGCTGGGGCCTGGACTTTATCCTGAAAACCCGTTTTGGGGACGGCTATCGTGCCACCTCCGCCGGAGCCACCCGGTACACGGATAATATCATTGGCACCTTTGACGATATTTCCGCTCGAGTGCACAACCATTCCTATGAAAACTTCCTGTTTTCCGGAGTGGAGGCCTTCGCTGCCCTGACCCTTCAGGACGAGGAGCCGCCGCTGGCTGCCACCGCTTTGCATGCAGCAAAGCAGGATTTTGATTTTGCCGTGGAGACTTTCAGCCAAACCGGGGTCGATCCGGCACAGATGTATGAACACACCTGGAATTCCGGCCTTTCTCAATATCACGCGGTGCGTTTGTGGAGCGCAAGCCTGCTGTTCAGAGCCACCAAAGAACCTTCATACCGGGCGGAAATCCTGGAAAACGCCGAAAAGCTGATGGCCTGCCAGGAAACAGGCGCTGCCGGCTTGCCCTTCACCGGCTTTTTCTACCGAGATGAAAATCAAAGCGCCATCGTGCACTTTAACCATCAATCCCGGGAGCATCAATTTATGAAGGCCTTGGAAGCCGCCTGCGTTTCCCTCCCGGACGCGAAAGAAAAGTCTCAATGGGAAAAATGCATGCGGCGGTATGGCGAATATCTGAAAGCCATTGCAGGTAACACCGCGCCATATGGGATGCTGCCCGCCGGGGTGCACCGCATGGACGAAGCGGAGGATCAAGCGCTGTTCCGCTTCCTGCACGTGGCCTGTGATTATGAAGCGGAAAAAGAAAATTATAAAGCGCAGCTGCGGCACGGCACGGAAGTTGCTCCGGGCTATGTGATTCGGAATTTCCCCGTTTGGTTCTCCTTCCGTGGCAACAGCGCGGTGCTTTTGTCCGCGGGGAAAGCCGCGTCTATCCTGGGCGGCTATTTTCATGATCAGCAGCTTGTCCAAATCGCCCACGAGCAATTGTATTGGATGTGGGGAAAGAATCCCTTTGGACAATCTTTGGTGTATGGGGACGGGTCCAATTGGTGCCGCCAATACGCGGTGCTGTGCGGCGAATGCGTGGGCGAGGTGCCGGTAGGCATCGAAACCTTGGGGAACGAGGACGCGCCGTATTGGCCTCAGAACAACAACGCCACCTTCCGGGAGGTATGGGGCGCAGCGGCTTGCCGTATGCTGTGGCTGTGCGCGGACACGTTCAAGGAGGAAGCATGAACCGGCAGGAGCGGTCGAAACTGACAGAGGATAAAGACGAACAGAGCGGGAGGACCACCATGAAGATGGCACCTTTCTTACCATCCTATATCGGCATGGATTTGGGCGGCACCAAGCTGCTGCTGGGCGAAATGGATCGGCAGGGAAACCTGCTGCACGTTGAAAAGAAAGCCTCCGGGCAAATGGACCATGAGGCCGCCTATGCTTTCCTGGCACAAGCTTTATCATCCTTCCTTTCCCAGTCCACCCCCGGTTATCAGCCCTGCGCCATTGGCATCGGGCTAACGGGGCATGTCGATGGCAAAAACGGGATTTGGCTGAAGGTGGACGAGCGGGACGGAAACGCGGTTCCCCTTGCGGACAGGATCGCAGCCCGTTTTTCCCTGCCCTGCTTCATCGACAACGACGTAAAAAGCGCCGCTGCTGCGGAAGGACTGTTCGGCGTTGGAAAAGACACCAACGATTTTGCGTATATCAACGTGGGCACCGGCATCGGAACAGGCATCGTGACGGCGGGACATTTGATTCGTGGCGGGCACGCCAACGCGGGCGAGGTGGGACACTCCTCCTCCGGGCTGACCCTGGGCATTCCCTGCGCCTGTGGGCGGAAGGACTGTGTGGAATTGATCGCTTCCGGCTCCGGCATCGACGCCTGCGCCCGGCGGTTTGTCCCCAAATATACGAATACCAAGCTGAATATCCCAAAGGAAGGCCGGGTCAGCGTACAGGAGGTGTTCGCTCTGTCCGATACGGACAGCCTGTGCAGGGAACTGACGGAAAACGCCGCCAAAGCCCTGGCCAACCTGATTATGAACATCGTCCGAGTATGCGATCCGGAGGCCATCGTGCTGGGCGGCGGCGTGGTGGCGGACGGCTTTTTGCTGAAACGGGCGGAGCAGTATTTCAGCGCCCACACCATGCGGTATGTGACCAAAGGTGTGCAATTGACGAAAATGGATTCCCATTACGCCGGGCTCATCGGCGCGTGCGCCAACGCCATCCGGGGCTATGAAGAATTGCGGGAAAGGAAGGATTGACCATGAAAAATCTGAAAATCACCATTGCGCCCACAGAGCATGATTTTGATGTGATGGCCGCCTGGCGGATCATCGGGCAAATGCTGAAAAAGCCCGATGCGGTCATTGGCCTGAGCACTGGACAAACTACCAAAAACATGCACGCCATCGTGTCGGACATTTACCGGCAGTACCCCTTCGACACAAGCCGCGTGACCTTGTTCAACGTGGATGAATTGACCAATCTGCCCCGTTCCTACCCGGGCTGCTGCTATACCATGATTCGGGAACAGATCGCCGACGCGCTGAATATTCCCGACGAGCGGTTCATTATGCCCAGTACGATTTCCGATGATTACGCGGAGGAATGCCGCCGCTTCCAGGAAGCCCTGGAGCAGCGGGGCGGCATCGATTTGCAAATGCTGGGCCTGGGCTACAATGGCCACATCGGCATCAATCAGCCGGGCACGCCCTTTGAATCGGAAACCTGGGTATCACCCATGGACCCCATTTTTGAAGCCCGCGTGCGAAGGGAAACGGGTGTTGCGGACGATTATCCCCTGGGTGGACTTACCTTGGGAATCCGCACCATCATGCGCTCCCGCCGCATCGTACTGATCGCTAAGGGCAGCCACAAGGCGGAGGTAGTGCGTCAAATGCTGAAAGGCCCCGTCACCACGGATTTCCCCGCCTCCGTGCTGCAATTGCACCCTAATTGCGAATTCCTGCTGGACGCCGATGCGGCGGCGCTGGTGAAAGACCTGGCCTAAAGGGAGGACTGCATGCTGAGAATCGGCTTTGCGGATGAATACTTGGACAACTGGCATTGCAATGAGTATCCCCATTTTCTGAGGGAAGCCATTGAACGCTGGGGCTTTGACGCGGAAATCACCAAGGCGTTCGCGTATCAGGATCAGCCGCCCACAGGCGGTGTGTCCACTTTGGATTGGTGCCGGGAAAGGAATATCCAGCCCGCCGCCTCCATGGAGGAATTGGTGCGGGATTGCGACGCTATTCTGGTCATCGCCGCGGATGACGCGCGGTATCACGAAAAGGCAGCCCGATTGCCCCTGATGAGCGGGAAACCGGTATTCGTGGATAAAACCTTTGCTCCGGACGCGGAAACAGGCAAGCGGATGTTTGATTTGGCACGGGCTCATGGCACGCCGGTGTTTTCCTCCTCCGCACAGCGGTATTGCCAAAGCATCCTGGATTGGCAGCAGGCGCACCCGGATAAGCCCATGTTCGTGTCCACCGTGGGCCCCCATTCCCTGGACAGCTACGCCGTGCACCAGTTGGAGCCCATCGTAGCTTTGATGGGCACGGGGGTGAAGCGCCTGAAAGCTTTTGCCTGCGGAAGCCAGGTGACTCAATTGATTTTGGACTACGGCGAAGGCCGCTTCGCCAGCTTCATGCAAACGCCCCAGCCCTGGGCTGAATTCAATTTCATGGTATCACCCGACGGGGAAACCGGCGCTCGGCTGCCCAGCGACGATACGAATTTCTATCACAATTTAATGAAAGCCATCCTGGATTTCTTCATTCACGGCATCGTGCCCGTAAGAGAGGAAGAAACCCTGGAAATCCTCTCCATCATCGACTTGGCCCGCATTGCCAGAACGCGGCCGGATACCTGGTTTTCCCTTCCCGAAATCAACTGAATCATCACGTAACCACCGAGGAGTATGACGGCAGCGAAACGATCCTGTTTTAAAGCCTTCATTCAACAATTGAGGGGACCTAAATGAAATACCTTCGGAAGCGGCTGGAAGCGCTGCTCACCACGGAGCAATTCACCTATCCCAAGCTGCGGGATATGTTTTTTACATTGATCCTCGATCAGTTTTTCATCTTTTTCATCGGCATGCTGTCCACGGCCATGGTATCTTCCGTGGGAGAAGCCGCCATTGCGGCGGTGTCCATGGTGGGCACAGTGAACGGCATGGTTTCGCTGATGTTCACGTCCCTGGCCTCCGGCGGGGCTATCATGGTAGCCCGGGCCAAGGGCAGCGGGGATCAAAATCAGATCCGCAGCGCGATTGGAGAAGTGACGGGCCTGTGCTGCATGGTGGCGCTGGTGCTGAGCGTGCTTTTGTACGCGGGCTCAAAATGGATCGTCGGGGCACTGTACGCCGACGTGGAGCCGCTCCTTTCGGAATACGCCGTGCAGTATTTGCGGCTCATGAGCCTTTCCTTCGTGCCCTATGCCATTTTTAACGCTATTTTCAATATCTTCCGCAATTTAGGCGATACCCGGTCCAGCCTGATTTTGACTGTGGTGATCAACGTTTCCCATCTGCTGCTGAGCCTGATATTTATCAACTTCCTGCACATGGGTGTGGCGGGGTCCGGACTGTCCTACATCGTTGCGCGGGCTATCGGCATGGTGCTGGCCCTCATTTGGCTGCTGATCATCCGAAACGATTATCAAGTGCGCGTCCGCCATTTCTTCCGCTTCAATCCCGCCGTTTTCCGACAGATTCTGTCTCTTGGCGCGCCGGTAGCCATGGAAGCTATGCTGATGCAGGGCGGCATGCTGCTGGTGCAGGTGTATCTGGCTAAGCTGACCACCACGGAAATGGCGGCTTATGCCGTTTCCAATTCCATTTTCCAGTTGTACAGCACTTCTTCCGGAGCGCTCACAGCCCTGACCAACACCGTTTGCGGCCAATGCTACGGAGCCAGGCGGTATGATCTGACCCGGCAGTATTGCAAAAACATGATCAAGGTGGGGCGGTTTGTGATGCTGCTGACGGTGCTGATCCTGTACCCCATCACGCCGCTTTTCTTAAAGCTCTACCACGCAACCGAGCAGGGGATCCCCCTCATCCGCATGGGCATGACTATTGGCGTGATCGGCCTGCCACTGCTCTGGTGCGACAGCTATCTGCCCGCTATGACCATGCGGGTAGCGGGCGACGGCGTGTACACCGGCACGGTGGCCGTGATTGCTCTTGCCGTTTCCCGCTGCGTGATCGGATATGTGCTCACCATTCCCCTCGGTCTTGGCATTCACGGAGTATGGATCGCCCTGCTGATCGAATGGCTGCTCCGGGCCGCCGCACTGCACGCGCGCTTCAGGGGTAACAAATGGCTGCATTTGACATAGAGATCGTTTTGTAACCATAACAAAAACACTGGCGAAAAAGCTCGAAAATCATTCTGCCCATGATGGAGGTAAACATGATGAAGGTATTGCTCGTGTGCGATGATCTTTGGCATCCAGCGGAAGTCATTGAGCGCGGACTCAAAACCATGGATCAGGAAGACATGGAATTTGATTTCGTCAAAACGGCCAAAGATATTCTTTCCCCTGCTTTTGTAGCCAGGTATGATGTCCTGGTCAATTGCTCCGGCGGAGCGATCAACGCAGCCAACAGCAATCCCTGGTTCGAGCCAACCGTTACTGAGTTTGGCCCGGAAGAAATCCGTGATTATGTAAGAAACGGCGGCGCTTTTGTTGCCGTGCATGCAGCCCTGACGATCGGAGGCCGTGACCATCCTGAACCGGCCTATACCGAAGTAGTAGGTTGCACGTTCCTGGGCCATCCCCTTCGGGAACTGACTCATGTCCATGTCACGGAGCACAATGCCATTACCGATGGAGTTGAGGGTTTCCACGAGCGCGACGAGCACTATCAAATCGCTGTTACCGCAAAGGATGCCAAGCCTTTCCTGTCCACCACGTCTGAACACGGGGGCACCTTTATCAGTGGCTATTCCCGTGAATTTGGAAGGGGCCGTGTTGTTGTGCTGACACCGGGCCATACCCTCGCTGTCTGGGAAAACCCCAATTTCCGGAAATTGTTCAAAAACGCAATCCGCTGGGCAACCGGCAAATAAGATTGGAATACAGACTCCTGCTGTTTATGCTCGCCGGGCTCGTGCGTAAAGGACGATGAAAAAGAACTCGTCTGAGTATCAGATTGTTGCTATCGGGATATCGTTGCCGCAGAAAATACGGATGTGGTACGAGCATATTCCAATTATCGCCTGCTCCAATTGTATGTGGATGATGTGCCCTTTGGAGAACCGATTTCAGATGTTCATCCCGATTCTCCTGTTCCCAGCGGCATGGGCATTTTCCTTTGGAGAAATGTGAAAAAAGGAAAAATCAGAATTAAAGGCGAAACATAAAAGCGTGAAAAAAGGTTTACGGACAGGTCCGCGCATCACCTGAATTGAAGGAGGGTTCCCGGTGGAAAAGTCTATTCAATTACAACATATCATGCTGGGTGTTTGCTATTATCCAGAGCAATGGCCACGCGAAATGTGGCAAAGAGACTTGCTCCGCATGAAAGCCCACGGCATTAAAACCGTGCGGGTATTTGAATTTGCCTGGAGCGTAATTGAACCAAAAGACAATGAATGGGATTTCTCACTATTTGATGATTTCCTTGCCCTGGCTAATGAAGAACATATGCAGGTGATTCTGGGTACCCCTTCCGCTACACCGCCAGCCTGGCTGACCCATGCGCATCCCGAGGTGCTGAATGCAAAAATGGATGGCACGCTGTACCGCCATGGACACCGTCGGCATTATAATTACAATTCGCCTGTTTATCGGCAATATGTGAGCCGCGTGGTGGAAAAGCTGGCCCAGCGGTACGGCGATCATCCCGCCGTGATCGGCTGGCAGATCGATAATGAGCTGAACTGCGAAACCAATGTGTTTTACTCTCAAGCGGATCACGACGCTTTCCGGGAATGGCTGAAAAAGCGCTTCGGCACGCTGGAAGCCCTGAACGAAGCCACTGGCGGCAGGTTCTGGAGCGAAAGCTTTTCCGATTGGGAGGAAGTTTTTTTAGAACGGCCCGTGGTCGGCCGGGGCAACCCCCATCTGTCGCTGCTGGAAAAAGAATTCATTTCGGACAGTGCCATTTCCTTTGCGGATATGCAGGCCCGGATCCTGCGCAAGTACATCGGCCATCGTTTCATCACCACCAACGGCATGTTTGGCCATCTGAAAAATGACGAGCTGACCAGCAGCGTGCTGGATTTCTACAGCTACGACAATTACCCCAACTTCGCCTACGGCCAAAGCGGCATCAACGGCGGAGACGGAAGCGATATGAAGGATCGGTCCAGTTCCTTTGCGCTGAGCACGGTTCGGGGCTTCTCCCCCAACTTTGCCATTATGGAGCAGCAATCCGGCGCACACGGCTGGGATCATTGTATGCTCAGTCCCATGCCCTTACCAGGACAAATGCGGCTGTGGACGATGCAGGCCATTGCCCACGGAGCGGATTATGTCAGTTATTTCCGCTGGCGCACCGCCGCCTTCGGCACGGAAATTTATTGGCACGGTATTCTGGACTACGATAACCGGGACAATCGCCGCTTAAAAGAACTGGGAAAAATCTATCAGGATATTCAAAAAATACGGGATATGGCGGGAGCAAAATATCAGGCAAAGGTGCTGCTGCTCACTGATTGGCTGAATGATTGGGATGGGGAGCGGGATCAATGGCACGGCCCCATGGCCTACCAATCCAATCAGGCCATTTTCGCAGCTTCTCAGCATACCCAAACGCCGTTGGATATCAAGCCCTGGAATGATGCCATGACGCCTGAAGCACTGGCGGCCTATCAGCTGATCTTCCTGCCTCATGCAGCGATCCTGACGGAGAAAATGGCAAAGGTGCTGAGAGCCTACTGTGAAGCAGGGGGCAAGCTGGTTTTGGGAGCTCGTACCGGATACAAGGACGAATTCGGTCGGTGCATTTCATTGCCCATGCCGGGATACGCCTCTGAAGTATGCGGCGTGACAGTGGAAGAGTATTCTCTTCCCCGGCCGGATGAAACAGCAAGGCTTGTATGGAGAGGCAAAACCTACCCTGTCACCGGATTCCAGGAAAGCCTGGTTCCCCAGGATAGCCAAGCCATCGCCTGTTATGATTCCGGCTGGCTTCAAGGAAAAGCTGCTCTTTGTGAAAAGACTTATCCCAAAGGCGGACGTGCTTGGTATGCAGGCGCAGGCTTTTCGGAATCGTTGGCGGAAGCATTTCTCAATGCCGCAGGTGCGGCCCATCCTTATTCACAAATCGTCGATTGCCCGCCCTCGGTTGAATTGGCGGTTCGATCCAACGGAAAAGAAGATTGGCTCATTCTGCTGAATTACGCCCAGCAGCCCCAGCCCATCCATGTTGACGAAGAATTCGTTCCCATTATAGGCGAAATGGATTGCCTGAGGCCTCTTGGTGTGGGTATTTGGAAAAGAAATTCATGATACGAATCTCCATCTCGGTGATGAAACCCTTCTCCGGTGGGCAGCTGCTCAGCGCGGGGCAGTCGCCCTTCGGTCAGGCGCTGACGCCGTATCAATGCATCCGCTATGCCCTGGACAGGCCCGGCGTGTTGACGGTGCTCCCCGGCGCACAGAGCGTTGAGGAAGTGGAAATGCTTCTCCGTTATGAAGATCAGCTGGAAGAAGCCGTCGATTATTCCGTCATCGGCTCCTTCGCCCGCCCCAAGCCTGCGGG
Source organism: Clostridia bacterium (assembly GCA_017525805.1). The sequence continues at coordinate 2,734 of JAFXSH010000099.1, read as the reverse complement.
AAGTGCGTCTATTGCAACCACTGCAAGCCGTGTCCCGCAGGAATCGACATCGGCCTGGTGAACAAGTATTATGACCTGACAAAGGCCGGCGATCCTCTGGCAGTGGAGCATTACAAAACGCTGGAGAAGAACGCCGCTGACTGCATCAGGTGCGGCCACTGCGACAGCCGCTGCCCCTTCTCCGTGCGCCAGAGCGAGCGCATGCAGGAGATCCGCTCCTTCATGGAATCACGGTATCTGGTATAGCAGCAATATGAATGATCTTTCGCTCATCGTCAAGATCACATACAGGGAGCGCAAACTGCAAAGTGATGATAATGCAAATACAACTGATTGATTATAACATTCTTATACGCAGCTTTTCCGAGGCTGTGGCAGAAGAAGTCAAAGGAACCTGCGTGACCGTTACGCCCCTTTGCCCGACCCACCGCCACCGGCTTTGAAGCTGCCGCGGCCATGGGCAATGATTCCAAAATGTTCAAAAAAGCAGCAAAGGCCGAGGATGTGGCAAAAGTCGGTCTCCGGGCTATGCTCAAGAAAAAGGTGCTTCGCTATCAGGGCGGCTTCACCAAGTTGATGAGCTTCCTGTGCAGGATTGTCCCCAGGGCTGTCACAAGGAAGTATGCGAAAAAGACCAACAGTATATAATTCCAAAAAGCCCACAATCCGGCTCGAAAGAACCTGAATGCGGGCTTACTGCTTTCTTATAAAAATTTCAAGATAATTATACATTACGCCTTCCGCTTTCGATGAAAAAAACATTCACATGTTGATTTTATCAATTTCATGTGGTACAATTTAGTCAGTTGATCTGGGAGGGGATTTGTTTGTACATTGTTAGAGCGGTTGAGGCTTCATTATTGAAAGCAGCAGGTTCATTTCCGTGCCTCGTGGTCTATGGTCCAAGACAGGTCGGAAAGTCCACTACTGTCAATATGCTGTTCGGTGAGAAATACCGGACAGTGACCTTGGATGATCTGGAAGATCGTAAGCTGGCGCTGGAAAACCCTCGTCTGTTTCTTGAAACATACAGTTGGCCTCTCGTGATTGACGAGATTCAAAAGGCCCCTAATCTGTTGGATGAGATCAAGATCATCATAGATGCGCAGCGTCTTCAATGGCTGAAAAGCGGCGAGAAAAGGCAACTGATGTATATTCTGACAAGCTCCAACCGCTATGAGCTTCAGCAAGGCATTTCTGATTCATTGGCTGGAAGATGCGGCATCATTGAAATGACCTCATTTTCTCATAGCGAGAAGAACAATCTGCCTGCGGTGCCTTTCGTTCCGGATGTGCAGACTCTATTAAGGAGAGAACGTGAGACAGCCGCCCACTACCGCACGAGAAAAGAAGTATTCGAGGATATTTTCGTCGGCGGTATGCCGGATGTCTGTACCGGCTTGTCGGAACGTGACATTTATTTCCGTTCGTATGTCAGCACATACATCGAAAAGGATGTACGCAAATTGATTGATGCTTCCAGTGAAATGCAGTTCCGTAACTTTATTTCCATTGTCGCGTTACGAACCGCCCAACAGCTTCATTATGACGAAATAGCCAATGCTGTTGGTATTGATGTGCGTACCTGTAAACGTTGGATTTCCATTCTTGAAACATCAGGAATCATCTATCTTCTACGGCCATATATGGCGAATATCTCCAATCGAATCATTAAGGCTCCGAAACTATACTTTATGGATACTGGTCTATGCGCTTATCTGTGCAGATGGCCAAATGCCGAAATGCTTGAAAACTGCGCCATGAGCGGGGCGTTCTTTGAAACATACATTGTCAGTGAGATCATTAAGAATGCCTATTCCTTCCACCTTGATCCCAAAGACTTTCTTTTCTATTACCGTGACATCGATCAGAAAGAGATTGATCTTCTTTTCGTGGAACAGGGTGTTCTCCACCCCATAGAAATCAAGAAATCAACAGCGCCCAAGAAAGCAACAAAAAGCTTTCGAGTTTTGGAAAAGTACAATATGGAGGTCGGCACAGGGTTTGTCATTGATACCTGTGACAAAATACGCCCCGCGAATGAGTTTGTGTACTATTTGCCTGAGTATCTATTATGAGAGTATAAGGACGCTACAAATGTCCATTTCTGATGGCTCGACCGATAAAGAATCATGAGTCCCTGAGCATTATCCTTGACAATTTCTATCTGGCATGGCATCATACGTTTGGCGGAGCAAAAAGGGCTTCACTGCCCTGCTAACGCATGTATCTTGAAAATGCAATATAGCGCACTGCTTCTGTGCAAGTGCTTCACGTGACACAATGAAAAAGCATTGTGAGAAAGGAAAGCATACCGATATTTCTGCCTGTTATCCTTCAGCATCCCGATCACATGCAAGCCTTCCTCCGTCACCCGCTTGATAAAAGGCTCGTTGGTGAACCAAGTGTCCATGAGGACATACTGCGCTGTGATTCCAGCGTTCAGCGCTTCCCGAATCAGGGAGATGGCGGCGTCGGGCTTATGCAGAACCGCTTCCTTCCGCCGCCGGCCGCCGTTGGTGCGCTTGTCAATGGTTTCGTTCGCTTCATTCAGCCGCTTTTCCTGGTTGGCCGACGCCAGCATACGAAAGCCTACCGGTACAAAACTGAAAGCATCCGTCCATCCCAGCGCCAGCAGATTGAAGCCCTTTACCGTCTTTCCCCGCACATGGTCGTATACATGGGACAGCAGTTCGGTTTTCTTGCTCCGCTCACGGGATATGACCGAATCGTC
>JAFXSH010000098.1 GCA_017525805.1 Clostridia bacterium | reverse complement strand
GCGGACAGCCTAACCGCACCGGGCGCCCATTGTCAAGGGACTTTCGCGGATGAACTTTTCATGGCTGCTTGCCGCCACCTAACGTGCCGTCTGTTCACCAATTATTTTTTGCTGGTGGTCTTGACATGGGGGCCATTATAACTTGTCGCAACACTTACCCCATCTAATACTACTGATGAAGTTGAATGGTCTTCTTCTTCAGAAGCTGTTGCGACTGTTTCTAACGGCGTCGTAACTGGTGTGAGCAAAGGAACAGCCACCATAACAGTGACATGTGGAAGCTTCAGTGATACATGCGCTATTACGGTTACGGCATTTTATGACGATCCTGTTTTGGGATATGTATTATCCCAAAATAATAGAATTGATTATCGGTCTGCATATAATTATATACGTGGCGGCACATTTAATGATCCGTTTTTAAAGAAAATATCAAGCGGACAAACTATAAAAGTCAGACGAACAAATTCTCCTGTTTCTGGCCTTTACCTCTATATGTATGTATATGATACAGGTACGTTCACGGATAAATGTACACAGGTAGGGGACGATTATGTTCTAACGCAAGCAATGCTTGACATGCAAGATAACAATACATATGGAATTTTAAGAGACACTACATTGCTACATACAGAACAAGGATGGGCGTCAGCTTGGGATGATGGTTCAAAAGATTATACCGCAACGCAAGATTGCTACGTTGCCTTTTGGTATAACATTGACGGTTCAGATGATATTTCCGCGAATCTTGACGCCATAAAGAATGGTCTCAAAGTGGAGGTGGAGTAAATGGGCGTTACGTTGAAATCATATGATGGAACAATTTTAGTCCATCCGATCAATCACGCTGTATCAGATGTTCAAGCAAATAATGCGATGAAAAATGCTATTGATGATGGAACTGTGGCGAAATCACTTGGCTTTCCATGTACGGAGCCAATCGTCTTATCTTGTTCTGGGGGCCATAATACAGTAACTGGAGAATATTGCGACCCGCAAACGGGAATCATCTATGACAGTTCGTCTTATTCCTCTTTTGTTCGGAGTAATTACATTCCTGTTTCTCCAGGCGAAGTAGTCCGGGCGACCTGGTGCAGACATTATATCTTCTTCGATTCAAACAAGGCTTATGTGTCTGGCGGAGATATTTCCGCGCTTCCTGGATATACAGGATCACAGGAGGAAAATTATATCACAATTCCTTCTGGCGTGTCTTATCTGATCGTCAATTATTATCCTGAATATAACACTTATGCCGTCACAAAAGAAGGAAAAGGCGACCCGGAAATCGTGATCCTTGGCGATAGCATTTATGGAATCGGTCCGTATCCCTTCAATCCATGTTACTATGCCGCCGAAAATATGAAAACCAATATCGCGGACTGCGCGTTTGGCGGCACAACCGCGTCAACGCATTACAATTCGGACTATGATAAATTTTCATTCCATAATATCGCAGATTGCATAGCTTCCGGGGACTTCTCTTCTATGGCTGATTTTACTGGTATGCCTCCGATTTTTAAACAACACCGCGAGACATTGGAAAATATCGACTTCTCAAAAGTGAAAGTTGTTTGCTTGGCGTGGTGTACAAATGATTGGGATTTTGGCGCAGCATTGGACAATTCTCAAAGCCTTAAAAGTACAAATACATTTCTCGGCGCGTTGCGGTACGGAATGGAAACAATTTGGGCGGTTTATCCGCAGATTCAATTCCTTCTGTTTGGCGCGTTATATAAAACAGTAACGAACGATTCCGGGCACGATACGGATACGGCTGTCGTCAACGGAAAGACCTTGCGGAATTTCATTGACGGCATGAAATCCGTTGCTGATGAATATCATCAAAACTTCTTTGATCATTATAATATTGGGTTCAATTCAATCAATGCCAGTGTGGTATTCAGACCGGACGGCGTGCATCTTTCCTACGATGTTGGCGCGCCTATGCTGGGCGTGAGAACAGCGAAAGAAATCGAGCTTGTGTTGTGGAAATAATATCAAAACATAATTTATAAAGGAAGGATGTGAATTTCTATGTTTTCGCTTGACCGATTTCTTTTCTGCGTTCGGGAGAACGCCGCCCGCGTCCATGAATATGAATCCGGCCACGACGGCAGCGACGGGAAATGCGACTGCATCGGCTTGATCATCGGAGCCGTGAAGCTGGCGGGCGGCACCTGGCCCGGCGCCCACGGGAGCAACTGGGCGGCCAGGAACGCCATGGCAACGCTGGAGCATATTACGGACGCCCGCGAAATGTTTCTTGGCGAAATCGTGTACAAGGCAAAGGAACCGGGGGAGAGCGGGTACGCCCTCCCCTCCCGGTATGAAAACAGCGGGGATTTGCGGGACTATTACCACGTGGGCGTGGTGACCGGCGTCGATCCTCTGGAGATCACCCATTGCACTAACGTGCCCGGCGGCATCCAGCGGGACAGCAAAATCGGCAACTGGCGCTGGGGCGGGAAGCTCAAGTATGTCAATTATGACGAAGGAGGGGGACAAATGGAACCGATTTATCAGGCGAAGGTTCACGCCGAAGGCAACGATTATCCCGTGAAAATGCGGGCCCAGGCACGCAAAAACGTAAAAATACTGGCAAAAATCCCGCAGGGCACCATTGTGAACGTGCTGGGGATCGTTGGCAGCGATGAGGGCGACTGGGGCTTCATCCTGTACAACGGTCAAACCGGGTATATGATGAACCAATACCTGATCCCCGTCAATGACGGCGACGAGGACGAAGAACAAGATATGGTGATGGTCCCCCGCGAAACGCTGGAAACCTGGGCGGATGTGCTGGAGGAAATGGCGCGGGATATGCGGGAGCGGCTGGGGAAAGGATAGGAGGCACAAATGAGACGGGAATTGAAAAACGTTCTGATCATGCTGGCGATGCTGCTGGTGATGGCCGTTGCTGCGGTGATCGTGATTCATAACGCGAGCGGCGAAGCAGCGGAAAGCCCGGACCTGACCAGGTACGTGAGGATCATATCGGACGACGGAATCAGCCTGAGCACCGCTCCGGTGGAGCTGATCCCCGCCGAGCTACTGCGGATGAGCGTGGACAAAAAAGCGATTCAGGAAAAAGACTGGCTGGAAGCGGATATTTCCCTACCGTATATCCCGGTCGGCATCAAATACCTGATCCTGACGGACGGGCAGCACATCACCATGGCCGTGTGGGAGCAGACGGGAGAACACACGATCCACGTGAAGTTTTCCGTGAAAGAATTGCGGGAATTTTCCACGCCGGAAGTCTGCTATCTGGTGATCCTGACGGAATGGCGGAACCAATAAGGGGGAGAAGCGATGAAAAAAATCACGGAATGGCTGTCAGCGGCGGGAGGGGCCGTGCTGGCGTTTATCACGGGGCTGCCGGTGATCATCTGGATACTGATCGGCGTGATGAGCCTGGATTATATCACGGGGATCATGGGCGGTCTCATGGGAAAAAGCCCCAAAACGGAGACCGGGGGCATATCCAGCAAAGCGGCCTTTGAAGGCCTGCTGAAAAAAGTGCTGATTCTCATGGTGGTGGGCCTTGCCGCACTGGTGGACATGGCTATATCATCGGCGGCCAGCATCGAAATGGTGGCGGTCACCGGGGCATGCTGCCTGTGGTTCGTAGCCAGCGAGGGGCTTTCCGTGCTGGAAAACGCGGCGGCCATGGGGGTGCCGATCCCCAAGGCGCTTTTGAAAGCCTTGGAAATCGTAAGAAAAAAGGGGGGAGACGAGAATATGGAATATGAAGGATGACATCCGCATGAGCCCGCGCGTAAAAAACACTTTACCGCGGGCTTTGTTTTGCGTATAATAAAAGTGAAAAACGAACATGGTAAAGAGATGATCGTGAAGTACGCGAAATTCAGCGGGTATGAAAGGAATTGGTTCAGTACCTGCCGAATTATCAGAAAGAAAATCGTTACCAAGGAGGAGGAAAACCCATGGACAAGGTACGGATCGGGATCATCGGCTGCGGCGGCATTGCCAACAACAAGCATATGCCCTCCCTGGCCAAGCTGCCTGAGGTGGAAATGGTGGCTTTCTGCGATATCGTAGAGGAACGCGCGCAGAAAGCTGCAAAGGATTTCGGCACTCCGGACGCCAAATGGTACGTTGATTACAAAGAATTGCTGGCGCGGAAGGATATCGACGTGGTGCATGTGCTGACCCCCAACAAACAGCACTCCTTCATCACCGTGGACGCCCTGGAATCCGGCAAGCACGTGATGTGCGAAAAGCCCATGGCCATCAATTCCGCGGAAGCGAAAAAAATGCTGGACGCCGCCAAGCGCACCGGCAAAAAGCTGACCATCGGCTATCAGAACCGCTATAAATCGGAAATCCAGTACCTGAAAAAGTGCATCGAAAACGGCGATTTAGGCGAAATCTACTATGCCAAGGCGCTGGCCGTGCGCCGCCGGGGCGTGCCCACCTGGGGCGTGTTCCTGGACGCGGAAAACCAGGGCGGCGGCCCCCTCATCGATATCGGTACTCACGCTTTGGACCTGACTCTGTACGAAATGGACAACTATGAGCCGCAGATGGTGGTAGGCTCCACCTTCCGCAAGCTGGCGGACACGGAAAACGCCGCCAATCCCTGGGGCCCCTGGGATCCCAAGAAATTTACGGTGGAGGACGCCGCTTTCGGCTTCATCAAAATGAAGAACGGAGCCACCATCAGCTTGGACGCCACCTGGGCCATCAACGCCCTGCGGGCGGACGACGGAAAAATCGTGCTTTGCGGCACGAAAGCAGGCGCCGATACCTTGGGAGCGGGAAAGAATACCCTGCGGATCAACGGAGAAAAGTTCTCCAAGCTCTATATTACTGAACCTGATTTGAGCTCCGGCGGAGTGGACTTTTATGAGGGCACCGGCAGCGGCCGCCCCCAGGAAATCGAGGCCCGCATGTGGATCGACCACGTGATGGACGACAGCAAACCCCTGATCGTGAAGCCTGAGCAGGCTTACGTGGTCACGCAGATCCTGGAAGCTATCTATGAATCCGCCAAGACCGGCAAGCCCGTATACTTTGAATGATCCCAGGGATAACGCAAAAATGCCCCCGGCGCGATGGCCGGGGGTATTATGTTTCACGTGAAAAACCGTGTGGTGCAAAGAACTGCGAAAGGTGTCAGGCGTTTTCCGCCGATTCGTCCAGGATCTTCATGAATTCTTCGCCGGTGATGGTTTCCTTTTCCAGCAGGTAGGCGGCCAGCTTGTGGAGCTGCTCCATGTTGGAAGAAAGGATTTCCCTTGCGGTATCGTGGGCGGACTTGATGATGGCGTTTACTTCCGCGTCGATCTTGGCGGAGGTATCGGCGGAACAGGCCAGGGAGGTATCGCCGCCCAAATACTGATTGGTCACTGTTTCCAGGGCCACCATGTCGAACTGGTCGCTCATACCGTAGCGGGTCACCATGGCACGGGCCAGGCGGGTGGCTTTTTCAATGTCGTTGGACGCGCCGGAAGTAATGGAATGGAAAATCAGTTCCTCCGCCGTGCGGCCGCCGGTAAGGGTGACGAGCTGGTTCATGGCGTCCTCTTTGGACATGAGCACCCGCTCGTCCTCCTCCACCTGCATGGTGTAGCCCAAAGCGCCGGAGGTGCGGGGGATGATGGTGATCTTGGTCACCGGAGCGGAATGCTTCTGCCGGGCCGCTACCAAAGCGTGGCCGATCTCATGATAGGCGATGATCTTCTTTTCCTTGTCGGAAATCACCGCACCTTTACGCTGGTAGCCCGCGATGACGGTTTCCACGCTTTCCTCCAAGTCGTTCTGGAGTATGGTGCCGTGGCCCATGCGAACGGCCCGCAGGGCGGCTTCATTGATGATGTTGGCCAGCTCGGCGCCGGACGCCCCGGAGGTGGCCCGGGCCACGGGGGCAAGGTCCACATGCTCATCCATTTTCACGTTTTTGGCGTGGACTTTCAAAATGGCCAAACGGCCTTGGAGATCGGGCAGCTCTACGGGGATGCGCCGGTCAAAGCGACCGGGGCGCAGCAGGGCGGGGTCCAGGATATCGGGCCGGTTGGTGGCCGCTAAGATCACCACGCCCTTCTTGCCGTCGAAGCCGTCCATTTCAGCCAGCAGTTGGTTCAGGGTTTGTTCCCGTTCGTCGTTGCCGCCCACCATGCCGCCGTTGTCGCGCTTTTTGCCGATGGTATCGATTTCATCGATGAACACGATGCAAGGGGCCTTTTCCTCCGCCTGCTTAAACAGGTCGCGGACTTTCGCCGCGCCCATGCCCACGAACATTTCCACGAATTCGGAGCCGGAAATGGAGAAGAAGGGCACCTTGGCTTCCCCGGCCACGGCTTTCGCAAGCAGCGTTTTGCCTGTGCCCGGAGGGCCCACCAGCAGCGCGCCCTTGGGCAGTTTCGCGCCGATGTCGGCATACTTGCCGGGATCATGCAGGAAATCCACGATCTCAGTGAGCGCTTCCTTGGCCTCGTCCTGGCCCGCCACGTCGGCAAAGGTTTTGCCGGTTTGGGATTCGATGTAAATTTTCGCGTTGGATTTGCCCAAGGTCAGGGCTTCGCCGCCCATGCGCTTGGTCATGGTGTTCATGAGCCACCTTCCCAGCAGGGCGAACAGCGCCATGGGCAGCACGAAAGAAATCAGGAAGCTTAAGAGGGGGGACGCCTGCGTGGGGATTTCCGCGGCGAACTTGATGCCCTTGTTGATGAGGCGTTCCGTCAGGCTATCGTCTCCCGGCCACACGCCTGTTTTGTAAAAGGACAGGCGGCCGTTTTCATCCTTGGCGGTGAACACCAGCATACTGTCCTGGTAGGACACTTCTTCCACTTTGCCGTCCTCTACCATGGCGAGAAAGCCGTCGTAGGTCACTTCCGTCACCTGAGGCTGCAGCAGGGCGGGAAATACGAAAATATTCAGCAGCAGCATCACGATGATGACCAGTCCGCAGTAATACAGCATTTGTTTTCTTTGGTTTGGCTGTTCCTTCATAGAGAATGAACACCTCCTTCGACCGTATTATCCCGCAAAGGTAAAAGAAAGTCAATAACCTGCCACAATAAAGACACGTTTATGTATATTTCATGAAGCTGGCAGCTTCTTTACCTCCGCCCCCAACGCCGCCAATTTGTTTTCCAGTCCTTCATATCCCCGCATGAGGTGCCCGGCAGGGTCGGACAGGGTGGTGCGGCCCTGGGCGGTGAGCCCGGCCAGCATCAGCGCGGCGGCGGCCCGCAGGTCGGTGGCGGTCACGTGGGCGCCGTTCAGGGCATGGCCGCCCTGGATCAGCGCCAATTGGCCCTCCACCCGGATATGCGCGCCCAAGCGCTTGAGTTCCACCACGTGCATGTAGCGGTTTTCAAAAATGGTTTCTAAAAATACGGAAAGGCCGTGGGTCTGGGTGGCGACTGCCATCAGCGGGGCCTGCATGTCGGTGGGAAAGCCGGGGTAGGATAAAGTGCGGGCCTCCATGGGATGCCGGGCTTTGCCCCGCAGGCGCAGGCCCCGGCTGTCCTCCTGGCAGATCATGCCGGATTCGTTCAATTTGAACAGCAGCGCCCGCATATGATCCGTCCGCGCGCCTTCCAGCAGCACGCTGCCCTCCGTCAGCGCGGCGGCGCAGGCTAAGGTGCCCGCTTCGATCCGGTCCGGGATGGGTGTGTATTCCGCGCCGTGCAGGCATTCCACCCCCTCGATGATGATGTTGGCGGTGCCCGCACCGGCGATGCGCGCGCCCATGAGGGTCAGGAACCGGCAAAGATCGGTGATTTCCGGTTCCTTGGCGGCGTTTTCAATGCGGGTGACGCCTCGGGTGAGCGCCGCCGCCATGACCAGGTTTTCCGTAGCGCCCACGCTGGGAAAGTCCAAGTAAATATTAGCTCCCCGCAGGCTGCCGCTGACCTGGGCCATGCCGCCCTCCTGTTCCACCCGCGCGCCCAATTTCTGCAAGCCTTTCAAATGCAGGTCGATGGGCCGCTGTCCGATGGCGCAGCCGCCCGGCATGGACAGCAGGCATTCCCCGCACCGGGCCAGCAGCGGCCCCAAGATCAGCACCGAGGCCCGCATGGTGCGCAGCAGGGCGTTTTCTTTGGGGCTGGTTACGCTGACGGCCCGGACGCGCACGAGATCACCTTTTTCCGAAACCTCCGCCCCGCAGGCGCGCAGAATCGAAAGCATGTGCTTTACATCGGTCAGGTCAGGCACCTGATGGATAAGGACTTCTTCCTGGGTCAGCAGGGCCGCCGCCAAAATGGGCAGCACCGCGTTTTTCGCCGTGCTCACATGAACTTCCCCGGACAGCCGGGGCGAAAAAGCGATCTGATACTGGGGCATGGGACACACCTCCGCAAAAAGCATTCGTTTCGCGGTCATTGTGCCCGGGGATCAAGCATCATTTTCTGCTGGAAAGGGCGCGAAAAACGGTTCCCAGCAAGTTTTTTTCAGCATAGCGGCCCGTTGTCGCGGCGTTTTCGCGTTTCTCCCAGCCAATATTTTGCGGCTGGGAAAGGATGACAAATTGTCATGCTTTACATGAACATGGAATCTTGCTATAATTCAATGGAAAAAGTGCTTGTGTTCCAAAAACAATTGGAGGAATTTATGGGTCAATTTATTTTGAAAGCCCCTTACACTGCCCGGGGAGACCAGCCCCAGGCCATTGAGGCCCTGGCCCGGGGCGTCAAGGAGGGTATGCCCGCCCAGGTGCTGCTGGGCGTAACGGGCTCGGGCAAAACCTTTACTATGGCGTCCGTCATCGAAAAGGTGCAGCGGCCCACCCTGGTGATCGCCCACAACAAAACTTTGGCCGCCCAGCTTTGCAGCGAATTCAAGGCATTTTTCCCGGACAGCGCGGTGGAATACTTTGTTTCTTATTACGATTATTACCAGCCGGAAGCCTATATTCCGTCTTCCGATACCTATATCGAAAAGGACGCCTCCGTCAATTTGGAGATCGACCGCCTGCGTCACAGCGCCACCGCCGCCCTGAAGGAGCGGAACGACGTGATTATTGTCGCCTCCGTTTCCTGCATTTATTCCATGGGCGACCCCAGCGAATACGAGGGTCAGATGATTTCCCTGCGCCCCGGCATGCAAATGAGCCCTGACGAGCTGCTGCGCCGCCTGGTGGAAATCCAGTATGAACGCAACGATGTGGGGTTTGAGCGCGGAAATTTCCGCGTTCGGGGGGATACGGTGGAGGTGATCCCCAAAGGACAGCTTGAAAATGGCATCCGAGTGGAGTTTTTTGGCGACGAGATCGACCGGATCAGCGAGTTTTCAGTGGTGGACGGGCACGTGCTGCACACCGTCCAGCACGTCCCTATCTTTCCTGCCACCCACTACGCCACCAACCAGGAAAACAGAGAGGAAAACATCGCCCGTATCGAGCGGGACATGGAGGAACGGGTCAGGCAGTTTGAAGAAGAAGGCAAGCTGCTGGAGGCCCAGCGCATCGCCCAGCGCACCAAATACGATATTGAAATGCTGCGGGAAATCGGCTTCTGCACCGGCATCGAGAATTACAGCCGGTATTTCGACGGGCGCAAAGAGGGCGATCCGCCCTTCTGCCTGCTGGATTATTTTCCCAAGGACTTTTTGGTGATGATCGACGAAAGCCACGTGACCGTTCCTCAAATTCGCGCCATGTACGCCGGGGACCGGGCCCGGAAAAACATGCTGGTGAATTACGGCTTCCGCCTGCCCTCCGCCTTTGACAACCGGCCCCTGACCTATGAAGAATTTGACGCGCGGGTGAAGCAGGTGATTTACGTGTCCGCCACCCCCGCGCCCTACGAGCGGGAGCGGGCCAGCCAGATCGTGGAGCAGATCATAAGGCCCACGGGCCTTCTGGATCCCAAGATCATCGTGCGCCCCGCCACCGGCCAGGTGGACGACCTGGTGGGGGAAATCCATAAAGTGGTAGAGAAAAAAGAAAGGGTGCTGGTGACCACCCTGACAAAGAAAATGGCGGAGCGCCTGACGGATTATTTAGACGAATTGGGCATCCGGGTACGCTATCTGCATTCCGATATCCAGACCCTGGAGCGCACCAAGCTGATTCGGGAACTGCGCATGGGCGAATACGACGTGCTGGTAGGCATCAACCTGCTGCGCGAAGGCCTGGACCTGCCGGAGGTGGCTTTGGTGGCCATCCTCGACGCGGACAAAGAAGGCTTCCTGCGCTCTGAAACAAGTTTGATCCAGACCATCGGCCGCGCCGCCCGCAACGTGGAGGGCCGCGTGATCATGTACGCCGATAGCCCCACCGATTCCATGATGGCGGCCATCGGCGAAACCAACCGCCGCCGGGCTATTCAGGAAGCATACAACGAAGCCAACGGCATCACCCCCGAATCGGTGAAGACCGCCGTGCGCGCCTTGCTGGAGATCACCGATCAGACCAGCGAGGAGATCACCGGCGGGATGGAGGAAGACGAAAAGGCCGAATGGATCAAACAGCTGGAGGATCAGATGCTTACCGCCGCTTCCGCCCTGGACTTTGAAAAAGCCGCCAAGCTTCGCGACCAGCTCTTCGCCATCCGGGGAGATACGCCCATCAATAAACATCAGCCCTCCCGGAGGCGCAGGGAAAAAATGCGCAAAGCGGAACACTGATGAAGGAGGAGAATAATATGACGTACTATCAGGATGAAGAAGTATGGATCCGGGATATGGTCCCATCCGATGCCCAAATTATCACCGATGAGGAAATCGCCCAGGGCTGGCACCAGTCCATCGAAAAATACGAAAACCGCCTGCGGGATCGGGACGCGGGGAAATGCGTTTCCCTGGTGGCGGAATATCGGGGGAATGTGGCCGGGTATATCAACGTATATCCAAATGCCACGGGAGGCGCGTTCAGAAACAAAGGGTTTCCTGAAATCGTGGATTTCGGTGTGCTGGTAAAATTCAGGCGGCGCGGCATCGGCAAAAAGCTCATGGACGCGGCGGAACAAATTGCCGCCAAGTATGCCGATACCGTCTATTTAGGCGTGGGTCTGCACAGCGGGTACGGCAGCGCCCAAAGGATGTACGTGAAGCGCGGTTATATCCCGGACGGCTCCGGCGTATGGTACGGGGATCACGTATGCGAACCGTATGCGGCCTGTGAAAACGACGATGATCTGGTGCTGTATCTGTCCAAGAAGCTGAAATAAAGGAAAGAAAACGCGATGGCTGTTTGTACGCTTTGTCCCCGCCGGTGCGGGGTAGACAGGAGCCAAAGAACCGGTTTCTGCGGCATGGGGGAAAGCCCCCGTGTCGCCCGGGCGGCGCTGCATTTTTGGGAGGAACCCTGCATTTCCGGCACACGGGGCAGCGGCACGGTGTTCTTTTCCGGCTGTACCCTGCGCTGCGCTTTCTGCCAGAATTACGAAATCAGCCATTTAGGCCAAGGAAAAGAAATCACTGTCCAGCGTCTGGCCGATATTTTCAAAATGTTGGAGGACCAAGGAGCGCACAATATCAACCTGGTCACAGCCACGCCCTTTACTTATGCCGTGCTGGACGCATTGAATCTGTACCGGCCAGCAATACCCGTCGTATGGAATACCGGCGGCTATGAAACGGTGGAAACCCTGAAATTGCTGGAAGGCGCGGTGGATATTTACCTGCCTGACTTAAAGCACGTATCGCCCCGCCTGTCCAAGCTGTGCGCGGGCGCGCCGGACTATTTTGAAATCGCTTCCCGGGCCATTCGGGAAATGTGCCGCCAGACCGGCCCGGCGGTGTACGATGAGGATGGCATGATGAAAAGAGGCGTGATCGTGCGGCACCTGATCCTGCCGGGCTGCACGGTGGACAGCTGCAAGGCGCTGGATTTTATCGCGGATAACCTGCCAAAAGGCACGCCCGTGTCCCTCATGCGGCAGTATACCCCCTCGCCCTATTGCAAAATTCCCGGCCTGGACCGGCGGATCACCGATACGGAATATCAAAGGGTGCTGGATCATTTTCAGGCGCTGAATCTTACGGGCTACACCCAGGAAAAGGAAAGCGCCGACGCGGCCTACACGCCGCTCTTCGACCTGACCGGCGTATAAAGGAGAGCATGAACATGGAGCATTATGAAGTTTTTTCCGCCTGTTTCCCGGAATTGAGCCTTTCGGAAGACGCTTTTCGGCGGATGGCGAAGCTTACGGAAGAAAACCTGCTGGAGCACCGGAAAAACGGGCGGCTGACCGGCTTTGCCGTAGTAGAGGGCAATACCCTGCGCCTATTGTGCGTGCTGCCCGAATACCAGAAACAGGGCATTGGTTCCCGATTGCTGCGGCAGGCGGAGGATCAGGCCCGGCGGGCAGGCGCGGAAAAAATGACCGTGGGCGGCACAGATGCCCGGCTGTTTCCCGGCATGCCGGAGCAGGCCCGGGGCTTCTTTGAAAAGCGCGGCTATACCGTAGGCGGCGGCTACGAGGAAATGAAAGGGGATTTGACCCGCTTCCGGGCCGATGATTTCGATTTGCCCGTACCGCCGGGAGTGTCCTTTGGCTGGTATCACGGCCCCCTTGAACCCCTCCACGAAGCCGTCGCGGCGGTGGACACGGATTGGGTGAAGTATTACGGGCCGGACAGCTCCGCCTACTGCGCCATGCTGGACGGCGAAATCGCCAGCTTCTGCAACGCGGAAATCTGGGAAAACTGCTTGGCCTCCAATGGGAAAAACAAGGTGGGCGCGCCGGGCTGCGTGGGCACCGTGCCCAAGTACCGCCGGATGGGCATTGGCCTGAAAATGGTGGCCCTGGCCTGCGAGGAACTGAAAAAGCAGGGGTGCGATACCTGCTTTATCCATTACACCGGCGTGGGGCATTGGTACGCCCGCCTGGGGTTTCAAGCCTTCCTGACCTGGCATTTTTGCGAAAAGCGGCTGTAACCGGCTGCTTTTTTATTTGACACGTATGAAACAGCGGGAAAAAGGAAAAACCAGAATGTGCGTATTTCGTCCTTTTTTTCGCCCAGATGTTCAAATACTGTTCAAATTTTTGTAAAAAATCCCGATTACAATGAGCTCGTACCCTGAAAGGGGGACGATAAGATTTTAACGGATCATTGATCCGAAAGAAAGGAAGGAAACATGATGAAAAAGCATTCTTCGTTGTATTTCGGCCTGTTGGCCGTTGTGCTGGCCGCGATCATGATCGGCACGACGGTATTATCCGCCGGCGCTGCCAGCGGCACCCTGTCCCAGGAGGAGATTGACAAGATCGTAAACACCACCACGGACGCAAGCCAGATCACCAGCCCCTTTATCGAAGTTGTCAATCAGGTGCGCAACAGCGTGGTGGGCGTGAACAACTACGCCACCACCACCTCCTATTACGGTTACGGCTTCGGCTATGGCTACGGCCAGCCTGAAACCAGGGAAAGCCTGCAGGGCACCGGCTCCGGCGTGGTCATTACCGAATACGGCCATGTGCTGACCAATTACCATGTGGTGGAAGGCTCCACCCGCGTGACCGTCACCACCGCTCTGGACGACGATGAACATGAAGCCACCGTGGTGGGCTACGACGCCAACCTGGATATCGCCGTGCTGGAGGTCAAGGGCCTGAACGTGCCCGCCGTAGCCTTGGGCGACAGCGACCAGTTGCAGGTGGGCGAATGGGCCATCGTTATCGGCAACCCCATCGGTGAAAAGTATTCCCGCTCGGTTACCATCGGCGCCATTTCCGGCCTGGACCGTGAAGTGACCGATCAGACCACCGACCGTTACGGCCGCATGACCACCATCACCAACACCATGATCCAGACCGACGCCGCCATCAACTCCGGCAACTCCGGCGGCGGCATGTTCAACACGCTGGGCCAGCTCCAGGGCATCCCCGCCAGATACGCCAATTCTACCAGCTATTATTTCTCCGGCCGCAACGTGGATAACATCGGCCTGTGCATCCCCATCAATGTGGCTAAGCCCCTGATCACCGAAGTGCTGCGGGATTACAACAGCAACGGCAAGCAGACGGCTTCCGGTGAAAATGAAAAGCAGGGCAATGACAAGGCCGATTCTCCCCTGTACGGCAAGCCCAGGCTGGGCGTGAGCTATACCTTCATCAGCAACGCCGCCCAGTACGGCCTGCCCACCGGCGCGCTGATCCGCAGCGTGGATGATCTTTCTCCCGCTGCCGAAGGCGGCATTCAGGTCGGCGATATCATCGTGGAAATCGACGGCACTGTGATCAACACGCAGAACGCCCTCACCGATAAGCTGGCAGAATACAAGACGGGCGATACCATTACCGTGAAGGTGTACCGGGACGACGCTTTCGCCAGCCAGATGGGCCAGACCCAATGGGATATGACCGACGTTGGCAAGGGCAATTATGTGGACCTGACCGTTACCCTGCGCGTGATCGACGATATGCAGAGCTGATTCCATTCCTCCTGCGCCGCTGCTCCTTCGGGAGCGGCGGTTTTTGGCGCTTCATCCTTCGCGTATTGCGAAAGCAAAACCATTATCACACAATGTAAATTTCGTGGGGACAGCGCCTCTGGAAAGGCGGCGTAATTGACAGAAGAAGCGAATTATGATATGATGATAGCGGGATTTCTTTTGTGTGAATAGATGAAAATGACACCGCATCAGGTATTTGGAGGAAAAGAACTACGAAAAGATATTTGATGATCCTGCTGTGCGCGGCGCTGCTGAGCCTATGCGCCGGCGGTATAGCGGAGGAGACGCCCGCCGTTCATGACGACAGCCACCACACGGTGGAACGGGAGCATGGTCAGCCGTTTGCTCAAAAGACGGACAGCATGGAAACGCATACCTTGATCACCAGCTTTGATCTGTACTGTGAGGACTGCGGACGGGTGATACAGGAAAACGTGCGTACAGAACAAAAGGAAGAGCCTCACAAATGGAATGTGACAAGAGAGGAACCCACCTGCGCGTCGGAGGGCAAGGAAAGCAGCGTGTGCGCGGTCTGCGGCGCGGAAAAAACGGAAGTATTGCCCCTGCTTGCCCATGAGTATGCCGATGCTTCCCTGCTGGATGGCAGGGCCGCGGGTACTGTGAGCGGCACAGGTGAATACGCGGGCCTTCAGATCGGAGAAGTGACGGCGGCGCCTACCTGCACGGAACAAGGCAAAGGCACGCTGCTTTGCCTGACCTGCCAGACGGCTGTCCGCACCGTGATCCTGCCTGCCAGGGGACACGATTGGGAAGAATGGACGGCGGTTTTGCTGCCGGATGACATGATCTGCGTTACGGAACCGTCGGAACAGCGCCGGTGCCGCGTCTGCGGTGAAACGGAAACGCGGGTCACAGGCCCCGCGCCCGGCCACCAGTGGCAGGAAACCGTCAAGAAGGAAGCCACCTGTACGGAAAAGGGCGAAACGCGGCGGGAGTGTGATGTATGCCACGCCACGGAAGAACAGAATTTGCCCGCTCTGGGCCATACTTTCGGTTCCATCACCTTCTTCGTCAAGCATGAGGCGGGCGCGGTGATGGGTACGGGAGAGAAAGAAGAAAAGCTCCTGGGCGAAGTGATCACGCCCTCCACCTGCACGGAAAACGGCGCCGGTACCCTGGTGTGCCTGCGTTGTCAGGCTGCGGAAAGGAGCGTTGTGATCCCTGCCGGAGGCCATGAATGGAGCGAATGGGAACAGCAGGAGATTCCCGAAGAATTGATCTGTGTTACCGAAATGACCGGCGTGCGCCATTGCATGGACTGCGGATTGGAGGAAACCGAAGTGCTGTCTCCCGCTCCGGGCCACCAATGGCTTGGCGTCAGCTTTACGGAACCTACCTGCACTGAGCCGGGCAGGGCTGTGCGTCAATGCGCGGTATGCCGGAAAGAAGAAATTATTGACTCTCCGGCTTTGGGCCATTGCTATATGTGGATGGACGTGAAACTGCCCAACGGCGTGATTGAAAGCGAATATGTATGCTCTGTGTGCGGCGATGTGGCTGAACGGCGCACCAGGATCACCGAGAAGATGTATTACAACAATACCATTACATCCTTTGGCCCTATGACGCGTGATTTGATCGGCGGCGGCGTTTGGCACCGGGTCACGCCCCTGAACCTGGCGGAAGAAGGCGTGTTTACCTATCCGCTGATCGCCAGTAACCTGTATACGGTTGGCACCGCCACCGTCATCAATGAAAAGGGCACGCAGGTGGTCAATTATAAACTCAATTCCTATAAAATTAACGTGCATACCGAAACTCTGGTGTTCTATCCCGATCTGGAAGCGCTTCGCACAGGCGAAAACGCGGTGGTCGTGGAATTTGATCAGCCAATTGAGCTGCGGCAGTATTTCGGCGATGATCAGTTGGTGCTCATGACCATTACGCTGAGAGCGGATTATGACGCGATGGCTGCCGGTATTCAGGACTTCCGGGAGGATAAAGAACTGATTGCCGCCATGTCGGAACTGATTGACTGATCTAACCATATCTTACCGGAGACGGAAGCCTCCGGTTTTTTTATGCTGTTTTCCTTTGGCCGCAGGTCTACCCCCTTTTTTCCGCGCATATGTTTTCCTTGAAACAGGAACAGAAGGAGGAAAAGCTATGGTGGAGCGGGAGAATCAGGAGGCGCGGCCTTTGTATCGGGATATCGCGGAAAGGACCCAGGGCGATTTGTATATCGGCGTTGTGGGGCCTGTGCGCACAGGGAAGAGTACCTTTATCGCGGGTTTTATGGAACAGATGGTACTGCCCCTCATGGCGAACGGCCCACGGCGGGACCGGCTGACGGATGAACTGCCTCAATCCGGCTCGGGCCGCACCATCATGACCACCCAGCCCAAATTTGTGCCCGGCGAAGGCGCGGCGGAAGTGCGGATCGATCCCCATGTGACCGCCCGGGTGCGGATGGTGGATTCCGTGGGCTATCTCATCCCTGGGGCGCTGGGCACCCAGGAGGGGGAGGCGGCCCGCATGGTGTCCACTCCCTGGGCAGAAGAGGATATGCCCTTTGAACAGGCGGCGGCCCTGGGCACCAAAAAGGTGATCACCGACCACGCCACCGTCGGGGTGGTGGTGACCACCGACGGCACGGTGGCGGACCTGCCCCGCGGCAATTACGTGCAGGCGGAGGAGCAGGTGATCCGTCAGCTCAAGGCCATCAGCAAGCCCTTCGCCGTGGTGCTCAATTCCGCTCACCCCGAAAGCGGCGAGGCGGAGGCTCTGCGCGCGTCCCTGGAAAGTAAGTACGACGTGCCCGTGACACTGCTAAATGTGAAGGAAATGCAATCGGAGGATATCCGGCGGCTCCTGTCGGGGCTGCTGCTGGAATTCCCCCTGCGGGAAGTGCGCTTTTCTGTGCCGGGCTGGATGGGCGCGCTGGATACGGCCCACTGGCTGCCCACCCATGCCCTGGAAGTGATCCGCAATTTAGGTGACACCCTGAATCGCGTGCGGGATAAGGAGCAGATCGCTTCCGCGTTCGAGGAAGAAACGGACTGGCTGAAGCCCCGGAATGAAACCGTGCGCTTGGGAGAGGGCGTGGTACAGTACGAACTGCCTGTGCGGGAGGGCCTGTTCAACGAGATCCTCAGCGAGCAGTGTGGAGAAACCATCACCGGGGACGCGCATTTGCTGTCCCTGATGAAGGAACTGGTGTCGGCCAAACGGGAATACGACCGGGTGGCCGGAGCGCTGAAAGCGGTGCAGCAGACGGGCTATGGGCTGGTCACGCCAGCCCTGAATGAAATCCAGCTCCAGCAGCCGGAGCTGATGCGTCAGGGCAGCCGCTATGGCGTGCGCCTGCGGGCCAGCGCGCCCACCCTCCACCTTATTCGTTCCGATATCGAAACGGAGATCGCGCCGGTGCTGGGCACCCAGGAGCAGAGCGAAGCCTTTGTGGAAACCCTGAACCAGCAGTATGAGAAGAATCCCGAGGACCTGTGGGAAACCAACTTTTTCGGCAAATCCCTTCAGGAACTGATCCAGGAGGGCGTGAACAGCAAGCTCAGCCGCCTGCCGGTGGAAACCCAGGAAAAGGTGCAGGCCGCCCTGACCAAAATGCTCAATGAAGGGGAGGGGGGCATGATCACCATTCTCTTGTAACCGCTGTCACATTATCGCCATGCTTGGGGACTGTACATTTGGGAAAAATTGCGGTATGATATACCCAGGAAGGGCAGAAAAGCCCTGATTTGTGGGAAGCGAGGCATGCGCATTGTATACGGAACAGGATTATCAGGATATCCGGGGACAGATCAAACGTCGTTTTTTTGCGCTGGGCATTCCGGCGCTGGCGCTGCTGGCGGCGGTGATCGTATCGTTTGTATTCAGGATCAAGTGGCTGACGATGGTGCTGAGTCTGGTGCTGGGCGCGGGCTGTATTTTCTGCCATGGGATGTTTTTGTCTCCCGTGATTGCCTACGGCAGGCATTTGGACGAAGTGCTCCACGGCAGGGTCCGCAGCACCACGGGCGCGTTCAAGGAAATGGAAACGCAGACCGTCATGCGGGACGGCGTGAAATACTATCCCATGATGATCAGTGTGGGCGATATGGAAAACCCGGAGGATGACCGGCTGTTTTATTTCGATGCCAATTTGCCCCGTCCCGATTGGAAAATTGGGGAAATGCTGACGGTGACGGCCCACGATAAGTCCATGGGTGCATGGGCCCGCGCCTGAAAGGAATTGAGGCTGAAATGAGCGAAAACCAGTGTGTGCTGGCTTGCGTGACCGCGCAGAAGAATTGCGCCCGGCTGATCCGCCAGGGAAGCGCCATGGCGCGGGAAAGCGGCGTGCCGCTGCGGGTGCTGCATGTGAGCCAGGGGAAAAGTATGCTGGACACCCCGGATTCGGCGGCCATTCTGAACGAACTGTTTTCCCTGGCCCATGAGGCCGATGCGGAAATGAACATCGTGTATGAGCAGGATGTACCCCAGGCCATTGCCCGCTGCGCCGGGGAATGGCACGCCACTGCCCTGGTACTGGGGCCGGATCGAAGCGGTACGGCGGGCCGGGTCAAACAGCTTCTGCCGGAGGAAATCCAGGTAGTGGTGACGGAATAGAATACAAGAAAAAGGGGCTGCTGCGTTTGCAACAGCCCTTTTTTCATAGGAGAATTTTCATCAGAAATCATCCATAAGCCCCATATCGTCCTCGCTGGGCAGCTCCTCATCCTCATCGGCGGCTGGCGCGGCGATCACGAATTCGCTCTGCCACACATCCTGGGGCAGGCCCGCCACCAATTCTGGCAAGTTGACCAGGATGCCGTCCATGGCGTATGGCAGTTCGATGGCGACAGGGATATGTTCCGGTTCATCGCCCTTGTTCCGGGTCACTTCCAGTTCCATTTTGAAATGCTGGCCGATCCAGGTCGCCATGCCGCGATCCTTCTTGGAGAGCTTGGCCACCCTTTCGCCGTTTACGTATACCTCCACCTTCTGGAAGGCAGTGTATTCCGTGCCTTCATATTCGGCGGTTTTGTTGTCGAAATAGACCGTGTGGCCCCGTCCGATCACGAACATGAGGGCGGCGACGCCAAGGATCACGATCAGCACGCCTAAGCGTACCAGCCATTTTTTCCCTTTCATCCCTTCATCACCGCCTCCCGCTGATCGGCCTCCAGTTGACGGCCCATGCTGGCCTTGGTCCGGCGCTTCTTGGTTTCATACATGATCAGCGCCACGGTGATGACCCCGTAGGACACGAACACGCGGAAGTATTCGCCGATCATGCTGTCTCCGGTGATCATGGTGCCCGCTTTGGGAGCGACGATAAACATGGTGTGGAACAGGATCACGCCTAAGAACACATTGCCGATACTGGCTTTGTCCACGCTGGCCCCGCCCACCAGCAGGGCGGCAATGCAGAACATGCCCACCTGGGAATGACTGCTGTAGGTGGAAAGGTTGCCCATGTTTTGCAGGTAGATGATCATGCCAAAACCCGCCAGCACCGTGGAAATGACGATGGAGATGATGCGGGTGCGTTCCACGTTGATGCCCGCGTCCTTCGCCACCTGCATGTCCTGCCCCACGGCCCGCATATCCTGGCCTAATTTGGTGCGCCGGAACCAGACGATGATCAGGCACATGCCCACGATGATCAGCAGCGTGACCACCGGAATTTTTACTCCCGCTATCCGGAAGGAAATGGCGTTGTCCAAGCTTTGCCGCATGTTCAGCAGGCTGACCGTATTGCGGATGCCGTAGCCGCGGGGCAGCTTGATGCTGCTGTGGCTGATGGGAATGATGGGGCCCATCATGTACAGCACAACCAACTGGTATACGCCGTTGATGAAGAAGCTGATGATGTAGCTGGTGATCATTTCCCGTCCCTTGGCCATGTTCAGGATTTTGCCGCAGAACAGGCCCAACAGCACGGAGAAGGGGATGGAAACGATCATCGCCAGCACCATGCCGGGAATGCCCCAAATCTGCCAGTCGGAAACGAAGATCAGGGCGATTTCCCCGGCCATGGCCCCCAAAGTCATGCCGAAGTTCAGGCCCATGCCCGCCATGATGGGAATGAGCAGGCTCAGGATCAGGAAAGCGTTGCGGCCTAAGCGGCTCATGATTTCATTGAGCAGATAGGGCACGGAGAAGCCGGAAATGGGGATGCAGACGGCGCAGATAAGAATAAACATGATAGGCACAGAATTGCCCGCCAGGAAGGAACCGATGGAAAACTTGCCTGCTTTTTTGGGCGTGTTCATCTTCTCACCTCCGTTTTCCTCGTCAGCGCGTAAAGGATCATGCCGTTGGAGGCGATCATGCGGATGACCTCGCTCATATCCATATGGATCATGTTGTTCATCACGGTGGGGGTCATGGTTACGATGCCCTGGAACAGGAAGGTGCCGATGATCACGTTCATGATGGACGCCTTGTTTACCGACGCGCCGCCAATCAGAATGGCGGATACGGCGGGCAGGGCCATATAGAAGGGCGCGTTGTAGAGCTGGATGAAGCCGAAGCCCTGCTCGTACACCAGGATGCCCACGGCCCCCAGCCAGGTTGACATGACCACGGACAGCAGGCGGATCTTATCCACATTGATGCCGGCAGCGCGGGCGAATGAAGGGTTGGAGCCCACAGCGGTCATAGCGGTGCCGGTTTTGGTATGCAGGAATGCCCACATGGCGAAAGCCAGCAGAGCGAAAACCAGCAGCGTGCCCACAGGAATGGAGAATTTGCCGATATTGATTTGCAGGAAATTGGCCAGGGCCTTATCGTAATACCCTTCCAGGGAGATTGTGGTACGCAGCCCCTTGCCGGCCAGGCCCCACACCATGTTGGGGCTGTGGTAAGGCAGCAGCAGCCACATCATGCACATGAAGGATACGGAGGAGAAACCCACATAGGTGGCGATCATCATTTCGCCGCCCTTGATGCGGTTCAGCAGCCAGCCGTAGCCGAATCCGAACAGCAGGGCGAAGGGCGTGGCGATGAGCACGCTGAGAAAAAAGGATATGGGCCCGCTGACGCCCAGCTCAATGGATATGGTGCCGCCCAACAGCCCCGCCACAATGCCCAGGGGCAAGCCGAAATTCAGCCCGCACCCTGAATGCACCATGGGCACCATGGCCAGCACCAACACCGCGTTCCAACTGAAGCGGTTGATGGTGTTGGTGATCTGCATGGGCAGATCGGCGTTCACAAAGGGCGCGAGAATGAACAAAAGAAGCAGGAACCCGGCGATGATCAGCCGGGGCAGGCCAAAGCTCTGCAGCGCACCGGCCGCGCACTCCCTGAAAGTGGATTCGTTTATATTCACCGTTTCACTCATGCTCTGTTCCTCACTTTACCTGGCTGACCATCAGCATGCCGAAATCCTCGGAGGAATTGGCTGCCGGAAGGATGCCAGCGATTTTGCCGCCGGAAACGATGGCAATGCGGTCGCAGATTTGGCGCAGCTCCTCCAATTCGGAGGAAATCATCACGATGGTCACGCCGCTTTCCCGGTTGAACTTTTTCAGCGCGTCCAGCACCAGGGCTTTCGCGCCCACGTCAATGCCCCGTGTCGGTTCGGAAACGAACAGGAATTCCGGCTCCAGGGCAAAGGCTTTCGCCAGGCACACCTTCTGCTGGTTGCCGCCGGACAGCTCCTTGGCGTTCTGCAGGGAGCTGGTGCATTTGATGGCCAATTCGTCGATGTATTTCTGGGTCACCTGATGGATGGCGCTTTCGTCGCGCCATTTGATGAGGCCGCCCAAATAATTTTTCAGGAATTTGTTCTGAATCTGCATGGCGGGGAAGGCGATGTTCCATTCTAAGCTTTCATCCAGCAGCAGGCCCACACCCCGGC
Source organism: Clostridia bacterium (assembly GCA_017525805.1). The sequence goes on along the minus strand of JAFXSH010000098.1, from coordinate 10,217 downwards.
GGTCTTCGGACACGAAAGCCAGGGAGGAATCTAAGCACCTGCGCGGAGCGTTCAGGGGGATTTCCTGTCCTTTGAAAACAACATTGCCGCCCGCCTCATACAGGCCCATGATGCCGTTGGGAATACCCAGCTTGCCCTGCCCGGCGAGACCGCCGACGCCTAAAATTTCCCCTTCGTACACATCCAGGTTTACGTCCCGGACGGTTTCGCCGGGCATATCCACCCACAGCCTGCGGATGGACATGATCACGTTTTCCTTCACCGCGTCCCGATGGACGGCGCTTGCCGTATTCACATTGCGGCCCACCATCCAGCGGGTAATTTCCTGCACGGTGGTTTCCTTCGCGTCCACATTTTTTACCAGACAGCCGTCCCGCATGACAGCCACCTTGTCGCACACGGACAGGATCTCCTGCAAACGGTGGGTAATGAAAATTACCGCGATGCCCCGGGACGCCATGCCGCGGATGGAATCCAGCAGGGCCAGGGCCTCGTGCTCGGTGAGCACGGCAGTGGGTTCGTCCAGGATCAGCAGCTGCAATTGCTCCTTGCTCAGCTCCCGGGCGATTTCAGTGAACTGCTTATGGCCCACGGGCATGGTGCTGATGGACATGCCGCCGTCGATCTGCACGCCCATTTTTTCAATGGCGGCTTTGGCTTCATCATCCATCTTTTTCCGGTTCAGCGTATTCAGCCTATCACCAAACACCTGGGAGATCACGCTTTCCCGTTTTGGTTCCCGATTGAGCAGGATGTTTTCCGTGGCCGTGAAACCGGGAATGAGGGAAAATTCCTGGTGCACCATGCCGATGCCTTTGGCCAGCGCGTCAAAGGGCGAAGCAAAATTCACTTTTTCCCCGTTCAGCAGGATATCTCCGCCATAACCGCCCGTTTCCCGGATCTCGTCCATGCCGAAGAGGATCTTCATCAGCGTGCTTTTACCCGCGCCGTTTTCGCCCACCAGGCCCAATACCTGCCCGGCTTCCAGCGTTAAGTTGATGTCGGTGAGCACCTGGTTGCCGAAAAAATCCTTTTTGATATTGCGCATTTCCAACAGCGGCGCGCCCGCTTGATTTTCTGTTGTCATCCGTTTCACCACTTTAATTCAGTTCTGATCTTAAAAAACAAAGGGGAGGGATGAACCTCCCCTTTGCGGATATTTGCTTGGAATTACTTCACGGTGAAGTATTTTTCAGGCACTTCGATATCGGTGGAGCCCATATAATGGCCGGGATTGCCCATGATATAAGTGTCCTGATAGACCAGGAAGATGTTGTCGCTCTTTACGCCGGTGGTAGCGTCGGTGTAGTTGGAGCCGTTCCAGTTGGCCTTGGGAGAGAACTCCTCATAGGCCTTGGCGATATCGTCGATATCGTCCAGTTCGCTTTCGCCGGTGATCACGTTGTAGGCGTGCTGGGCCAGACCGGCGGAAACGGTGTAGCCGTAGGAGTAAGCCCAGGTGCCGAAGCGGCCAGCGCCGCCCTTTTCCACAACAGCGGCTTCCACAGCGGCCAGGATCTTTTCAAAGTCGCCGCCGGTTTCGGTCAGATCCAGCCCCAGAGCGCCGGGATAACCCATCAGAGGAGAGGGCAGGTCGGCTTCGATGAAGTAGCCGCCATAGGCCAGCAGCTGCTTGAGCAGGGGCTCGGTGTGGGCGTCGTTGGTGCAGAAGTAAGCGGAGTTGGTGCCGTACTTTTCAATCCATTCAGGCGCGTGCTCCAGGATGTAAGCCTGAGCGCCGGGCACACCGACGTCGGACTGGGTGGGGTCGGGAGCGGTTTCCAGCACGAAGGTCATGCCGAATTCTTCGCAGGCGGCCTTCATGATGGCCACGCGGCGGCTCATGGTTTCATAGCCCATGTGGCGGGGGAAGGAGATGTGCACGAAGGTGTCGCAGCCCAGTTCGTGCGCGGTGCGGATCATCAGATAGCCGCGGGCGACGAAGTCGTTGTTGCACACCAGGTCGGCGGCGGAGCCGATCTCGGGCAGGTCTTCGTGGGATTCACCGGCGATGCAGAGGATGTCGGGGCGCATTTCCTTCACCTTGCGGAAGGCTTCGGTGGTGCCGGGCACAGCCTGGTTCACGATGATGGCCTTCATCAGGGGGTCGTCGGCAAAGTTTACGATGGTCTGGATGGTGGTTTCCAATTCTTCGGAGAAGTTGTCGGGATAAACCGCCAGCTTCACCATGTCCTCGCCGTACTTGGCTTGGAACGCCTGAGCGCCGCGGGGATCATCCTCGCCCTGGGACACGGAACCGGTCACGATGCCGATGTGGAATTCTTCTTCGGCGGTGGCGAAGGCTGCAACGGACAGCAGCATCACCGCGCAAAGCAGCATAGCGATGAATTTTTTCATCTTGGGGTATCCTCCTCTTATTATTCGTGCGATGCATAAAAACCATTCATGCTTCGCATATTTCCGAACGATTATAACAGGATGCGCCTGCCCTGTCAAGGAACAACCGCGCGGCCTGCGATTTTTATGCAAAATAAAAACAGCCCAAAGAGCGGTTCTCCCCAGAAGCGCCCCGTTATTTATGGTATTTTTCTCCCGCGTTGATTTTACAGGCGCGGTATAGCTGCTCCAGCAGCAGCACCCGGGCCAGCTGGTGGGGGAAGGTCATTTTGGACAGGGACAGTTTTTCGTTCGCTCTTTGAATCACGGCGGGGGACAGGCCCAGGGAACCGCCGATGACGAACACGATCCGCTTGCCCTTCATTTCCAATTGGGAGACCCGGGCGGCGAAGGCTTCGCTGGTCATCTGCGGCCCGTCGATGCACAGAGCAATCACGTGATCGGCGGGCTTCAATCGGGCAAGGATGCTCTGTCCCTCTTTTTCCATCACCTGGGCCCGGTCCGCGTCGGAGGCGTTGGCGGGCTCCGGCAGATCGGGCAGCTCAACGATTTCCGTTTTCCCGTAGCGGGACAGGCGTTTCAGGTATTCCTCCGCGGCGGCGGCATAGCCCTTCTCCCGAAGCCGCCCCACGCACACCACGGCGGCGGTCATGCGTCAAGCAGCGGGATCACCGCTGAAAGGTCCGGCAGCACGTAATCGCAGAAGGGCTTCAAATCCTCGGTATAGGAGATCATGTCCGGGATCATCACCACCGTCATGCCCGCTGCCCTTCCTGCCTGCACGCCGTGGATGGAATCTTCCAGCACCAGGCAGCTTTCCGGCGGCACGTTCAGCGCCGCCGCCGTTTTCAGAAACACGTCCGGAGCGGGCTTGCTGGGCAGGCCGCTGCCGGTCACGATCTGATCAAAATAGGCAATGATGCCTGCCGATTCCAAATACACCCGGATGGTGCTTGGGCCGCTGGAGGAGGCCACGGCCATAGGGATATGCCGGACTTTCACCGCTTCCAGCAGCTCCCGCGCCCCCGCTTTCAGGGGGATTTTGCCCTGCTTCGCCAAATCGCACATGGCGTTTTTGAAATCCAGAAACAGCCTGTCCGTATCCAGATCGGGAAAGAATTGATGATAGAAATCGCTGGAGGACTGCTTGTTGCTCCCGATGGTTTCCCGCACCATGTCCACGGGAATATCATATCCCTGCAAGAATCCGCACTGGTGCATTACATCCAAACCGATGCGCTCGCTGTCCATCAGCAGCCCATCCATATCGAAGATGACCGCCTGAAAGCTCATTCCTCATCCACCACCACAAAGCTGTCCAGCAGGAAATCCCACAGCGCTTCCCGGTTTTTGATAAAATCGATCTGCTTGGTGGCCATGCCCGCGTAAGGGAATTCTTCATAGGTGCCGTCAATGGGCATGCGGATATGCTCCACCGGCACGCCCCGCATTTCCATCGCCAGGTCCAGGGCGTCCAGCAGGTCGTCGGTGGTCATGTTGGTATATACCGTGTTGGCAATGATCACGTCCAGCAGCTTCATGGCGTCCTGATAGGAAATATCCTTCAGGCTTTCCGCGATGGAGGACAGCACCACCCGGTCCCGGTAGGTACGGCCAAAGTCCTGATTGTCGCTGTGGAAGGTGCCGTCTGCATGCAGGTATTCGGCGGTTTCCCGCTTGCGGATGCGCATATAGATCACCGCCGCGTGGCCGGTAAAATGGTAAGTGCCGCCGCTGCCCATGGAAGGAGTGGTGGAGGTGCTGGAAATGGAATAGTTTTTCAGGTAGGAGGCTTCCCGGTTGGTAACGGTGATATCCACGCCGCCCACCGCGTCGATGATGTTTTCTACCTGCTTGAAGTCCACCACGATGAAATGTTCGATTTGCAGGTCGAAGTGGGTGTTGATGGTGTCCACCAGCATCTGGATGCCCTGCTGGCCGTCGATGCCGTTTTTGATTTTGGGACTCATCAGGTCCATAATGTTGTTGATGCGGCCAAATTTGCCGTCGGGCCGCTGGATCAGCATATCCCGTATAAAGCTGGTGAGCATCACCCGATGGGCGTATTCATCCACGGTGACCAGCATGAGGCCGTCGGTGTGCTGGCCGGTTTTACTTAGGTCCGCCGCCCAGGAATCCACGCAGATCAGCAAATAATGGTGAAGGCCCGCGGGGGTGGGGGAAATGTCCTCCTTTGCGATCACGGGGATTGGATCAGGATCGTCCGAAGCAAAAGCCTCCGGCAGGATGGAAAGCAGCAGAATGGCCGCTAAGATCAGGGTCAAAATACGCTTCATTTCGATTCGCCTCCGTCTTCACCGTATTTTTCCAGCGTCACGCCGGTTTCCCCGAAAATCTCCAGCGTAAAGGGATCGGGATAGCCCTGCTCGTACACCACCCGGCGGATACCCGCGTTCACGATCATTTTCGCGCAGATGGAGCAGGGCTGGTGGGTGCAGTACAGGGTGGCCCCGTCGATGCTGATGCCGAGCTTGGCGGCCTGCAAGATGGCGTTCTGCTCCGCGTGGGCGGCGTAACAAACCTCCGCCCGGGTGCCGCTTTCGATGCCCAGCTTCCGGCGCAGGCATTCGCCCTTTTCCTTGCACGTCTTCATCCCGGCGGGCGCGCCGTTGTAGCCGGTGGTCATGATGCGTTTATCCTTCACGATGACCGCGCCGATGGCCCGTCCCGGCGCGAAACAACTGGTCCAGGTGGATACCAGGCGGGCCATTTCCATAAACCGATGATCCCATTTATCCATTTCGTTTTTCCTCCCCGGCGTACAGCGCCATAAAGCGGCGCAGCAGCTTTTCTTCGCAGGCGCAGGCAAACAGCGCCTTTTCCATGTATTCCCTTTCGTCCCCGTCCCGGGTGTCGGAGATGGCGCGGACGGCGGCGTAGGGCACGTTCATTTCATAACAGCATTGGGCAATGGCCCCGCCCTCCATATCGCAGGCGGCGGCGTCGAAGGTATCCGCCAGATAATTCTTTCTTTCCGTACCGACGATAAACTGGTCGCCGGTGGCGACGGCCCCGCTTTCGCAGCGCAGGCCCGTGTCCTCCGCCGCCTGTCTGAGCAGGGAAGAAAGGACGGGATCGCAGGGAAAATGCACCAGGTCGAGCCCGTAAACCATGCCTGGCAGCGCGCCGATAGGCGTGGCGTCCGCGTCGTGCTGCACGGCGCTGCCCGCCACCACAATGTCCCCAATGCCAAGGGAGGACCGCAGGGCTCCCGCTACGCCGATATTCAGGACGGCGGAAACATGAAATCCCATGATCATGCTTTGGGCGCACAGGGCGGCGTGCACCTTGCCGACGCCGCATTGGGCCAGACAAACCCGTTCGCCCCACAGCGTGCCCACGGTAAAGCGGCTGAACCCGATCTGCTTTTCCTCTGTGGCCGTCATCTGCCGCCGCAGGGCGTCCACTTCTTTATCCATGGCTCCGATGATGCCGAGCATTTGTGTTACCTCCGCAATTTAGTAAGTGGCTGGTTTACAGTGTGGAGTGTGGTGTTAGCTTTTTGGGTCTATCCGATCATAATACGCCATGAGGTTCTTCCCCGCCATGGCTTCGATCTGGCTGTCCGTCACGCCACGGCGGCGCAGGGCGGCAAAGAGGGCCGGGAAATCCTGGGGCCCGGAAAGGCCCTCAGGCTTGCATTCGATGCCGTCGAAATCGGAGCCAAAACCGATGTGCTTTTCGCCGCCCAGCTTCATCATGTGCAGGGCGTGGTCGCATACGGTGTCCAAACCGGCTTTACCGTTTTCGTCCAGGAAATAAGGATAGAAGTTAATGCCCACGTAGCCCCCCGCCTGGAACAGGGCTTTGAGCTGATCGTCGGTAAGGTTCCGGCAGTGGCCGCACAGGGCCCGGCAGCAGGAATGAGACGCCAGGGGAATAATGCCCATTTCCAGCAGTTCATAAAAGCCCCGCTCGTTCAGGTGGGAAGTGTCCGGGGCGATGCCCAAGCGCGCCATTTCCTTTACGGCTTCTCTTCCAAAGGGCTTTAAGGGGGTAACGGCGTCCAATTTGGCGGGGGTGCCCACGCAGTTTTCATAATTCCAGGTCAGCGCCGCCATGCGCACGCCCTTTTTGCGCCAGTCCTCCAACTGCGAAAGACCGTTTGCCAGCAGGTCGCAGCCCTCGATGGAATAAATAAACGCCCGGTCGCCTTCCTTCGCGTCCCGGTAATCGGTCAAATGGAGCAGCCCCTCTTCGGGCAGCTTCGCGCCTAAAGCCCACATGCGGTCCATGGCGGCGGCGATGTCATCGAGCTTTGAGCTGCCGCCAACGAACAGCGCCATGGTCTGCACGGTCACGCCCCCTTGGGAAAGCCTGTCCGGCGTAACATCCAGCGTTTCGTCCGGATGGCAGGCGCGCTTGTACAGGGTATCGGCATGGGTATCAAACAGGATCATGGGTTCCGCCCCCTTGCAAAGTTTCGATCTATTATAGCACACACAGGAAGATGGGACAATGTAAACTTTTTTCTTCTTCACCGCCGGGCAGGAAATACGGGCTTGGCGGCGAATTTTTCCAAAAGAAATTGAAACTCAAAGGAGTTTTTGCCATGCGAAAGCTGTGGAATGAGGATTGGATGTTTACAAAGCTGCCCTTGGGCAGTACCTATGCGGATATGAAAAAGGCGGCGCTTTGCCCCGTCGTGCTGCCCCATGACTGGCTGATCGGCAATACGGATGATTTATACGCTTCCGGGGACGGCTGGTACGTGAAAACCCTGATAAATGAAGGGCTGGACGCATGCGTGTTGCTGGATTTTGACGGCGTGTACATGGACGCCGACGTGCTGCTGAACGGTGAAGTGATCTGCATCCACCGCTACGGCTATACGCCCTTTTTCGCGGACCTGACCGGGAAGATGAAGCCGGGAGAAAACGAGATCGCCGTGCATATCCGCCACCAGAGCCCCAATTCCCGCTGGTATTCCGGCGCGGGCATTTACCGCTCTATGCGCCTTGTGTCCCTGCCCAAGCGGCATATGGTGCCCGACGGCTTCCAGGCGAACACCGCCCGCAGCGGCGAAGCCTGGGTTTTGATCGTGGAAGCGGAGATTGCCGGAGATGGAGAAGAAATGCCCGAAGTGATCCTGCGCGCCCCGGAAGGAAAAATCCTGGTTGCCGGGCGCATGGACAAAACGGATACGGGCGCGGCCCTTTCCCTGACGCTTCATGATATTCAGCCCTGGAGCATTCAAAAACCCGCACTGTATACGCTGGAACTGACCCTGGGAAGCCAGATTGAAACCCTGCGCGTGGGCTTCCGGGAAACGTTATTTACCCCGGACAGGGGATTTTTCCTGAACGGCGAGCCGGTCAAGCTCCACGGCGTGTGCCTGCACCACGATTTGGGCGCTTTGGGCGCGGCCTTTAATATAGACGCGGCCAAACGGCAATTGGAAATCATGCAAAACATGGGCGTGAACGCCGTCCGCACCTCCCACAATCCTCCCGCCCGGGAGCTGCTGGACCTGTGCGACGAAATGGGCCTGCTGGTCATGGACGAGCTCTATGATATGTGGGAACTGCCCAAAACGGAATTTGACAACGCCCGGTTCTTCCCCAAGACCTATCCCCAGGACGTGGCGGCCTGGGTGCGGCGGGACAGGTGTCATCCTTCCGTGATCCTGTGGAGCATCGGCAACGAGATTTACGATATGCAGGCTTCCGACCGGGGCCAGCTGTGGACCCGACTGCTCATGGAGGAAGTGCGCAAGCACGATACCCGCCACGCGCCTGTGACCTTCGCCAGCAACTACATGCCCTGGGAAGGTGCCCAGAAGTGCGCGGACATCGTAAAGCTTCCGGGCTACAATTACGCGGAAAAATACTATGCCGCGCATCATGAGCAGCATCCGGACTGGGTGATTTTCGGCAGCGAGACCGGTTCCCTTTTAGCCAGCCGGGGCATCTATCATTTCCCCATGAAAGAAGACATCCTTTCCGACGAGGATTTGCAGTGCTCCGCCCTGCTCAACAGCAACACAAGCTGGGGGGCCAAGGATATAAGACATCTGCTGGCAGACGACCTGAACACAGAATATTCTTTTGGCCAGTTCATTTGGGCCGGTATCGATTACATTGGCGAACCCACCCCTTACCATACCCGCAATTGTTATTTCGGCCAGACGGACACCGCCTGCTTCCCCAAGGACGCCTACTATTTCTATCAGGCCATGTGGACGGGCAGGCCCATGATCCATATTGGCGTGTATTGGGACTGGAACGAGGGGCAAATCATCGACGTGCCGGTGATGACCAACGGCGCTTTCGCGGAACTGTTTTTGAACGGGCGATCCTTGGGAAAGAAGCGGGTGAACCGGTACGACCCGGAAGCCTGCCTGCCCGTGTGGCGGGTGCCATATGAAAAAGGCCAATTAAAGGCGCTTGCCTATGACGAAAAGGGCGCTGTGCTTTGTGAAACGGCGAAGGTTTCCTTTGGAGAAGCGGAAGCGCTGGTGCTGGAGGGCAACACCCTTTTTAAGCAGGGCGGAGTGGCTTTCCTGACCGTATGGGCCAAGGACGGCGCGGGCAATCCTGTGGAAAACGCCGTGAACCGGGTGAACGTCAGGATCGAGGGCCTCGGCGTGCTGCTGGGCGTCGATAATGGCGACAGCACCGATCGGGACGGCTATAAAACATATAGCCGCCGCCTGTTTTCCGGTAAACTGCTGATCATGATCGGCGCGCAGGCGGAAGGAAAAATCCTGGTGACTGTATCCAGCCCCGGCCTGAAAACGGCGGAAACGATCCTGACAGTGGGGAGAAGCAGAACGGAAAGCGCCCATCCCTTCCCGGACCTATGCAAGAAGGAAGAAACCGACGACGGTTTGTTTATCCGGAAAATCAGTCTGAAAGCCCTTTCTTCCACCGCATTGACGCCCGAGCATCCTGCTGTGGAGATCGAAGCGTCCGTTCTGCCGGAAAGCGCTTTTGAGCAGCCTCTTTCCTTCCGGGTGGTGAACGCCCAAGGGGTGGAGATGCCTTTCGCGAAGGTGGAACGCCATGGAAACCGTGTTACCGTCAACGCCTTAGGGGACGGCAGCGCCTACCTGCGGGCCACGGCCAATAACGGTTATCCCCACGCCCGGGTGATTTCCTCCTTAGAAGTAGCGGCATCCGGCTTCGGCCCCATGGGCCTGGACCCCTACGGCTTCATTTCGGCCTCCCTGTGCGATATCCGCATGGGCGATATCGGCGCGGGCAACGAGCAGGGCATCGCCTTTGCTCGGGACGGGGAAAGCGCGGCGGGATTTTCCAACGTGGATTTCGGCCCGGCGGGGTCCGACGAAATCACCCTGCCCATCTTCGCCCTGAACGATGACCTGTACCGCCTGAAATTGTGGGACGGCGTGCCAGGTCAGGGCGGGAAGCTGATCTGCGAACTGCCCTATCAGAAAAAGAGCATATGGAACACCTACCAGCCGGAAACCTGGCGCTTGCCCTATGCGCTCCGGGGTGCGCACACCCTTTGCTTCTCACTGGACTGCAAAATCCATTTGAAAGGCTTCTCTTTCGCCCGCCAATCCCGGGCCCTGCGCTATAATCCCGCGGGGGAGGCTGATGCGCTCTACGGCGACAGCTTTGTAAAGGAAGGAAACGCGGTCAGGCAAATCGGCAATAACGTGACCTTGTCTTTCCGGAACATGGATTTCGGACCGGGCGGAAAATACCAAATGATTTTAGACGGCGCCACCGGGCTTCCCGTGAATACCGTATCTCTGCGCGTCACAAACGGGCAGGGCGAAACGGCTGTTATTACCTGCGCTTTCCAAAAGAGCGAAAGGGGAGAGCAGCGCTTCGATGTGGATGTGCCAAAGGGCCTAAGCGAGGTCAGCT
>JAFXSH010000097.1 GCA_017525805.1 Clostridia bacterium | reverse complement strand
TGGTGTCCGCCACATGGTTCAGCCAGTCGGTGGTGGGCTTCACCATTTCATTGACCGTAAAGCCTACCAGCTGGCCGATCAGGTACTTGTTGTGGGGCGTGGGATCGGCGGCCTATTCAGCAATCAGCTTAGCCGCCTTTTCCGCCTGGTCGCTGTCCACGCGCTCGCCGTGGGCCTGGGCAACGATGAGCTTTACCAGCTTGGAATCATTCCGGATCTCAATGGGATTCATTCTGCATCACCTCAGTTCGTTTGCTTGGCTACCGTGCCGCCGGAAGCGGGCTGTACGGTATCGCCGGCGGAAAGGGCGGCAAACAGCGTGCTGTCCACAGTCATGATGACTTGCTCGCCGGGAAGCAGCCGCTTCATGCGCACATACTTGCCGGTGGGCAGGGTGTAGTCCGCTTCGTTCCACTCGGCGTTCTCGTCCACTTCCCACTCGTTTTCCACGAAGTACACTTCATCCGTGCCAACCGCGGTCACGTTCTACCGCAGGGCGGGATTGCCCCACAGCTCGGTCTTTTCCTCCACCCGCAGGAGCGTATCCTTGACAGCGGTGACCTTTTTGACGCCGTTGGCGGTGATTTCCGCGAAGACGCCGTTGATCAGCGCTTCGCCGGACAGGTTGGCCCCGTCGTATACGTGGCCTGCCAGCTTGGTTACATATCCGGCCATTTTACATTCCTCCTCTTGTTCCGATCAGGCTTTTGCAAGCAGATCGTCATATTCGCCCTTGGCGCTGATGCCGCCAAGCGCATAGCTCGCTGTCACAGCCCTGGGTGCGCCGGGCTGCTTTTGATTGACTTGGGTGATCAGGGCGGCATAGTCCACCTGGGCGATGGCGTTTTTCACCGCCTCCGCTTCGGTATCCAAGCCCTGAACCTCCGCAAAGTGCCGCAGCTCCTGCTGCTTGGCGTTCAGCTCCGCGGCGGCCTTTTCCTGTTTCAGCGCTTCGGCCTGCTCCTTATAGGGCGTCAGCTCCGCCACCTGGGCTTCCAGCTCCGCGATGCGGGCGTCCTTGACCATAATAGCCGCGTCGCGCTCGGCGATCACCGTTTCTTTTTCGGTGAGCTGTGCCTTGGCCGAATTCAGATCAGCCTCAGCCTGCTGGCATTTTGCCTGGGCCTGTTCCAGCTCCTGTTCCTTGCCGCGCAGCGCCTCGTCCTTTTTGCGCAGTTCTTCATCGTTCTCGCTCTTCTGTTCCGCCAGCATCAGCTTGGCCTCCAGTTCAGCGACTTTTTTCTGGTTTTCATCCATCCTGTCATCATCCTCTCTTTTCTGTTGTTCCGCGACCAGCCTCAGGGCCGTCGCTTCCGGATACGCGGGCACGGAGACCATGGCCATGCCGATCAGTTCGTTTCCTTCCTCCGCGTCGATCAGGCAGACGCCGTTCATTTCTCGCAGCCGATTCACCAGAATCTCGAAGGAGAAATTCTACCGGCCCTTCTGATACAGCGCCTGGATCGTTTCGCACAGGACGGGATTCCGCTTGGGGATGCGGGCTTCGCCGATCAGGCTGACGCCGAATTCATCCTGGGCTTTGACAAAAGAAAAGAACGAGCCGATCTGCTCGCTCTCAAATAACCCTGTCTCCATGTCCTGCATATGGGTCTATCCCTGCTCCACGCCTAAGCGCAGACGGTTTGCGTCCGCGCACAGGGGCAGGCAGGTGTACTTCGCGGCGTTGGCGATGATCTGATCGATAAACGCCTCGCTCACCGCAAAGCCGTTTCGGTTGACCCGGGTGGAAAACATCCGCATGAGCACAGACATATAAATCTCATTGGACTGTACATCGCTCAGCTCCACCTGGGAAGCCTGAAATACGATTTTCTGGATGGGCATCACCTCCTACTTGTTTTTTCACAGACTGCCATTATAAGCTGCCCTCAGGATTTGAGGGTTTCGGCTGCCTCCCAGATAAACCCTTGGCCGGATCGGACTTTTTCTCACTGTCGTCCAAGGCGGGACGGCCGGTTTTCTTTTCTCCATCGGAAGGAACTGCTTGTTCCTTGGCAGAAGGGGTTTCCCGCTTGGGTTCGTTTTTCATCCGTTCCTGTTCCTGCTCCATGTCGTACCCATGATTCTGGAGCATGGTCTTGGTTGACACCACGCCCTTTTCCCACAGGCCGCGGCATACCTCCTGGAACTTCTGGCTGCCAGCCAGATCCACGGGCGGGAAGGTGAACAGCGGCACGTTTTCCGGCCTGCTGTGGGTCACACCCTTTCTGCCCGCGCCGTTCAGACGGAGGTTGATCTTGTTCATGAGCTCGCAGAAGTTATCCCGCGCCTGCCGGATGCGGATGGCCGCCGTCTGCATGGATACCTGGGCGGAGGCGAAATTGCTGCCGTCTTCCGCCCGGCCGCTGACGATGATGCCGGAAATGCCGCCCGCCGAAAGGATCTCGGCGTTCACGTCCCGGTATTTGTCGTCGTCGAACATTTCCTTGGTGTCCGGCTGTACCACAGTCGCTTTGCAAAGGTGATTGGTCGTTGCCAGCGCGGAGCCGGTCATCGCCCGCCGGAACAAAGCGTTTACCGCGTTCAGGGCCGTGATGTCAGGCATGATGTCCGATTTGGAGTCGCCATAGGTCACATGCACGAAGCTATGCGCTCCCAGGTTCTATAAGGCGGATTCGTACTGGCTGATCAGGGCCTTTCGCTTAAAGGCGCTCAGGCAGGCGGCCACCATGGGAACGGCGTACCGCGCCCAGTCCTCCTTGATATCCTGCAAAACAAAGGTGTTTTCCGGGTTCTACTGCACCCAGTCGCTGCCCTTCTTCAGCGCGTCCGCCACCTCGGGCGGAAATCCCTCCAGCCGCACATCCAGATCCTCGTCCTCCAGATAATCCTTCTGGGCCTTCGTTCCCTGCTGCCGCAGGTCATCCCTTACGCTTTTGCAGTTGAATTCCTAAACCGGCTCCCCGCCGATCATGACGTTGGAAATACGGATTAGGTGAACCGGGAAGGTGATCAGGCTGCCGTCCTCCATGAGGTAAATGTATACGTTGGCGTACTTGAAGTATTGGAGGAAGATGCTCCGCATTCGGTCCTTGAGCCCGATCCGGTCATAGTATTCCTCGTACTTCTGCTTGGTCTGCTCGTTGGCCCCGATCTACCGCCAGTCGTCCGCCAAGGCAAAGGGAGTATACACACCCTTGATGATGCCCCGGTAAATGGGATCGGCGTCTACAAAATAATCGCTCAGCTCATACAGGCTGTTGACATACCGCTGCTTGTCCCGCAGGATGCTGTCGTAATCATAGCTGGCCAGATCGCCGGTAAAGGTAATGGATTTATCGTTGTAGGTCATTTTGGACTGTCCGTCGTCCCTGGCGCCTACCGCTACCTCCTTGAGCGGCGGTGGCTGGGGTTCATCCCTGGGCTGCACCGCGCCGCGCTATCTTTGAAACCATCCCATACTGCTCCTCCTTACAAAATACTGACCACGCCGACGCACGGACTGCCGGGCTGCAGCAGGCGTTTCTTCCGCTGCTCCTCCAGCTCGGCGATATACCGTACCGCCATGGACTATGCGGAATACCGGTCTTTATGCTGGTTTGTCCGGGCCACGTCATACAGCACGACGCTGCCGCTGCCGGAGCGCATGACGATATTGCCCATTTCCACCTGCTATGCGTCCGTCTCCAGGAAAATAGCCTTTTCCTCCGTGGTGAGCTTTTTCCTTTTGCCCTCCTGTTCCTCCGCCGCTTCGCCCTCCTCCTCGGCGGGCTGCTCCGCGTACCGGGAGTTGACCGGCAGTTCGATGGAGCGCTGCTCCTACGCCACCCGCAGGCAGGAGACCAGCTGC
>JAFXSH010000096.1 GCA_017525805.1 Clostridia bacterium | reverse complement strand
TCGCGCGACGGGAACGGCCGCGGGCCTTGGATACTTTTCCTTTGGGCAGAGCCATAATTACACCTCCTGATCCTTTGTCAGCAATTGCTGCAATGCCGAAAAAGGATGCTGGTCGGGCATGTCCTTCTGGCAAGCATGCGTAGTTTCATCATCTTCCGCATGAAGCTGACTGAGCACCGGGCAATCGTCGCCGCACTCAAAGCGAATGGGCAGGTCCAGCAGCGTCAGCGTCATGGCAAGATGGGAAAGCTCCACTTTAGAGCCTTCATAATACCATTCCTCTTCCTCGGGATTCTCTTCCTCCGGCCGGGGATTGCGGGCGGTTACGCGGATGAAGGTTTCATCGAAAGGAACCTCCACCGGATAATCCACCGGCTGTAAGCACCCCGCGCAATGGCCGTGAGCCACCGTGCGCAGCGTGCCCCGGATGCGGAGATGATCCTCCACCGAGCACAGGAAACCGGACAGGGTCACATCGGAAAACGCCACCGTTTCACCGAAGATCTCCTGCGGCGGAATGGCGTCACGATGCAGGAAGGGGATTTCCTCCCCCGGTGCGCGAAGCGCGCGGGAAATGTCCAGCAGCAAGCACATCACTCCAATCGTGACCGAATGCTATTATACCTTTAAACCGCCTTGCTTGTCAATCCTTTTTTCTCGTTTCCGCGCCTCTTTTTCACGGCTTTTTCACTTTTTTGATCCTCCGCGGGCGTTTTTGGGTGATTGCGCGAAGAACTGGCTTCTGATATAATGAAAAAGAGGCGAAACCTGACCGTCCCTCCAGAAAGAAGGAAAATCGCTATGATTTTACAGTATTTGGGCACCGCGGCGGCGGAGGGCATTCCGGCGCTGTTCTGCCAGTGTCCGGTATGCCGCGCCGCGCGAAAAGCGGGCGGCAGGGAGGTGCGCACCCGGTCCGGGGCTATCATTGATGGCGTATTGAAGCTGGATTTCGGGCCGGATTCCTTCGTGCATATGCAGCGCTATGGCCTGGATTATATGAACTTGCAGGGCGTGCTGGTCACTCACACCCATTCGGATCATCTGATCCCCGATGAATTGGAATTCCGCATTCCCGGCTACTGCTACCAGGAAAACGGGGAAAAGCCCCAAACCACTCTTACCTTTTACGGCAACGAGCAGACGGGACGATGCATCCAGCGCTTTACCGGCCACCCCTCCCATTGCCTGGCTTTCCAGCGGATGGTCCCCTTTGAAACGGTGCCCATCGGGGATTACCAGGTGACGGCCCTGGAAGCGGTGCATTGCCAGGATCGGAACGGCGGCTGCGCGTTCCCCGTGCGATTCCAGGGGCGCACGTTCTACCGGGCGGAGGAAGCGCTGATCTACCTGATCGAAAAGGACGGGCAGCGCATCCTGTACGCCCACGATACCTGCGAATTCAGCGAAGCCAATATAGCCTGGCTGGCCGGCAGGCGGCTGGACCTGGTTTCTTTGGACTGCACCGGCAGCGCCCGGCACTACGATTACAGCGGCTGGGCAGGCCATATGAACAGCGAAAGCTGCCTCAAGATGCGGGAAAAGCTGATTTCCATCGGCGCGGCGGACGAAAACACCCTGTTCGTCGCCAGCCATTTTTCCCACAACGGCTACACCAGCTTTGAAGATATCCAGCGCATCACCCCCGGCTTTATCATCGCCTATGACGGCCTGACGCTGAACGCCGCCGAGGGCAGGAAAGGAGCGCTGTGACATGGCCTCGTTTCCCCAGGACCCCTATATGCTGCTCAGCGTGGTCAATATGAAGCTGCGGGACCGGTTTTCCAGCTTGGACAGCCTGTGCGAGGATATGGACGCCAACCGGAAGGAAATAGAAGCCGTGCTGGCCACCATCGATTACCACTATGACCCGGAGCAGAACGCGTTCGTATAAAAAAACAACCGGCGCTTGACAAAAGCAGCCGGTTGTTTTTTTGAACAGGATCAGTTCTGGCTGTCCAGATCATCCACATTGGCGCTGTTGATGATCTTGTATTCCGCCCAGTAGTACTTCTGAACCGCTTCCCCGTTCAGGATTTTCAGGATCGCTTCCTGCAATACCCGTTCCTGGGCTGCGTCGTCGATGCGTACCGTGCCCGCGATTTTGTTTTCCCGGATCAATTGCAGGGCTTCTTCCGTTCCATCCATGCCCAGCACGCAGATATCGGCGTTTACCGCGATGTCCGCTTCCTGATCCGCCTCCTGAATCGCCTGGGCGACGCCCGCCGCGATAGCATCATGGGTGCAGATCACAGCTTCGATCTGGGTGCCGAATTCAACGATCAGTTTTTCAAAGATGATCCTGGCCTGCTCCTGATCCTCGGCTCCGCCGCGGTCCGCCAGGCACACGGCTTCCAGCCCGGCGTTGCCCACAGCCCGCAGCGAAAGATCGGTGCGCAGACGGGATTCGGCGCGGGGAGCGCTGTCGCGGATGATCACGTAATGAATCACGCCGTCCTGATCGATATCGCCGTGAGAGGGCCTGTCCGCCAGGATCCGGCCCTGCATCAGGCTGGCCTGACGCAGATCGCCGCCCACATAGCAGCCCTGAATCTGGTCCAGCAGCGCATCCACGCTGGCGTCCGCCGTGTATTCGTTTCCATCCCGGACGATCATCTGCCGTCCGAAAAGTACTGCTGGTGTGCCTGCCGCCTTGAGCTTTTCCGCCGTCGCTTCCACCGTTCCGCCGTCCAGGAAATTGATCAAAATCAAATCCAGCTTCTGTTTCAGCAGATTGCCGATCTGCTCCTTCTGCTGATCAGCAGTGCCATTGGCATCGGCAAAAAACAGCTCATATTTGATTTCATCCGTTTCCTGACCGGCAAAAAACGTGAGCAGCATATCGCACAAAGTCCGCGTTTCCGCGTCGCTCATCCGGTCTACGCATACGCCGATTTTCCGGACGGTTTCCGCCCGGACCGGAGCGCTCGCCGCAAAGACGAGCGCCAGGGCCAGGAACAGGCAAAGAAGACATTTTCTCATGTTCAGGCAATCCTTCCCGACAGATTATAACAAATGCGCGCAGGCCGGGTCGAAGGAAATGAAGCACTGGTCGCCCACTTTGTAGATTTTCTTGTTCACGGGGCAGTTATCCGTGATCTTCACCAGCGTGTCGCCCACCCGGACGTGGTAGTTCTGGTAGCTGCCCATGAAGCAGGAAAGCTCCACTTTGCAGGGCAGCATGCCGGTATCGCCGATCTGGATGGCCTCGGGCCGCACCACGATTTCGCAGTCCGCGCCTTTTTCGTATATCTTTTCCGTTTCCACGGCGACGGCGCCGGAGGGAAGCTGCACCACAGTCTGGCCGTTGGCGCAGGAAGCGGCCTTTCCCTTCAAGAAGTTGCACTCGCCGATGAAGTCGGCCACGAACTCGCTGACGGGGTGATAGTAGATTTCCGTGGGGCTGCCCATCTGGGCGATAACGCCGCCCTTCATGAGGATGATCTGGTCGGAAATGGACATGGCCTCGCTCTGGTCGTGGGTCACATAGATGGCGGTGATGCCCAGGGTCTGCTGGATGCGGCGGATCTCCGTACGCATCTGTACGCGCAGCTTGGCGTCTAAGTTGGACAGCGGCTCGTCAAACAGCAGCACGCCGGGCTCCACCACCAGGGCGCGGGCCAGGGCCACGCGCTGCTGCTGGCCGCCGGAAAGCTGGTTGGTCATGCGCTGTTCCATGCCGGAAAGCTCCACCAGGGCTAAAATGTCGGTAACGCGCTTTTTGATCTCGTCCTTGGGCACCTTGCGCAGGCGCAGGCCGTAAGCCACGTTATCGAACACGTTGTAATGGGGGAACAGGGCGTAGCTCTGGAACACCATGGCCGTGTCGCGCTTGTTGGGGGTCAGGGCGTTGATGGGTTCGCCGCCTAAGTAGATTTCGCCCTCGTCCGGGCTTTCAAAGCCCGCGATCATGCGCAGGGTGGTGGTTTTGCCGCAGCCGGAGGGGCCCAGCAGGGTCACGAAGGAACCGGGGGCGATGTCCAGCGCCACGTCATGCACGGCGTAAAATTCCTTGCCGGTTTTGGGGTCCTGATAAATTTTGGAGATATGGTCCAGTTTTACGCCTTTCGGCTCTTTGACACGGTTGGCCATGATTATTCAACCTCCTTGACTTTTCTGCTGGTGCCGAAGAATTTAATAAACAAATTCATCAGCAGCACCGCGCCATAGGTAATCAGAATCAGAATAGTGGCGAAGGCACAGGCAATGCTGAACGCGCCTTTCTCCGCGAATTCATTGATCTGCACGGTAATGAGCAGGTAGCTGGGCGTCACCAGCAGGATGATGGCGGAAATGGCGGTGATGGACCGCACGAAGGCGGTGACCAGACCGGAGAGGAAGGAATCCTTGATGAGCGGCAGGGTAACGGAGGTGAATACCTTCAGGCTGTCGGCCCCCATGTCATAGGCGCTTTCCTCGATGGATTTATCAATCTGCCGCAGGGCGGAAATACCGCTTCTGGTGCCGGTGGGAAGGGAACGCACCACGAACACGATGATCAGGATAGCCCCGGTGCCATAGAGCCCGCTGAGCAATCCAGTGTGGAACAAGCCGTTGGCAAAGCCGCGGATATAGCCCACGCCCAGCACCGTGCCGGGCACGGCCATAGCCAGAATGGAAACGGCCTCGATGAAGCCTTTGGCTTTGAATTTCCGCTTCACTACCAGATAAGAAATAATCATGGAAAGCAGCGCGGTGATGGGCGCGGCGATCAGAGAGAGAACGAAGGAATCCCTGAACGCTTGCAGGCCGTGATACCGGGTGAATACCTGGTCGAACCACTTGAAGGTAAGCGGCGTGAACTTGTAGCCCCAGGTGGGGAACAACGCGCCGATGGGCACGCAGATGTACATCATGATGACGAAAATCGCAGCCAAGGAGCACAGCACCGTCAGCGGGATGGTGACGGATTTATCCTCGATCAGCATTCTGGCGCGGCTGGCCTTGCCTGTCAGCGTCGCGGCGGTCTTCTTTTCCAGATAATATTTTTGCACCACGAACATGGCCAGCGTAATGCACAGCAGCACCACGGCCATGGCGGCGGCGCCCTCCTTATCCATAGCGCCGGTGATTTGCAGGTAAATGGTGGTGGCCAGCGTATCGTAGGAGCCGCCGATCAGCATGGGGTTGGCGAAGTCGGCGATAGATTCGATGAAGGTCACCAGGAAAGCGTTGCCCAGGCCCGGCAGCAGCAGGGGGAACGTAACGGTGGTGAACACCTTCCACCGAGTCGCGCCCATATCCCGGGACGCTTCTTCCATGGATGGGTCGATATTTTTGAGCAGGCCCTTCATCATCATGTAACAGACCGGGAAGAAGGTCAGGGTCTGCACGATCACGATGCCCCAGTAGCCATAAATATCGTTGTCATAAATACCCAGCAGGAAACGGGTGATCAGGCCAGCGCGGCCGAACAGCATAATCATGGACAAAGACAGCACAAAGGGCGGGGAAACCACAGGCAGCATGGAAACCACCTTGAACAGCCCGCCCACTACCTTGCGCATTTTCACATAGACTTCAACATATGCGAACAGCAGGCCGATCAGGGTAGACAGAATGCCCACCACAAAGCCTACTTTCAGCGTGTTGGTAATGGACACCCGGAACGTGCGCATTTCAAAAATCCGGCGGAACACATCCAGGGACAGGCCTTTACCGCTGTAAACGCTGTCAACCAGCAGAATAGCCAAAGGATACAGGATAAACAGGGTCAGCAATGCAATGAGCGCTATGATGGTGGTCATCATAATGGGATCGGCCATCAGTTTTTTCCGATCCAGCGCCGCGCTTTGACCACGCGCCATCAGCAATCTCTCCTTTTCTATTTTGATCTGAAAATCCCCCGCCCCGAGCGGGGCGGGGGAAGTGGAATCAAGTTTCCGTAAAAGGATTATTCGGTCTTGAAGCGGCCGTCGGCGGCGTCGCCCAGGGCGGTGATCACGTCGGCCACGTTCTGGGTGGTATCCTGCACAGCCTTGGCAAAGTCATAGCCGTCCCAAACGGCGTCCAGGGTCAGGCCGAACTGGGTGGCAGCTTCGGGCTGCTTGGCATTGTCGATGACCAGGAACTGATAGGAGCCGGTGCCAACAGCCAGTTCCACGCATTCGGGAGACAGGGCGAATTCCATAAACAGCTTGGCGGCGTTCATATGCTTGGCACCCTTGAAGATCGCCACGGGGCCGATTTCGCAGGCGGTGCCATCAGCGGGAACCACCAGATCGACATTTTCATAGCCATTGTCCAGGATCTGGGTGATGCCGTCATGCAGGAAGCCAATGCCGATGACGCATTCGCCGGTGCCCACGTTCTTGGAGGGGCCGGAACCGGACTTGGTGTAAATCTTCACGTTCTTGTCCAACTCAACCAGATATTTGATGCCTTCGTCATGGCCCTTCATCTGGAGCATCAGGTTAGCGGCCAGCTTGGGCGTTCCGGCGGTGTTATAGTTGGAGAACCAGATCAGGCCCTTGTATTCGGGCTTGAGCAGATCGTCCCAGGTCTGGGGCTTTTCCAGGTTCAGGCGGGCCAATTCGTCCTTGTTGACCATGAAGCCCAGGATACCGGTATAAATGCCATACCAGTAGCCGTTGGGATCCTTGTACAGATCGCTCAGCAAGTGCGAAGCGTTGGCGGGCACATAGCTGTTATCCAGGAAGCCCTTGGCAGCCAGCTCGTCATAGGGATTGTTGGTGCCGCCAAACCACACGTCAGCGGACGGATTGCCGTTTTCTTCTTCAATCTTCACAGGAACCTGACCGGTGGACAGGCGCTGGAACTGGGTCTTGATGCCGTACAGCTTCTGGAACTGCTGGCAGGCGGCGGCCAGATAGGGTTCTTCGCAGGAACCGTAAACGATCAGTTCGCCTTCCGCCTTGGCCGCTTCAACCAGCGCGGGATCAGCGCCTACCCGATCTTCCGCGTGCACCACGGCAACGCAGCCCAGCAGCATCATAGCCGCCAGCAGAACAGCCAAAAACTTTTTCATGAAAAAGCCTCCTTATACAGATGAATTATTTGGGTCATTCCCCATTTGTCCTCTATTATAAAGACGCGAAAAAGGATTGTCAAGGGAAGATTTAAAAAATCTGAATTTTTCCTACCATTTCAGCCATTCCCGAAAGTCTTCAGCTCCCAAAACCATGAAACATGGAGGGGAATCTCGCATCACAGCAATTGTTATCGGATCTGGGCATCATTATAGGAAAACCTGAAAAGGCCGTTTTACTGGAATATTCACCAGCGGATGGGCACGGAGATAATTCAGAATGAGCTCACTCACATCGGTCTGAATCTCTTGCAGGATTTTGCGGGATCGGTAGAAATCGAAATCTCCGGCGCCAGTAGCCCGATAATCACACATACAAAGGGACAGCTTTTCCTCCGGGGCGATTTCCCTGCCGTCCCGCTTCAGTTCCACCACCCGGCTGCCTACGGGACGGTTCAGATCGAACGCATAGGTGATTCCCGCGAAGTAATCATAATTATAATGCGCTTCTTTGGGCTCCAGGAAATGCGGATCAACGCGTACCTGTTTCTGCGCGTCCACCCGGAAATAGGTGGCGCACTGTTCCAGCGCGTCCCGCAGAATTTCTCCTGTTACTTCCAATACCTTGAGCGTATTGCTGTACACGTAACTGGCCACCACATCGCGAACGGTCACCTGGCTGTCAAAGCCGCGCACGCTGTTGGCCAGAGCCGCGCAGCTTACATCCGCGCCGCTTGCCTCCAGCTGCACCATATTAAAGAAATCAGCAATAGGCGTTCCATGCAGGGCCATGGTCAAATGATCCTCTGGCCAAATGGGCTGCGAAAGATGGCCCACCGGATGATCCAGCCAGGCGTCCAGATCGTGAAGCAGCCGTTTTTCCTTGTCCGTAAGTTCAGCGTGATCCGGCACAGCTTTTAACGCGGAATGAAAACGCCCCTCCGCGTCCATGGTGATTTCAACATATTGCTCGGCGTTGCAGGGCGTTTGCACAATATGCGTTCCGTGCCAGCTTCCTTCCGCCAGGGCGATGTGCTGATGGCCGGTCAGCAGCAGGTCGAAAGGGAGTTCTTCGCATAAACGGCAGGCAATGTTTTCATCCGTATCGGACAGGCTGCGCCCTGTGGCTAAATCCTTTTCGATTCCGCCATGATAGATGCCGATCAATACGTCGTGGGGAGGTAAAGCCGCGACTGCTTTCCGGGCCGCTTGCAATGGGTCGGATACCGTCAGCCCCACCAGGTTTTCCTTCTTCTCCCAGCGATTCACCCAGTCCGTCACGATGCCCACCAGACCCACGCGCAGGCCGTTTCCCAGCACACGCACCGTACCGGGTAGCAGCGGCAGGCGGCCCTCCGCGTCCTGGACGTTGGCGCACAGACATTGAGCGTTGAGGGCATGAAGATACCGGCTCAGGTGTCCGGGGCCATAATTGAAATCGTGATTTCCCAGGGTGATATAATCGTAACCCCGGTCGTTCATGGCCTGGGCCACAGGAGAATCCATGCCGTTGATATGGCAGTAATAGGTCAGGGGCGATCCCTGGATCGTATCGCCGCCGTCAATGATCAGCGTATTTTCGTCTTTTGGAAAACGCATGGAAAGCAGCCCCATGGGATGGGGCTGCAAGTCTCTGAAATGGGTGGGATAGAGGTATCCATGCGTATCAGAAGTATAATAAATGGTCAGCCGCGTGCTCATGCTTACCCTCGCGCCAGTTTGGAACGAATTCTGGTAGAAAAGATTTCAATCAGGATCATCAGCGCCACCATGCCGCACAGATACGCGCCCACCATGCTCCACCGGCTGGAGTTCATGCACTGGATCAGCGCCGCGCCGATGCCGCCAGCGCCCACGATGCCTAACGTGGTGGCGTCCTTCACGTTGATATCGAAGCGGTAAATCACGGTGGAAATGAAATTGGGAATGATCTGCGGCAGGATGCCGTAGCGGATTTTCTGAAAACCGTTGCAGCCCGAGGCGTCTAAGCTTTCCAGGATTTTTGTGTCGATGTCTTCAATGGCGTTGATGTACATTTTGCAGATCATGCCGATGGAACACACGGACTCTGTGACCACGCCGCAGAAAGCGTTAGGCCCCGTCACCCGGATCCACACCAGCGCCCAGACCAGGCTGGGAATGGTGCGGATGCCCAGGATCACCGCCCGGAAGATCACGGCTACCCATTTGGGCACGATCTTGTCGCAGGCCAGGAAGCTGAAGGGAATCGCCAGGATGCCGCCGATGATGGTGCCCAGCACAGCGATGGCCACCGTTTGCAGCAGCTGGTAGGGAACGCCCTCCGTGGTGAGGTTAAACAGCAGGTTGGTATCGGGATGGATCAGGCCGTTGCCGATGCCCTGGGCGATGGAGATGCCCTTCGTCGCCAGCCCCTTATAGGTGATGGAAGTGCCGCTCCATCCCAGCAGCGCCGCAACGATCAGCACGATCAGCGTATACAGCCACCACAGCCGTGGCCGGGAAGCATAGGCCTCCTCGATGGTGAGGGGGCGATCCGGATCCAGCGTTTTTTTCGTCTTTGCCATCATGCTTCCCCTCCTCAGCTCAGCTTCTTGCGCAGATACTGGCTGGTGTTCTCAATGATAAAGACCACCACGAACAGCGCCAGCAGCACCGCGCCTAAGCTTTCATAATCGCGCCAGCCGATGAATTCGTTGATCAGGATGCCCAGGCCGCCCGCGCCCACGTAACCTAAAATGGCCGCGGCGCGGATATTCATTTCCAGGCTGTACAGGCAGTAAGACAGATATGTGGGCAAAATCTGCGGGATGCAGGCGCTCCAGAAGGACTGGAACTTATTGGCCCCAAAACTTTCTGTGGCCTCGAACGCGCCCATATCGATAGTCTCGATGGACTCATACATCATCTTGGCTACCACGCCGAAGGTGAACACGATGATGGCCATGGTGCCCGCAAAGGTGCCTAAGCCGAAAATCAGCGCGGCGAACTTGGCGATGATCAGGGTGGGCAGGGTGCGGATGATCATGAGCAGGATGCGCAGGCCCCACACTACCACGCCGTTTTTATTGATGTTGGTGGAAGACAGCACGGCAATAGGAAGCGCCAGGGTAGCGCCGATCACCGAGCCCATGATGGACATTTTGATCGTATCGAACAGGGCGTTGAACAGCTTGGTTGTGTTGGCCGCGTCGCCGCCGAAATAACTCCAGTTGGGATGGAAAATGCGGCCCAGGATATAGCCCAGCTGATAGCCGCGGTTGATGATGATGGCGAAATCAAAGCCGGTCACTTTCGCGGAAATGAGGATCACAGCAATCACGATCACCGCGATGAACGGCGTTCTGGACACCGGCTTCTGGACGGTGTGACCGTTTGGCAGGGTGATGACGCGGGGCTTGATGATCCGATCCAGCAGCGGCGTTTTGTAAGCCGCCTCAGCAGTTTTTTTCTTCATGGCCGCTTCCTCACTTTTCCGCCGTGGGGATGGCGGCCCCGTTGTAGATTTCGTCCAAAATCTCCTGGGTCACGCTGCCGGTGGGACCGTCGTACACGATCCGGCCCGCACGGATGCCGATCACACGGGAGCAGTAATTCAGCGCCAGGTCAACATGATGGATGTTGATGAGCACGGTGATGTTCATTTCTTCGTTGATGCGCTTGAAGTCGCTCATCACCTGCTTGGCCGTGATAGGGTCCAGGGCGGCAACCGGTTCATCCGCCAGGATGATGGTAGGGTTCTGGTTCAGCGTGCGGGCCAGAGAAACGCGCTGCTGCTGGCCGCCGGACAGTTGATCGCACCGGGTATAGGCTTTGTCCAGAATGCCCACCTTGTCCAGCGCTTCCAGGGCATGCATCTTCTGCTCCTTTGAAAACAGCCCAAACAGCACGCGAAAGAAATTCATGTCCGGCACCATGCTGGTCAGTACGTTTTTGATGGCGGTGGCGCGGGTGACCAGGTTATAGGACTGGAAGATCATGCCGATCTTGCGGCGGAAGCGGCGCATCGCCCGGCCTTTGAGGGTCATCACATCGGTGCCGTCCACGATCAATTGGCCGTTCGTTACGTCGATCATGCGGTTGATGGTGCGGATCAGGGTGGATTTTCCCGCGCCGCTCAGTCCGATAATGGCCACGAACTCGCCCTGATCAATGGTCAGGCTGATGTCCTGTAAGCCTTTGACGCCATTGGGATACACTTTATCCACATGTTTGAATTCAATCAAAAGAATCGTCTCCTTCCGCTTCGTCCGAGCGGTGTTTCCATCGCATGTATCATCATATCATGGTGAAGAATGCAATACAAGTTATTTTCGGGAAAAAACGAAAAAAGAGAGGGAAAAACCGTAACGATCCACATAACCGGGGCTCCGCGGCCCCAGACCCCGCGCCAAAGGGTTTCCCTGTTCTCAGCATTCAGAGAAATACATAGTTGAGGGTCCACTTGGTCGGGGGATTGGGGGCGGAGAGCCCCCAACATACCTGAATTACAAAAACCCGGCAGCGAACTGCCGGGTGGAAGCGTACGATCTGGTGATTACTTCACAACAGACAGGGCCTGACGGGCGGCGTCATAATCGCTGTCCTGCGCGATGGCGTAGCCGGTATGGCTGTACACGGAGAAGATGGCCTTGCCTTCTTCGGTGTTGATGATGTTGATCAGGGCCGTCTGCAGCGCTTCGATGAATTCGGGATTGTTGATTTCGGGCTTGGCGGTGGTGATGGCCACGGTGTCGTTATAGATACCGGGGGTGACGCCGATGACGTTCAGTTCGTCCCAGATGGCGCCTTCGCGGCCCATGCCCTGCTTGCCGGTTTCGTCTTTCTGGTCGATGGGCAGGTTCCAGGGCGCTTCGTAGTCGCGGCGGCCATCAGCGTAGCAGCAGATGATGTCCACCTGTTCTGCGGCAGCCTGGGCGAAAGCGTCGGCATAGCCCAGCGTCACCACGCTGGACAGGTCGGAAACCTTCTTGCCGTCGTAGTTGTTCATCAGCCACATGGTGGGATAGATGTAACCGGCGGAAGAGGAGGTGTTGGCCACGGCCCAGGTGCAGTCGTTCAATTCGTCCCAGGTGAGTTTTTCACCGGCATTGACCTTGGCAGCCAGGGCCTTGCCCTTTTCGGTGGGAGCGGCGTAGATCAGGGAGCGGTAGAAAGTGACCTGCTTGTCGGTGGGCAGGGTCTTGTTGGCCACGCCGTTCCAGTCGGCAGGGTTTTCACTGTCGTTGGAAAGGCCAGCGCGGGTAGCGGTCAGGATGACGGCCACTTCCTGGTTCTGGCTGTAAATGGCGTAGGTGCCGCCGGGCAGCCAGCCCACGTCGATGGTGCCGGCGCTCATGGCTTCGCCGGTGGCTTCATAGCTGGTGCCGACGGAGATTTCCACTTTGCCGATGTCATAGCCCAGCTTGGCCATTTCAGCCTGCACCAGTTCGGGCAGGTTCTTGGTGCCGGTGATGATCACGTCCGCATCCTTGGAAGGAACGAACTGGAAGGTCAGGGTAGCCATCTTTTTGTTTTCAGCCAGGGCGGCGGCGCAGCCCAGGGTCAGCGCCAAAACCAGAATCAGGGAAACGAGCTTTTTCATGCTTTCTTTTCCTCCTTCAAGTTGTTGCTGTGATATTGATCAGCGCATAGATAGTATAATATATATAGCGGGAAAATGTGTGTATAATTTGTTACGATTACATTACTTGTTTATTCCGACCAAATCCGGGCATAGAAAAAGCAGGCCATGAAATCACAGCCTGCTTTTTAACGGTGTATTCCTTACACCAATTCGATAATGACCATTTCGGCCGCGTCGCCGCGACGGGGACCCAGCTTATAGATGCGGGTGTAGCCGCCGGCGCAGTTCTTTTCCTGATTGCGGGCGCGGTACTTGGGGCCATATTCGCGGAACAGCTTTTCCACCACGGGATGCTTGTTATCCTTGGTGCGTTCCTTATAGTCCTTCTTGTTCTCGTCGTCCTTCTTGGTTTCCTTGACATCGTACAGGTAAGCCATCATCAGGCGGCGGGCATGAAGCTTGGAAGGCAGGTCGTTGGTGAAAGTCTGCTTCACGATCTGCTTCTTATCGTTGTAGAATTCTTTTTCTACGTCAACGGTTTGATCATACTCGCGGATGGCGAGGGTGATCATTTTATCCACGATGCTGCGCACTTCTTTGGCCTTGGCTTCGGTGGTTTCGATGCGGCCGTACCACAGGAGATTGGTGGTCAGGTTCCGCAGCATCGCCTTGCGCTGGCTCGCGGTGCGGCCCAGCTTGCGCTCTGTTGCCATGGGGGTTTCCTCCTATCACTCTTCGGTCGGACGCAGACCCAGGCCCAGCGCCTGCAGCTTCTGCTCGACTTCTTCCAGACTCTTTTTGCCCAAGTTGCGCACCTTCATCATGTCCTCCTGGTTCCGCTGAACCAGCTCGGCCACGGTGTTGATCCCGGCGCGCTTGAGGCAGTTATAGGCACGGACGGAGAGATCCAGATCTTCAATGGTCATCTCCATCACTTTCTCCATCTTGTCATCCTCCGGTTCAGACGCGCTGATGGGCATGCTCTGATCCGTGAGGCCCACAAAGAGGGAGAGCTGTTCGGTCAGGATGCGGGCAGACATGGCGATGGCTTCGTCGGGAGCCACGGAACCGTCCGTCCACACTTCCAGCGTGAGTTTGTCGTAGTCCGTGATCTGGCCTACGCGCGTATCCTCCACCACGTAATTCACTTTACGGATGGGGGTATAGATGGAATCGATGGGAATCACACCGATGGGCATCTGGGCCGTTTTGTTCTTATCGGAAGGAACATAGCCCCGGCCCCGGTCTAAGCTCAGCCACATATGCAGCTTCGCGCCCTCGCCTAAGGTGGCGATATGCAGATCGGGATTCACGATTTCCACTTCGTCGTCCGCCCGGATATCCGCGGCGGTCAGCTCACAGGGGCCCTGGGCGTTGACTTCCAGCATCTTGACCTGATCCGTATACAGCTTCAGGGCAAGCTCCTTCAAATTGAGGATCAGTTCGGAAACGTCCTCTTTCACGCCCGGCACAGTGGAAAACTCATGCTGCACGCCATCAATGCTCACGCTGGTCACGGCGGCGCCGGGGAGCGAATTGATCAGCACCCGGCGAAGCGCGTTGCCCAGGGTATGGCCGAAGCCGCGTTCAAGCGGCTCGATGACGAACCGGCCATAGGTATTGTTTGCCGCCATCTCGGTACAGTCGATATGCGCTTTTTCGATTTCGACAATCACTGAGTCCAACCCTCCTCATCGATACGGTCGTATGGGACTGCATCATACGGTCAGAACAGGATCAGCGGCTATAGAATTCAACGATCATGTTCTCCTGCACTTCGTAGTCAATATCAGCCCGGGTGGGCAGTTCGTTTACGGTGCCGGTCAGATTGGGAGCGTCAAATGTGAGCCACTTGGGCGTAAGCACGCTGGTGCCTTCCCGCAGGGCCTTGAAAGCTTCGATCTGCGTAGAACGTTCGCGCAGGGTGATGACGTCGCCCTTCTTCACCTGATAGGAGGGGATGTCCACCTTCTTGCCGTTCACGCGGATGTGGCCATGGCCCACAACCTGGCGCGCCATGCGGCGGGTCTTGGCCAGGCCTAAGCGGTACACCACGTTGTCCAGACGGCATTCCAGGAGCACCAGCATATTTTCGCCGGTAACGCCCTTCATGTTGGAAGCGGTGTCAAAGTAGTGACGGAACTGCTTTTCCAGCACGCCGTAAATGAAGCGCACCTTCTGCTTTTCCTTCAACTGAGCGCCATATTCGGAAACCTTCTTGCGGCGGTTGCCGCCGGGATTCCGAGTGGACTTCTTGTTGGCATAGCCCATAACGGCCGGAGAAATGTCAAGAGCACGGCATCTCCGAGCGATCGGCTGCTTATTGTTTGCCATTCTTGTATTCCTCCTTCAATTACACGCGGCGGCGCTTGGGCGGACGGCAACCATTGTGAGGAATGGGCGTCACGTCCTTGATCATGGTCACATCCAGACCGGCGGTCTGCAGGGCGCGGATAGCGGCTTCACGGCCGGAGCCGGGGCCTTTCACCAGCACGTCCACAGACTTCAGGCCGAATTCCTGGCTGGCCTTGGCAGCCGTTTCGGCGGCCATCTGAGCGGCGAAGGGGGTGGACTTCTTGTTGCCGCGGAAACCCATGCCGCCGGCGGAAGCCCAGGACAGGGCATTGCCCTGCACGTCAGTAATGGTGACGATCGTGTTATTGAAGGAAGAACGGATATGCGCCACGCCGCGCTCTACGAGCTTCTTCTCACGGCGCTTGCGCGAAACCTTCTTCAGCGCTGTTTTTTTAGGAGCCATTCTTATATCCCTCCGAACCCCTTTCGGGGCGTCCTTTTGGATGATCGCGGCCCTGATAAAGAACCGCTTGCTGCTTATGCCCGGCCTATTGCCCGGCATTCAAATGCTTAAGACTTCTTCTTGCCGCCTACGGTGCGCTTCGGGCCCTTCCGGGTGCGGGCATTCTGCTTGGTGTTCTGGCCGCGCACGGGCAGGTTGCGGCGATGGCGGACGCCGCGGTAGCAGCCGATTTCCACCAGACGCTTGATATTCAGGGAGACTTCGCGGCGCAGATCGCCTTCCACCTTCAGGTGATGTTCGATGTATTCGCGCAGCTTGCTCACGTCCGATTCGCTCAGGTCCTTGACCCGGGTATCGGGATTTACTTCGGTAACTTCGAGGATCTGCTTGCTCACCGTCGGGCCGATGCCGAAGATGTAGGTCAAGCCAACCTCGACGCGCTTTTCTCGGGGCAGGTCAACACCCGCAATACGTGCCATGTGTTGGTTACACCTCCAAATGATTCTGTGGTGGGAATGAGGCCGCTTTCTTTTGAGGGTCAAGGCGTAGATCACTTGATCCTGAAGGAAAGAGGAACCTCGCGCTGACGGCGCTTGGCGCCGTTCTTTCCGCCCGCAACCCAGGCGGAGTGATATGTGACAGCATGCATGGTCCCCTTCGTTTCCCGAAGAGGCAGCCGCCCACACAGGCTTGTCGACAGGTAATCATGGGGCCGCACAGAGCGCTCTTTCCGCGCTGCTTCGCATCTCAGGCTCCTTTTCGGGGCCCGGCGGCCGTGGGAACGCCGTCCACGGCATCCTTTCGGGATGTCCTGGACGGCGTTCCCGAAGCGGTCAGGATGGGTTAGCCCTGACGCTGCTTATGCTTGGGGTTTTCGCAAATAACCATCACGCGGCCCTTGCGCTTGATGATCTTGCACTTTTCGCAAATGGGCTTTACAGAAGGACGGACTTTCATGGTGGTTCAACCTCCTTAGGGTATAGGGTATGAGATCAATTCTTGCTGCGCCACGTGATGCGGCCGCGGGTCAAGTCATAGGGGGAGAGCTCGATGGTGACCTTATCCCCCGGGTAAATGCGGATGAAATTCATGCGCATCTTGCCGGAGATATGGGCCATGATGCGGTGCCCGTTGGGCAGTTCAACCTGGAACATGGCATTGGGCAGCGCCTCAATGACCTTGCCTTCCATTTCGATGACATCGTCCTTGGACAAAGCGGATTAACCCTCCCTGCTTTCTTCGGGCGTCTTGTCGCCCCTTGCTTGGTTCGCGATGGGGAAAAGCACCTTGCGGATATCGCTGTCCATCAATCGCCCAGCCTGGTATTTTTCCACGATTTCGGGGAACTCCCAGGGGCAGGCCGTCAGATGCTTACGCCTTTTTTTCTTCAGATGGCCGATTTTTCGGGTCTCCCCGTCGCCCATCATCACAAATTCGGCGTCTAACGTATATAATACCACAAAGTACCTGCCTTTGTCACGCCCTTTTTTGGAAAAAACTACGATTCCCGGCAAAATGGATGGTTTCAAGCTTCTTCCTCCTTCCATTTGAAGCCCGGAAGCGTCAAAATTTCGGGAAGGCCCCTGGGTGTGACCGCGATGGTATGCTCATAATGGGCCGCAGGGCTGTGGTCGTTGGTCACCATGGTCCAGCCGTCGCTCAGCTGATGCACCTGCCAGCGCCCCATGGCGATCATAGGTTCCACGCAGAATGTCATCCCCGGACGGATCCGGGGGCCGTGGCCCGGTGCGCCGAAATTGGGCACGGAAGGATCCTCATGCATCTCCTTGCCGATGCCGTGGCCCGTCAGGTCCCGCACCACGCCGTAGCCGTTTGCTTCCGCATGGTTCTGCACAGCGGCGCTGATGTCGCCGATGCGGTTGCCGTTCACTGCCTTGCGCACGCCCAGCCAGAAGCATGCTTCCGTTACTTCCATCAGGCGCTGTTTTTCCGCGCTGATCTTGCCCACCGGCGCGGTAAAGCAGCTGTCCGCCTGCCAGCCGTCCAGGGCCAGCGTCACGTCAACGGAAATGATGGAGCCTTCCTTCAATTCCACATGGGGAGAGGGGATGCCGTGCACCACTTCATCGTCGATGGACGCGCAGATCGACGCGGGATACCCGCAGTATCCCAGCTCCGTGGGGATGCCTCCGCCCTTGCGGATGTGTTCGTCCACAAAAGCGTTGATGTCCATGGTGGTCATGCCGGGGCGGATGATTTCCTTCGTCGCCGCCAGCACATCATGGAGCAGGTGCCCCGCGCTGCGCATCTTTGCCAGTTGGATAGGGTTTTTGATACTAATCATTTCAAACCCAGTGTCTCCCGCACCATGGCGTAGTTTTCCTGCACCGTAGCGGTGGGCGGGCACTCCACAGTACGCAGGATGCCCTTCTTCTGATAGTAATCGATCAGGGGAGCCGTCTGCGCCGCGTACACGCTCAGGCGGTTCTGCACCGTTTCAGGGGCGTCATCCTTGCGCTGCACCAGCTTTTCGCCGCACACCGCGCAGTCTTCCTTCCCATTCAGGGTGCTGATATGGTACGTCGCGCCGCACTTTAAGCACACGCGCCGCCCGCTGAGGCGCTTCACGATCACTTCATCGTCCAGGGCGATATTCAGTGCCACGTCGATATGGGCGAATCCGTCCAGCGCTTCCGCCTGCTTCACCGTCCGGGGGAACCCGTCCAGGATATAGCCCTTCTTGCAGTC
>JAFXSH010000095.1 GCA_017525805.1 Clostridia bacterium | reverse complement strand
ATTGCTGAAGAACACCTTCTTCATGCCTGTCTTCTCGCAGAGCAGCTCCGCCAGTTTCACGCAGGGCTCCGTGTAATACAGGTTGGACATGTGCTGCACCTTGCCCAGCTGGTCGATGACCGCCTGTTTCCAGACGTCGTCGGCGATGCCGAAGCTGGTAACCCCGATGCCGGAGCCCATGTCGATGTATTCTTTACCGTCCGTATCTTTGGCAATGCTTCCCTTGCCGCTTACGATTTCCACCGGAAACCGCGCGTAGGTATTGGCTACGTATTTGTTGTCCAGTTCCTGCAGCTTGCTCATGTTCTCACTCCCCTGTCACCATGGTGCCTGCGCCTTCATCCGTCAGCAGTTCCATCAGGATGGAATGGGGCACGCGCCCGTCCATAATAATTACATTTTTTACGCCTTTTTCAATGGCGTCTTCACAGCATTTCACCTTTGGCAGCATGCCGCCGGCAATAATGCCTTCTTCTTTCAGCTTTTTAGTCTCCGCGACGGTGACCGCCGGAATCAGCGTTTTGTCATCGTCCTTGTCCCGCAAAATACCCGGAACGTCTGTCATGAGAATAAAGGTTTCGGCTTTCAGGGCCCCCGCGATACAGGCCGCCGCCGTATCGCCGTTAATATTGTAGGCGTTTCCCTGATCATCGCAGCCTACGGTGGAAACCACCGGGATGTAACCTTTTTCCAGCAGGTCAAGAATGGGTTTTTCGTTGACCTCTGTTACTTCGCCCACAAAGCCCAGACGCGGGTCCTTGATTTTGCATTTTATCAGATGACCGTCTATGCCGGAAAGCCCGATGGCGTTCCCGCCGTGCATCTGCAGCAGGTTGGCAAGGGATTTGTTGACTTTACCGGCCAGGATCATCTCTACAATGTCCACGGTTTCTTTATCGGTGACCCGCAGGCCGTCTACAAATTCCGCTTTTTTCCCCAGCCGTTTCATCAGGTCGTTGATCTCCGGCCCGCCCCCGTGCACCAGCACGATTTTAATGCCTACATGCCAGAGCAGCACGATGTCTTCCATGACCTGCAACTTCAGGGTTTCGTTGATCATGGCGTTGCCGCCGTATTTGATCACGATGATTTTCCCATTGTGCTTTTTAATATATGGCAGCGCCTGCACCAGAATCTGGGCGCGCTCCGCGTTTGAATAGGTATATTCCATACTCTCCCCCATTTGGCTGATACACAGAAAAGTTATGATCTGTAGTCACCGTTGATCTTCACATAATCATACGTCAGGTCGCAGCCCCAGGCAGTGGCACCGGCATTTCCACTGTTCAGGTTCACCAGGATCGTGATTTCTTTTTCCAGCAGCACTTCTTTGGCAAACTCTTCAGAGAAATCAACCCCCGCCCCATTTTTACACACCGGCAGAATCCCTTTTGCCGATTTAAACGCAACGTCCACTTTGTTCACATCCAGATCCGCTCCGCTGTAACCGATGGCGCAGAGCACGCGGCCCCAGTTGGCGTCGGCACCGAACATGGCGGCTTTCAGCAGGCTGCTGGTTATAACGCTTTTGGCTACAACGGCAGCCGTTTTTTCATCGGCGGCGCCGGTCACGTCACATTCCAGCAGTTTGGTCGCGCCTTCCCCGTCGCCGGCAATCGTGCGGCACAGGGAAATCGTAACCGTGTTCAGCGCTTTCATGAAGGTATCGAAGGCAGGGCCCTCTTCCGCAATTTCCGAATTTCCCGCCAGACCGTTGGCCATAATGGTCACCATATCGTTCGTTGAAGTGTCCCCGTCTACGCTGAGCATATTGAACGTTTTCTGCACATCGTGACTCAGCGCTTTCTGCAGCATGGGGGCAGAAATGGCTGCGTCGGTAGTAAGGAATACCAACATGGTGGCCATGTTGGGATGGATCATGCCGCTGCCTTTGGCGATGCCCCCCAGGCGGCAGACCTTGCCGTCAATTTCAAACTCCACCGCGATTTTTTTCATCACCAGGTCTGTGGTCATGATCGCTTTTGCCGCTTCGTCTTCCCCCCCGGGCGACAGCGCTGCCGCCAGTTCGCCGATATGGTCAGCCACCGGCGTGATGTTCAGCTTCTGCCCGATGACGCCGGTAGATGCAACGATTACATCCCGGGGACTGATTCCCAGCTGCTCTGCTGCCAGAGCGCTCATCTTTT
>JAFXSH010000094.1 GCA_017525805.1 Clostridia bacterium | reverse complement strand
TCGGGGTCATCAAGGAACCCGCAAAGGAGGAACAGGCATGAGCACGTATAAGATGTTTTTCGCCGGTTCCGGCGGCCAGGGCGTGCTGCTCATGGGCCAGATGATCGCCCAGGCGGCCATGCTGGAAGGCAAGGAAGCCACTTTCCTGCCCTCCTACGGCCCCGAGATGCGCGGCGGCACCGCCAACTGCACCGTGGTGGTTTCCGATAAGCCCGTATCCTGCCCCTTGATTTACGAGGCGGATATCGCGGTGGTCATGAACCTGCCCTCCATGGACAAATTCGAGCCCATGGTAAAACCCGGCGGATGGATGTTCTACAATGAATCCATCATCGACCGCAAGCCCAACCGGGACGACATCAAGGCCGTGGCGGTGGACCTTGCCGCCCGCGCCGCCAAATTGGGCAACGATAAGGTAGCCAACATGGTGATGTTAGGCGAAGTGGTGCGGGGCACCGGCGTGGTCCAGCCCGAAACCATCTTCAAGGTGTTCGAGGAAAAGTTCACCGGCAAGAAAGCCGCCCTGATCCCCCTGAACAAGCAGGCGTTCCTGGGCGAGTAATCATTAACAGTGAAAAACGAGGGACTGTGAGAAAATCGCAGCCCCTTATTTTTTTCGGAACGCTTGCAGGATTCCGCAAAATAGGCTATGATATTTTCAGAGCGTAAAAAGATTAAAACCGTCAAAGGAGTGGAGCCGCCATGCGGAAAACGCGGAATCAGGCAATCGACGCGCGGGTGGACGCGCTGCTGGAACAGATGACCCTGAAAGAAATGATCATGCAGACGGATCAGTATTTCAGCCATGATTTCACCCGGCGGAACGAGCTGGGGGACGTTACAGCCGTGGATATGGAAAAGCTGGACCGGCTGCTGCGCGGTTTTTGCCCCGGCAGCATTCAGGCCCGGGGCATGACGCCGGAACAGATCAATGAAGTGCAGCGCTACGCCATCGAGCATACGCGCCTGCATATCCCCATCCTGTTCAGCGAGGAAGCGCTTCACGGCCTGTGCCACCGGGCGGCCACCGCCTTTCCCCAGCAAATCGGCTTGGCGGCCACCTTCCGTCCCGATCTGGGCCGCCGCATGGGCCGGGCCATCGGCACGGAAGCCCGGGCCATGGGCATTCACGAAACCTACAGCCCCGTGATGGATTTGATCCGCGATCCCCGCTACGGGCGCACCGAGGAATCCTACGGCGAGGATACCCACCTTTGCGCGGAGTTTGCCCGGGAAGTGGTGCGGGGTATGCAGGGGGATGCCCTGGACGCTCCTGACGCCATCGCGGCGGAGCCCAAGCATTACGCCGGGTACGGCGCGCCAGTGGGCGGGCTGAACTGCGCTCCCTGCGCCATGGGGCGGCACGAGGTATTTTCCGACTGTCTGCCGGTGTTTGAAGCCGCTTTTGCGGACGGCGGAGCCACGGACGCCATGTGCTCCTATAACGCCATCGACGGCACGCCCGTATCGGCGGACCATGAGCTGCTCACCGAAGTGCTGCGGGATCAGTGGGGCATGAAGGGTTTCGTGCGGTCGGATTTGACGGCGGTAGCCCGGCTGTACGACAATCATTATCTGACCCCCACCCGCAAGGAGGCCATCGCCATGGGGCTGGAAGCGGGCGTGGACTTGCAGCTGTACGATTTCCCCCACGACGAATGGCAGAACGGTATCGAAGAACTGGTGCGGGAAGGACGGCTGGATATGAGTACCGTCCGCCGGGCCGCCGGACGGGTGCTGCGGGTGAAATGCCTGCTGGGGCTGTTCGAGCATCCTTATGTGGACACGGAACGGCAGGCGCAATTTGTCCATAACGAACAGCACGTCGCCCTTGCCCGCGAAATCGCCCTGGAGAGCATGACGCTGCTGAAAAACGAAAACCGATTGCTGCCCCTGTCCAAAACCGTAGGGAAACTCGCCGTGCTGGGTCCCTGCGCCGGACACGCCGTGCTGGGGGATTACACCACGGAAAACAAAACGGGCGTATCGGTGCTGGAAGCCGTCCGTAAAACCGTTTCGCCCGATACCCAGGTGCTTTACGATCCGGGCTGCAATATCTTAGGGGACGCCCTTCTTCCGTTCCCCGCCGGCTGGCTCACGGATGAGGAAGGAAAGCCCGGCCTGACCGGGCGCTATTACCGGGGAAACGCTTTCGATGGTACGCCCGTTATGACGCGAAACGATCCCGCGATTCATTTCAACTGGATCATGGGCAAGCCACACGGCGACCTGGACGCTTACTGCTTCTGCGTGGCCTGGACGGGCAAGCTGATGCCTGACGCGGCTTTCCAGGGCTGGCTCGGCTTCGGCGGGCAGGACAGCATGCGGCTGTATGTGGACGGACAATTGATTTTGGATGTATGGGGCGAAAAAAACGACGCGGACCGCACCGTTCCCTTCGCGTTTGAGGCGGGGCGCGTTTACGATCTGCGCGTGGCGTTTTTCAGCGATCACCGGGGAGCCCGCGTCCAGTTCGGCTATCAGAAGGAACGGGAGGATTTTTCCCGGGCCGTGGCCTTGGCCCGGCAGGCCGACGTTTGTATTCTTTGCATGGGGGACGGCCCGGACACCTGCGGCGAAAACTTGGATCGGGTGAGCCTGGACCTGCCCGGCAGGCAGGAGGAATTTGTGCGCGCCGTGGCCGCGACGGGCACGCCCGTTGTGCTGGTGCTGCAAACGGGCCGCCCCGTCACCGCCGTTTGGGAACAAAAGCATATCCCGGCCATCTTAGAAGCCTGGTTCCCCGGCGAGGAAGGAGGCTGGGCCGTGGCGGAAACCCTGTTCGGCGATCATACCCCCTCCGGCCGCCTTCCCATTACCTTCCCGCGCCATGTGGGGCAGATTCCCTGCCATTACAGCCGCCGCCCCGGCGGAGGAAAACGCTATGTGGAAATGGACTGGCTTCCCCTGTATCCCTTCGGCTACGGGCTGAGTTATACGGAATTTGCCTATTCCGATCTTACCTTATCCGACAAGGTTATCGCCCCCGGCGACTCGGTGACGGCTTCCTTTACCGTGCGCAATACGGGGGAACGTGCCGGCGCGGCGGTGCCCCAGCTGTATCTGCGGGACATGTTCGCTTCCACCGTCAAGCCGGAAATGACCCTGGCGGCCTTTGAAAAGGTGTTTTTGCAGCCGGGGGAGGAAAAGCGCGTTTCCCTTACCATTTCCCCCAAAGCCATGCGTACCCTGGACAGAAAATTCCAATGGCATGTGGAGCCGGGCGGCTTCCGCGTGTTCCTGGCGGAAAACGCGGAAAAACCGCTCATGAGCGGGGATTTCCGGGTGGAAGCGGCTTCCCGGTAACGGCGATCTGGTTCTTCTGACGGATCATCCGCCAGCGCAGGCGGGTGGCCGCGCCGCCGCGCAGGTGGCGCACGGCGTGGTGATAATCCAGAATGTCCCTTACCTCCGCGTACAGGCCGGGATGAATGGCCCGCAGCCGTTCATGCACGTCCTTGTGCACGGAGCTTTTGCTCATGCCAAAGCGCTCCGCCGCCTGGCGCACCGTGGCCCCCGTTCGCGCGATGTACCGCCCCAAAAGCATGCAGCGGTCCTGAATCTCCTGACGCATGTCCCCGCCTCCTTTCGGGACAGGGTATGCGGGGAGAAAAGAAAAAAGAACGAATCCGAAGATTCGCTCCCATTGCGATTGAAGATCAACGTTACTGGCTGGCCGCCTCATCCACGCAGCCCCAATAGACTGTGTTGGGCTCCAGGGGCACGCCGTAATGGTCGAACAGTTCATCCACCGTGACGCACAGGAAATTCCGGTTTTCCAGTTCTTTCAGGATCATTTCCGAGTAATCGGGGGAGAGGGGGTTCAGATCATGCATCAGCACCACGTCGCCGTCCCGCGCGCCGTAGATCACCCGTCCCGCCACCTGATCCACGTTACCGTTATCGGCGTCTGAGGAACTGAGGCTCCAATGGATCACGGGCAGCCCCGCCTCGGATTTGGTGAACTGGGTGGAATGGCCGCCGGGGGCCCGCATGTACGCGGGGCGGACGCCCACGATGGCGTCCATCTCCGTATCAAACTTTTTCTTCCACCGGCTCACGCTTTCGGCATTGATCCCCGTGTAGGTATGCACGTAATTGTGGCTGGCCATGGCATAGCCCGCATCCTGCTGACGGCACATGATATCATGATTGTTGTTCATCATGGTGCCCACGATAAAGAAAGTGGCGTTGGCCCCGTATTTTTGCAGGCAGCGCAGCAAACTGTTGGTGGACCCCCGCGCTCCGCCGTCGTCATAGGTGAGGGCGATCATTTTATACCGGCTGTTGTCGGTGATTTTCTGTCCCCGATCAGTCATCAGGGGCCGCAGGGCGGAATAGTACAGCTTCACGTGCATCAGGGTGTTTTTGCCGGGATACAGGGTATCGGCCCGGTAATGCAGTTCTAACTTGGCGGGGGTCAGGGTAAAGGCGGCGCTTTCCAGGGCTTCCCGGGTGCACAGGGCTTCCAGGGCAGCGGCGTCGGGCGATTCGGTCATGAAATAATCCGTCAGCTGCGTTCTTACTTCCTGCGCTATCAGATCCCAGGCGGCGCTTTCCGGGGCAAACAGGTCTTTAAGGGACAGGCGGCTGCCCGAAACCATATCGTAAACCCGGGCGTCAAAATCCACATATGTCTGTTCCTTGTTGTAGGCGATATGGGCGATGGTCAGGAAGCTCATCCATTGGCTGCCGGTGCGGAAAATCGTGGCGCCTACGTCCAAGTAGGAGATCGGATCGACTTTTCCCTCAGGAAGATTGGGACGGGCCTTTTCCATCATGCTGTCGATCAAGGCGCGCAGGTCCGCGTTTACGTTTTCGTTGGCCGTCTGCGGATAGGTGCGAAGGATATACTGTTTATCCCGCACGTAGTCCCTGGCCATCGTTTCCTGGGTAAAGCGCAGCATATCCGGAATGGCGGCGCGTTCCGCGTTCGCATGGCAGGCGCCTAAAACCAGCAGGGCGGCGGCGCACAAAGCAAAAAAACGTTTCATAAGGGAGCGCTCCTTCTCAGAGAAAAGATAATGCGGCCACGGCGGAATCAACTCCCCCCGCGGCCGCGTTTCGCCGCCTGAGCTTTGCGGCATATGGGATCAAATCTGTTTCAGGGTATCGCGCACATGGTTGATCACGGCCTTGTAGCTGCTGTTGAAATACCCGTCGGGGCAGGAAAGGTGCACCATGATCACCTGATGGCTGTCCAGCAGGGCCATCATCACCCGGCCGTAAATGGCGGTACCGTCGTAGTACTGGCCCTCGTAATCGTTGTAGTAGCCATCCTTTTTCAGTAGCTGGCGGGTGGCGATTTCTTTGGTGCTCCATTTGGCGAAATTGTACTGGCCTATCTCCTTGAGGGTATTGCGCAGTTCGTCGCGCAAATCAGCGAGCTTGAAGGTGGAGGCTACGCTGTACACACGAATCGTGATATAGGCGTTGTAACCGTCCAGCGCGGTCTGGTTGATCAGGGTTATCGCGTCGTCGGCGGAGGTATCGATCCCCCAGCCCACAGGCGCTTCAAAGCTCAGGCGCAGCTTGTCCGCGGTAACAGCGCCGTAGCTGAAGGTCAGCGTAGGCTTGGGCGTGGGGGTGGGCATATCGATGGGGTCCAGGGGAATGGGGGTGGCCCCGGCGTACACGTTGCGGCCATAATCGTTATAGACCGAGCCGTAAGCGTAGTAACCGCCGTTATCCTCCTCCGAGGCGGGGTCGTACCCCTCCGGCAGGGAGAAAGAAGAGGAAGGAGCGTCCGTAGGCAGGGCCATAGGATCGGTCTGGGCCGCCAGCGCGCCGTATACGGATACGCTGCCAGCCAGCAGCACCAGCGCCAAAAGCAAACACAGCTTTTTCATAAAGAAACCTCCTTGGATCAGCATCGCGTTCCCGAAAGGGGAATGCGGAAAGAAACCATATCTTTATACTATTGTAACAGTTCCTTCATCTTTCGTCAAGCATTTTGCCGCCCGCCGGAGGAGTTTTCCGCAGAATTTACAAAAGCCCGGAATAAAGGTCCCGACCGGGGGATACGGCCGCTTCTTCCTTTTCCGATTCCGCGCCGTGGACGCGGGGATGATACAGCCGCCGGTCCAGGGTCCAGATTTTTTCGGAGAACGCGCCCACCGGCGTGCGCCGCATCACGCCCTCCATTTCGTTCATCTTGGCGTCCATGTCGTCCAGCAGGTGCAGCATTTCCGCTTCGGGAAACATGGGGGGACGGGGGCTGCCGTGATCCGGCTGACCGTGGTGGCTGATGATCATATGGGAAAGCAGCAGCACGTATTCCCCGGTCACATTGGCCCGCCGGGCGGCCTCCCGAACCTGGGCAACGCCGTGCACCAAATGGCCCAGCAATTGCCCTTCGGCGGAATAATCGGATACGTTGCCCCATTCGTCGCTGAGGAACTCGGCGGTTTTGCTCAAGTCATGGGCGATGGCCCCGGCCCGCAGCAGATCGCCGTCTAAGAAGGGATACAGGGGCAGCACGGCCTCCGCCGCACGAAGCACGCTCACGGTATGGTGCAGCAAACCGCTGCGCTCCGCGTGGTGCACCCGCTGGGCGGCGGGATAGTAGGAAAGCTTGTCCCCGCACATAGCGATCATTTCCCGCAGAATGGCCTGCAGCTCCGGCGTTTTCATTTTATCGATGGCGCGGTTGATTTCCCGCAGCATATCCTGGGGCTTTTCCGGCGCGCAGGGCATCAGCTGGGATACGTCCACCTCGTCCGCCGGGGAGGGATTGCGCAGGCGCTCAATGCGCATTTGCAGCCGCCCGTTGTATTCCTGCACCGTGCCCCGCACCTTGATCACAGCGCCCTGCTTGGGGGGCTGCACGGTGCCGTCCCACATTTTGCAGTTGATGTCGCCAGTGGTATCGCACAGGGTCAGATCCAGGTATTTTCCGCCGTTGGAGGAAGTGCGCTGATCCGCCGAGCGCACCAATAAAAAGCCTTCAAATTTCATATCCCGGCTCAGGGAAGCTACGGTAAGCTGCTGCATCATGATCAGTAGGTTTCCTTTGCAATTTATTATTCGGATTGGGAAAGCAGGGCGTTCAGCTTGCATAAATGCTGCTTTTCCTCCAGGGCGATAGCGGAAAAGGCGCTGGCCGCGCTTCCGGTCAGGGAAGAAGCGAAAGCGGTATATTGCCGCACAGCTTCTTCCTCTTCCGCCGCCGCGTAAGCGTACAGGCTGCGGACGGATGCAAACGCGCCCTTTCGCTGGGCCTCCACAAGGCCGCCGGAAAACAGCACCTCCGCCGCCTTCGCGGAAAGCAGCTGGGCCCGTTCAAAATTGGGCGTTTCAGCGCCCATGCGGGAAAACTGGGCCAAATGATTCCTTTCCTCGGCCAGAATGGATCGGACGGCGTCCTGACAGACACCGTCCGCAAATACGGCCAGCGCTCGTTCATACAGGCGGATGGCCCGCTTTTCCATCTGGCAGGCGATAAACAGGGCTTCCCCCGCGCCTCGGATATCCATGATCTTATTCCGCTTCAGCCAGGAATTCGTTCAGCTGATGCACCAGTTCGTCCACGTTGGTGCCGTGCACGGCGCAGGCGTCTTCCAGGGATTCCATGATGGAATGGGGGCAGCCTAAGCAATGCATGCCAAAAGCGGTCAGGATACGGGCGGTGCCCCGGTGGATGTTCAGCACTTCGCCGATGCTCATGCTCTTGTTCACGGTCATTTCCATACTATCTCGTGCTCCTTTCGGACCTTTCCGGTCCAGCCCCCATCTTACATGATGCGGGGCAGAATGTCAATCCCGCATTGAAAAAACTGGCTGAATATGGTATGATGCGGCTATACAATGGGTGGAGGGATTGTTTTATGGAAAAAGAAAAAAAGCGCCTGATCATCTTTACCGATATCGGCGACACGATCATCGACGAGGGCACCGAGGTACGGAACGCCCAGGGCGTGGTGATCCACGCTGAATGCATTCCCGGGGCGAAGGAAACCTATCTGCGCCTGTATGAAAAGGGCTATACCATCGTCATGGTGGCGGATGGACTGACCCAGTCCTTTCACAATACCATGAAAAAAAACGGGCTGGACCACATCTTCGCCGCCTGGATCATTTCGGAAGAGGTGGGGGAGGACAAGCCAAGCCCCAAAATGTTTTCCGCCGCCATGGAAGCGCTGGACCTGACCGAAAAAGACAAAAGCCGCATTCTTATGATCGGCAACAACGTGAGCCGCGATATCCGGGGGGCCAATCGCTTCGGCCTTACCTCCGTGCTGCTGGACTGGAGCAAGCGCCGGCCCTTTGACGAGGAACTGCCCGAGGATCACGCGGATGAGCGCATCCATACGCCGGAGGAATTGCTTTCCCTGGCGGAACGGTTGGAAAATCAATAAGCACAAAAAAACGGAGGGTCATCCTCCGTTTTTTTGTGCGCGTTCACGCGTCAGTTTTTACGATCTTCAGGTCAATGCCCAAATCCTCCATACGCTGCCGGTATTCCGGGGGAACGGTGTCGTCCGTGATCACGGTATGGAATTGATCCAGGGAAGCGTAGGTGAGCAGGCTGGTGATGCCGAACTTGTTGCCCGTCACCAGCAGAACCGCCTTTTCCGTGTGCGCCACGGCGGCCTTTTTAATGGAATACTCCAGCGGGCTGGAATTGGTCACGTTGGTCATGGACGCGCCGGTGGCGGCCATGAAAGCCAGCGTGGTATTCATGTGGTTCAAAAACGCCGCCGAATCCTCCCCGGTAATGGAATGGGTTTTGCGGTGGATTTCGCCCGGCACCACGATCAGGCGGATGTTTTCATGGTCCAGCGCCTGAATCATTACCTCGATGTTGTTGGTGATCACGGTGATGCGCTTGTCCTTGATGGCCTCCATAATGTGCACCGTGGTGCTGCCCGAGTCGATGAAAATAATATCACCGTCCCGCACCATTTCACCTGCCATCCTGCAGATGGCCTGCTTGGCGCGGCTGGG
The DNA here is from genome assembly GCA_017525805.1 of Clostridia bacterium. The sequence continues at coordinate 2,926 of JAFXSH010000094.1, read as the reverse complement.
GCTGCTGCTGCGCACCGCGTAAGGCACCAAAGGCGGCACCTGCTTGATCGCCTTGACGCCGCCATAAACCTTTTCCACCCTGCCGCCCTGAACCAGCTCCGCCACATCCCGCCGCACCGTATTCATAGAGATGCTAAAAGCATCGCGGAGCTCATCCATGGCAACGGAGCCATGGGTGAGGATATATCCTTCCATTTCCATTAAGCGTCTGGATTTCATGCTGCTGCACCTCACTGTTGATCGTCCGTTTGCATTATACAGATTTCCGGGAAAAATGGCAAGAGAAGAATCAAAAAATACAATCTATTCCATTTGCGTTTTTTTCAAATCAGTTCGGTGAGCGTCAGAAAGGCTGTGTCACGGGACCATCCCCGGGCGTCCAAAGGCCGGAAAAGAACAGAAGGTTGCAAACCGCGCGTTCAAGTCGTATAATCGATTTGCAGACGACCGGCAGCCAAAGGAGGCGCTCGCATGATGACGGAGATTACTTTATACGATCAGCTTTCCCCGGAGGGAAAAACGCTGCTGAACGAAGCCTTGAAAAGGCTGGATGCGGCCTATGATCCCGTCTCGCGTTTGGTTTCCTGGCGGTTCGACGAGAAAAAGGAAGTCAGCCTCCGGGGCTCCCTTTACTATGCTTTGGCGCTGATGATCAAGGACGGGGACGGCGCTTGGAATATCATCGAGGGAATCTGCCGGGCTGTGATGGCCCTGCAGATCGACGCGCCGGGTGAAATTTTCCACGGCGTGTTCCGGCACAATCCCGATGAAGCGCTTCCCCCCGTCGGGGCGCTGGATTATAACCGACTGGGTTTGTATGGGCGCTATTGGGCGGACTGCACCTGGGAGCGGGTGACGGACGGCTTTCATCAAAAACTGGCGGCCCATCCCCTGTATAGTGAACACTTGGGCGAAATCGAAGGAATGCTGCGGAAAGCGCTGACGGAGACCGTGCCCGTGGTGTGGGACACCTACGAGCCCAACCTCCGGGAATTTTTGCTCATGTGCTTTGCTATGCTGCTGCGCCATGGGGAAGGATACATGAGCGCAGCCCTGAAAAAGGACATCCTCCACAGCACGCGTTTGGCGATGGAGGGGAGCGTCACCCGCAGCAAAACGAATTTTACCCCCCTCAATACCAACATCCAGTGCATGCACATTTTCCTGCTGGATTATTTCGGAAAGCTGTTAAACGAACCTGCCTGGCGGGACTACGCCGTTGCCTATGCTCAAGGGATGCTTATCCGCTATCGGGAGTATCACGCCTGCGCGGAGTTCAATTCGCCCACCTACTGCGGGGTGGATTTATCCACCCTGGGCTTCGTGCGGCGGTACAGCGATAACGAACCCTTGAAAGCCCTGGCGGAAGAACTGGAAAGCGGCATCTGGCACGATATGGCGGACTTTTACAACCCGTCCATGCGGAATTTCTGCGGCCCCTATTCCCGGGCTTACGAAATGGATATGGCGGTGCACACCTGTTTCTGTGATATGCTGTACTGGGCTTTGGGAGAGAAAGATTTCCCCTGGCATCCCTTCTCTGTTGAGAGCGTGAACAATCCCCTGATGCTGTTAGGGGACGTCCGCATGCCCGAGGATGTGAAGCGGTCCTTTTTGACGCCCAAGGAGGACGTGACGGTTTGCCGCGTATTCCGGGAACTTTCCGAACGGGGAGACCCGGAAAACAACAGCGCCCTGTGTACGGCGGAGGCGTGGATCACTCCGGACCTGATGGCGGGGGTCATGCGGGGAAGCGAAAACCCCAGCCACCAACTGCATCCTCTGGTGGTGTTCTGGCGGCAGAAAGAGGGTTTGGGTACCATCAAGCTGCTGCGATGCTTACCGGATGAACAGATGACCCACCTGCACACCGTTTTCTTTCACGGGGAAATGGAAAAAAAACGCCTGACCATGGACGTAAACGCCCAGGTGCGGCGGGATGTGGATATTTTCTTTGAGATCCAATGTGATGGTATTGATGCCGCTGTGATAACTGAAAACGAATGGCGTCTGCCCGGCCTGACCGTGGCGCTGAACGCAAAAGCCCCGCGGCCCATTGCGCGGAGAATCAACGCCCGCACCCTGCGGGTGATCTATCCCGCCCGGATCAGCCAGCCGGACACCATGCGTATGCGGTTTGAAATGACGCTGAACCAGCCGCTGGGAAGGTAAGGATCACGCTTTATATACTTTAAGTGTACAAATTGCCCTTTCCATCCGTCTTAATAAGTGAAGGAAGGAGGCGATCGGTATGGAGCGTGCTGCGGTACCCAGCGTGACCCGGGAGCAGATATTGGAAACATGGGTTCATACCTATGCGGGAGTGATCCTGAAAACCTGCTTTATTTATCTGGCCGATCATGATCTTGCACAGGACGCCATGCAAGATACGTTTATGAAAGCGTGGAAATACCTGGGGAGGGAAAACTCTTCATCCATCCGGAATGAAAGGGCGTGGCTGATGCGGGTGGCGATGAATATTTGCCGGGACTATCGCCGAACGCAATGGTTCAAGCACATTGATTTCAAAACGAGCCTGGATGAATTGCCGCCCAGCTATGCTTCCGTGACGGAGGAAAATCGTGATCTTGTGATCGAGGTCGGAAAACTTCCGGATAAATATAAACGGCTTGTATTGTTATATTACTATTCCAACATGACCTTGCAGGACACGGCGGAGGCGTTAGGCATTCCCAAATCCACCGCCAGCAAAAGACTCAAACGGGCGGAGGAAATGCTCCGGCACAGCTTGACGGGAGGTGAAGCATAATGAAGAATATAGAATTGCAAAAGCGCATTGAAAACGCTGTAGATACCACGTTGGCCTCTCTGAATCCTTCTGCCCGAGAATGTGATCTTCTGATCGAAAACATTAAGGGAGGAAAGAAAAGCGTTATGGGGAAAAAAGTATCTGCGATGCTGGTGC
>JAFXSH010000093.1 GCA_017525805.1 Clostridia bacterium | reverse complement strand
CGCTCACGATGGGGAAGGTGTCGTTCAGGGCCTTGGTCATGGGGGCCAGGCAGTTGGTGGTGCAGGAAGCGGCGGAGATGATGGTATCTTCGGGCTTCAGGGTGTCATGGTTCACGTTGAACACGATGGTGGGCAGATCGTTGCCCGCGGGAGCGGAGATAACGACCTTCTTGGCGCCGGCGTCGATATGCGCCTGGGCCTTGGCCTTGCTGGTGTAGAAACCGGTGCATTCCAGAACCACGTCCACATCCAGGGCTTTCCAGGGCAGGTTAGCGGCCTTGGGCTCAGCATAGATGGTGATTTCTTTGCCATCCACGGTGATGGAGCCGGGGACCTTCACGGTCTTGCCGTCTTCTTCAAACACGGGTTCCTTGGAGGAAACGGTGTGCTTGTTTTCACCGATCACGCCGCAGTAACCCTTCTGGGCGGTATCGTACTTGAGCAGGTGCGCCAGCATCGCGGGGCTGGTCAGGTCGTTGATGGCGACGACGTCATAACCTTCGGCACCGAACATCTGCCGGAAAGCCAGACGGCCAATGCGGCCAAAACCGTTGATAGCAACTTTCACCATGGGAAAAACCTCCTTCAATCGTTCGGTAGTGGAAAATATTCACCAAGCCTTATTATATCCAATTCTGGAGGGTTTGTCCAGCCCTGGGATGGGACGTTTTCTGCCCGCAGGGGGTATAGCCCCGGTTTTCGCAGCTTGGCGGGAAAAAGGATGGCTTATGTAAGAGTTGAGAGTAGAGGTATATTTTGCGCAGTATTCTGTTTACTGTTTTTTCAGAGTGAAAGCGAAAAACACTATAAAAATCTCAACTCTCAAAGCTTCACTCTCAACTTTCCTGTTGATTGCGTGTAAAAAAGGGATGCGGTTTTCCCACATCCCCTTCAAGCCTTACCGCCGTGCTCCGCGGCGTACCAGGCCGGAAATCCACAGAACCAGGCACGCGCCGCCTACCGCCACCAGCAGGCTGTAGACGTTAAAGCCGTCCACGCCGCCCAGGCCCAGCAGCGACGCGGCAAAGCCGCCCACCACCCCGCCTAAGACGCCCAGTACCACGTTGCCTAAAATGCCCCGTTTTTCGCCGCCCATGATCAGGCCTGCCAGCCACCCGGCCAGCGCGCCCAGGGCGATCCACAAAAGAATATTCATGGCCTTGTTTCCCCCTTTCTTAGGACAGCCGAAGCCATCCTGCCTTTATCTTATGCGGCGCGGGGGAAAACGAAACTGATAATCCTTTCCGGCTTTGACATTTCTTTCATTGGACGGGTGGCAGATTAGAAAAAGTCATGATAAAATGAGAAAAACGATGTCGAGCGCTGGAGCATGAGAAGGAGAGGGGAATGACCGTCATGCGGGAAAACGATGGAGATACCTTGCTGTTTTTTGAAAACCATTCAGCCGCGCTGCCGCTGTATGGACGCATGGAGGAAAAAATCTTCGCATTGTTCCCCGAGGCGCAGAAGCGCGTGCAGAAAACGCAGATCACCTTCTTTCACCGGCACGTGTTCGCCTGCGTTTCCTTTGCCCGGGTCCGGCGGAAACGGGAACAGCCGGAAGGCTCCCTGGTGCTGACCTTATGCCTGCCGTCGCCTTTGGAATCTGCCCGTGCCGCCGTACAGACCGAGCCATACCCTGGCCGATGGACCTGCCATCTGGTGCTTTGCGGGATGGAGGCGCTGGATGAAGAGCTGTTCCGATGGCTCCGGGAAGCCTACGATTTTTCAGAAAGGAAATAAAAACCGTTCCGCTGGGGCATGCTGTGTAAATATCCGGCTGGACTGTAAAAACAGATTGACAGGATGCTTTTTATGTGGTAAAATTAGATTTGATGAAAGGTATTGAACCTGCCACACAGGAAGAAAGGGAAGGGGATCGACATGGATCGCTGGGATATCGCTATCATCGGTACGGGACCCGCGGGGGTATCCGCCGCCATTACGGCCACCGTCCGAAACAAGAAGGTGCTGCTGCTGGGCAGCCGGGATTTGACGGAAAAGCTCCAAAAGGCTCACCGCATCCAGAATTATCCGGGCTTTCCCGCCGTATCCGGCGCGGAGCTGGCGGCGGCTTTCCAGGGGCATCTTGCCCAGATGGGCATCGGGATCACCGAAAAGCGGATCAACGCCGTGTACGCCATGGGGGATTATTTCGCCCTCCAATCCGGCGACGAGATGCTGGAAGCCTCCGCTGTGATCTTAGCCACCGGCGTGGTGCAGGGCAAGCCCCTGCCGGGGGAAGAAGAGCTGCTGGGCCGGGGGGTGAGCTACTGCGCCACCTGCGACGCGCCTCTGTACCGGGGAAAGCGGGCCGCTGTGATCGGCTACAGCCCCCGGGAGGAAGCGGAAGCGGCGTTCCTGGCGGAGGTCTGCGCCGAAGTGCTGTATTTCCCCGTCTATAAGGAAGAAACCAGTCTGCCCGATGCGGTGCGCGTGATCCGGGAAAAAGTGACCGGCATTGAAAAGGCAGAGGACGGCGTGATGATCAAAACCCTGGAAAGCGGGCATCCTGTGGATGGCGCGTTCGTTCTGCGGGAGGCGGTGGCTCCAGGCCAGCTTGTTCCCGGTTTGGAAACGGACGGCAGCCATGTGGCGGTGAACCGCTTGATGGAATCCAGCATCCCCGGCGTGTTTGCCTGCGGGGATATTACCGGCACACCCTATCAGTATGTCAAGGCGGCGGGGGAAGGCAACGTAGCCGCCCTGAGCGCGGTCAAATATCTGGACAGCCAGAAAAATAAAAAAGGAGAGAAAGAAAATGGTTAAGAAGATCAATGCGGAACAGTTCGCGGAAGCGAAGAAGAGCGCGGTGGCGCTGGTGGATTTCTCGGCGACCTGGTGCGGCCCCTGCCGCATGCTGGCCCCCGTGGTGGAGAGCCTGAGCGAAAAGCTCAAGGATCAGGTGGATTTCTATAACGTGGATGTGGACGACGCGCCCAGCCTGGCCGCGGAATATAAGGTAATGTCGATCCCCTGCCTGGTGCTGATGAAGCAGGGACAGTTCGTGGATCAGTCCATCGGTTTCAAGCCCGAAGCCCAGATTCTGGATTGGATCAAGAGCAAGCTGTAAGGATCAATGCCACCGCGTCCGTAAGGAGGCCGATATGGAACAAAACATGCCGCCGGAGGGGGCAAAGGACTGCCCGCAGCTGCAATTGAACAGCCAGCTTTGCTTTCCGCTGTACGCCGCCGCCCGCAAGGTGGTGAACCATTACACCCCCTACCTTAAACCCTTCGGCATCACCTATACCCAGTATATCGTGCTGCTGGCTCTGTGGGAAAGCGGCAGCGCCACGGTGGGCGATCTTTGCCGCCGGCTGTATCTGGATAACGGCACCATCACGCCGCTGCTGAAAAAAATGGAGGAGATGGGCTTTATTGCCCGCAGCCGTTCCAAGCAGGACGAGCGGGTGGTCACGATCACGGTAACGGAAATGGGCTGGGATCTGCGCCAGCAGGTGAAAAACGTGCCGTTCCAGGTGAGCAAATGCAATCCCATGACCCAGGAGGATTCCTATTGCCTGTATCAGCTGCTGCGCAGGCTGATCGAGCAGTTGGAATAAGAAAGGTCAAAGCGGAGCGGTAAGGGAACGTAAAGCCTATTATGAATACGGCATTCAGACATCACGCATCGGTCTGAACGCCGTATTTTTTGAAAGGGAAACCTTCTTCGGGGCAAGCGTTCGGAAACCGATCTTTCATCCCGTGACTTGACAAAGAAGAAAGAAATCGTTATGATAAGGTTGAACGTTAAATTCTTCAAAGGAGCAGTTCGCCTTGATTACGATCAAAGATATTGCGGCGGAAGCCGGAGTCAGCGTGATGACGGTTTCCAATGTCATCAATCATAATCATGCCCGGGTTTCTCCCGCTACGGAGCAGCGGATCAGGGCCATTATGGAAAAGCACAATTATGTGCCCAATATGGCCGCGCGGAGTCTGATCTCCAAATCATCCCATATCATTGCGGTTCTGCTGCCCATTTGGCATGCCTCCACTGCCAGCATGCTGCTGGATCCCTATACCGGTCAATTGGTGGGGCATTTGGAGGAGCTGCTGCGGGAAAACCAATACTATGTCATGATTTGTTCCTTTGAGCGGGTGGAGCAGGTATTGGCCATTCAGAAAACCTGGCAAATGGACGGCATGATCCTGGTCATGCCCCATGAAGACGCCCTGACCCGCGATCTGATCGCCAAAAGCCAAGCGCCGCTGGTGGTATTTGACCGGCACTATGATGATTTGCGGATGCTGTCCGTCTGCCTGAATGACCGGCGGGGCGGTTATATCGCTACGAAATACCTGCTGGAGCGGGGGCACAGAAAGATCGGCTTCGCTGCGCCTTCCATCTATGAATCCTCGGTCATTCAGGATCGGTTTCATGGCTATTTGGACGCGCTGGGGGAATATGGAATAAAGGAACGGCAGGATTGGCTGTTTGACAATGTGGTGCATCAGGAAGGCGGGGAAACGGTAGCGGCGGCCCTGGCGGATATGCGGGACAGGCCCACTGCTATTGTGGCCACGGCTGATTTGCTTGCCTGCGGCATCGTGAAGGGCTGCCAGGAAAGAGGGATCCGCGTTCCCTCCGAAATCTCCGTGATCGGTTTCGACGATTCCATGCCCGCGCGGCTGATCACCCCGGCGCTGACGACCATAGGCCAGGATATTCGGGAAAAAGCGGCAACGGGGGTGCGCCTTCTGCTGCATGCCATTGAAGACGATGCTTTCCGCGACGAATATATCGTGCTGGACGTGAAACTGGTCGAACGTCAGTCTGTTTAGCACGGATCGCTTTTTCGCGGAAGATGACCATAAAATGGATGGAATAAAAAACGTTTTAAAAAAATCAAAAAAATTTCAAAAAAGGGTTGACAGATGACAAGTTTAACGATATACTTATGCCAACAGATGAGTTTATCGCTAAACCTTTCCCGGAAGAACGGGGGAAAGCGTTTCTGGAAGGTATAACGATAAACTTACCGCTGATCACGCGAGGTGACCTGACGATGACACGCGCTCAATTCTTACGGCGGCGCAACATCCTGATGCGGATTAGGCAGAACTGGGGCCTGTATCTGCTCATGCTGCCCGCTATCGCCATTTTCATTTGTTTCACATATCTGCCCATGTACGGCGTCATCATCGCTTTCAAGGATTTCCGGCCCGCCATGGGCATTTGGGGCAGCAAGTGGGCGGGGTTCAAATACTTTGAAAGGTATTTCAACTCCTACATGTTCGCCAACACCATCACCAACACGCTGGTGATCAGCCTGTACACCATCGCGGTCACCTTCCCGCTGCCCATCCTGCTGGCGCTGATGTGCAACCAGATGTACGCCCGGAAGTTCAAAAAGTTTTTCCAGGTGTCCACCTACCTTCCCCACTTCATTTCCACCGTCGTCATGTGCGGCATGATCATCATGTTCCTGTCGCCCTCGTCGGGCATCATTCCCAAGCTGTGCGCCATGGCCGGCGTCCAGACTGGCGACCTGATGGGCAGCGCCAAAGCCTTTTCCAGCATTTATGTGTGGACGGAGGTTTGGCAGCACGTGGGCTGGGATTCCATCATGTATATCGCCGCCCTTTCCGCCATTGACCCGCAGCTTTACGAGGCGGCGGAAGTGGACGGGGCGAACAAATGGCAGAAGATTTGGGCCATCGATATTCCCATGCTGGTGCCCACCATGATCACCCTGTTCATCCTTCGCTGCGGCAGCATCCTGGGCGTGGGCTTTGAAAAGGTGTATCTGCTGCAAAACGATCTGAACATTTCCAACAGCGAAATCATCTCCACCTATCTGTACAAGATGGGCCTCAAGAGCAACCAGTACAGTTATTCGGCGGCCATCGGCCTGTTCAATAACGTGGTGAACTTTGTGATCCTGGTGCTGGTCAACGGGATTTCAAAGCGAATCAGCGAAACGTCGCTGTTCTGAGGGGGTGCGAAAAATGAGTACGCAAACGCCGCGGAAAACGGTCCGCCGCAATCACATCAAAAAAAGCAAGGCGGACAGATCATTCGATTTTGTGATATACACCATCGCGCTTCTCATGACGCTGCTGGCCCTCTATCCCATGTATTTCATCGTCATCGCTTCCGTCAGCGACCCCAATTTGGTGGCGAAGGGCGAGGTGCTGCTCCTGCCGCGGAGCGTGAGCCTGGACGGGTACAAATACCTGTTCTCCATGTCCAACCTGTGGACCGGCTACGGCAACACTGTGCTGTATACCCTGGCGGGCACCCTGATCATGCTGGTGGTCAATATTCCGGTGGCCTACGCCCTGTCCCGAAAAGACTTGGCGGGCCGGGGATTCTTCACCTTCTTCTTCATCTTTCCCATGTTTTTCGGCGGCGGCCTGATCCCCACCTTCATCATCCTGAACAACACCTTCAACATGCTGGACACCTTCCTGGTGATGGTGCTGCCCTTCTCGGTGATTTCCTATTACATCGTGGTGGCCCGCACCTTCTTCCAAACCAGCCTTCCCGCCGAGCTGTGGGACGCGGCCCAGATCGACGGCTGCGGCAACCTGCGCTTCTTCTTCCAGATCGTGCTGCCCCTGTCCAAAGCCATCTTGGCGGTGATCGCCCTGTGGGCGGCGGTGGGCCACTGGAACAGCTACTTTAACGCCATGATTTATCTGCGCACGCCCAGCCGCTTCCCCTTGCAGCTGGTCATGCGGAACATCCTCATCAATAACGAAATGGCGGCCACGGCCATGACAGGCTCCGCCGCCGCCGACCTGAACCGGAAAGCAAATCTGATCAAATACGGGGCCATCGTCGTATCCTCCCTGCCCATTATGACCATGTATCCCTTCGTGCAAAAGTACTTCAATCAGGGCGTCATGATCGGCGCGCTGAAAGGCTGATCCTGGTTCCAAGGCAGAAAATGCCTGAACATAAAGAAATGGAGGAAAAAACCATGAAGAAACTGCTGTCTCTCCTGCTTGTCCTGTGCATGCTGCTCTCCGTAAGCGCGGCCTTTGCCGAGGACGACAACACCTTCACCGTGGCCTGCGTCCGCTGGACGGAAGTGTGGGGCACCGACTTTACCGAAACCGCCCTGCTGAAGGAAATCGGCGAAAAGACCGGCGTCACCATCGAATGGCAGCCCTACTGGAACGGCACCTGGGGCGACCAGAAGTCCCTGATGCTGGCCAGCGGCCTGAGCGCCCTGCCCGACGCTTTCTTCGGCTCCATCTCCCTGACGGACGGCGACATCATCCCCAACACCGATTACTTTGTGGAACTGACCGATCTGATTCCCCAGTACATGCCCAACCTGACCGCAATCTTTGAAAAGGACCCCGATCTGAAAGCCCTGTGCATGGACGCGGACGGCAAGATCTGGAGCCTGCCCAAGAAGCTGCCCATGCGCCCCGTCACCGCCAATGAAATGTACATCAACAAGGTATGGCTGGAGGAACTGGGCCTGCCCATGCCCACCACCTATACCGAGCTGGCCGACACCCTGGTGGCGTTCTCCCAGTCCGGCGAGGGCCGGTACGGCTACATCGCCGCTTCCTCCCTGCAGTTTGACCTGAACAACCTGCTGCTGCCCTTCGGCGTGCAGGTGAGCCGCGCCGGGAACATGATGGGCCTGAACGCCGATGGCCAACCCTATTTCGTTCCCATGGCCGAAAACTACAAGGAAGCTGTCAAGTGGGCCCGCGACCTGTATGTCCGCGGCGCGCTGGATCCCGAATACTTCACCCAGACCTCCGATATGGTGCGCGCCAAGGTGCAGGACACCGAAGCGGGCTCCCGCACCGGCATCGTGTTCGCCTGGACGGCGGACGCCGAACTGCTGGGCAACGCCAAGGATTACGTGGTGGTGGAAGCCGTGGCCGGTCCCGACGGCAACCGCTATGTGGAATCCGACCCCACCTTCCTGAATTACGGCAAGAATGAATTCGTTGTCACCAAGAACTGCAAGAACGTTGGCAAGCTCCTGGAGTGGGCCGATCAGTTCTACACCGACGAAGCCTCCCTGCAGACCTACTACGGCTCCATCGGCGACGGCAAGATCGCCAAGAACGACGACGGCACTTATGAAGTGCTGCTGCCCGACGCGGATTCCGGCATCAACCTGGACACCTCCTGCTGGACCTTCTCCTTCCGCGACCATGGCCCCAAGTACATGAACGTGGAATTTGAAAGCAAGGTCATCCTGCCCACCACCGAGGGCGACGGCATCAAGCTGGCCGACGACGCGGTGAACGCCAAGTATGCCCGCGACACCTTCCCCGTGGTGGCCTATACCGCCGATGAACTGGATCAGATCGGCTTCCTGAGCCCCGACATCCTGAACTACGTGAGCCAGCAGTACGCGCACTGGGTCACCGAAGGCGGCGTGGAAGAAGAATGGGACGGCTACATCGGCCAGCTCCAGCGGATGGGCGTGCAGGATCTCATCAATATCCATCTGGACGCTTACGCCCGGTATATCGGCGAATGATCCGCAATCATCCGGTTTACTGAATCACATCGGGGCTGCTGCTTTTCCGGCGGCAGCCCCTTTTCAAAAGAGGTGTCACCCATGAAAGCGACTGATCTTTGGCATATCCGTCCCCTGGCGAATCCTAAGGCCGTGGTTCAGGGCAAAAACTACCGCTTCACCGTGCTCACCAGCCGTCTTCTGCGCCTGGAATACAGTGAAAACGGCGCGTTCCGGGATACCGCCACGCAGACGGCGGTCTGCCGGGAGTTTCCAGTGCCGGAATTTACCGTAACCGAAACGGAAAACCTGCTGACGGTGGAAACGGAGCACGCGCGCCTGCAATACGACAAGCGGCCTTTTTCCGGCGCGGGGCTATCCGTCACGCTGAAAGGCTCCTTCGCCGTGTACGGCAGCGTGTGGCATTACGGCGACGCCGCGCGCACCCTGGGCGGCACGGCCCGCACGCTGGACGAGGCGGATGGGGCAATCCCCCTGGGGGAGGGCATTCAGTCCTTCCATGGCTACGCCGTGCTGAATGACAGCTATTCCATGGGCATGGACGAAACGGGACGCCTGCTGCCTGCCCGGCCGCAGGGCGAGGATTTGTATCTGTTCGCCTATGGGCATGATTTCAAGGCCGCCATCCGGGATTTCTTCCGCCTGACGGGAAACGCGCCTGTGGTGCCGAGGTTTGCCCTGGGCAACTGGTGGAGCCGGTATTATCCCTATACCCAGCAGGAATACAAGGAACTGATGCGGCGCTTTCAAAGGGAGGGCATTCCCCTTTCCGTGTCGGTGCTGGATATGAACTGGCATGTCACGGAGATCGATCCCAAGTACGGCACCGGCTGGACAGGCTATACCTGGGACAGGGAAAAATTCCCGGAGCCGGAAAAGCTGCTTTCCTGGCTGCATGAACAGGGCCTCAAGGTGACGCTGAACGATCACCCGGCGGACGGCGTGCGGCCCTGCGAGGAATTTTATCCCCAAATGGCCCGGGCCATGGGAGAAAAACCGGAGGATCAAAAGTCCTTCCCCTTTGACGCGGCGGATGAAAAATACCTGAAAGCGCTGGATGAGGCCGTGCTTTCTCCCCTGGAAGAAATGGGCGTTGATTTCTGGTGGCTGGACTGGCAGCAGAAGGGCGGCACCACCGATCCGGGGATCGACCCGCTGTTCGCGCTCAACCATACCCGCTATCTGCGCGCCCTCAAAACGGGCCGCCCCGCCCTGATCCTCAGCCGTTACGGCGGGCCGGGAAGCCATCGCTATCCCCTCGGCTTTTCCGGGGACACCTGCATCACCTGGGCGTCATTGGCGTTCCAGCCGTATTTCACCGCCGCAGCCGCCAACATCGGCTATGGCTGGTGGAGCCACGATATCGGCGGGCATATGCACGGGGCCGCCGACCCGGAACTCACCACCCGCTGGGTGCAGTTCGGGGTATTCTCGCCCATCATGCGGCTGCATTCCTCCAATAACCCCTTCATGAGCAAGGAACCCTGGATGTTCTCCGCCGAAAAGGCGGCGGTCATGAAGCGTTTCCTGCGCCTGCGCCACCAAATGCTGCCCTGGCTGTACAGCCAGAATGTCAAATGCAGCGAAGAAGGAAGCATGCTGCTGCGGCCCCTGTATTATGACTGTCCGGAGGATTGGGGGCTGTACTTCCCCGGGCGGAATCAGTACCTTTTGGGCGACTGCCTCACCGTGTGCCCGGTCACCAAGCCCATCGACCGGGACGCCCAGCTCGCCGAAACGGAAGCCTATCTCTCTTCCGGCGTTTGGACAGATTTCTTTACCGGCCTCCAGTATCAGGGGGGCAGACAGCTCAAGCTGTACCGGCCCTTGGACACTATCCCCGTCCTGGTAAAAGCGGGCGGCGTCCTGCCCATGGACGCGGCGGAGATTCCCCAAAACGGCGCGGAACTGCCGGAGCAAATCCTTCTTCGGCTCTTCCCCGGCGCGGACGGGGAAGGGGAGCTGATCGAGGATAACGGCCTGCTGTCCGCTGATCCAGCGTACCGCCGGGCGGCGACAAAAATCCGGATGAAAATGGAGGAAGGCTTATCTATCGAAATCCTTCCCCCGACGGGCGACGCTTCCGTACTGCCCGACAACCGCCGGTATACGGTGGAACTGAATGGCTTTGCCAACGTTTTGCCCGATGCATGCGACGCTGAATACACATCTTCCTACGATGAGCGCCGACGCGCTTTGACGCTGGATTTGGAAGCCAGCGCCTGCACGCTGCATTGGAATACCACCCCATCCTGCCCCAAGCTGGATCATCCGGCCCTGCTCCAGGAAATGCTGCACGCGGCGCGAATCGACTACGACCTGAAAAACCGGATCATGCAGGCCGCCAGACAGAATCCCCAGCCTGTCTGTTTCCTGGCCCAGCTTCACATGCTGCCCGTTCCTCCGGCGCTTTACGGCGCAATTTTAGAACTGTATTCCGCTCGCTGATGGGAGGAAACGCGCATGAAAGCGATTGTGCTGTTCCTGGTTTTATTACTCCTTCCCCTGACCCACGCGGGGGCGGAAAGTATTCCGGACGCTGCCCGCTCCTGCCGGGTCTGGCTGAATGGAACGGAACTGGAAACCGTTTACGAAACGGCGGTATGCCATCAGCGGTATTGGACGGCGGAACCCGCTTTGTCCACGACGCCGGTGGCTATCGGAAACGATTTGGCGCCGTACCGCGTTGAAATTCAATGCCTGAACCGGCAGGCTGAATCCGCGCTGGTACGTCCTTTGGCGCTGGGCGTCCAGCCGGAAATCGTCGATGGAAAAGTGTGCTTTACGCTGCCGGAGCCCGCCAACGTAACGGTGGAATTTGACGGCCAGGACGAAGGGGCCCTGCACCTGTTCATCGACGAACCGGACATCGAAAAGCCCGGCCCTGACGCGCCGAAGGCGCGTTACTTTGGGCCGGGCGAATACCGGGATCAGATCATTACCGTCAAAAACAACGAAACGATTTACCTGGACGCGGGATGTGTGCTTTACGGCCAGATTTACTGCGGCTTAGGGAAAAACTTTACCATCGCGGGGCACGGCGTCCTGTGCGGCAGCATTTATGACCGGTATGAGGATACGCTGGTGCCGGTCAACCTGTCCAATTGCAGCGATTTCTCCATCCGGGATATTACGATCCTTGATCCCTCCGCCTGGACGGTGAACCTGCTGAAATGCAAAAACGCCGTGATCGACAACGTGAAAATCGTTTCCGCCCGCAGCAACAGCGACGGGTTCACGTTCCAGAACTGCGAAAACATCCTGGTAAAAAACTGTTTCGTCCGCTCCTGGGACGATAATCTGGTGGTGAAGGGCTATAACGGCGACGTGCGAAATATCACGTTTGAAAACTGCATCCTTTGGACGGATTTGGCGCAGAGCTGCGAGATCGGTTATGAAACCCGCGCCAAAGCGATCGAGAACATCGCCTTCCGGGACATCACCGTCCTCCACGCCTTCCATAAGCCGGTGATTTCCATTCATAACAGCGATCACGCGCTTGTACGAAATGTTTTGTTTGAAAACATCATCGTGGAGGACGCGCGAATGGGGCAGGGGGACGGCACCCCCTACCTGATCGATTTCACCACCACAGAATCCCAGTGGTCCGCCACCTTCAAGCGCGGCACGATCGACGGCGTGACCGTGCGGAACGTTCAGGTACTGTCCGGAAACAGGCCCGCCATCCGCATTTTCTCCAACGACGAAAACAGCAGGATCGACCATGTGCATATCAGCGGCCTGAGCTATATGGGAGAGGAAATCCATTCCTTCGATCAGCTGACTTACGAAGCCAGCGCCTATAACGGCGCGGACATCCGCTTGGAATGATTGCTCCTTATGGCAGCATGATTTCAGGGCCTTTCTCTTCCATACGACAAGGGTTTGTAGTATAATCCGGGTTGAAACATCGAAGCTTTTTTCATCGAGCATCAAACAAAAGAATCCGTATCGCCGAAAGACCCGGTTGGATAGGATGGGTAAGGAAATGAAAGCGTACTATCACCTTCCAGGATTGTTTGAGTTTTATGAGCTGTACCGCGCTTTTTTGCCGCTGTTCCGCGGACACAGGGAATACTTTTATGATTGGTGCGAAATCGGCTCCATCTACGGCGCTCCCGCCGATTGTCTCTGGGGCGGCGGCCGCGTGGGGTTTGGGGAGGCGAGGCCGGAGGACGTGGCGAAAATGACGCGGGAATACGCCGTTTCCGCCCGGCTCACCTTCAGCAATTCCCTGCTCCGGGAGGAGCACCTTGCCGATAAAAAATGCAACGCGCTGTGCGCCCTGTTTGATAAAAGCGGGACGGTTCAAAACGGCGTCATCATCTGTTCGGATTTGCTGCTCGATTATCTCCGGAAGAGGTACCCCGGATTCTATTTTGTTTCTTCCACGACCAAAGTGCTTACGGAATTTGGGCAGCTTGAACGCGAATTAAACCGCACAGCATTTCGCTATGTGGTGCCGGATTTCAGGCTGAATAAAGCGTATGGCCAATTGAACGCGCTGCATGAAGAACAGAAGCAGAAGGTGGAATTTCTGTGCAACGAATGCTGCTGGTACGGCTGCCCGGACAGAAAGGCATGCTATGAGAACGTCAGCCGGAAAAACCTCGGCGAGGACTGCCTGGATCACATTTGCGTTTCACCACATGCCGAAAGGGGCTATCGGTTTTCCGACGCCATGAAGAATCCGGGATTCATCGGAATCGAGGAAATTCAAAAAAACTATCTGCCAAACGGTTTCTCCCACTTCAAGATCGAGGGCCGAAGCTTGGGCAGCGCCGTCATTTTGGAATTTCTGCTGTATTATATGACGAAGCCGGAATATCAATTGAACGTTCGGGAAGAAATCTATTTGGACAGCAGCCTGGATTTGTTTTAGTACCGAAATCATTGGAAGCCACACGAAAAAACGGAGCCGTTCCTCACGGAACTTCTCCGTTTTTTCTGTCTGCCGTTCCAGCAGGCTATCGATTGTTATCCATTGTTCTGCGCTTCCACCAGGCGCACGCCGCAGTACTGCTGGCGCAGCTTGGGCTTTTCGATCTTGCCGGTGGGATTGCGGGGCACCTTGGCGAAAATGATTTTCCGGGGGCGCTTGTAGCGGGGCAGGTCGAGGCAGAAATGATTGATTTCCTCTTCGGTGCATTCCATGCCATCCTTCACCTGAATAATGGCGGCGGCGATTTCGCCGAGGCGCGGGTCGGGCAGGCCGATGACGGCTACGTCGTGAATTTTGGGATTGGCGGCCAGGAAGTCTTCGATCTGCACGGGATACAGGTTTTCGCCGCCGGTGATGATCACGTCCTTCTTGCGATCCACCAGGAAGATGAAGCCCTCGTCGTCCTGCTTGGCCATGTCGCCGGTGTGAAGCCAGCCGTCCTTCAATACCTCGGCGGTGGCCTTGGGGTCATGGTAATAACACTTCATTACGCCGGGGCCCTTCACGCACAGCTCGCCCACCTCGCCCTGGGTGACGATGTTGCCGTGCTCGTCCACGATCTTGCACTTCCAGCCGAAACCGGGCACGCCGATAGCGCCCACCTTGCGCACGTTTTCCATGCCCAAATGCACGCAGCCGGGGCCGGTGGATTCGGAAAGGCCATAGTTGGTGTCGTATTTATGATGGGGGAAATATTGCAGCCAGTGCCGGATCAGGGACGGGGGCACGGGCTGGGCCCCGATGTGCATCAGCCGCCACTGGGACAGCTGGTAATCTTCCAGTTTTACGTCGCCCCGCTCGATAGCGGCCAAGATATCCTGGGCCCAGGGCACAAGCAGCCACACGATGGTGCATTTTTCCCAGCTCACCGCGTTCAGCACGGCCTTGGGACTGTTGCCCTTCAAAATCACCGCCCGGCTGCCCGTAAAGAGGGAGCCGAACCAGTGCATTTTCGCACCGGTGTGGTACAGCGGCGGGATGCACAGGAACACGTCGTTGTGGGTGGTTTCGTGGTGCATGGCTTCCATGCGGGCGGACTGCAAAAGGGCGGTATGGTCCAGCAGGATGGCCTTGGGGAAGCCGGTGGTGCCGGAGGAATAATAAATCGCGGCGTCGTCCGTGTCTTCGATCAGCACCTTGGGGGCGGCGGAGGAGCAGTTGGCCACCAGTTCATTGTAGCTTTCCGCGAAGGAGGGCTTGTTGTCGCCCACGAAGAACAGATTCATTTCCTTGCTGATCTTGGGGAAAATATCCTCCACCCGACCAATGAATTCCGGGCCGAAGAACAGCACGTCGGCGTCGGCCAGCTTTAAGCAGTAATCGATTTCATCGGCGGTGTAGCGGAAATTCAGCGGCACCGCGATGGCCCCGGACTTGAGCACGCCGAAATAAACCGGCAGCCATTCCAAGCAGTTCATCATCAGGATGGCCGCTTTCTGGCCCTTGCGGATGCCCCGGGACAAAAGCAGATTGGCCACCCGGTTGGCCTTTTCGTCAAACACGCTCCAGGTGATTTCCCGGCGGTAGGGGGTGGCGGTGGTGGGCTGGATCAGCTCGTATTCCCGCCAGGTCACCCGTGGTTCTTCCTGAATCTCCGGGTTCATTTCAACCAGGGCGACTTCGTCTCCGTACAGTTTGCTGTTTCTTTCCAGCAGATCGGTAATGGGCATGGGGCTTTCGTCCTTTCTCGATGACGCGGCGGCTCCGCGCTTTATTGCTTTTATGCACTAAAGAATCATACAACAAAATAACGCCCCTGTCAACCCGTTCCATGAAATTTCTCCGGGACATATACATAAAAAAGTTCCGCCCTGGCAGACAAAAAAAGTTACGCTTTTTCGATGCTTTCGGCTCAAAAAACCAAAAAAGAACGGAAAAGGGAGGAAAAAATTTTGGTTTTCGATTTACTTACACGCTTTAATGTGCTAAAATACAGGCGGAATTTTATCCGCGGGCGATGAAAGGAGATGGAAGGGCGCGATGCCGAGGGCAGCGAAGAAGCAGCGCAGTATGGCGATGTACGAGGCCATCATGCAGCTCAAGGACGTGGAGGAATGCTGCCGGTTCTTTGACGATCTGTGCACCCCCACGGAGCTGCGCAGCATGGAGCAGCGCTACGACGTGGCGGTGTACCTGCTCCAGGATCAGGTCTACACGGAGATTTTGCAGAAGACCGGGGCCAGCAGCGCCACCATCAGCCGCGTGCGCCGGAATATCTTAGATAACGAGGCGGGCGGCGCCATGCGGGAGCTGATTGAAAGGCAGGGGTTGGTCAGCGGGCCAGAAGAAGATAATCAATGATGAAGAAAAGAGTTGAGAGTTGGGATTTGAGAGTTGAGATGATATAGTCTGCGCTTTGGAAGCCGAAGTGTTCAACTATATAAATCGCAACTCTCCACTCTCGACTTTGGCTATATAAGAAGGAGAGTAGATAGAAAATGAAAACCCTGATGCTCGGCAACGCGGCGGCGGCCCGGGGACTTTATGAGGCGGGATGCGCGGTGGTATCCAGCTATCCCGGCACGCCCAGCACCGAAATCACCGAAGAACTGGCGAAATGCGACGAAGTGTACTGCGAATGGGCCCCCAATGAAAAGGTGGCCATGGAGGTGGCTTTCGGGGCCAGCTTAGCGGGCAAGCGCAGCTTCTGCGGCATGAAGCACGTGGGCCTCAACGTGGCGGCGGACCCGCTGTTCACCATCGCTTATACCGGCGTCAACGCCGGCATGGTCATCGCCGTGGCGGACGACCCCGGCATGCACTCCAGCCAGAACGAGCAGGATTCCCGCCATTACGCCAAAGCAGCCAAGCTGCCCATGCTGGAGCCCAGCGATTCCAGCGACGCGCTGGCCTTCGCCAAAGCGGCCTATGAAATTTCTGAACATTTCGACTGCCCGGTATTCCTGAAAATGTGCACCCGCGTGGCCCATTCCCAGTCCCTGGTGGAGACGGCGGAGCGCGTGGAACCGCCGATCAAGCCCTATGAAAAGAACATCGCCAAATACGTGATGATGCCCGGCAACGCCATCCGCCGCCATCCCATCGTGGAGGAACGCACCCAAAAGCTCGTCGCTTTCGCCGAGGAAACCGAACTGAATCGGATCGAAAACGGAACCGATCACAGCATCGGCATCATCACTTCCTCTACTTCTTATCAGTATGTGAAGGAAGCCTGTGGGGACAAGTATCCCGTTTTGAAGCTGGGCATGGTGTGGCCTTTGCCGGAAAAGAAGATCAAAGATTTCGCCGCGACGGTGGAAAAGCTCATTGTCGTGGAAGAACTGGACCCCTTCATTGAGGAGCATTGCCGGAACCTGGGCCTGAACCCGGTGGGCAAGGAGCTGTTCCCCCTGCTGGGCGAGCTGAGCCAGACCATCGTGGCGGAAAAGCTCGGCATGCCCCACGAAGCGGGCGCGAAGCTGGACGAGACCATTCCCGCCCGGCCCCCGGTCATGTGCGCGGGCTGCCCCCACCGGGGCCTGTTCTACATCCTGAACCGCAATAAGTGTACGGTGCTGGGCGACATCGGCTGCTACACCTTGGGCGCGGTGGCCCCTCTGTCCGCCATCGAAATGACGGCCTGCATGGGCGCGTCGGTCAGCGCCATCCACGGCTTCAACAAGGCAAGGGGCGCGGAGAGCGAGCACAAGACCGTGGCGGTCATCGGCGACAGCACCTTCATGCATTCCGGCATGACGGGCCTTGCCAACATCGCCTACAACCAGTCCAACTCCACCGTGATCATTCTCGACAACTCCATCACTGGCATGACCGGCCACCAGCAGAACCCCACAACCGGCTACAACATCAAGGGCGACCCGGCGGGCAAGATCGACCTGGAAAGCCTGTGCCGGGCCATGGGCTTCAACCGGGTACGGGTGGTAGACCCCTACGACCTGAAACAGTGCGACGAAGCCGTGAAGGAAGAACTGGCTGCGGATGAACCTTCCGTCATCATATCCCGCCGTCCCTGCGCCTTGCTCAAATACGTGAAGCATAAAGCGCCCCTCCGGGTGAACCCGGACAAGTGCATCGGCTGCAAATCCTGCATGCGCATCGGCTGCCCGGCCATTTCCATGAAGAACGGAAAGGCGCGGGTGGATGAAACCCTGTGTGTGGGCTGCGGCATCTGCGGCCAGCTGTGTCCCAAGGACGCTTTTGAGAGCACGGAGAAGGAGGGCTGAACCATGGAAACGAAAAATATCATGATCGTGGGCGTGGGCGGCCAGGGCAGTCTGCTTGCCAGCAAATTATTGGGCCGCCTGCTCATGGAGCAGGGCTATGACGTGAAGGTCAGCGAGGTGCACGGCATGAGCCAGCGGGGCGGCAGCGTGGTCACTTACGTGCGCTACGGCGACCGGGTGGCGTCCCCTGTCATCGACAAGGGCGAAGCGGACTTTATCGTATCCTTTGAGCTGCTGGAAGCCGCGCGCTGGATTTCCTTCTTAAAGCCCGGCGGGCAGATCGTTACCTCCACCCAGCAGATCGACCCCATGCCCGTGATCACCGGGGCCATGACCTACCCCGAAAATCTGGTGGAAAAGATGCGGGCCGCAGGCGTGAAGGTGGACGCCCTGGACTGCCTGGCCCTGGCGAAGCAGGCGGGCAGCAGCAAGGCCGTGAACATCGTGCTCATGGGCAGGCTTTCCCACTATTTCGACCTGCCGGAAGAAGCCTGGATGCAGGCCATGGAAGCCATCGTGCCCGCCAAATTCCTGGAATTGAACAAAAAAGCCTTTGAACTGGGCAAGAACGCCTGAAACAAGGCTGCCAAAACAGATGTCGGGAGCGTCGAAAAACGGCGCTCCCGGTTTTTTATCGGTTGGGATACCAGAACAGCAATCCGTCCCCCCGCAGCTTGTTCACGGCTTCTATGAAAAAGTAATCCGCGTAAGTCATGGTGATGTGGCGGCCAGGCAGATCGTGCCAGGCGGTGGTGCATTTGATGAAAATGGCCGGGTCGTTCAGCTCCCAGTTGGCGGCGTCCTGCTCCTGGGCTTTCAGGATGCGGACGGCGGCGTCAAAATAGTGTTTCCCTTCCATTTCCGGCACGGTCCGGGCCAGCTCCAGCAGGCCGCAGGCGGCGATATTGCCCGCCGCGTTGTCCCGAAGCAGCGGTTCTGTGGGCTGGCGGAAATCGCACCGGGGCAGCCAGTCATCCGCCACTTGGCTGATGAAATAGTGGGCCACGCGCTTGGCTGTGTCCAGGTATTCCTGTTTTTTTGTGTGCAGGTAAGAAAGAACAAAGCCGTATAAGGCCCAGCTCTGGCCCCGGCTCCAGGAGGAACCGGATTCATAACCCTGGCCGCCGGGATTGTCCAGAAACGCGCCGGTTTCGGGATCAAAGATCACGATATGGTTACAGGAGCCGTCCGGCCGCACGAAATGTGCTATGGTAGTGTCCGCGTGGCGCATGGCGATGAGCCGGAAGCGGGGATCACCGGTCACTTCGGACGCCCAGTACAGCAGCGGCAGGTTCATCATACAGTCCACGATGGCCCAGCCCTCCCGACCCGCGCCGTTCCAGGCCCGGATGAAGCCATTGGGATTGAACCGGGAAGCTAACATTTGGGCGGCGTATAGGGTGCGGTCAAAGCTGTCCGGGCTCTTTTCCAGGGCGTAGCGCACGCCGGAATGAATGAGCCACAAAAAGCCCGCGTCGTGGTCCAGGTTTTTGAAATCCCGCTGGGCTTCGTCCAGCATGCTTTCCGCCCGCAGCGCTTCCTCCCGGTACAGGCTGCCGCCCGTCATGCGGCACATCTGCCACATAATGGCGGGCCAAAAACCATTGGTCCACCAGCCGATATTCGTTTTTTTCCATTGGCCCCCTTCGGTGGAATAGGGCATGAAATCCACTTCCCGGGCTTTGCCCACGGCGTAGCGCATTTTCCGGTCCAGCTTCGCGGCTATGTCCTCCAGCCACGCCTGATCGACAAAAGCGGCTGTGATATCAAACAAAGGCAAATCAATGCACCTCTTTCCGTGCGTCTCGAAACGTAACTTCGCTGCTCAGGCGGCGATTCCCTGCCGTCATAGCCCAAATAAGTCAAAAAACCTTTGCGCTTATTCTCCGGGAAGGATTGCAAAGAAAACAAAGCTGTGTATAATAATAGATGGAACAAATTGACTTCCGATTAAAAAAGGAGGGCGCGTCATGGAAATCGGAGCCCAATTCTATACTGTCCGCCAAACCTGCCAAAACCTGACCGATTTTGCCGAAACCTTGAAAAAGGTGGCGGATATCGGTTACCGCAACGTGCAGATTTCCGGCACCTGCCCCTATCCCGCCGAATGGCTGAAAGAAAACCTGGATAAGAACGGCCTCAAATGCGTGCTCACCCACATTCCCGTGGCCCGGCTCACCGACGAGCTGAACCGGGTGATCCGGGATCATGAGGTCTTCGGCTGCGATCACATTGGCCTGGGCTGGTGGGCCTTTGATCCGGAAAAGGATATGAGCTATGATCAGTGGATGGCCATTTTCCCGCCCATCGCGAAAAAAATCGCCCAGGCGGGCAAGCTGTTCATGTACCACAACCACGACCAGGAATTCAAAAAGTACGAAGGCAGGCTGATCATCGAGCGTTTGGCGGAGGCCGTGCCCCCCGAGGAAATGGGCTTTACCGTGGACACCTTCTGGGTGCAGGCCGGGGGCGGCGATCCCGCCCAGTGGCTGGAAAAGCTGGCCGGGCGAATCCCCTGCATCCATTTGAAGGATTATGCCTATGGCCGCAAAATGGCGGTGGTGGGCGAGGGCAACATCAACTTTTCCCGCGTCTTTGAAAAAGCGGAGGCGGGCGGCACAAAGTACATGCTGGTGGAGCAGGACGACTGCAACGGCGAGGACCCCATCGAATGCCTGCGGCGTTCCTATCAGTATCTGCATAGTTTTGGATTTAATTGATGATTGGAGGAAAAGAACATGGCTGAATTTGTACGGCTCGGCATCATCGGCATCGGCAACCAGGGCAGCGGCTACGCCCGGCATCTTACGCAGGACGGCTGGTGCCCCGAAATCAAGCTGACGGCCATCGCCGACAAAAACCCCGCCCGGGTGGAATGGGCGAAAAAGACCCTGCCCGAGGACATTGCCTGCTTTGGCGACGCCATCGAAATGTTGGACAGCGGGCTGATCGACGCCTGCATCGTGTCCATTCCCCACTACGAGCATCCCAAGTACGTGATGGAATGCATGAAACGGGGCATCCACGTCATGTGCGAAAAGCCCGCGGGCGTGTACACCAAGCAGGTGCGGGAAATGAACGAGGAAGCCAAGAAGCACCCCGAAGTGGTGTTCGGCATGATGTTCAACCAGCGCACCAACTGCCTGTACCGCAAAATGCGGGAACTGGTGCAGAGCGGAAAATATGGCCGGGTGCGCCGGGCCAACTGGCTGATCACCAACTGGTACCGCAGTCAGTTCTATTATGACAGCGGCGACTGGCGCGCCACCTGGAGCGGCGAGGGCGGCGGCGTGCTGCTGAACCAGTGCCCCCATCAGCTGGACCTGTGGCAGTGGATTTTGGGCATGCCCAAAAAGGTGCAGGCGTACATGCGCTACGGCCAGTGGCACGATATTGAAGTGGAAGACGACGTGACCGCCCTTATGGAATACGAGGATGGGCACACCGGCGTGTTCATCACCTCCACCGGCGACCCTCACGGCAGCAACCGGTTTGAAGTGCAGATGGACGGCGCGCAGCTCATCGCCGAAAATGAAAAGCTGTACGTGCTGGAATTTGATCAGCTGGAGCAGGAGTGGACCAAGACCAACACCGAATCCTTCGGCGTCGTGCCCTGCCACGAAGTGGAAGTGGAAACCGACGGCCAGAACCCTCAGCACGAGGGCGTGCTGAACGCCTGGGCCGCCGCCATCCTGCGGGGAGAACCCATGGTGGCGGGCGGCGAGGAAGGCATCAACGGCCTGACCCTCTCCAACGCCATGCACCTGTCCGCGTTCCTCGGCAAGCCCGTGGAGCTGCCCTTCGATGAAAATTTGTACTATGACGAGCTCATGAAGCGCGTGGCTACCTCCCGCCGCAAGGAGGGCGGAAAAGCCGTGTTCGCAGATACCTCCAATACCTACGGCGGAGCCAAGTAAACAGCGGGGATTTGCTCAGGATCAATTGAAAACAGCGGATCAAAAGAAGAAGGAGGGCGCATGAAAAGCGAAATCAGAGTTCGCGTTCAGGTGGACCCTTCCTGCCGCGAGCCTGAGGTGATCATCCGGACGAGGGAGCGGACGGCCCGGGTGGACGAAATCGCCGCCGCTGTGGCAAACCTCGTCCGCAACGATGAAAAGAACCTCTCCGTGTATCGCGGCGGCACGCGCACGCTGCTCAGGCAGCGGGAGATCATCCGCGTGTATACGGAAAACAAGCGGCTGGTGGTTTGCTCCGCCCAGGGCGAGTTTGAATCCAGGAGCACGCTGCAGGGGGTGGAAGCCCAGCTGAACCCGGACCTGTTCCTGCGCATCAGCCGGTTTGAAATCGTGAATCTGGGCAAGATCCTGAACTTTGATTTCAGCGTGTCCGGCACCATCAAAGTGACCTTTGAGGACGGAAGCTCCACCTGGGTGGCCCGCCGGTACGTGCGCGCTATCGAAGAGCGTCTGGCCCCTGTGTAAGGCGAAGGAGGTACGCACATGAATAAAATTTGGAAACGTGCGATGCTGCTCGCCGTGGCCGGCCTGGCGTTGGGGCTGCTGATTTCCTGGTTCTTTGCGCTAATGGCTGGGTCGGAAGATGGGCTCGGCTTCCCCCTGTGGATGAATTACCTGCTGGGCGCGCTCCAGGGCGCGCTGGCTATGGGCTCCACCGTGGTCTATGATATCGACCGCTGGAGCGTCACCCGCTGTACCGTCACCCATTTTCTGATCGCCTTTGGCGGCTATACGGCCTTGGGACTGATCGAGGGCTGGTTTTCGCTGAGTGATCCCGGCTTCTGGATCATGACGGCGGCCATGGTGGCGGTATATTTCATCATCTGGCTGGCGATGTATACAACCTACAAGCGTACAATCAAACGAATGAACGCTGAACTGAACCGGTGGAAGGAAAAACATACGGAGGAGTGAATGAGAGTTGAGCGGTGAGATGATATAGTCTGTCCATACCGGAAACAGGCATCAGCCAAATCAATCTCTGCTCTCCACTCTTTTTGACCGTTCAGCGGTCCATATCAACCGTTCGGCCCGAAAGCCTGTACTTTCGGGCCGTTTTTATGCTATTCTATCCATGAAAAGCGCGAAAAGGAAAGATTGGGAAGAACTGCCACGGCAAGAAAGGAGCGGTAGGCTTTCTGTACCCCCGACAGGGGAACAGCCCATACATCCCCGCACGGCAGCGCCCCGGAAATCCTTTGCGTTACCCATGAGAGATACCTTGTTAAACGAAAGGAGACTGTTTATGCACAAAAAACTATTTGGCTTCCTGCTGCTCCTGTCCCTGACGCTGACGCTCCTGTTCGGCCTGGCCCTGGGGACGGCCCACGCGGGAGAACCGCCTTATGGCGAATGGCTTGGCGGCGATCTTACCGGCTGTACCCATCCCGAGGGCGAAGCGATCCATCAGCAATATATCCAATTGGGAAATGGCTATCATGCTGAGGAACTTATGTGTGGCGTGACCGGATGCGGTGCAATAAAATACGTGAAATCGGCATGCGATTTTCAAACTTTTCCAGCTTCCGAAGGTGATCCGAATTTTCCCGCGGGTACATTGGTTGATTACTGCGGGAAATGCAATTTCATGAGGAAGCATGAAGGCGGCGGCTCTTCCAGCAGCGCTACCTGTACCCATCCGGAGGAGTACCTCGGGTATTCCTCCTACGGCATGAGCACGCATACCGTTCTCTGTTTGAAATGCAACAAGCACTTCCAGGAAAACCACACGACGTTAACAGTATCCATCGCCCCCAACCCTCAATACCCCTTTGGCGCGAAGAACTATTCCTGCACAAAATGTGACCTGGACCAAACGATAGCCAACGTGCCGGACGTTTCCGCCGGCGGCGGGCAGGTCAACTTCTCGGAGGAAAACGGCACGTTCTTCCAGACGGGCGAGGAAATCAAGCCGGAAGTGACGCTTTCCGTGACCGTGGACGACGGCAACGGCGGCACCGTCACTTCCATTGTGGACAAGGAGCATTATACCGTCGAATATGAAAACAACGTGGATGTGGGCACCGCAAAAGTGACCATCATCGGCGACGGCGAGGTTATAAAGGGAAAAATCACCAAAGAATTCACCATCGTGAAATGCCCTCATCCCAGCGGCATGCTCAAGTATGAAAACAAGAGCGACAGCGCTCACAGCGTATACTGCACGAACTGCAAAACCGATTTGGACCTGGAGGACCACGCGTACGCCCAGATCACAGTGACCCAGGAGGCTACCTGTACCGAGAACGCTGTACTGGAACGGAAATGCGTGTGCGGAAGGGTGGATACGGAAAACGCCGGCCCCAAGGAAGGCGAAAACGCGGACTGGTTCGCCCACCATAACTGGGGCAATACCTATGAAAGCGATTTTTGGCAGCATTGGACTTTCTGCACCCGCTGCGGGACGCCCAGCGAAAAGCAGGCCCACGAGCTGACCAACATTACCGTACTCATCAAAAACGACTGCATCGAAAACGGCTCCATCCAGGCCGACTGCTCCGTGTGCGGAAGGAAGGGCATGGTCTTCTCCGCCGGGATAGAAAGCGAAGCGGCCATGTTCCCGGCGCTCCAGCAGTACAAGGCCCTGGGTCACGATTTCAGCGGCCCGCTCAAGTATAACAAGTCCAGCTGCACCAGCGAGGGCGAGGGCAACCACGCGCCGTCCTGCATCCGCTGCGGCATACGGGATTCCGAAAACGCCGCGCCCCACACCTGGGGAGGCTGGGATTACGTGTCCCAGGGAAGCTGCAAGGAACCCAAGGAGGATGTGGTACGCACCGCCACCTGCGAATGCGGCGCCAAGCTGACCCTCACCTATCCCCGCGAGCATGTATGGGTGGATGATAAGAGCCAGGACGTGCAGGCCACCTGCACCGAATCCGGCAGGATCAACGGCCAGCGCTGCACCATTTGCGGCATCTTCGGCAATTATGATTTCGTGCCCGCCTTAGGTCACAACATCGAGGTGATCGATCAACTGGAAGCCACCTGCCTGACCGAGGGCTACAAACACATCAAGTGCTCGAATCCCGGCTGCGATATCGATGAAACGACCACGATCCCCACGCTGGGCGGCGACGGGCAGCACCATTTCAAGCCTGTGGCCTCGCAGGAGCCTACCTGCACGACCGACGGGCAGTATAACGGCGAAAAATGCGAAAACTGCCCCGCGGAGCAGGCCGGTGAAACCGGGTACGGCACCATTCCCGCCCTGGGCCATAAAGTGGTCAGCAGCACCGCTTCCCATGGCAAGACCCGCACCGCCGTGAGCAAGGACGGCAGGCCCATCGAAATGCAGCTGTATGTCACCACCTTCTCCTGCAAGCGCTGCGGCGCTTCCTTGGGTGGCGAAACCTTCACCGTGGCCACCTCCATCGGCAAGATGGGCGGCCAGTACCTGATCGAATCCGGCAACGTGACCATCACGGATATGGGAAACGGCATCCACATCAACGGCAATATGGAAAGGGACGGCGGCGTGCGCTTTAACGAAGAGGTTCAGAAAGGCCTCGATGAAGTGATCAAGGACGCAGGCGCCAAGTATACCTATAAAAAGGTGGAAACCAAGAGCTTCGTCATTGAGTTTACCGATGAATTCCTGGCGGAAATCGAAGATGGCGAATATGAGCTGGTCGTCATCAACGGAAGCGAATACTGGCCCATGATGGTCACGGTGAGCGGCCATAAGTTTAAGGCCCTGCGGGACGTGGACGTGCCCGACATGCCGGAACTGACGGAAGATGAATTTAACGCCCTGCTGGCCGAGCTGGGAGCCGACGGCGGGGTCGTGAGCCGGTTCATGCTCGTGCAGCCCGGCATCGAAGCCGCGCCCAATGAAAACGGCGATATCGTCGTGACCAGGAAAGACGGCGATTATGAGTTTGAAGCCATCGTCTGCGGGGAATATACCCTGGTTGCGGATCAGGATTACACCGTGGACGGCGATACCGTCACCCTCAAGGCGGATTATCTGAACGGCCTTACCGGCGAACAGGAAATCACCTTCCGGTACGCGCCCTTCGATATGGAAGGCGCGCCCGCGCCCCACAACCCCAAGCTGACAGTAGGCAAATAATACTGTTATGTAGTGCCCAACTGTCAAGAGGGAAAAAGAGCGCACATTGAAAGAGCCAGAGGATAAATGAAAGAGCCGCCCTTCCCCGGATGGGGAAGGGCGGCTCTTCGCTGACGCTTGTTTATCAGTAGGTTTCCTGGAGCTCGATGTTCTTGTAGCGCTTCAGGCCCGTACCGGCGGGGATCAGCTTGCCGATGATCACGTTTTCCTTCAGGCCCAGCAGCGGGTCCACTTTGCCCTTGATGGCGGCTTCGGTGAGCACGCGGGTGGTCTCCTGGAAGGAGGCGGCGGACAGGAAGGAATCGGTAGCCAGAGAGGCTTTGGTAATGCCCAGCAGGATGCGCTTGGCGATGGCCGGCCGGCCGCCCTCCATGATGGTCTTTTCGTTGGCCTGCTCAAATTCGTAGATATCCACCAGGCCGCCGGGCAGCAGATCGGTATTCCCGGCATCTTCCACGCGGACCTTCCGCAGCATCTGCCGCACGATGATTTCGATGTGCTTGTCGGCGATCTTAACACCGGAGGAATAGTAAGCGGAAAGCACTTCTTTCAGCAGGTATTCCTGCACGGCGCGAACACCTAAGATGCGCAGCAGGTCGTGGGGGTTCACGGCGCCTTCGATCAGTTCCGCGCCGGCGGGCACGGTATCACCGTCGGCCACCTTGAGCCGCGCGCCGTAATGGATCTGGTAGGTCTTCTTTTCGTTGGGGTCTTCTTCGCTGGTGATGATCACTTCGCGCTTCTTCTTGTTCTCCACGATCTGCACCTTGCCGCCGATTTCGGCCAGGGTGGCGTCGCGCTTGGGCTTGCGGGCCTCGAACAGCTCTTCCACGCGGGGAAGACCCTGGGTGATATCGTCGGCGGAGGCAACGCCGCCGGAGTGGAAGGTACGCATGGTCAGCTGGGTGCCGGGCTCGCCAATGGACTGGGCGGCGATGATGCCCACCGCTTCGCCGATGTCCACGTTGCCGCCGTGGGCTAAGTTCATGCCGTAGCAGCGGGCGCACACGCCGTGTTCGCTGTGGCAGGTCAGCACCGAGCGCACGTTCATTTTGGTAACGCCGGCGTTTTTGATCACCTGGGCCTTATCGTAATCGATCAGCTCGTTCATGTGCACCAGCAGCTCGCCGGAAATGGGATGGTACACATCCTCGGCGGCATAGCGGCCGCGCACGCGGTCGTCGATGCCTTCGATCTCGCCGATGGGCTGCACGGTGATGCCGCGCACCTTTTCGCCACGGCTTTCAAAGCAGTCGATCTCCCGCACGATCACTTCCTGGGCCACGTCTACCAGACGGCGGGTCAGGTAACCAGAGTCTGCGGTACGCAGGGCGGTGTCGGCCAGGGACTTGCGGCTGCCGTGGGAGGACATGAAGAATTCCAGCACGTTCAGGCCCTCGCGGAAATTGGCGCGGATAGGCACTTCGATGGCGCGGCCGGAGGGGGAGGCCATCAGGCCGCGCATACCGGCCAGCTGGGCCACCTGACCGGCGCTGCCACGGGCGCCGGAACCGGTCATCATGCTGATGGGGTTGAAGGGGGGCAGCACTTCCATCACGCGGTTTTTAAGCCGATTGGTGGTATTCTGCCAGGCTTCGATGACCATGCGGTAGCGTTCGTCCTCGCTCATTTCGCCCCGGCGGTACTTCTTATTGATCCGGCCCACCAGATCATCCGTTTCCTTGAGCCAGGTCTGCTTTTCGGGCGGGATGATGATGTCGCTGACGGACACGGTGATGGCGCCGCGGGTGGAATACTTGTAACCCAAGTTCTTGATGGAGTCCAGCACGGCGGCGGTCTGGCTTTCGCCGTGGACGTGGAAGCAGCGTTCCACGATCTTGCCCAAGTCCTTCTTGATTACCTTATGGTCGATTTCCAGCACGAACTGGTCGTCCATGGTCTCGCGGGGCTTGAAGCCCAAATCCTGGGGCACCACTTCGTTGAAGATCAAAAGGCCTAAGGTGGTGTCGATGATGCGGCGTTCGGTCACGCCCTCCCAGGTGCGTTCGATGCGGACCTTGATGGGGGCCTGCAGGGCGATCTGCTGGCACTGGTAGGCCATCATGGCTTCGTCGGGAGAAGCGAACACGCGGCCCGCGCCCTTGGCGTCGTCCCGGGTGATGGTCAGGTAGTGGCACCCGATCACCATGTCCTGGGTGGGGGAAATGACGGGCATGCCGTCCTGGGGCTTCATGATATTGTTGGCGCACAGCATGAGGAAGCGGGCTTCGGCCTGGGCTTCCATGGAAAGCGGTACGTGCACGGCCATCTGGTCGCCGTCAAAGTCGGCGTTGTAGGCGGTGCAGGCCAAGGGATGCAGGCGGATGGCCTTGCCTTCCACCAGGATGGGTTCAAAGGCCTGGATGCCCAAGCGGTGCAGGGTGGGAGCGCGGTTCAAAAGCACCGGATGTTCCTTGATCACCTGCTCCAAGATATCCCACACCTCGGGCTTTACCTTTTCCACCATACGCTTGGCGGATTTTACGTTGTGGGCGATGCGCAGGGACACCAGCTTTTCCATCACGAAGGGCTTGAACAGCTCCAGCGCCATGTCCTTGGGCAGGCCGCACTGATACAGTTTCAGTTCCGGACCTACAACGATGACGGAACGGCCGGAATAGTCCACGCGCTTGCCCAGCAGGTTCTGACGGAAGCGGCCCTGCTTGCCGCGCAGCAGGTCGGAAAGGCTTTTCAGGGGCCGGTTGCCGGGGCCGGTGACAGGCCGTCCGCGGCGGCCGTTGTCGATCAGGGCGTCCACGGCTTCCTGCAGCATGCGCTTTTCATTGCGCACGATGATATCCGGGGTGCCCAATTCCAGCATCCGCTTCAGGCGGTTGTTGCGGTTGATCACCCGGCGGTACAGGTCGTTCAGGTCGGAGGTGGCGAAACGGCCGCCGTCCAGCTGCACCATGGGGCGCAGGTCCGGCGGGATCACGGGCACCACGTCCATGATCATCCATTCGGGGCGGTTATTGGACAGGCGGAAAGCTTCCACCACTTCCAGGCGCTTGATGGCGTGGGTGCGCTTCTGGCCTTCGCCTTCCCGATCCCGTTCCTTTTCGATCAGATCGGCGATTTCCTTTTTCAGGCTTTCGCTGAGCTGATCCAGATCCAGCGCCAAAAGCATTTCCTTTACGGCTTCCGCGCCGATGCCGGCCTTGAATTCTCCCCGTTCTTCCTGGCTCATGGCCATGATGGAGCGGTACTTGGAATCGGTGATCAGCTCGTTGCGGCTCACCTTCGTCATCGCTTCGTTGCCGGGATTCAGCACGATATAGGAAGCGAAATAGAGCACCTTTTCCAGGGCCCGGGGGCTCACGTCCAGCAGCATGCCCATCCGGGAGGGGATGCCCTTGAAGTACCAAATATGGCTGACGGGGGCGGCCAGGGCGATATGGCCCATGCGCTCGCGGCGCACCTTGGCGCGGGTGATCTGCACGCCGCACTTATCGCACGTTTTTTCCTTATCCTTGAATTTTACGCGCTTGTATTTGCCGCAGGAGCATTCCCAGTCCTTCTGGGGCCCAAAAATGCGCTCGCAGTACAGGCCGTCGCGCTCGGGCTTGAGCGTGCGGTAATTGATGGTTTCGGGCTTGCTTACCTCGCCGTAGCTCCAGGCCAAAATCTGCTCGGACGAGGCCATGCCGATCTGAATGGAATCTATATTGGTTTGTTCAAACATGTATCTAAACTCCCTCCGCTTAAAACGCTTTGGGCCGCGCGCACGGGGCTGCCCCGGGCGCGCGTACACCAAGGTCACTCAATATCGTCGTCGTCATCCAGTTTCAGATCGTCCAGCGTGTCGTCCACTTCAAAGTCGCCGAAGTCATCGTCCAAACTGATGTCGTCGTCCAGATCGATATCCTCGCCGTCGGTCAGGGACGGGCCTTCCTTGTCGAAATCGTCGTCAGCAAGCGGTTCGCGGCCAACGGGCAGAGCGTCGCTCATATCCTCGTCGTCGTCCTCCAGCTCGCGGATCTCGATTTCGTTGCGGTTTTCGTCCAGCACGCGGATATCCAGCGCCAGGGCCTGCAATTCCTTGATCAGCACCTTGAAGGATTCCGGGATGCCGGGGGTGGGGATATTCTGGCCTTTCACGATGGCTTCGTAGGTTTTGACGCGGCCCACGATATCGTCGGATTTCACGGTCAGGATCTCTTGCAGGGTATTGGCCGCGCCGTAGGCTTCCAGGGCCCACACTTCCATTTCGCCGAAGCGCTGGCCGCCGAACTGGGCCTTGCCGCCCAAAGGCTGCTGGGTCACCAGGGAGTAGGGTCCGGTGGAACGGGCGTGCATCTTGTCGTCCACCAGATGGTGGAGCTTCAAGAAATACATGATGCCCACGGTGACGGGGTTTTCAAAGGGATCGCCGGTGCGGCCGTCGTACAGGATGGTCTTGCCGTCGGGGCGCAGCCCGGCTTTCTTGAGGCACTCTTCGATATCTTCCTTGGAAGCGCCGTCAAACACGGGGGTGGCGATGTGCCAGCCTAAGGTGCGGGCGGCAATGCCCAGGTGGACTTCCAGCACCTGCCCGATGTTCATACGGGAAGGCACGCCCAGGGGGTTCAGCACGATATCCAAAGGCGTTCCGTCAGGCAGGAAGGGCATATCCTCTTCGCGCAGGATGCGGGACACAACGCCCTTGTTGCCATGGCGGCCGGACATTTTGTCGCCCACGCTGATCTTGCGCTTCTGGGCGATGTACACGCGCACCATTTCGTTGACGCCGGGGGAGAGCTCGTCCTTGTTTTCGCGGGTGAAAATCTTCACGTCCACGATGATGCCGCCCTCGCGGGTGAACACTTTCGTGTCCAGCACAATGCCGCTCTCGCCGTGCGGGACTTTCAGGGACGTGTCGCGGACTTCCCGCGCCTTCTCGCCGAATATGGCGCGGAGCAGGCGTTCTTCCGCCGTCAAATCG
>JAFXSH010000092.1 GCA_017525805.1 Clostridia bacterium | reverse complement strand
GGGTCCATCTGATACCCCTTGCGGTCGCCTTTGCCGGGAGCGGAATCCGCCGCGGCACGGAAGGGTCCGTAATAGGCGGAAGCAAATTTGGCGCTGTAGGCCATAATGGCTGTGTTAGTGTAGCCTGCGTCGTCTAACGCTTTGCGCATGGTGGCTACGTAACCGTCCATCATGTTGGAGGGGGCGATGATATCCGCACCGCACCGGGCCTGGCTGACAGCCAGCTTGGCCAGGTTGGGCAGGGTCTTGTCATTGTCCACGGAGGCGCAGTCCGGGGTCAGAATGCCACAGTGACCGTGGGTGGTGTATTCGCAGAAGCAGGCGTCGGTGATTACCACCATCTCCGGATATTTCGCCTTGATGGCTTTGCTGGCCCGCTGTACGGGTTCGTTGTCGTCCCAGGCGCTGCTTCCTTCTTCATCTTTGTAAGAGGGGAGGCCGAACAGCAGCACGGCGGGGATTCCCAGCTCTACTGCTTCGTCTACGGCTTCCATCACCCGGTCCACAGACCACTGGTAATTGTTTTTCAGAGTTTCAATTTCGTTCTTGACATTTTCGCCCGGTACCACAAACAGGGGGAAAATCAAATCTTTTACACTGAGGCTTGTCTCCCGGATCAGGCTGCGCAGGTTCTCGGTAGCGCGCAGGCGGCGGGGACGATAAATGGGAAATCCGGTCATGATGTAAACACTTCCTTTGGTTAAAATTTGATTATACTCAAAATGCGGTTTTGCTTTTTGTAAATGTTTTTATCTGGGGCAAAACACTATTTCATTTTACTGCATAAAAGGCATTCAGCGCTTCCATCAGGCCGTCGATGGTGTAGGTGTCGGCGCATACAGTCGGCTTCAGTCCGTTCTTTTCCATGGTTTTGGCGGTGATGGGGCCGATGGCGGCCAGAGTCACATCCTTCAGCAGTTCTTTCTCGCTGTCCAACGCTTTCAGCAGGTTGGTCACGGTGGAGGAACTGGTGAAGGTGATGCAGTCCACTGCTTTATTCTTTAACGCGTCCAGCAGCTCTTCTTTGTTTTCGCAGTCGCTGACGGTCTGGTACACCGCAACCACATCCACGTCGGCGCCGGCTGCTCGTAAGGAGTCCGGCAGTACGTTGCGGGCTTCTTTGGCCCGGGCCAGCAGTACCTTGCTTCCTTTGTGCAACTGGGGCAGCAGGGTGTCAACCAGGTCTTCCGCTTTGTAGGAGGCGGGGATTAAATCGGCTGTCAGTCCGTAGGCGGTCAGCATGTCTGCCGTGGCAGTGCCGATGGCCGCGATTTTATTATGGGCAAAGGCGCGGGCGTCCTTGCCGTTCTGCAGCAGACGGTCGAAGAACAGGTCTACGCCGTTGGCGCTGGTGAAGATGACCCAGTCGTAGGAAGCCAGGTTTTTCTGTGCCGCATCCAGCGGTGCGAAGTCGTCCGGATCCGTAATCTTGATGGCAGGCACTTCCATTACCTTGGCGCCTTCCATTTCCAGTTTTTCCGTCAGTGCGGAAGCCTGGGCCC
>JAFXSH010000091.1 GCA_017525805.1 Clostridia bacterium | reverse complement strand
GGGGACCGCATCTTCATGGAGCATTATTTTATTGAGGCCTTTGCCTCCAAGCGGCGGGAGGAAGCCATTGCCAAACTGGAGCTGGATGCCAATGCCACGGCGGCCCTGGAGCATTTGCGGGAGGCGATGCACTATTCGGTGAAGCTGATGGACCGGGAGTATTATGCCATGCGCCTGGTGATTGAGGCCCAGGGAATCAAAGAGTATCCGGACGTGCTGAAAAAGGTTACGCTGCGCACCGAGGATGCGGCCCTTTCGCCCCAGGATAAAATGCGGCGCGCTACGGAGATGGTGCTGGATGCGGAATATTATGAACAGAAAAACAAGATTCGCGCAGGGATCCAGAAGAGTATCGATGCGGTGGAAAAGCTGACCCACAACACGGAAACCAACGCGATGGATACCTTTCAGCTGGATATGAATTTTGGGCGGGGGGTCATCCTGCTTCAGATTCTGGTCATCTTTTTTGTGGTCTGGCTTACGTCGCATCTTGGCATCAATCCGATCCTGCGGGCTGTGGACCGGATCAAGGAGGACTGTCCGATCCCGGAAGTGGGCGCCAATGAGTTCCGGTATCTGGCCCAGGCCTATAACAAGATGTATTCGGTGTATAAGAGCAGCATCGAGCATTTGAATTTCAAGGCGTCCCATGATGAACTGACCGGCGCGTATAACCGGGCCGGATATGAACTCCTTCTTTCCGGTGTGGATTTGAAATCCACCTACATGATTCTGTTTGACGTGGATCATTTCAAATCGGTCAACGATACCTGCGGACACGAGACCGGGGACAAGGTGCTGCGGAAACTGGTCAGCGTGCTGAAACGGAATTTCCGTTCCGACGACTATGTCTGCCGGATCGGCGGGGATGAGTTCGTGGTGTTTATGGGGCATGCCAGCGAAATGCAGCAGCACCTGATTAAGGCGAAGATTGAAAATATCAACGAGGAGCTGGGGAATCCGGAGGACGGGCTGCCTCCCTTTTCGGTCAGCGTCGGCATTGCCCACGGTTCTCAGGCGGATAGTGAATCCGGGCTGTTTGAAAAATGTGATTTGGCCCTGTATGAGTCCAAAAACCGCGGCCGGCATACCTATACGTTTTATTCGGAATGATCCCGTCGGGTTACGGTTTTACAAAAGCAGGCAAAGTAGCTTGCAGGGTTTTATGAGTTTTTAAGAAAAGGAGATGTAATCATGAGCTTGTTGGAAACCTTATTAACTTCAATGACTTCTTCCTCTTCCCTGGATTCCATGTCCCGGAGGACCGGCGGCAGCAATGATCAGATGGCAGCCCTCATTACGGCGGCGCTGCCCATCTTGCTGCGGGCCATGACTGCCAATGCTTCGACCCAGTCCGGCGCGGCGTCCCTGAATGAAGCGCTGGGGCAGCATACCGGGACGGGTTCGGTGGCCGAACAGTTTGCCACGGCGGATATGGATGACGGCGCCAAGATTTTACAGCATATTCTGGGAAGAAATTCTTCTTCGGTGATGAACGGGCTGTCCAGCCAGAGCGGCCTGAGCAACGATCAGGTGGGCTCGGCGCTGAGCGCGCTGGCTCCCGTATTGCTCAGCAGTTTGTCTGCTGCGTCCAATCAGGCGCCGGTGCAGCGGCAGAGACCGGCCATTGACCTGAGCGACGGCATTGACGCTTCGGATATCATGGGCTTTATGCAGATGATGTCCTCCGCCCAGGGGGGAGCGCAGCGTCGTCCGCAAAACCAGGCGTCCTTTGACGGAAGCGATTTGCTGGGGCTTCTGTCTATGTTGAAATAAACGGAGCGGATCTGTCGGTGGCTACAGCGTGATTTCTATCCTGTAGCCGCCCTCTTTTTTCATGTTGAAATGTTGCGGAAGTATAGTGGATTGTAAGTAGTGGAAACAGGAGTCGGGATGGCGGCGCGCAACGGGTCAGGGTTCTGGAAAAAAGTAAAATGGATTTTTCTTCGGGCGGTGATGGTGGTTGTCCTGGTGCTTTTCGGGCTGGAGTTTGTCAATCTGCAGCAACGGGAGGCGAAGCCGGTTGAGGGCGGGGGACGTGCGGCCCAGCGGTCGCCCTTTGTTACGCTGGATAACCTGCCGGAGTATACGGGCCGTTCCTTTGTGGTCCTGTATGGGAACAAACCGCAGTTTTCCGAAGAATTCAAGGCAAAGGAAAATCCCTATTATTCGTTTACGCCCCTGGATGCACTGG
Source organism: Clostridia bacterium (assembly GCA_017525805.1). Next base: position 187 of record JAFXSH010000091.1, on the reverse strand, counting down.
GGCGCTGCGGGCCGGCGTACGGAAAACTGGGGCCGGAGTTCCTTCCCACGAAGCCAAGGGGGCCCATTGGGATGATAAAGCCTTCGGGCTGGCAGTTCAGCAAGTACGATGAGATTGATAAAAAGTATTTATATAATCGTTGTCATCTGCTGGCATTCCAGCTGACGGGAGAGAATGCCAATAAACG
>JAFXSH010000090.1 GCA_017525805.1 Clostridia bacterium | reverse complement strand
TTCGCCGCCAGAGCGGAACGATGGAAAATCATGGTTTTCCGAAAATTTTGCCTTCAATGGAAAATATTTCGGAATTTTTCAAAAATCATTCGAAAAACATCAAAAAGCGTATTGACATTCAGGGAATGTGTGTGCTATACTCTGTACGAAAACGATTTAGTGACGTGACGAACGAATGAAGCCGAAACGAAAAAAAGGGGGGGAATGCCCATGGGTGTTACCATTCGGGATTTGGCTGAACACTGCGGGCTTTCCGTATCGGCTGTCAGCAAAGCGCTGAACGGTTACAACGATATCAGCGAGGCCACGCGCCAGGCGGTCATGAAAGCGGTGCAGGAACTGGACTATCACCCCAACGCCCACGCCCGGGCCTTGAAGGGCGGGCGCAGTTACAACCTGGGCGTACTGTTTTCCGACGATTCCCAAAGCGGCCTGACCCACCCCTTTTTCTCCGCCGTGCTGGAGCATTTCAAGCGCGAGGCCGAGCAGGAGGGCTACGATATCACCTTCATCGGCCACCGCATGGGCAACGGCCGTGTCACCTACCTGGATCACTGCCGCTATCGGGAAGTGGACGGCGTGTGCATGGCCTGCCTGGACTTTGACGACGCCGAGGTGCGGGAGGTGGCGGAAAGCGAGCTGCCCGTCGTCACCATCGACCGCAGGTTCCAGGGCGTGCCCAGCGTGATGTCCGACAACGAGGGGGGCATCCGGGCGCTGATGGACTATGTGTACAGCTTAGGCCACCGCCGCATCGCCTTTGTTCACGGCCCTTCCAGCGCGGTCACCGACGCCCGGCTGAAAGCGTTCCGTGAATCGGCCGACCGCCTGGGCCTGACCGTGCCGCCCGAATACCTGCTGCCCTGCCGCTATACCGACCCCGAAAACGCCAGGGCCATCGTGCAGGTGCTGCTTTCCCTGCCCCAGCGGCCCACCTGCATCCTCATGTGCGACGACTACAACACCACCGGCGCGAAGCAGGCCGCCGTGGAATCCGGGGTCAGCATTCCCGGCGACGTATCCCTGGCGGGGTTCGACGGGCTTTCCCAGATGCAGAATTTCTCCCCCCGGCTGACCACCGTGTACCAGGATGCGCCCCGGATGGGCCGCGAAGCGGCGCGACTGCTGATTGCCCGCATCGAAAACCGGCCCGCCTCCGAATCCGTCATCGTGCCGGTGCGGCTCCTGCGGGGCGAAACGGTAGGGCCTGCCGCACGGACGACGAAAACGGTATAGTCCGGCATAACCTGCCAATTTATACAAATAATGATTTCTGTCCTGCCGATTTTTCCGATTTTGTGAGGAAAGTTCGTCAGAATACGAAAAAGAGCTAAAACAGTTTCGTGATTTGGCCGGACGCCAAAGATCAGCAAAGGAGATGGAGTTGTGAAAGCGTTCCTTCATAACACCTGGAAGCACAGAGCGCATGTGGTGATGGCGCTGCCCGCGTTCCTGGTGCTGCTGTTTATCATGTATGTGCCCATGAGCGGCCTTGTACTGGCCTTTGAAAAATTCGACTATTCCAAGGGCATCTTCGGCAGCGATTGGGTGGGCCTGGCCAACTTTGAATTCCTGATCAAATCCAAGAACACCTTCGTCAACATGACCGTGAACACGGTGCTGTATTACTTCCTGTTCACCATCGTGGGCACGTTCCTGAACATCGTGGTGGCCATTGCCATTGATCAGCTGGCCTTCAAGAAAATGGCCAAGACCATGCAGACCCTCATGATCATTCCCGTGTTCATTTCCTACGCGGCCGTGCAGTTCATCGTGTTCGCGTTCATCGACTCCCGCTCCGGCTTTATCAACAACACCCTCGGCACGTCCATCCGCTTCTATTCCAAAGCCGATTACTGGCCCTGGATCCTGCTGATCGTGAAGGTCTGGAAGGATACAGGCTACGGCTCGGTGCTGTATATGTCCGTGCTCTCCGGCATCGATACTTCCCTCTATGAGGCGGCGGACATCGACGGCGCCAACAAATGGCAGCAGATCCGCCATATCACCGTGCCGGCCCTGATCCCCATGGTCACGGTGATGCTGCTCCTGTCCGTGGGCAACGTGATGCGGTCCGACACGGGCCTGTTCTACCAGGTCACCCGCAACAACGGCGCGCTGTACAGCACCACCCAGGTCATCGATTCCTACATCCTCAACCAGATTCTGAAATCCTCCAACTTCGGCTACACCGCCGCCGCGTCTTTCTTCCAGTCCGTGATCGGCCTGCTGCTGATGTTGCTGGCTAACTTCTCGGTTCGCAAGATCGAGCCGGAGAACGCGCTGTTCTGACGCCGCAAAGGAGGAAACCAAAATGACGGATATGGCATATAAAAGGGTTTATAAAAAACGGTGGGAAAAGAAAAAGAAGGGCGTCGGGCAGTATATCCTGCTGTTCCTGGTGTTCCTGTTCACGGTGTTCTGTTTTGCCCCGGTGCTGCTGGTGTTCATTTCCGCGTTCACGGATGAAATGTATATCAACCAGCATGGCTTCTCTTTCTTCCCGGCTGTGTGGTCCATGAACGGCATCAATTCCGTGCTGCGCTACGGCAGCCAGCTGCTCCGCTCTTACGGGGTAACGATCTTTATCACCGTCGCGGGCACGCTGCTTGGCCTGCTGATCATGAGCATGTACGCTTACTCCATCAGC
>JAFXSH010000089.1 GCA_017525805.1 Clostridia bacterium | reverse complement strand
GCGGACAGCCTAACCGCACCGGGCGCCCATTGTCAAGGGACTTTCGCGGATGAACTTTTCATGGCTGCTTGCCGCCACCTAACGTGCCGTCTGTTCACCAATTATTTTTTGCTGGTGGTCTTGACATGGGGGCCATTATAATTTCTTTTGATGCTCGGAATCCTTTTTTGCCATAGCTTATACATCCTCCTCAAATGTTAGTTTCTTCTAACCATTATTCAAAAAAATAAGACGATCACGAGGGTTTTTCTTCTCTTTCCCGCTTTTTTACGCCCGGCTTCTGCCGCTCTGGCTTCACCGCATCCTCCGGCACAGCCCATGAGCGCCCCAAACGCTCGCAGCCAGGAACACGCCCTTCCAGGATGTATTGATTCACCCAACGGATCGAGATGCCCCATTTCTTCGCCGTCTCACTGACGGATCGATAACCTTTCATTCTCTCCTCCGACTTTTGTTTTGCCTCCGGTTCATTGTGCAAGTTAGCGATAGCTAACACCTATATTATATTCCAAATACAGCGGAAATCAAGAGGGAAATTGAAGAAAACAAAAAATACGTGATAATTTCTATAAAGAAGGAAATAGGTAATTGACCTGATAACCCATTTTCAAAAAAAGTTGCTTTCTATCCTTGATAAATGTTCTGTTAAGAAAAAAACCGTCGAAAGCCACTGAAAACATGGCCTTCAAACGGTTCGGCGCAATGACGGAAAAAGCAGAAGAAATAAGTCCTGATTTTTACGGTGTTTTACCTGTTTCTCTGTCATTTTTCAGATATGCCTGGTGTTCCTTGGGAAAATCCCGCTTGAGGTTCCTCTCTGCCTTGGCAAGATACGCTTTTTCAAATTCCTCCGCTTTCACGCCGCAGCACAGCAGCACGTCGGTCAGGTACATGAACACATCCGCCATTTCTTCGCAGAAATGGGCGCGCACGGCTTCGTCATCAACCACCGCCTGCGCGCCTCTTTTTTTCAGGATGGCGGATACCTCGCCGATTTCCTCCACGGCGTAGAGAAGATGATGCTTGGCGGTTTCCGGGCTGTCGCCCTCCCAAATGTCTTTATACTTTTCCTGCAATTGCAGCTGAATATCCATCAGATCCCGCATGGTCATGCCCATCTTGCTTCCTCTTTTCCTGTTTTTTCTGCTTCATTGTACCACCGGCGCGGCCAAACGTAAAGCAAAAGAATCATGAATGAAAAACCGCCTCCCAAACGGAAGGCGGCAGTTTGGTTCATTTTATGGGAATCACACGCAGCCGTGGGCCAGCATGGCGTCGGCCACCTTGAGGAAGCCCGCGATGTTCGCGCCGACCACGTAGTTGTCCTTCTGGCCGTATTCTTCGGCGGCAGCGTCGATGTTGGCGAAGATGTTTTCCATGATGCCCTTGAGCTTCTGGTCCACTTCCTGGAAGGTCCAGGAGAGGCGCTGGCTGTTCTGGCTCATTTCCAGGGCGGAGGTGGCCACGCCGCCGGCGTTGGCGGCCTTGCCGGGAGCGAACAGTACGCCCGCTTTTTGCAGGGCCAGGGTAGCTTCGTAGGTGGTGGGCATGTTGGCGCCTTCGGCCACGGCGAATACGCCATTGGCGATCAGGGCCTTGGCGCCGTCTTCATCCAGTTCGTTCTGGGTGGCGCAGGGCAGGGCGATATCGCACTTGGTGGTCCAGATGCCGCGGAAGCCTTCGGTGTACTTCGCGCCGGGAACGCGGGCGGCGTATTCCTTGATGCGGCCGCGTTCCACCTCTTTGATCTGCTTGATCACGTCGAGGTTTACGCCGTTTTCATCCACGATGTAGCCGTTGCTGTCGCTCATGGCGATCACCTTGCCGCCCAATTCGGTGGCCTTCTGAGCCGCGTAAATGGCCACGTTGCCGCTGCCGGACACGACCACTTTTTTGCCTTCGAAGGACTGGCCGTGCTTTTTCAGCATGGCGTTGGTCAGGTAGCAGAGGCCGAAGCCGGTGGCTTCCTTGCGGGCCAGGGAGCCGCCGTAGGACAGGCCCTTGCCGGTGAGCACGCCTTCGTACAGGCCGGTGATGCGCTTATACTGACCATACAGGAAACCGATTTCACGGGCGCCCACGCCGATGTCGCCGGCGGGCACGTCCTCGTCCGCGCCGATGTACTTGAACAGCTCGGTCATAAAGCTCTGGCAGAAGCGCATCACTTCGTTGTCGCTCTTGCCCTTGGGGTCAAAGTCGCTGCCGCCCTTGCCGCCGCCGATGGGCAGGCTGGTGAGGCTGTTCTTCAAAACCTGCTCAAAGCCCAGGAACTTGATCACGCTCAGGTTCACGCTGGGATGCAGCCGCAGACCGCCCTTGTAGGGGCCGATGGCGTTGTTGTACTGCACGCGGTAGCCGCGGTTCACCTGCACCTTGCCGTTATCGTCCACCCAGGGAACGCGGAACAGGATGGCCCGGTCAGGCTCCACAAAGCGTTCCAGCAGGCCCTTGTTTTCGTATTCGGGATGCTTGTCAAAAACGGGGCTCAAAGCCTCCAGCACTTCGCGCACGGCCTGCAGGAATTCCTTCTCGTGGCCGTTGCGTTCCACCAGCCCGTTGTAAACCTTTTCTACATAAGCGTTCATATGGATTGCCTCCTTGCAAAGAATTGTAAAACTACGGTGCATATTATACAAAACAGCCCGGCGCTGTGCAAGCTTCGGGCTGTATTTTGCTTGTATTTCGGCTGTTTTTATCCTGTATTTCCTGAATATTCCATCACCGCGCGGCGTCGATCAAATTTTTGTAGAAGTCCACCGCGCCGGGCAGACAGTCGATGCCGATGGTTTCATTGACGCCGTGCATGCCTTTCATTTGTTCGGGGCCGTAAATCACCGGGGCGAAGCGCACAACGTTTTCGCAGATATCCTGATAAAACCGGGAATCGGTGGCTCCAGTCATCACATAAGGGCTGGTGGGGCAGCCGGGAAAGGTGCGTTCCACCGTGCGCCGCACGGTCTGGAATGCTTCGCCTTGGATGTCCACGGGCTGGGTGTAATCGTTGGCGATCACCACGTCCATGGTCAGTTTGTGCTTATCCGCCAGCTTTTTCACGATGCGCAGGCTTTCTTCCATGCCTTGGTGGGGGATAAAGCGCAGATTGGCCCCCAAGGTGGCCTCCTGGGGCAGCACGTTGAAAGCGTCGGAGCCGGACTGCATGGTGAACGCCGCCGTGGTGCGGATCATGGCCCCGGCCTGACTGCTGATCATGGGCAGGACCTTTAAAAGCACCGGGCGGAACAGCCACAGATTGGAAAAGATCAGCTTCATGGGGAAGGAGGCGTAAGGGGCCAGGGTTTCAAACATGGCCGCAACTTCTTTCGGCAGCTTGCGGCGGAACACCGGCCTGGTTTCCATTTCATTTACGAAAGCGGAAAGCCTGGCGATGGGGGAATGGGCCGGCGGCGCGCTGGCGTGGCCGCCGCCGGATGTGGCGGTAAAGCGCACGTTGGCACGGCCCTTTTCAAACACGCCCAGCATGGCGAAATTTCCTTTAATGCCGCCCATGGGGTCAGTAATGATGCCGCCGCCCTCGTCGCAGACGAGCCAGGGGCGCACGCCGCGCTTTTTCAGCTCATTCACCAGCTTGGGGCAGCCGTCCCCGGACCATTCCTCCGTGCAGGAGGAGGAAAGATACACGTCGTTTTCCGGCACGTAGCCTTGGGCCAGCAGTTCTTCCACGGCCTGGAAAAAGGCCATGACGGAGCATTTGGTGTCCGATGTGCCACGGCCCCAGATCAGGCCGTTTTCGATATCGCCAGAGAAAGGCCCGTGCTGCCATTCGCCCTCGGCGGGCACCACGTCCTGGTGGCTCATGAGCACCAGGGGCTTTTGATCGGATTTTCCCTTCCAGAAAAACAACAGGTTGCCGTCGATCTCCGTCTTTTCCAGGCGCGCATGCACCAGGGGAAACAGTTCTTCCAGGATTTTGTGGAAGCCTAAGAATTTTTCCCGCTGATCCGTATCCGGTACGGATACGGTATCATATTGCACCATGCGGGAAAGTTTTTTTGCCAATGCCATGGCCCGGTCCGGGTCGGGGGTGGGGACATAGGTGGATTTCTTGGAGGGGAGCAGCAGGGCGCGGATCACGGCGATCAGCAGCAGGAGCACCACAAGGCCCAACAGGGCTAAGATCACCCACAGCACAGCCACGGTTTACGCCTCCTTCGCGGCCCGGCGGTACTTGATATAAGCCAAACCGATGGCCAGCGCGCCGCTGGGGATGATCATGAAGCTGGTGGAAGAGGTGAGGGAGGGAACAAGGGTGAACAGCACCGTCATCACAGTCAGGGGGACCAGGGCCAGCAGGGGGCTTTTGCGGAAATACTTATACGCCATTGCCCCGAACAGGGCGGGCACCACGTTGGCAAAGGCGGGCTGGAGGGCGGGGCTTTGCAGCACGGGCTGCAGGGGGATCATCAGCAGTACGCCCAAGGCCAGCACCAGGATGGTCACGAGAGAAGAAGCGGCGATGGACAGGGTGGAGATCACCTCATTTTCCGCCGTGCCCGTTTTGGCTCCCACCAGTTCTTTGGCGTTCACCGCGCAGGGGATTTTCATGTTGATCAGGTTGCCGGTGATAAAGGCGAGATAGCTTCCGCCCGCGCCGAGCATGGGGGTGTACACTAAAAACTCCACCACGCTGCTCACAGTCCACACCAGCCCTACGGAGAGAAAGCCTTTCGCGGCGGCCTGCATATCCGGCATGGCCCCCAGCACCGCGCCGATCACAAAGGGCGCGCCAAGCAGCAGGATCAGGGTCAGCACCGAAACCGCCCGGCCCAGCCGGTGGGTGGATTTGAGGTATTTTTCATAATACGCTTGATTATTCGTCATGGCTCATTCCCCCTTATCCCACGATCACCGCCGCCAGCATGCCGCACAGCATGCTGCCCGCGATGGAGAAGTTATCCAGCCACACCATGTTTTTCTTTTCGGCCAGATACGTGAACAGTGCCATTACCAGGGCCGATACGCCCGCCGTCAGCAGGGGCGACCAGTCCCCGGCGAAGGAAAAGGCCCCGCTGCCGGAAATGAACGCGCCCAAATAGCTGCCGATATAGGCGCTGACCATGCCGATGAACATGGCCGCCATGGCGTGGTCGCCGAAACCGCCCTTTTTCTGCTGCCCGGCGTCCCCGCTGCCGCTTTGCAGGCGGTTCAGATACCGGCGGTTAAAGAGGGCGGACAGCACCATGCCCCACATGATGCATACGCTCATGAGCAGGGCAATGGTGGAAAAGGCCTGGGCCGTCATGGGATCGCTGCCCAAACGGATGCCCAATTGCTCCGCCGCCGCGTCGGCCACCTGGGTTTCATAGTGCAGCGCGCCGATCACCGACAGGCGCAGCCAGGGCCAGGGGGTGCCAAGGCTTCCGCTTAAGGCCAGCACGCCCAGCAGGATGCCCACGCTGGGCAGCAGAGAAAAGGTGGCGCTGGAAACCAGGGCCCGCTTCATGCGCACGGTATCCATGCCCAGTGCTTTACCCGCCCGCCATGCGCGCACCAGAAAAATAACGCATACTACGGCGATAAAAGCGACGATAGCGCCGCAGATCAGATACAGCGCCCCGCCGTTCAATTGCTCTAAAATCGACAATGCTTTGAACCTCCTGTATTGCAGAAATCTGGGATATTATAGCATCGATGAATCAAAAAAACAACAAGATGCAAAAACCGCTTTTTTATGCTACAATGAGGGGGGAGGGGACTGCATGAAAGAACAAAGCCGTGAAGGGTATATTTTCGATTGGTATTTCCCGCCGCTGGGGCAGCGCATCGTGAAAACCAGCGCGGCGGTGTTGATCTGCCTGATGTTTTATTGGCTGCGGGGCTACCGAGGGGGCGAAATGCCGGCGGAAGCGTGCATTACCGCTATCATTTGCATGCAGCCTTATGTGCATGACACTGCCGCTTATGCCCGGGACCGGTTTATCGGCAGCCTGATCGGCGCTTTCTGGGGGTTGATGTTTCTGCTTCTGCTGCTGATTTTTCCCGTGCTGGGAAAAACGCCGCTTTTGCTGTACCCGCTGATGGGCGTTGGGGTGCTGATTTCCCTGTACAGCGCGGTGGTGATGCGCCGCCCGGACACGTCGGGCCAGGCCGCCATCGTGTTCATCTGCGTGGTGATCGCCTATCCCGAGATCGACGCACCCTTGCAGCAGGCTTTTCACCGTATGCTGGACGTACTGGTAGGCACGGCGGCGGCTATCGGGGTGAATGTGCTGCGTCTGCCCCGGGAAAAGCGGAGGGACCGGCTATTTTTCGCGCGCACCCGGGATATTGTGCCGGATCAATTGGCCCAGATGCACTCCGCCGTGCTGTTCCGGCTGAATTATTTGTTCAACGACGGGGCGAAAATCTGCCTCATGTCCGAGCACGCGCCTGCATTCCTGCTGTCCCAGCTGGGCAATGCCAAGGTGAACGTGCCCCTGATCGTGATGGATGGGGCGGGGATTTACGACGCCCAGAAAAACGAATACCTGTCCGTGGAAACGCTGCCGCCCGCCTCCTCCGCCTGGCTGATGGAAAGGCTGAATGAACTGCATGCCAGCTACTTTATTTATACCGTACATAATCACCGCACCTGCATTTTCCACCAGGGAAAGCTGAGCAAAGGGGAAAATCTGGTGTACGAGCGGATGAAGCGGTCCCCTTACCGCCATTATTTGGAGGGCGACAGTTTTGAACCGGGGGAAATCGTCTATATCAAGGTGATCGCCGCCACGGTGGAGACGGACAGCATTCTGGTTTCCCTTTACGATTCCCTGCCCCATCGGGGGCTGCGGGCCGCCATGCGGGCCCAGGCCGGTCTGCCCGGCAGCGGCAGCCTCTATTTCTATTCCGCGAACGCTACCATGGAACGGGCGGAAGAAAAGCTGCTTCGCATGCTGCGGGAAAAGGAACCTGAATTGCAGCCCGTGGAGGTATTTTCCAATACGGGCTACCGCACGGAGCACGACGCGGTGCATCTGGTGCATCAATTGGGCAAAAGCTATGAGCCGCTGGCGCTTTCCGCCTGGCTGGAGAGGTGGAGAAACAGGCGAAGCGGACTGAAATAATAGAATAAAAACAGGCCCTGGAGCGGCTGCTTCGGGGCCTGATTCAAAAAGATGTTTAATTGCCCATGCTGTTCAGTTCCGCGTCGTCGATCTTGCCCCATGCTCCCGCGCCGTCGCATTTTACGTGAATGCCCACGGTGATGGTATCGCCCGTCTGTACGTTAATGCCGAAAATCTCCGGCGTGTGCCATTCGGCCCATTTGGTGATGGTGGTGGGCTGGGTGGCTACGGTTTCTCCGTTGATCTTCACATAGCTGTAAATATCCGTTTTGCCCCCGTCGCCGCCCTGGATGGAAACGCGGTACACGTACTGCCCGGCGGCAAGACCGGTGATGTCCTGTTCTAAATCAAAATTGATGGTATTGGCTTTGGCGGAATAGAAATGCCAGTGCCAGGTACCGGTTTTGGAATCGTTTTTCTTTTCCTCGGCATTCAGTTGATCACACCCGGCGTAATCGGTGGTTTTCCACATGGTCCGGTCGCTGTCCTCGAAGCTGCTGTTGGCAACGAAGTTGTACTTGACCATATGCAGGTTCAGCGCCGCGTCCCGCCCGTCGGCTGTGCCGTGGATCACGTAGCTGGCGATGCCCGCCGCTTTGAGAGCCGCTTCGTCAATGGCTTCCCAGGTAACGGGCACATCCTGCCGGGAATTGTCGTTCATGATGGCGGGAACGGTTTGAGGAAGAACGATATCCCCGTTGATATCGCAGTACAGGGTCACTTCCTCCAGGGCGTCCACCCGCAGGGGCGCTTCCCGGCCTGTTTTCAGCAGATTGAACATGGCCAAAGAGGGCAGGGCTTTGCCGGTAAAATCGAACAGGGTCTGGTTGTCGCAGGCGCTGCCGCCGTAGTACTTGCCCGCGTCGTTGGGATCGTATTCCCAGGCGTAGCTGGACGCCCAGCCGGAGCCGAATTCCTCCCATTTGGCGGAGTTTTCCTCCCAGGAATCCGTGCCCACCGGCACCCAGGCCCCTTCCCACCAGCAAACGCCGATGCCGCCGATGTCCGTCATAGCCTGCGTAACATCGGCAAACTCATTTACCTGCCCCTGCACGGTAAAGGGATAGGGCTTATCGTATACCCCGCCCTCCCCGATGCTGTTGCCGCTGAAATCCCCGTCTTCAACCGTCCAGGCATAGCTGGTTTCCATCACCATGACTTTTTTTCCGTAGGTTTCCGCGATTTCGGAAAGCACGGCTTTCAGGTTGTCCAGGGTGCCGTGCCAGTAGGGATAGTAGCTGGTGCCGAACACATCGTAATCCAGATTGTAATAAGCCAGCTTGGAAGCCCAGGACCGGTAAGCGTCCCCGTTTTCCGGGTTGGCGAAGTGCACGGCGATCAGGGCGTCGGGGTACACTTCCCGCACGGCCCGGCTGCCCGCTGCCATGATCTTGTAAATATTCATCCAAATCTTTTCGCTGCACAGCATGCCGTTGGTCTCGTTGCCCAGCTGCACCATGGCCACGGAAACGCCCGCGTCTTTGAGCTTTTGCAGGCAGTCTCGGGTGTATTCCTCCACAAGAGGAACCTTTTCTTCATCAATATCCAGGCCCTTCCACGCTTTGGGGGCCATCTGCTTGCCGGGATCGGCCCAGAAATCGGAATAGTGGAAATCCACCAGCAGGGGCAGGCCCGCCGCCGTGGCCCGTTTGCCGATTTCTACGGCGGCATTGATATCGCAGTTGCCGCCGCCGTAGCCCCGGCCTTGGCTATCGAAGGGATCGTTCCATACCCGCACGCGGATCAGGTTCACGCCGTTTTCTGAAAGCATCTCAAATAAATCCCGTTCATTGCCCGCCGCGTCATAGTATTTGACGCCGGACGCTTCCTCCGAAAGCACCGAGGACACGTCCATGCCGAGGAAAAAGCCCTTCGGCAGGTTTTCCACCCTGCGCACGTACAGGGCGTCTTCCTCCGCCATGCCTGGCAGCGCACCCAGCAGCAGCGCCGCCAGGAAGATCAGACAATGCATGAATTTTGTCATGGAAAAAGCCTCCTTGGTTTTTTTAAACCGCGCCCCCCTTGCGGGAACGGGCGGTATTGGCTACAATAGAGAAAAAGGGAAAGGGGGAGAAGCCGATGCTGCCGCCCAAATTACCGGAAAGCCTCACAGATGAAATGATGGAGGAAGCCGTGAGCCGTGCGCTGGAGGAAGGCACGGACATCGAGGGATGCCGCTTCTATGGGGACAGTCTGCCCGAAGCGCGGGGGGAGGTGCTGGAGTTTAACGGCTGTTCCTTTGAAAAATGCGAATTCCATCCCTGCGGGGCGGAACGGCTGGTGTTCGTGGACTGCGTGCTGGAAAAGTGCGATCTGAGCGGCATGCGGTTTGAAAAATGCACCTTTCAGCGTGTCAGCTTCCGGAACTGCCGCATGACGGGGGCCCAGTTCAGCGAAAGCCCCTTGATAAACGTGACTTTTGAAAAGTGTCTCCTGGATTTTTCGGGCTTTGCGGAAATCAAGGTCCAGCACGTGCTGTTTTCGGAGTGCGTCATGAAGGAATGCGGCATTTACCGCCTCCGCTGGCAGGATTGGACGCTGCGGGCCTGCAGCCTGAACCGGGCGGAAATACGGGAAACGGCCATGCGGGGCATGGACGTGACCTCCTGCGAAATCGCGGGCATTACCGTGGATATCCCCTCCATCCGCGGCATGAGGGTAAATCGGGAGCAGGCCTTGGGCTTTGCCACCCTGCTTGGATTGGTGATCGAAGATATGTCACAGCCATTATAGCAAAAAAACGGCGGCAGGAAAAGGGGAATATTTCATGCCCGTCATGCCGAAAAAACCCGCATTTTGGACAGAAACCGCATTGACAAAGGTACAAAAACCCGCTATACTTTCCACGGTTCATCTTTAAGGCGGTACAGAGAGACCGGCAAGAGACGATGAAACGCTTTTGCAGTTATGGGCGCGCAGCGCTTATGAAGGGTTCTGCTCTGTACGGGCAGGCCCTTTTTTTCTGGGTATTAACGCTTCGGCGTTGATATAAAACATGGACAGGGGGAGATACCAATGAAACTTGTCTACGACGTTGCCGACAAACCGCCCATCAGAAAGAATCTGATCTACGCCTTCCAGCAGTTGCTTGCCATCATGGCCGCCACGCTGCTTGTGCCCATCCTGGTGGACGGAACCGGCGTTTACATGAGCCAGCCTGCCGCGCTGTGCGGCGCGGGGTTCGGCACGCTGTTCTATCTGTTCATCGCCACCAAGAAAAAGAGCCCCGTGTTCCTCGGTTCTTCCTTCGCTTTCATCAGCCCTCTGGCGGGCGCCGTGGCCTTCGGCTTCTTAGGCATTTTCTTAGGCGCTGTGTTCGCGGGTCTTGTGTATGTGATCATCGCGCTGATCATCAAAAAGACCGGTTCCGCCTGGGTGAACAAGCTGCTGCCTCCCGTGGTCATCGGCCCCACCGTTGCCCTGATCGGTCTGTCCCTCTGCGGCAGCGCGGTGAACAACATCAACAACACCGCCGCCGGTGACTACAACCTGGTGGCTATCCTGGTGGGCGTGATCGCCTTTATCATTACCGTGTACGCTTCCACCAAGGGCGGCAAGGGCATGAAGATGATCCCCTTCATCATCGGTATCGTGGGCGCTTACATCGTAGCCCTGATTTTCACCTTTATCGGCAACGCCGCCAACATCGACATGCTCAAGCTGGTGAACCTTTCCGCTTTCGACAATATGCAGATCTTCAAGGTGCCCCGCTTCACCTTCCTGGGCGTTTTCGGCGCGTATCCTGAAGCCACCAACAAGATCGGCTCCTTCGGCGACGTGATCAGCATTCTGGTGCTGTTTGCCCCCGTTGCTTTCGTCACCCTGGCCGAGCATATTGCCGACCATAAGAACTTAGGCTCCATCATCGAACGGGACCTGATCACCGATCCCGGCCTGGACCGCACCCTGGTTGGCGACGGCGTGGGCAGCATCATCGGCTCCTTCTTCGGCGGCTGCCCCAACACCACCTACGGTGAAAGCGTGGGCTGCGTGGCCATCACCGGTAACGCCTCCATCAGCACCATTGCCATCGCGGCGGTGTATTGCATCATCCTTTCCTTCTTCGATCCCTTCGTGTGCTTTGTGAACTCCATCCCCGCCTGCATCGTGGGCGGCGTGTGCATCGCGCTCTACGGCTTCATCGCGGTAAGCGGCCTCAAGATGCTCCAGCCCGTGGACCTGAACGATAACCGCAACCTGTTCGTTGTGGCGGCCATCCTGGTGCCCGGCATCGGCGGCCTGACCCTGAATTTCACCCACATCACCGTTTCTTCCATCGCTGTGGGCCTGATTCTCGGCATCATCGTCAACGTGATCTTCAACAAGCGGGATCAGAAGGGCAACTAAAAAATCTGACTTTTTACCGCGCGGCTGGAACGAGTGCCGCGCGGTATTTGTTTGACAAAATCAGTGATTCATGCTATCATCTTTCCACTGGCTGAAGCCGGTCTTGGGTTCGCAGAAGCGGGCTGGAACGATGATTTGGGTCGGAATGAGACGGTATCATGAAGGTGCCGAAAGCATGCAGCTTCCGGCCCCTTTTTCTGTTTTCGGACCGATCAAAAGGAGGAAACGAACATGAAAGCCCTGAAAACAATCGCCCTGCTGGCCCTGTGCCTGTGCTTGGTCCTGACCGCCGCTTCCGCCGCCACCTTTACGGACGCCCACGGAAACGTGATCGAGCTGGACGAAAACTTGGAAGCCTATGCCACCTGCCTGCTCTTAGGCAGCGACGACGCCGCCCGGATGGGGGAGACCAATTTGGGCGACCTGTGGGCCGATGCCCTGCGCTGGTTTGCCGTGTCCGGCAATATCAACGAAGCTTTTGAGGAAGACGATGTGACCGCGGGCATTACTTCCGTGGACGTGGACGCGGATCATATTGTGGCCCTGTGGAATGGCGGCAACCTGCGGGCCGATATCCCGGAAGGCAAATTCGGCGCGGAAACGCTGGCCCAGGTGCTGCCCTATCCCAACAAAGTGGCGGTGGTGTATATGACCGGCGGGCAGCTTCTGGAAGCGCTGGAAGCGGCTTCCCAGGGCCTGCCCTATACGGAAGAAACCGCCGCCTGCTGCGCCGCTTTCATGCAGGTGTCGGGCCTCAAATATACCGTGGATACGGGCAAGGCATACGACCGGGGCGGGCCTTATGGCGACAACTGGTTCAAGGCCGCGTCCCTCTCCCGCGTGATGATTACCGAAGTGAACGGCCAGCCCTTTGATCCGGAAGCGGTGTATGCCGTGATCACCAGCAACGCCAACTTCAACGGCATGGACTCCTCCTATCTTTTCAAGGAAGCGGCCCAGGCCAATGAGCGCTCCACCATCACTACCGCCGTTGTTCGGGATGTGGTATGGCGCTATCTGGCGGAAGGATTGCAGAGCGTGATCGGCGAAGATTACGCCGCGCCCCAGGGACGCGTTAGCATCAAATGAATTTGACGATACGGAGGGCAACACAGTTGAGGACTGAATTGGAAAAAGTCCGGCGGGAGCTGGAAAAGGTGATCGCCGGAAAACCGGACGTGATCGGCAAGGTGCTAACGGCGGTGATCGCCAATGGGCATATCCTGCTGGACGACGTGCCAGGAGTGGGAAAAACCACCCTGGCCGTGGCGTTGGCAAAAGCCCTGGACTTAAGCTGCCGCCGCATCCAATTCACGCCCGACGTGCTGCCCTCCGATATCGTAGGTTTTTCTCTGTATGATAAGGAAAGCGGGGTGTTTCTGTACCGCCCCGGTATCGTGAACGGCGCGAACCTGCTGCTGGGCGACGAGATCAACCGCACGTCCAGCAAAACCCAGTCGGCCTTACTGGAGGCGATGGAGGAAAAGCAGGTGACGGTGGACGGGATCACCTACCCCCTGGAAAAACCCTTCCTGGTGATCGCCACCCAAAATCACGTGGGCATGGCGGGCACCCAGACGTTGCCCTATGCCCAAATGGACCGCTTCACGGTGTGCCTGACGGTGGGGTATCCCGATCACGACGCCCAGATGGACATGCTTCGCGCCCGGATAACTTCCGACCCGCTTTCACAGGTGGAAAAGGTCATGAGCCGGGAAACGCTGCTTTCCATGCAGCGGGAAGCGCGGCAGGCGACGGTGAAGGACAGTATTTTGGATTACATCACCCGCCTGTGCATAGCTTCCCGCGCCCATGCCTGGATCGACGTGGGGATCAGTCCCCGAGGCGCGCTGCATGTGCAGCGCATGAGCCAGGCCAGAGCCTTTTCTGAGGGACGGGATTACGTCACGGCGGCGGACGTGCAGGCCGTGTTTCATGACGTGTGCGTTCACCGTGTCGTACTCAGCCGCAAAGCCCGGGCGGAGGGCGTTACACCGGTGCAGGCCTTGGACGCGTTGCTGAAAAACACGGCGAACCCGGACCGCGGGGACAAAGCATGATCGCGCGGAGGACCGGGTATTTGTGCTGGCTGCTGGCGGCGGCGGCACTTTACTTTTTTGAAAACAACACGGGCACCCGGGCGGTGCTGCTGGCCTCCATCCTGATTCCGGCTTTTTCCGCTGCCTGCGCCGCATGGACGGCGAAAAAAGCGTCTTGCCGCCTGCGCGCCCCGGAAAAAGCGAATAAAAGGGAAACGGTTTCCTGCCGCTGCATTCTTTCAGGCCCCTGGACAAAAATCGGCTGCGTGCTTTCCTGCCGGGTACAGTGGGAAAACTTTTTGACCCATGAAACCGGCGATTGGGAGATCAAGGACGGGGAAGAAGCTTTTTCCATAACCAGCGCGCATTGCGGCCCGTTAGCAATAAAATCAGAAAAAGTGATCGCGCGGGATTGGTTGGGATTGGCCTGTTTCCCGTGTGAGGCTTCGGACTGTGTTTCCCTGCTGATCCTTCCTGATCTGTACCCGGTCAGGGTGCATTTGTCCGACTGGCTTTCTTTATCCTGGCAGGAGGAACGATCCGGCCAGCCCCGCCGGGATGGGTCGGAGATGGAAAACAGCGGCGTGCGGGCGTATGTGCCGGGGGACCCGGTGCGTCGCATCCATTGGAAACTGTCCGCGAAAACGGACCGGATCCTGATCCGCGAAGAGGACCGGCCTGCGGCGGGAAGCGTGCTTCTGCTGCTGGAAACGGCGGGGTATGGGATCATGCCCGACGATATGGACGGTACGGTGGAAGCCTTTCTGTCGGTGAGCCGGGCCCTGACCGAAGAAGGGGCCCTTCACAGTGTTTGCTGGTGGGATCAGGAGGGGCTTCAATGGCTGGAAATTGTCCGCGGGGAGGATTTTCTCTCCATGCGGGACGCGCTGCTGAGCACGGAAGCGAAAGAAAATGGCGAAAGCATCGGCATTTTATTCAGCCGCGCTTTCCCTGAATTTCGGGCGGATCACGTGGTGCTTTTTAGCCCCCGGTCAGATACTGACGCCATGAGCCTGCGGGAAACCGGCGCTGTCACCCTGGCATTGCCCCGGCGGGAGGAAGGAAATCCTGATATCCGGGTGATGTGCGTTTCACGGGAGGAACCGGAGCTTGAGCTATGAGGAAAAAAACATGAAAAGAAAGATCACGGTCAATCGGAAAGCGGCCTGCTTTTGCTGCGCCGCTTTGATGGCCGCGTCACTTTTTTTGCTTTTTTTCCTGCCCTCGGCGCGTCTTTCCGGCATGGCTTTATGCAACCAGGTGTTTTCCGCCAGCGAAAAGGTGAACGCTTACGCTTATGATTATTTTCAAATACCGGAAAAACAATCCACGGCCCTGGCGTGGCTGTGCATGGCAGCGTTTTCGGCTGGGTATACCGGCATAACAATCGCCCTTCGTAGCCGGGCGCTGTTGTTGATGGCTGCCATCGCGGCGGCGCTTTTTCAGGCGTATTTCGGCCTATCCCTGCCCGCGTGGGGTAATACTGTCCTGTTTTTGACGCTGGGACTGGGGGTCGTACTGTTTTCCGCACCGAAAAAAAGCGCCCTGCTTTTTGCCGCCGCCGCGCTGCTGATCGCTTTGTTGACAGCGGTGATTTGGCCCGGCGTGGACGCGGCCACGGAAAGCGCGTCGGAAGCGATAAGGGATCGTTTGGCACTGGTCACCTGGCAGGAGCAGAGCGTTACGGGGGAAAATCCGGATTCCGCAATGGAAACCCGCCACATGAACAGCCGTTCCCTGCTGACGGGGGAGGAAACAGCGCCGCAGAACCGGGTCTACCGCCTGCTCACCGTGGAGGAACAGCGGATTTCCCGGCCCCGGTGGATCGATTATCTGAAAATCGCGCTGCTGTTGCTGCTGTCCCTGGCGGTGGTGGTTCTGCCCTTCCTGCCGTTTCTGTATGGAAACGCGCGCAGGAAAAAGGCCCTGGAGGCACGGCGATTGTTTCAGGCGGAGAATCCGGGGGAGGCCCTCCGCGCCATGTTCCGATGCGCGGCCGCGTACCTGGAAAACGGAGGACGCGGCGGGGGAAACCTGCCTTACCGTCAATGGCCGGAAGGCTGGCATGACCGGCTGCCTGAAGAATACACAAAGCAGTTCATCGCCTGCGCTTGCCTGTTTGAGGAAGCCGCCTACAGCGATCATCCCATGTCGGAGGAGCAGCGGGAGCAGGTGCGGCTGTTTTTCGACGAGACGGAAAGGATTTTCTATGACGAAGCGGACTGGAAAGAAAAGCTGCGGCTGAGGTATATAAAATGCCTGCACGAATGAAGAAATACCGTCGGCTTCTGCCGCTTTTGCTGTGTTTATTGTTTTTGACCGGCTGCCGGACGCGGATCACTGTTTCGGCGGCTGCTGGCGTGGACAGAAAACAAGCCGCCGGAGAGGAAGCCGGTGCCAATTATGCGGAGGGGGACGAGGGAGAGGATCGGGAACACACCCGAGAAAATCCCGAAGCCGCTCAAAAGGAATTTGATGAAAACGCCGCAGTGGAAATTGTGGCAGGATTGGAGCGCTTGCTGCACGGCCCGGGCGAAGAAGACGGCGCTTTCGCTTATGGCGGCACCGGGCATCCCGCGTCCAAATTGAACGCTGACGCCGGGGAAACCGCCCGGCAGGCCGTGGCCGCCCCGGAATCAGACCGCATGGGTACGGCGGAGGACGCCGAAACGGCGGACAGCCTTTTTTGGTATTATACAGTGCTGCTCCGGGAACGCTCCGAATCCCTGTACGTCTGCAAAAAGCTGAACCTATACTGGGAAACAGCGGAAGATCATGTGACGGTATACAAAACCTCTGACGAACATCAATTGATCTTGGACGCGGGGGCCTATGATGTGTCCGCCCGGCTTCTTCCGGAAAACCTGCGGGTGGACGACGGCTGGGTGTGCAGGAAGAATCCGGAAATCATTGTGAAGATCGTGCCGAGAAGCGTGCTGGGCGGTAATGTGCTGAACGGGGCTCCGGCAGAGGCGGAGCTGCAAGCGCTGATTTCCCGGCCCGGCTGGGCTGAAACAGACGCGCTAAAAAACAAGAGGGTGCTGCTCGTCTCCCAGGATATGCTGGAAGCGCCTCACCTGCGCCTTGCCGCCGAGCTGCTGATCGCCAAAATGGCCAATCCCGAGGTTTACGCCGATGTGGACGTTGCCCAGGCATTGAAAGCGCTGACGGAGGAAGCGGCGGGCACGGCGGGGGAAGGACTGTATTATTTGAGCCTTGGCGGGCTTTGATTGCCGGCGGGAAGGAAAAACGTCATGAAAACAAAAAAGGGACTTTCGTCCCGTCAAATCCGAAAAATGACCTATGCCGCCTTGTATTTGGGCATTGCCCTGGTGCTGCCCTTCATTACGGGCCAGATTCCCGAAATCGGGAAAATGTTGTGCCCCATGCACATTCCCGTGCTGCTGTGCGGCTTTCTTTGCGGCTGGCCCTGGGGCTTGGCGGTGGGCTTTATCGCGCCGCTGCTGCGGTCCGTGCTGTTCGGCATGCCCGCCCTGTTTCCCTCCGCCGTGGCCATGGCCTTTGAATTGGCCGCTTACGGCGCGGTTTCGGGCTGGCTGTATTATATTCTGCCCCGCATGAAAGGCAAAGTTTATATCGTGCTCGTCATCGCCATGGTGGCGGGCCGCTTGGTGTGGGGAGGCGCGCAGATGATCCTGTCCGGCCTGATCCACAGTGAGTTCACCCCCACCTTGTTTCTGGCCGGGGCGGTCACTAACGCGATTCCCGGCATCATCCTGCATCTTGCGCTGATCCCCATTGTGGTGATGGCGATGGAGCGAGCCGGTTTATCCTTGAACGATCAGTAATCCTTTGGTTTGGGCTTAAAGCACACCGCCGCCAGAAAGCCAAAGAAAACAGCGGCGGCGATCCCCCCCGCGGCGGCGGTGACGCCCCCGGTAAACGCCCCCAGCAGCCCCGTTTCCTGCACGGCGGCAATGGCACCCTGTGCCAGCAGATGCCCAAAGCCCGTCAATGGCACGGTGGCTCCGGCGGAAGCGAAGCGGGCCAGGGGCGCGTACAGCCCCAAAGCGCTGAGCACCACGCCGGCGGTGACATACAGCACTAAGATGCGGGCGGGGGTCAGCTTGGTTTTTAAAATCAATATTTCGCCGAGGACGCACAGCAGCCCACCCACGGCAAACACCTTTATATACAGCATCATTCTTCTTCTCCTCCTTCCAGCGCCACCGCGTGGGCCACGCCGGGAATGGTCTCGCCCTGCTGGCTGGTGGTGGGGCTGAGCAGCGCGCCGGTTGCCATGAAAAGTACCCGCCGCCATGCGCCGCTTTTCAGTTTGGGCAGAATGGCCGCGCTCAAAACGGTGGCGGAACAGCCGCACCCGCTGCCCCCGGCGTGCACGTCGTCTTCCCTGTGGAAAATGCTTAGTCCGCAGTCCATATACCGGCCTTCCGGGATGGGATAGCCCCGTTCCGCCATGAGTTCATGCAGGATGTCCGCGCCTACCTGGCCCAGGTCCCCGGTGATCACCCGGTCATAATCCCCGGGCGTTCGCCCCGTATCCAGAAAATGGCGCGTCAAGGTGTCCGCCGCCGCGGGGGCCATGGCAGCCCCCATATTATTGGCGTCCCGGATACCCAAATCCACCACTTGACCGATGGTGGCGTGGGTCACATGGGCCAAAGCAGATCCTTCCTCCGTCAGGAGGCACGCGCCCGCGCCCGTCACTGTCCATTGGGCGGCAGGGGTGCGCTGATTGCCGTATTCCAAGGGAAAACGGTATTGTCTTTCAGCGGTGCAGTAGTGGCTGCCCGCCGCGCAGAGTACCGGAGAAGCATATCCGCCGTCCACCAGCATGCTGCCGAGGATCAGGGACTCCGCCATGGTGGAGCAGGCACCGTACAGCCCCAAGAAGGGGATGGACAGTTCCCTGGCGGCTAAGGACGCGGCCATGATCTGGTTCAGCAAATCGCCGCCCAGCAGGGCCTGCACCCGCTCGCGAGGCATGCCCGCTTTTTTCAGGCACCGTTCGCAGGCTGCCTGAAACATGGCGTGTTCGGCCTGTTCATAGCTTTGCTGGCCGAAGAGCGCGTCTTCCAGTACCAGATCGAAGAAACCGCCCTGCGGTCCCCTGCCTTCCTTGGGGCCTGCCACAGAAGCGCTTTCTAAGATGCGGGGACGGTGGGGAAACACGATCGTGTGGTCGCCCGCGCGATGAAGCGGCATTGCGAACCCTCCTTTATGCATCGGCGAATGAAGCGATACGATTCCAGCGATCGCATCGCCTCATCCTGTTTTCACAGTTTGCCCCGTCAAGCCGCTTTTTATCGCACAAAAACGTGGAACAAACGCTTTCGCTTTATCATAAAGCTTTTCTTCTTATGCGCTTTGGGCAATTGCATTTTCGCCGTTTTTGTAATATAATTTTATAGCTCATTGGAGGTACAAATATGGCGGAAGCAAAAAGAGTACCGGTATCCTACAAGGCGATCAAATGGCTCATATGGAAATTATCTCCCAAAATGCGGGTGGATGGATTGGAAAACCTGCCGGAAGGCGGAGCCGTGATCGTTGGCAACCATGCCCATATGTACGGGCCCATCGCCGCCGAGCTGTATATAAAAGACAATCACCATATCTGGTGCGCCGCGCAGATGATGGAGCTGAAAGAAGTGCCCGCCTACGCTTACCAGGATTTCTGGTCCATGAAGCCTTGGTATACCCATTGGTATTACCGGCTTTTTTCCTATCTGGTTGCGCCCCTGTGCGTGCTCGTTTTCAACAATGCCAATACCATCCCCGTTTATCACGACGCTCGGGTCATGATCACCTTCCGGCAGACGCTGCGGCTGCTGCGGAAGGGCGAAAAAATTGTCATCTTTCCAGAGCATACCGTGCCGCATAACAATATCGTGTACGATTTTCAGGACCGATTCATCGACCTGGCGCAAATGTATTACCGGATTACTCAAAAAGAGATGTGCTTCGTGCCTATGTACACCGCGCCAAAGCTGAAAAAAATGGTGCTGGGCCAGCCCATCCGTTACCGCGCCGGTGAGCCTCCGGAGCAGGAGCGCCTGCGCATCAAAGAAGAACTGATGGACGCCGTAACACGCTTGGGGCGAAGCCTGCCCCCGCATACGGTGGTTCCTTACGCGGTGATCCCCCGGAAGGATTATCCTTCCAGCCAAGGCGATGAACAGAAAGGACGGTAAAAAAACCGTGAGAAAACCCACTGTCGATTACCGTGCTTTTCGCCTGAACAAAATCAACGACCTCGCTTACAGTCACCTGAAGCTGCTGCTGGGCTGGGTGGTTTATTTCGCGCTCTATTTTATCACCGAAAACCTGATTCCATTGGAAAACTGCCATGTGATCCGCTGCGGGCTGGACGACCTGATTCCCTTCACCGAGGCGTTCGTGATCCCCTATGTGCTCTGGTATCTGCTGGTGGCCGGATCGCTTTTGTACTTCCTGCTGTACAATATTGACAGCTTCAAAAAGCTTTCCATTTTCATTATGATCACCCAGGCGGTGGCCATGGTCGTTTACATCCTGTATCCCAGCCGTCAGGAGCTCCGGCCCGAAACTTTTCCGAGGGAAAACGTGTTTACCTGGGTGATTTCGATCATTTACGCTTTCGATACGCCCAGCGGCATCCTCCCCTCCCTGCATGTAGGGTATTCCTTAGGCATTGCCTCGGTATGGTGCAAGGAAAAGGAAGCGGGGCTCCTGTGGAAACTCCTGATCGTCGCGCTCGTTATTTTGGTTTGCCTGTCCACCATGTTCATCAAACAGCATTCCGCGGTGGATGTCTTCGCGGCGATGCCGCTGGGCCTGCTGGCGGAAATCATCCTCTACAGAGACTATTGGAAAGAGTAATGGAACCTTTCACAAATTAACAAAAGGAATCGCTGATAGAACGCTCATTCTTTATCCTTCACACATTCCACAATGTCCCACCGCCTGAGGGAACGCATGGAAATAATATGGCTGAAAACGATATAGGCGAACACCAGGCCGGCGGTTATGGCATAGTCCCAGGGGCTGTTGACGAAGGGATAGGAGCGATTTGTCATTTCCATATTCAGCATCGCGCGTTTTGCCACGGCAACGCCCACCGGGAACCCTAACGCGCAGGAGCATAGGAAATGCAGCAGGGATTGAGCGAACCAATGCAGGGAAAGCTCGCTGTGCTGAAAGCCCAAGGTGCGCAGCACGCACAGCTCTCTTTTTTGTTCCAGCAGATTGGTTTGGGAGGTATTCACCACGATCACCAGGCCGATCAGCATGGCGATGCCGATCAGCATCCAACAGGCCAGGTCGGCCCCATCCAACAGGTATAAACAAGCGGAATAGGCCGAATGGGTAAACACCGCGTACAGATAACCGTCCTGCTCCACAAGAAATCGCATGAATTCGGATTCATGATCAACGGAAATATGGCAGACCAGGGACCGCAGGGTACAATCGCCCAGCGCGCTCGCCCGCGTAGCGGAGATATACTGGAAACGGGTGGTGCATTGCTCGGAAACCGCGCTGACACGGAGCGGCGCGCCGTTTACCTCCACCGTATCGCCGATGGATGCTCCCAACCTTTCCGCCAAATGCTTTTCCAGCACCACGCCGTCCCCTGTGATGGGAAGGGCGTTCTTTTTTTGATCCTCAACGGACACAAGGCGCGTATTCTCCTGAACCGCCGCCACGTCGCTGCTTTCCGTATACCCGTTCAGGGAAAATGACGCGGTGTAATAGTCCATGCGCTCCACATCGGAAATATAGGGAAGCGCCGCGATGGCGCGCTGTAAATCATCCGCCGCTTTCTCGCTGACAAAGATCTGGCAGTCATAATGAATGCTCCGCGTAAACGTTCGATCCACAATTTCATCTGAAGAGGAGATCAGGGAACGGGAAGAAAAGATCAGCATGACGGAACCGGCCAGGCAGAACGCTGAAAAGAGGAACCGAAGCCTGTTCCGCAAAAGGGAAATAACGCTGAATTTCAGAAAGGGGGAAGCGCCGCGGAGCGCCCATCTGACGAACTGGGGGGTTTTTACGGCGGAGGGCTTTACGCGCGTCATGGCCTCAGAGGGCTGGATGCCGCTGATGGAGGACGCGCTGATGACGGTGGCCGCTTCCACGGCGGCGACGGTGAACAAGGCGGAAAGCAGAAATTTGGACCAGCTGAACACCAGGACACGAACAGGAAGCGGGAAGAGCACGTCAAAAAAGTAATAGCAAAAATACCCGCGTATCGCCAGGGAAAGGGCCAGTCCCAAAGCGATGGCGCCCAGGGAGACCAGAAAGCCCGCGCCGCAGAAAAGGGATATCACCCTGAATCGGGTAAAGCCCAAGGCGCGCAGGATGCCGATCTCCCGGCGGCATTGCCGGATCATCAGCGACATGAACAGATAGACCACGATCATGGTGATGGCGAAAAAGAACATAGGAATGAACTCCGCCATGGTTTCGATGGGGATCAGGTTGCTGTCTATGCGCCGTTTGACGGGAGAGGCATCATATAGAACGACGCTTTTTACCTCCACGCCGGCTTCCGAAAGCGCCTCCTTCACATCTTCCAAAACCGTATCGGGTGACGCGCCAGGGGAAAAACGAAGCAGAAACTGATTGCAGAAAACCTGATAGCCTTCCCATTCGGACAGTTCCTCATATGCTTTATTTAATTCGTTTTCTAAATCAGAAAACTCCGCCAGCGCCTCGATCCAGCCGTTTTCCACCTCCGTCCGCGTGTCTTTGATTTGGTTTTCACCGTCGGCGATTTGCCGTTCCGCGTCGGCGATGGCGTCGGCGATCTGCGCCTGACCGTCCTCGATTTGCGAAAGGGCGGCGTCCATTTCTTCTTCTCCAGCCCTGATTTGTTCAAAGCCCTCGTCCAACTGCGCCTGATAATCGGCGATTTGGGCAAAGCCTTCGGCCAGTTCGGAAGAACCGGTGTCGATCTGCGCCTGATAATCGTCCATTTCCCGATAGCCGTCCGCGATTTGCTCAAGGCCCTCATCCATTTGTGTAAGACCTTCGTCCATTTGCTCTAGCGCGTCGTTCAGCAGCGCTTCGCCTTCCTGGACCTGGCTGAGACCGTCCTTGATTTGCGCTTCCTTTTCATCGGCCTGCTTTAGGCCCTCCCTGATCTGCCACAGGCCATCGTCGATCTGGGCGATGCCGCTGTCGATCTGGTTCAAGCCGTCGTTCGCCTGTTCGATGGCGCTGTTCAGCATCGTTTCAGAAACGCTTTCCTGGTCCGCGACGCTGTCCAGCAAGGCGCTTAGCTGATTTCGCAGCGCGTCCGCTTCCGTTTGCAGATGGTCGGTATTTTGTAAGGCGGAAAGCTGGTCCTGCAAGGCCGCCCGCCGATCCTTCATTTCCAGGATTTCCGCTTGTAACTGCTCCAGCGTACTGCCGAGCATTGCCTCGGATATGCCCATTGCCGCAAAGTCGTTTACGATTTCCTGCCGCTGAGCAATCAATCCGGCGCTATCCAAATAAGCTTCCTCCGCGGCGTCCAGGGCCGCGTCCACCGCCGCCAGGGCAAACCGCGCCTCCTTTAAGCGGCGCTCCATCGCTTCCATATCAGTCAGCAGCCGGTCCAATTCCTCTATGGCGGCCTGCGTTTGCTGATAAAGGCCGATTTCTTCATCGATCTCTGCCGCCGCTTGATCCAACCGGGAAAGATACCCCTGGGCAAGACGCAGCAAGGCGAGCTGCTGTTCCACTTCGGCGCGCTTCTCCACCAGATCCGCCCGGGTGGCGTTGAGCTCCCAGCGCTTTTCCAGCGCTTCCGCCCGCGCGCTATCCAGCGCATCCTGTCCCGCCAGCAGTTCTTCCTTTGTGCTTTGCAGAGATTTTAGCTGTGCCTCCGCTTCCTCGCGCTGCTGCTTGAGGGCATCGCGCTGTTCCGACAGCGTTTTTTTGGTTTCCTCCAATTCCGCGCGCTTTTCGTCCAATTCCCGCTGTGCCTGCTCCAATTCGGCCTGCTTTGCTTCCGCTTCGGCCTTTTTTTCATTCAGCTCCTGCTGACTGCTTTCCGCTTCGGCTGTTTTTTCGTTCAGCTCTTGCCGCGCCTGGTCCAATTCTTCTTTGCTTCGGTCCAGCTCCGCCTGCTGCTCGTCCAATTCCCGGCGCTTTTCCTCAAATTCAGCCTTTTTTTCGTTCAGCTCCGCTTCCGCACTTTCCAGCTCGGCCAGGGCGTTTTCATATTCCTGCCGGGCGCTTGCCTCCGCTTCGGCCAGTTCGCCGCTTTTTTCTTCCCACTCCGCCAGGGCGTCCCGGTGGTCCGTGTTCACTTCCTTTTCCAGCAATGAACATGGTGCGTAAACATAGCCGAAATCGTCGCTGCTGATGCTCACATCGTCGGAGGGTTCCATGACCAGCGTTTCGGGCCTGGAAATGACGCCCATCACACGGTATTCACGAAGCTCGTCGCCAGCCTTGATCCGCACCGTGTCGCCCGCTTTGATCCCCGCGTTTTTCGCAAAATTGTATTCTAAATAAATCGGATCGTAAGCGCCCTGATCCGCCCGCTCCCAGAAATAAAATTGTTGAAATTCATCTGCGTCAAAGGACATGGCCCGGATGGACAGATACCGCCCGTCCCAGTTGACCAGCACCAGATCGCCGATGATCCGGGCGTCCACTTCCGTAACGCCTGGCACGGCCTTCAGCGCGTCCATCCGCCGGCGCTCGGTCACGTCCGTGGTGACGAAGGCGTCCGGGTATCCTCCTTCCTGGACATACAAATCCAAGGCTTCTTTCAGCGACAGATACCCGCCCGCCAGCCCCGTTAAGGTGGCGCAGCCGAAAGCGGAAACCAGCAGCATGGAAAGAAGCAGTTTCCAATATTTTTTGCAGATGGCGTGAAATAAAAATTCTCTCATGCATTTACCATTCGTTTTTTTCTCTTTTCAGCAACAGATCGGTTTTCCTTCTTTTCGTCATTTTTATTTGGATTTGGGCAGGGAATAGGCGTTTCCTTCCTCAAACCGGACGTGTTCCGGCGGCGTTTCCAGCAGTTCCGGGTGATGGACGTAATAGGTGAGGCGATCCATGAATTTTGCGTACATCGCCCCGGCGCAAACGCGTTCATCCGCCGTAATGCCAATGGGCAGCCAGCGCTTGCGGACGGCCTTTCCGTCCGGACCTACGCTGGTTTCCCGCGTTACGAACCCCAATGATACAAATTGGGAAGTGGTGCCAAAATTATAAATGTGGTGGTTCAGGGAGGGCATTCCAATGGAGGCCATGTTCGTGATATACATGCTGGTATGACAGGGGGACGCGTCCAGGATATACTTGGGCAGGATACCGTACCGATCCAGCAGCCGGGCCAGCGCGACAACGATGTTTGCCAGAAGGGGATTCAGCAGCAGCCGGGCTAACTTGATACTGGAATTGTCCGCTTCTTCCCGGCGGTTTTGCTCAATAGCGGTGGCGACGCGCTCCGCCACATCATAAATCGTATCACGCGGGTCAAAAAAACATTTCGCTGTGTTTTCTTCAATTGCGTCGGGATCGTCCGTTTCCTTGAGCAGGGTGAAGGAAACCGTCAATTGGGTGCGGGCGTAAAGCCGCTTATTGCTTATAAATCGATTGATTTCGGGCATCTGCGAAACAGCGCGCACATACGCGGCGATAAAAAGCTCCATGAACGTCAGCTTATGTCCTTTGTTTCCCTGATCCACAATATAGCGAGCCATGATTTCATAGTCCAGCTTATGGTTCAAAAACACCTGCGCGTCGCACCGTATCGGCATCAAATAGGACGCAAGGCCAACGATGGGATCGATATTTCGTAAAACACGTCCGTCCGCTCTTCTTCCGAACATTCTTCAGCCCTCCCCAATCGTGCTTGTATACCGCTTTTTTGAATGGGATACAGTTCTGTGGAACAAATAATAATATAACACCAACCGTTACAAAATCGCAACATAAGTTTTCTGGATTTCATATTTGTGTTTTGCCAATTTGTGATAGAAATTGTCCGGTTTGATACTTGCGAAAAGGCGGATCCTGTGATAGAATCCTTCTAATATTTATTTCGACAAACAGTCCGCGGAACGGTGTTTCTTCGTTTTGGGAGGAACGTATGAGAATCTTTTTTTCCATTGTTTTTGTTTTTTTGAGCGCCGCGTTGGCATTTTGCTGCTACAAAGCGCGTCTTTCCCGCAAAGCCATCGGCAAAACGGTGGCGATGCTGGCAGGCGCCCTGATTCCGCCTGTGATTGGCAATATGGTGATCATCGCTTCCACCCAGAGGGTGCTGTCCACGATCGGCTGTTATATTTATTTTCTGGGCATGGACAGCGCTGTGTACGCTCTGCTTCTGTTTTCCTTCAAGTATTGCCAGATCGGAAAGGACAAACGGAAATACCTGCTGTTTGCCGAGATTCCCGTGGTAATTGACGTTGTTCAGATGCTGTGCAATCCCTTCTTCCATCATGCTTTTGTAACGAAACCGATCCTGGTGGATGGGGCGGATTATTACCGGCTGCTGCCCTATTTAGGGCAGACGTATCACCGGGTGGTCGATTATGGCATCCTCGCGGCGGCCATCGTGATTTTCATCGTAAAAATAATCCGCTCTCCCCGGATCGATATGGAACGGTATTTTGTGATCCTGGCCGCGCTGATCATTACGGCGATATGGGAAACCGTGTATATTTTCTCCGGGACGCCTGTTGACAGGGCCATGATCGGCTTTGCCGTATTCGGGATCCTCGTGTACTATTTATCGTTATTCTACCGTCCCCTGCGGCTGCTGGACAGTATGCTGGCGAATATGGCCTCGGAAATGCCGGAGGCGCTGTTCTTTTTCGACGCCAACGGTCACTGCATCTGGGCCAACAGGCCGGCCATCGAATTGACGGGGATCGAAAAGGACAATTTCGAAGCTGCTTCGGAACGGCTGGCCGATTTATTCGGGGACTATCAGCAGGACGAAAGCACGCAGCACGAAGTGAAAAACGGGGACATGTCTAAAAACTACGTGCTGGAAAAGCACAGCGTCACGGATGAAAGACAGCGCCTGATCGGCTCTTTCCTCAGCGTAAGGGACAATACCGAAGAACATAAAACCCTGCAGCGGGAGATCGATAAGGCCATGCATGACAGCCTGACCGGCCTGTACAACCGGGCGGGATACGATCTGCTCATGTCCAGCCTGGATTTGAAAACTGCGTATGTGCTGCTGATCGACGTTGATTCCTTTAAAGCGGTGAATGATACCTATGGGCACGAGATCGGCGACAGGGTGCTGAAAAAAACCGCCGGGACCATTGCTGCCTATTTCCGGACGGACGACTGCGCCTGCCGGATCGGCGGCGATGAATTTGTGGTTTTCATGGCTCATACGGGCGAGCGGCAAAAACAGCAGATCATTGACCGGGTCAACCGGATCAACGTGGAATTAGGGAAAACGGAGGGTGGCCTGCCGCCTGTATCGGTCAGCGTTGGCATCGCCCACGGCAGGCACGCGGAGAACGCGGATGAGCTGTTTGAACACGCGGACCAGGCGCTGTATCAAACCAAGCACCGGGGCAAAAAAGGCTTTACTTTCTATGAACCATCCCTGCCGTGAAGGATGAACGGCACGTATGAACAAAACCCCGGCTTCGCGCCGGGGGCAGACTGTCGACAAAGTACCCTGGGGAAGTATGAAGGGGTCACAGCCCCTTCATCAATAATCCACAGGCGGCAGCGTGTACGTCACCGAGGAGCAATTGAAATTTTGCTTCCGCTCTCAATTTTCGGCCGTAAAATGTGCGTTTCTGGGCATACCTGCCCGGAAATGCCATTTTACAGAAAATGGATGTTCCCATCGAAAGCCTGCTTTAGCTGGCTTTCGATGGCAGGGTGTCGACTTTGTCGACGCCCTGAAACCCCCGGCTTCGCGCCGGGGGTTTTGCATGCTGAAACGTTGAATAGCCGTTTCCCTGTAAAGCGTGCTGACTGCCAAAAAGGCGGAAGCCATGATCCGTTATCTAAACTTTGTTTTTTCAGGCTGGCTTTTTCCGGCGAACCGGTTTATCGTGAGCCGGATAAACCGGTTCCGGCAGGCCGAACGGCGTGCTTTTCCGCCATGAAATCGCATTATTCGCTTCTTTATTGCCAGCGGATGAAATAGTACAGGATGCCCACGATCACCGACGCGCTGACGCCGTAAACCAGCACCGGCCCGGCGATGGTGAACAGCCGCGCGCCTGTGCCCAGCACCCAGC
This sequence comes from Clostridia bacterium, assembly GCA_017525805.1. The sequence continues at coordinate 2,171 of JAFXSH010000089.1, read as the reverse complement.
CCTCCGGCTTGAATTCCATGGCGGGGGAGGTCATGGCGTTGGCAAAGCCCGTAATGGGCACCACCGTGCCCGCGCCCGCGTACCGGGCGATGCGGTCAAACACGCCGATGCCGGTGAGCAGCGCGGTCAAAAACACCAGCGCGACGGAGGCAAAGCTGGACGCGGCGGCGGCAGTCATATGAAGCCAGATCATGCCCGCGTCCATGAGGACCTGGCCCAGCACGCAGATGCTTCCGCCCACCCAGAAGGCGCGCAGACACCCTTGCCCTAACTTGGATTTGGGCGTCAGCCGCCCCACCAACGCCGCATAGCGTTTGATTGCTTCTTTAACCTCGGGTTTCAGATTTTTCTCCGCCATTGGTATTGCTCCTTTCATATCGGACATGAGGCAGTTCTGCCGCCGGTTTCGCGCGGATCTCCCGCATGCCGGGCCGGGGCAGGTAATTCAGGGGAGAGGGAAAAGGGGAAAGATTCATGAGGGTCCTCCTGGTTTTGTTCTATCCGTTCATCAGCCCATACACGATCACCCCGGCGGTTTTGCCCAAGGCCAGGGCGGCGGCGGCGTAGCGCATATCGGCAGTGATGGAAAGGCGGTCAAAGAAAACGGGTACCACTTCCACCGCTTCCGCCAGCGCCGAACCTAACATGCCCACAAACATGCCGCCCAAAACCATAGCGCCCATACCCAAAAAGCCCGGAAGGAACCCGGCGGCGTGGAGGGTACCCAGGGCCGCGCCAACGGCCAGGGCGGCGGCGCAGAGACGCATGTTTGCTTTGACGTTTAAAATATCCGTCAGCCGCATGGGCAATTGCAGCATCATCCACAGGGGGGCAGAGCATACGCCTACCGTCAGGCCCCCCATCAGGCCCAGCAGCACCGCCGTCATGGGGTCAGCCCCGAAACCTGCTCGGCCGACTGCCGGTATTCCTCTAACTTGATTTCCAGGGGGGCTACCGTGCGCTTTTTTCCCAGCAGAGCGTAGTACAGCGAAACGCCCGTGAACACGCCGACGGCATAAGGCGCGGTGATCAGCCAGGTGTTTTCCGCCTGACGGCCCGTGATCAGGCGGTACAGGGACTGCTGGGCGTCCATCATGTTTACGTCGGCGTGAAACCAGGTAATGGCTAAGGCGCTGCCCACCATGAGAAGCAGAAAGGCCAGCGCCGTGCGCAGGGCATGGGTGCGGTCCCGCTTGTTTTCCGGCACGATATGCACGAAGCATTCCGCCGGGCCTAAAATGGTCAGATCGGGACAAACGGGAAGCACGGCTTTCACCAGCGCCATGGCGGGCAAGCGCCAAACGCCCTCTTTTTTTGTGCATTCCACCGGCAAATCCATCACCCGCGATCCCCGGTTATCCAGAGCGTCGGCAATATGGCGCACCAGCAATTGTTCGCCGGGCTTCACGATGGTCCGGGACTTGAGCTGCAAATACAGCAACTGCATCACCTCACAGCTTTTTTTACAGTCTGCCCAATGAAGCGTTTTTTTATCGCAAAAAAAGACGCGAAGCAAACGCTTCGCGCCGGGAAAAAGCTTTATGCGGTTATTTCTTCATGGCCGCTTTCAGCGCTTCCACCTGGTCCAGCCGTTCCCAGGGCAGGTCGATATCCGTGCGGCCGAAATGGCCGTAGGCGGCGGTCTGACGGTAGATGGGGCGGCGCAGGTCCAAACGCTTGATGATGGCGTCGGGCCGCATATCGAATACCTTTTCCACCAGCTTGGCGATTTCCGCGTCGGGCAGGATGCCGGTGCCCCGGGTGTTTACCTGGAAGGATACAGGCTTCGCCACGCCGATAGCGTAGGCCAGGGCGATTTCGCACTGGCGGGCCAATCCGGCGGCCACCACGTTTTTGGCCGCGTGGCGGGCGGCGTAGGCGGCGGACCGATCCACTTTGGTGGGGTCCTTGCCGCTGAACGCGCCGCCGCCGTGATGGCATACGCCGCCGTAGGTGTCCGCGATGATCTTCCGGCCCGTGACGCCGGTATCGACAAAAGGCCCGCCGAGCACAAATCGACCGGTCGGGTTTACGAGCACACGGAAATCGTTATTCAGGCGATACCGGTCTGCCACATCCAGCATGATGTGCCGGCAAATATGCTGTACCGTTTCCAGATCGACGTTCTCATCATGCTGTGTGCTGATCAGGAAAGTATCGATCCGACGCTT
>JAFXSH010000001.1 GCA_017525805.1 Clostridia bacterium | reverse complement strand
TCACCCTCCGTAGTTTTTTCAGTTATATTATACCATATTACTTAATATTACGCAATAATATATTTTAAAAACTTGACAAAAAAATAAAGCCCTGCTTGGCTTCCTGGGCTTTGAGCTTCCTCTTTGCTGTCAAACTCCCGTAACTTCCAGTTCCCTACCCCCACTCTGGAAGTTACTTTTGCACTTCACTTTACACTTCAGCGCACAAATTACTACCGATCCTATTCTTGCAATGATTTCCTAACAATGATATAATGAATTTGTTCTATACACTAAAAAGGCTTTTCCGGGAAAATCCAGCCTCTGCGCTTTTTCAGAACAGACGCGCACTTGCGCTCTGAATATACCAACGAGGAGGAAAAACCAAGATGAAAGGAAAAGGCATCTTTCGTGCTTTGACCGCAGTAGCCGTGTTCGTCCTGGTTGGCTCTCTGGTAGCGGGTCCCATTATGGAATCCTACCGTCAGCCCATCGACACATACTTCGGCGAAACCAGCTACCGTATGGAGGGGTCAGGTCAGGCCGAATGGATCTACCAATCCGAATTCAAGAACCAGACGGAAGCCATCGAAGGGCTTCGGGCTTTCGCCCTGCAGGAGGCGCTGGAGAGCTTTGTTCTTTTGAAGAACGAAGAAAACGCCCTGCCCCTGAATGAAGGCGCGAAGGTGACCCTGCTGGGCCTGCGCAGCTATGCGCCGGTGTATGGCAACAGCATGGGCGCGGCCCCCGATGCCACCGTGATCGCGGACGGCAACCAGTCCTATCTTGCCATGCAGAAGGCCGGGCTGGATATCAATCCCGCCGTGACCCAGAAGTATAAGGATTGGGTGAAAGCCAACGGCGGCAACCTGACCCCTGCCGGCGAGCTGTATGCTGAATATGCCGGCGCGGGCAGCTCCGGCCCCAGCGAGAGCGGCGATTTGAATTTGACCGGCACCGATAAGGCCGCGGAAGCCAAGCTCGCCGACCTGGGCCTGACTGCCGCGGATTACGAAGGCTATCAGGACGCGGCCATCGTGATCGTGGGTCGTCCCGGCGGCGAGAGCAAAAACTACGTCACCGGCGGCACAGACAGCACCACCACCAACATCTTCGGCCTGTCCGCGGATGAAAAGGCCGTGATCGCCGAAGCCAAGGCCAACTTTGACAAGGTGATCCTGCTGGTGAACTCCGTCAATCCCCTGGAGCTGAAGGAAGTAAAGGAAGACGCCGACGTGGACGCCATCCTCTGGATCGGCTATCCCGGCGCTTACGGCTTCTACGCCGTGCCCGACGTGCTGTGCGGCAAGGTCGCTCCCTCCGGTCACCTGGGTGATATCTACATCGCCAACTCCGCCGTTTCTCCCGCCATGGTGGCCTTCGGCGGCAATGGCAACGTGGCCTGGTCCAACGCGGCGGAATTTACGCCCGACGACAACGTGAACAGCTATCTGATCAACGAAGAAGGTATTTACGTTGGCTACCGCTACTTTGAAAGCCGTTACGCCGACGTGGTGGCGGGCGTGAACAACGCTGCCGCGGCCAAGGCGGGCACCTACACCAACCCGGACACCACCGTGGCCACCGCGGACGGCGCCTGGACCTATGAAAACGAAGTGGTGTATCCCTTCGGCTACGGCATGAGCTACACCACCTTCGCCCAGACCCTGGACAGCGTGAATGTGGCGGCGGATAAGAAGACCGCCGACGTGACCGTGACCGTCACCAACACCGGCGATGCGGCGGGCAAGAGCGTCATTCAGGTGTACGCCCAGAGCCCCTACACCGATTACGACAAACAGAACAAGGTGGAAAAGAGCGCCGTGCAGCTGATGGACTATGAAAAGACCAAGCTGCTGGCTCCCGGCGAAAGCCAGACGATCGCCATGAAGATCGACCTGGCGAACCTGGCCTCCTACGACGCCAACGGCGCGGGCACCTTCATCCTGGACGCGGGCGACTATTACTTCGCCATCGGCGAGGACAGCCATGACGCGCTGAACAATATCCTGGCAGCGCAGAGCCAGAACGTGACCGGCGACGCCGCCAAGACCTTCACCTGGAACTGGGCTGAGCTGGACGCCAAAACCTTCGCCGTTTCCAAGACCGGCGCGGCCATCGGCAACGTGCTCACCACCGGGGATTATTCCATGGACATCAACAGCTTTGACGGCTATCAGGACACCGCCCATTACATGAGCCGTCAGGACTGGAACGGCACCTATCCCACCCTGCATGCGGGCCTGGCCGCCACCGGCCGGATCGCCACCCTCCTCAAGAACGACGTGATCCCCCTCACCGAGGGCGTGGAAGGCTATGACTGGGGCGTCAACAACGACATGAACATCTATCAAATGATCGGCGCCGAGTGGGACGATCCCCGCTGGGACAAGCTGATCGATCAGGTCACGCCCGATGAATTCGTCACCTTCGCCTCCAACGCATTCCATAACATTCAGGGCATCGAATCCGTCAGCTACGCTGGCCACAAGGCCGACGACGGCCCCGGCGGTTCCGACGGCGGCACCTACGCCAACGACGGCCAGTATCAGGGCAAGATGTACAATACCATGGACGATTTCGACGCGAGCAAGGGAGGCTACGGCACCCGCGTCGCGCCCACGCCCACCAACCTGGCCTACACCTGGAACAAGGAGCTGGCCTTCCGCAACGGCGAACTGATCCTGGGCGAATCCACCCTGATGTTCAATTATCCCATCATGATCGGCCCCGGCGTCAACCTGCACCGGCATGGCTTCAACGGGCGCGGCGCTGAGTATTACAGCGAAGATCCCATCCTGTCCGGCTACACCGCCAGCGCGGTGGTGCAGGGCGCGCAAAGCAAGGGCACCATCGTGAACCTGAAGCATCTGGCCTTCAACGACCAGGAAATCAACCGTTCCGGCATCGCCGTGTTCATGACCGAGCAGGCGGCCCGCGAACTGGAACTGCGCAACTTCCAGCAGGCCATCGAAGCCAACGGCAAGCCCGCCTCCATGGCGGACAACGCCAACATCTACAATGAAGGCGCGCTGGGCGTGATGACCTCCTTCAACCGCATCGGCGCGGTGGCCCCCAGCGCCAACAAGGGCGTCTGCCAGGATATCCTGCGCGACGAATGGGGCTTCAAGGGCTACTCCGTCACCGACTTTACCGGCGTGTCCATGAAGGCCATGCCCAAGGAATCCGTACTGTTTGGCACCGTGGCCTTCTGCGGCTTCGGCGGCGCGGTGGATTACTTCAACGGCGCCACCCTGATGGCCGATCCCCAGATGGCGGCGGCTATGAAGCAGGATATCAAGTACATCCTGTATCCGCTGGTCAACTCCGCGGCCATGAACGGAGCCGACCCCACCACCCATCGGGTAGAAATCGAAACCTCCTGGCGCGCGCTGTATCACAACATCCAGCTTGGCTCCGGCATCGCCACCGGCGTGTTTGCCCTGGCCTGGATTGCCTGCGCTGTGCTGGGCGGCAAGAAAAAGAAGGGAGCGAACTGAGATGGCGAAAAATACCAACGCTTTCGGTAAGATCCTCTGCGTCTCCGGGCTTCTCGCCCTCGCTGGCCTGATCGTGTACCTGATCAACACGCTCAGCGGATACATGGCCAGCCTGCATACCACGGTTGCCCCCCTGGTCGTTATCCTGCCCGCGGCGGTGATCCTGTGCGCCCTGTTCCTGACCATGAAGCCCAAGGCCCTCAAGGGGCTGACCGGCATCGCCACCTTCGTGCTGGCCGTGCTGATGGGCGTGGCGACGGTGTTCTTTGTCAAGGAACGGGTGGACGTGATCGGCGACATGCTGAACCCCGTCAACCATCCTGATACCCAGAAAACAGCCGTGACCGTTTCCATCGTCGGCATCGCGCTGTATTTCCTGTCCTTCGTGGGTCTGGTGATCACCACCGGCAGCGATAAGCTGGCGAAGGAATAAGCCATTTTCTGCCCCCACAGCGTCCCTAAAAGCGCTGTGGGGGACTTTTCGCTTCATCGAAATCTTTTCCCTTGGAGGACAGCGACCATGCGCCCGGAACACAAAAGCCTTTCCGTCCTGCTGCGCGAATATGCGGCGTCAGAGCCCAATCGGCGGCTGCTGGGGTCTGAAAACCGGTGGTACACGGCCGGGGAAATGCAGGCCCATGCCGCCGCTGCGGCGTGCTGGCTGAGGACGCAGGGGATCAGGCCGGGCGATTTTGTGGCCCTTTCAGCGAGGCGCAGCGCTTCCACCGCGGTTTGCCTGTTTGGCCTGCGGCTGCTGGACTGCGCAGCCGTGCTGACAGACCCCCACGCAACCCCCGAAGCGTTCCTGGCAGAGTGCGCCGCGGCCCTCCCTGCCGCCGCTGTGCTGGAACCCGGGGCGGATGGCCGCGTGACCCTCCGCAGGCAGGGTGAGGCCATCGCCTTCGATCCGTTTTCCCTGCCCGCTGCTGACGCCGCGCTGCCGGAAGCGCCTTCCGATCAGGCGGGATATGTGATTTTCACCTCGGGCTCCACCGGGCAAAGGAAAGCAGTGCTGCTCAGCGACGATCAATTTTACAATAACCTGCTGGATTCCCAGCCCTTGGGCAAGTATCGGGGGGATGACATCGCTCTGGGCATCCTCCCCCTGGAGCATGTGTTCGGCCTGGTGCTGCTGTTCGGCGCGGCAGCGCTCCGATACGCGCTGTTTTTCCCCGGGAAAACCGATCCCGATTCGCTGGTGAACGCCATCGAAACGCAGGGGATCACGCGGATGAACGGGGTGCCCAGCCAGTATATCGCCCTGGCGGAAGCGAAAGGGGAGAAGCCGCTGCCCACCTTGTCCGCCGGGTTCATCGGGGGCAGCCCCCTTGCCCCGGACACGTTCATCCATCTGGAAAAAAGGCTGGGTATGAAGCTGATCCCCGTGTACGGCATGAGCGAATGCGTCGGCATCAGCTGCGCCTACTGGGAGGATTCCGTGGAGGTGCGCGCTCAGACCGTGGGCCGGTTTTACAGCATGAATCGCGGCGTGATCCTGCGCGAGGACGGCAGTGCAGCGCAGACGGGGCAAATCGGCGAAATCTGCGTGGACGGCCCCTCCCGCATGCTGGGCTATTACGGCGCGACCGAAGCGCGGGAACGCTTTTTCAGAACCGGCGATCTGGGGTATTTGGATCAGGATGGGCGGCTGCATCTGACAGGGCGCAGGAAAGAAATCATCATCCGCAACGGGAAGAATTTGTCTCCCGCCCGCATCGAACAGGCGCTGCTGCGTTTGCCCCAGGTAAAGGCTGCCGCCGTGGTGGGCCTGCCCGATGAAAAGGCCGGGGAGGTGCCCGGGGCCGTGGCGGTGTGCGAAGGGGCCGAAACGGAAGACGATTTATTGCAGGCCCTGGCCCCGCTTCTGCCCAAGAACGAGCGGCCCGCGGCTTTGCGCGTCGTGAAAGAAATCCCCCTGCTGCCCACCGGCAAACCGGATAAAATGCGAATTCGGAAGGAGCTGCTGCAATGGCTGAATCGGTCATCCTGACGCTGCCCATCGTCCTTGCGGGCTATGGGCTGGCGCTGCTGCTGCTCCTTACGGATTTCATCCGGAAGCCCGCCGGGGGCGCGCTGCGCTTTGCGTCGGCGTTTCTGGCGGTGGGGGCCACGGCCTGGGGCCTGCTTATGGGCGTATCCCTTTCGGAAGCCGCCCTGGCGCTGACCGTGTTTCTGCTATTGAATATGGGGGTGAGGAAGTGAATTTTAATTCCCTGGCCTTTCTCATCTTCCTCCCCATTGCGGTGGGCTTTCACTGGCTGCTGCCCCATCGGGCGCGGAAATACTGGCTGCTGGCGGCTTCCTGGTTCTTTTATATGTACTGGAACCCGCTGTTCATTTTCCTACTGCTGTTTTCCACGGCGGTGGATTACTTCTGCGGCCGGGGCATGGCGCACTGGCGGGAGCAAAAAAGGATCAAACGGCTGCTGCTTTCCGTTAGCATGGTGATGAACCTGGGGCTGCTTTTTTTCTTCAAATACTGGGATTTTTTCGGCGGCATCATGAACGGCGTGTGGGCGGCCCTGGGCCTTTCCTTCCGCACGCCGGAGCTGAACCTGATCCTGCCGGTAGGCATCTCCTTTTACACCTTCCAGACCATGAGCTACACCATCGACGTGTACCGGGGGAAATTTGAGGCGGAAAAGGATTTCGTCACCTTCGCGCTCTATGTTTCCTTCTTTCCCCAGCTGGTGGCCGGGCCCATCGAAGCCCCGGGCAATCTGCTGCCCCAGCTGAAAAAAGAGCGTCGGTTCCAGCGCGAGGACGTGTCCGCCGGGCTGCGGCTTTTGCTGTGCGGTTTTTTCCGAAAGTGCGCGGTGGCGGACCTTTGCGGCGTGTATGTGAACCGGGTATTTGCCCAGGCGGAGCAAGCGTCCTCCTTCGCCATCTTTTTGGCGGGCGCGCTGTTCTGCTTCCAAATGTACTGCGATTTCGCGGGATATTCCGAGATCGCCGCCGGGTCGGCAAGGCTCATGGGCATAAGGCTCATGAAAAACTTCGATCAGCCCTACCTGTCCCAGAGCTACGGGGAATTCTTCCGCCGTTGGCATATCAGCCTGAACCGCTGGTTCACCAGCTATGTGTACATTCCCCTGGGGGGCTCCCGGCGCGGGACCGCCCGCAGGATGGCAAACACCCTGATCGTATTCGCGCTGTGCGGATTATGGCATGGGGCCCGGTGGAACTATGTGCTCTGGGGCCTGTACGCGGCGCTTTGGGTTTGCGTGGAGGGCCTGCTGGAACAGCCCACGGGAAGGCTTGCGGAAAAGTGGAGGCTGCCATTGTCCGCCCCCTGGTTCGTTTGGCTTCGGCGGGGGATCATGTTTCTGATTTTCGTGCCCGCCGGGCTGATTTTCCGCGCCTCCTCTCTGGAGCAAGTGGGCGTTGTTTTTCATCGGCTGCTTAACGCCCCCGGCAGCGCTGCCGCCGCCCTGCAGAGCATGGACCTGACCGGCCTAAACGCCCTTCGTTTGATTCTGACGCTGCTGGCCATGGCGCGGCTGAGGCCCTGGGGCGAAGCCGATCTGCCCGGTGCGAAAACCGGCCGGGACAGCGCCCGGAAAATGGTCAGCGCCGTGTATTTTCTGCTCATCATCGCCTGCGCCTGGCTGGCCCTGCTGGCTACCCAGGACGCGGCGGAGTTTGCTTATTTCCAATTTTGAGGAAGCTCCATGAAAAAGAAAACCGTAAGGATCGTATGCGCGCTGCTGCTTGCGGCGCTCATCCCCCTCAGCCTGATCACAGCCGACCTGCTGCTTCCGGATTATTACAGCGAAAGCTACTATGCGGCGCTTTCGTCCATGGTGCGCAGGCTGGACAGCGCCCCGGGAAACAGGCTGATCGTGCTGGGAAACAGCGACGTGGCCTTCGGGCTGGACGGGGCGCTGCTGGAAGAGATGCTGGCTGAAAAAGGGCTGTCCTATACCGTTTGCCCCTTTGGGCTCTATGGGGCGGTGGGCATGTCCGCCATGCTGTCCCTGTCCCAAGGCGCGCTGAAAAAGGGCGATGTTGTGGTGCTCGTCTGCGAGCCGGTGTCGGACGCGCTGTCCGCTTACTTTGGCGCAAGCGCTTTTTGGAAATGCGCCGAAAGCAGCCGCTGGCTCCTTCCCCGGGTGGGGGAGCAGCAACGATCGGCCCTCTGGGGCAATTATCTTTCTTATCTTCAGGAGAAAATGGCGATCGCATCCAGCGGGGAGGCCCCAAGGCCCTCGGGCGTTTATGCCAAAGCGGCTTTTGACGGGCGGTGCGATTTAACATATCCACGGCCCGGGAACGTGCTGCCCCTGGGCTACGATACGTCTTCTCCCGTTGATTTGCGGGAAGCGCGGGTATCGGCGGACTTTGCCGCCCAGATCAAAGCCTACTGTGAAGAAGCAAAAAAAGCCGGCGCGAAAGTGTGCGTCAGCTTCAGCCCGGTCAACGCTTTGGCGGTCCTGGACTCTTCCCCCGAAGCGGTAAAAGCATTTTTCGACGAGATCAACCGGGCGTTTCCCTGCCCCGTCATCAGCGACCCCAACCGCTATATCCTGGACAGCGGATGGTTTTACGATACCAATTTTCATTTGAACACAGCCGGAGCCCGGCTGCGCACCTGCCTGCTGGCGGAGGAGCTTTTGCCGTACCTTGGCTGCTATTCTCCGGTTGCTTATGAACAGCCAGCCATGCCTCCTTCCGCCGCCGCTCTGCCCCAGGAAGGAGAGGACGACGGCAGCTTCCTTTTTGCCGCAACGCCGGACGGAAGGGGATGGCTGATTTGCGGCGTTTCGGAAGCGGGGCAGAAAAAAGAATCGCTGTCCGTTCCCGCTTTTCACGAGGGCCTGCCTGTGGCGGGCTTTGCCGACGGCGCGCTGAAGAACGCTGGAAGCATGGCGGAGCTGCGGCTTCCGGCCTCCATCGAGGATCTGCCGGACGGTGTGTTCCGCGATTGCGCGTCCCTCAGGCGGGTCGTTTTTTCCCATCGGGAAGCGCCCTGCCGCGTTCATCCGGACACCTTCCAGGGCACGGCGAACCTGCGCGTGTTTGTGCCCGACACGGATTACGTGCTGTACCGGGACGGCGTGGGCTGCGAAGCGAATCCCTGGGCGGAGCACCTGGACCGGGTCTTCCGCTACTCGCTTCAAGATGAATGAGTAACCAGTGGCCCGCTATTTTTCCGGCGGATGATTTTGAAGCTGCCGCTCGATATCCTTGATCCATTGCTCCGTGTTGTGGTAAGCCTGCGGCGTGAGCAGATGATAGTGGGTATCATAAAAATCCCTGGAGGTGTATAAGTAATCCTGCAAATCGGAAATCATCACCGGGCCGTCCATGTCCTGAACCGCTTCATGGAACCGGCGGTTCATTTCCGGAATGCGCGCTTTTTCTTCCTCGGTCAGGGCGTCCGTATCCAGGCAGGCCCAGGAAACGAAAACGGGCACGCCCTTTTGAATGAACGGCGCATACGCCGCCGAAAGGTTTTTGAGGCCATCGGAAAAAATGCCCGGGTCGAGGGTGACGGTATCCTCCAAGCGGGTTTTTCCCTGGGTGCGGATCAGGGGAATGCTGCCCGTTTCGTCCAGATACGCGTTGCCGCTCGCGTCGCGGTAGCTGTCGGCATAGCTGCCGCCCGGCTTTTTCACTTGCAGGTAATGGCGCCAGCTGTCCAGAACGCCGGGAACAGTCCTGATATCTACATAAGTAAACAAGTCGTAATTGTATTCCAGCCCGGCCCAGAGCATATCGTCGCCCGCGTCCATGGAAGTATCCAGCAGCAGCTGCTGGGGGCTTGAAATCTCCGGCGCGTGGAAAAGAATATCCCCGGGCTGGGCCAATTGGGCCAGGATTTCCATTTGCAGCAGGCTGTTCACGGTACCGTTGAGCCCCATATTGACGACCTGATAATCGGGGAAACGCCTGGCAGCCTCGGACCCGATCAGGTTATACCAAACGTTGCAGCCGCCGTAGAAAATCATTTTTTTCCGTCCCTGCGCGGTCAGAATCAGGTCTGCCTTGTCGGCGAATACGCTTTCCCGGCGATATTGATACCCATAGGGGTCCGTCGCGGCATTGACACGCAGAGTTTGAAGCTGAGCGCAGTCTTGGAAGGCGGCGTCGGAAATTTGCTCGATGGCGTCAAACAGGGTAATTTTCCGAAGGCTGGAAGCGGAAAACGCGCCGTCGGCGATTCGTTTTAACGAAAGGGGGAAAACGATTTGCTCTGCTTCGCAGCCCCGGAACGCTTTTGCGGCGATGGAAACGACGGGCGTTCCTCCCAGCGCGGCGGGAATGACCAGCTTCTTTTCAGCCCCGGTATAGCCCGTTATTTCCGCCCCGTCCTCAACGGGTTCCCATGCAAAATAACGGGCATCGCTCCATTCCGCCCATTGACCGTATAAGCAGAGCCCTTCCCGGGGAACGGTGACGCGGCTGCCCAGCCCCACCCCTTCACCTGTGCCGTCCGGGGCGGTATTCCACCCCGTCAGCGTATAGCCGTCACGGTGGATGTCCGCGCCGCTATGCGTATTGGGCCGGGGGTGGATGAGGATGCCGTAGGTTTCCTCAAAGGGGGCTGATGTGCCGTCGTTGGGATCATACAGGATGGTCCTGAAATTCCTCAGCTTTGCGGCTTTCGCTTCGTTGATTTTCTCCGCCTCGATCACAACGCGCGATGGGTACGCAACCTTCAAAAGCGTTAAGGAAAAAGCCCCTTCTCCCGCATTCAGCAGATAATCGCCGCTGTAACGCACCGAAGCGACCGTATAGCCGGTATCTGGCACCAGCACGAACGCGGCGTCATCCCCCGGACGGATCCATTTCCCGTTATCCTGAACGGAGATATGCGCTGTTTCTTCAATAAATACAAGGATCTTTCCCGCCGTATCCTCCTGGGCAGACGCGGGGAAGATCAAAAAGAACAGCCACAGAAGGCTTGTCAAGAATAAATAACGGCGCATAAGCTACTCTCCAAAATACATTTCCATGGATCATGCGGTGAAAAAAAATAGTAGCATAAGAACCAGCGTTTGTCAAACTTCCATAGAGCCAATCAAAACAAAAGGAAAACGTGACCGAAATATCGAATGATAAAAGAAACGTTTTTGACGCATGTACATCTGAACGCCAAAAAACGATGGAGGGGAACGCCTATGAAAATCACCTTGAATCAGAGCAACTACCACGATTTTTCCGTCTATGAGGTGAATAAGCTGCCGGGCCGCAGCTACTTCATTCCGTACCCGGCCCGCGCGGAAGCGGACAAAGTATCCCCCAAGGAAAAGCGGTATCGCTCCTCCAAGGTACTGTGCTTAAACGGCGATTGGGATTTCAAGTTTTATCCCATCCCATCCGACCTGCCGGAGGATTTCGACACCGATCAGGTGAAATTTGACACCATCGACGTGCCCTCCTGCTGGCAGTTCCGGGGTTACGACAAACCCTTCTATGTGAACATCCGCTATCAGTTCCCCTTTAAGCCCCCTGTCATCCCCACCACCGAGAAGGTGGGCACGGTGTTCAGCTGGCTGGGGGTGGATCAGAAGGTGATGCCCCGGTGGAAGAAGCCGGATGATCAATACAATTTTGTGGGCGTTTACCGCCGCTTCCTGGATATTCAGGACGCGTCCAAACGGTGCACCATTTCCTTCCTGGGCGTGGCCAGCTGCTTGGACTTGTATGTGAACGGACAGTTCGTGGGCTATTCCGAGGGCAGCCACAACACCGCCGAATTCGATCTGTCGGGCATCCTGACCCAGGGGAAAAATGAGCTGGTGGCCGTGGTGCATCGCTGGTGCAACGGCACCTACCTGGAGGACCAGGACATGTTCCGCAACAACGGCATTTTCCGGGACGTGCTGCTGCGGATCGACGAGCCTGCGGATCTGTGGGACGTGAACGCCGTCACTGAAAAAACGGGGGGCATCTACAGGCTCACCCTGACCGCCGAAGCCTACGCCGACACGGAGGTGACCTTCGTATTTGAAGGCCACGGCATTCAGGAAAAGAAAACCGTACGCACCCAGGACCGCAAAGCCGAGGCGGTGTTTGAAAACCTGCGCGTGACCGAATGGAACGCGGAAGCGCCCACCCTGTACAATGTGTATTTTGAAACGCCCACAGGCTGCGTGAAGGAATCCATCGGCTTCAAGACCGTGGAAATCCAAGGGGACGTGCTGCGAATCAACGGGAAAAAGATCAAGTTCAAGGGCGTCAACCACCACGACACCAGCTGCCGGAACGGCTACACCCTGACCCCGGACGAAATCGAAAACGACATCCTGACCTGCAAGCGGTTCAATATGGACACCATCCGTACCTCCCATTATCCCCCGGACCCGCTGCTGCTGGAGCTGGCCGACCTGCACGGCATTTACATCGTGGATGAAAACGACCTGGAAACCCATGGCACCTTCGCCATGCAGATCACCGGCACCTACAACACCATCAGCCATGACCCGAAGTGGCAGCCTCGGTATCTGGACCGCATCGCCCGCCTGTACCAGCGGGACAAGCTGCACGCTAATACCAGCATTTTCATGTGGAGCCTGGGCAACGAGGCGGGCGGCTACAACAACACCGATGCCATGTACGATTATCTGAAAGCTCATTCCGCTTTGCCGTTGCACTACGAAAGCGCCGTGCACTGCAAGCGGGTTGCCTACGACGTGGGCAGCGAAATGTACCCCTCCGTCCAAAAGGTGCATGAGGTGGGCGAGCATCGGCGCAAGCAAAAGCAGCTCAACGACCGGCCCTATTTCCTCTGCGAATACGCCCATGCCATGGGTGTCGGGCCTGGTAACACGGAGGCGTACTGGCAGGAGATATACAAATACGACAACCTCATGGGCGGCTGCGTGTGGGAGATGGTGGACCACGCCGTGCTGCATCCCGACGGCTCCTACACCTACGGTGGCGACCACGGCGAATGGGAGCACGACGGCAATTTCTGCGTGGACGGGCTGTTCTATCCCGACCGTTCCTCCTCCACCGGGGCGAAGATCATGCGGTTCATTTACCGGCCCATCCGGGTGAGTTATCAGGGCGACGGGCAATTTGAAATCTTCAATACTACCGCCTTTACCAATGCTGACCAATATGAACTGACCTTTGCCTGGAACGATGGCACGGTGAGCACGGTTTCCCCCGACGTGGCCCCCATGACCAAGGCGGTATTGAGGCTGCCCCTGGGAAAAGAAATCGGCGGGGTGCAGACTGCCGTGGTCACCACCCGGAAAAAGGGCAGCGCTGAACCGATTGCAGAAGAACAATTGATTCTTTCCTTGAAAGTGCCAGATGTGTCCGCCGACCGGCCCCTGCCCGAAGGCTGCGAAATCCAGGATGGGAAGCTGCGCATCAGCTTAAACGACAAAAAAACGCTTTCCTCCGCCGAGGAAAGCACCATCCTGTACCGCGCCGGAACGGACAACGACACTGACCCCTTCTTCTCCGACACCATGAAGCCCTTCGCCGCCCAGCAGGAGCAGGTGATTTTCACAGAGCAAATTCCCTTCGGATACAAGGTCGTTTCCCAGGTATCGAATAAAAAAGCCTCTTTCATCGTCACCGATACCTACGAGGGCTGCGAGCAGGGCATCCTGGTCACCAGCAGCATCCACCTGACCAGGGGCGGCGGCATTCTTCCCCGGTTCGGAAAGACCTTCTGCCTGGATGCTTCCTTTGACCAAGTAGACTACACCGGCCGCACAGGAGAAAGCTATATCGATATGAAGGACCAGTTCCCCATCGGTCAGGTTTCCTGCCAGGTCAAGGACATGACCGAGCCCAACCTTCGTCCCCAGGAAAGCGGCAACCGTTGCGACTGCTCTCGGGCAAGCGTTTCCGATGGAAAGACGGCGGTTTCCTTCCTGGCCGTGGACAAGCCCTTTGAATTGGGAATCAAGCCCTATACCGACCGGGCTTTGCTTTCCATGCGCCACCGGGAGGACGAAAAGCGCACCGGCACGTACGTCACCATCCAGGCCTTCCAGCAGGGCATCGGCACCGGGGCCTGCGGCCCGGCCATCGCCAAAGAGCACCAGTTCAGTGCGAAGCAGGATTATCAATTGAGGTTTATTGTTCAGCTTCACACCCAGGAAGAAGAGTCATAATAAACAGAGTATTTGCAAACATTTCCCCAAAAACCGGGCAAAACAAATGCTCATTCTCGATTCATTTGATCTTTTTTCTGTTGCTCTGCCCGCTGCTCCTGGATGCGTTTCTGCTCTTTCAGCACTGAATCAATCTGCGCCTTGATGCGGAAAAGTTCTCTGGATGCTTCCCGCTGCTGCTTCAATTTTTGATACATTCGTTTACTTCAATCATGATTCATTCTGGCCTTTGTACATGAAAGCGGAAAATTCTACGGCTTCCGTTTTCGTTCCTATTTGTGCCGGTGCCGCACTGGTATGGGGATTATCAGGGAAGAAGTCATCAATACTTTGTAAACAAGCAGCCGCTGACAAGATCACACCGATCCTGACAGCGGCTTTTGCATATATCCACAGCGAGAAAGATATTTTGAAGCTGGTGAATACCCTGATCCTGAACACGAAAGGCGATGGACAGGGCGGCGACCCCTTCTGGACGAAAGCGGAAACCTTGCTGCTGACCTCCCTGGTAGGGTATCTGCATTATCACATGCTGCCCAAGGAGCAGAATTTCTCCATGCTGCTGGATATGCTGAATCTCATGGATGTGAGAGAGGACGACGAGGATTATAAGAATCCTGTCGATCTGCTGTTTGAGAAGATCGAAAAGAAAAATCCCCATGGCTTTGCGGTGCGCCAGTACAAAAAATATAAGTTAAGCGCGGGTGTGACATAATGTACACGACATCTTACTCATGAGATAATGAAGGAGATGATCAAATCACGAAAGGAGCCTGAATCCCTTGAAATCTCCCACTATCACTGCCTTGTACGAGCGTCTGAGCCGGGACGACGAATTACAGGGCGAATCGAACTCTATCACGAATCAGAAGCGGCTGTTGGAAGAATACGCCCGGAATCATGGCCTGACGAACACGGTTCACTTCACCGACGACGGCATATCCGGCACCCGATTTGACCGTCCCGGCTTCATGGCGATGATGGCCGATGTGGAAACCGGGCTGATCCACACGATCTGCGTGAAGGACATGAGCCGTTTGGGGCGTGATTATCTCCGGGTCGGTGAGATTATGGAGAAGCTGCGCAAACGGAGCGTCCGCCTGATCGCCATCAATGACGGCGTGGACAGCTTCAACGGTGACGATGATTTCACCCCCTTCCGCAATATCATGAACGAATACTACGCGCGCGATACAAGCAAGAAGATTCGCTCCACCTTCGCGGCAAAAGGACGCTCCGGGAAGCACGTCGCCAGCACGACACCTTACGGGTATCTCAAAGATCCGCTGGATCATAACCAGTGGGTGATCGACGAAGAAGCGGCCCAGGTTGTGCGGCGAATCTATCAGATGACCATTGACGGGTACGGCCCCTATCAGATTTCACAGATTCTTGCCAAGGACAAGATAGAGATTCCCGCCGTCCACATGGCAAGGCATGACGCGGGGTTATGGCAAGGTCGGGTAGACACCATCAAAGACCCCTGCGCCTGGGGTTCGTCCACCATTGTCGGCATCCTGACCAAGCGGGAATACTTGGGCGAAACGGTGAATTTCAAAACCCGCAAGCACTTCAAGGACAAGAAAAGCCATTACGTTTCCATGGATCAGTGGACGGTATTCGAGGGCACCCAGGAACCGATCATCGACCAGGAAACCTTTGATACTGTGCAGCGCATCCGCACCCAGGTGCGCCGCTATCCCAACGGCTGGGGTCCTGCCCATCCCCTCACAGGCCTGCTGATTTGCTCTGGCTGCGGCAAGCGGCTGTATGAGCATCGGAACTATAACGGCTCCAAGAAGTCCATGTTCTGCTGCGGAGAATATGGCAAGTATCCTATCGGCACGAAATGCACTAGCGCTCATCGGGTTTACGCCGATACCGTGATGAAGCTGCTGTCCGATATTCTCCGTGCCTGCGCCGAGTATGTTCACATTGACCGGGAGCAGTTTCTGGCGAGCATCCAGCAGGAAGAAGAAGCACTTTATTCCGAAGAACAGACCCGCTACACAGAGCGTATACGGGCGGCCCAGGTCAGGGTCAGTGAACTGGAAAAGCTGATCTGCCGCATTTATGAGGATCACATTCTCGATAAGATTCCCACTGAACGGTATGAAGCGCTGGACAGCCAGTATTCCCAGGAATTGAAGCGCCTGAAGGATGAAATCTCGTCCTGTGAAGCCGCCGTTGCGGAACACGCGAAGAAGCGCGGTTCAGCCGGAAAGTTTGCCGATCTCTTTGACAATTATCAGACCTTCGACAATCTGACTTCAGCCATCGTTCATCAATTCGTGGACAAAATCGTGGTGCATGAACGGGAGGTCAAGGGCAGCCAGACCAGCCCCCAGCAGATCGACATTTACTTCAACTTCGTCGGGAATTTCGTCCCGCCGAATTTCGGAGAAGCGCCGCTTACCCCCGAGCAGGAAGCAGAACAGAAAGCGCAGGAAGAACGCCGCGCCAAGTTCAAGCAGAATTATCAAAAGCGGAAAGCCAATGGCTCCCAGCAGATTTACGAGGAACGCTATAAGGAAAAACACAGGGCCAAGATTATGGCAAAGAAGGATGAATGCCGTGCGGAAGCCATCGCCAACGGCGTTTATACACCGGTTCAGCCCATTCTTCAACCGCAGAAAGGAGTGGCGTCTTTATGACACAGAAAGCGTTGCCCGCTGTGATTCACGATGAGAAAAACGGCCTGACCTACATCCTCCATGGCGATTACTACTTCCCCCTGATCGTAATGCCCCAGGATGATCGGCCCATCGGAAAGTATGGCCGGATGCGGAAAAAGTATTTGGAGGAACATCGGCCTGTCCTTTACAATTTGTTGGTCGCCACAGAAAAACTCCGCGATCATCTGGTCGAAGTGAATGAGTGCTGCACCCAGACGAAAGAACGGCTTGTCAAAGAAACGGCAAAGCGGCAAGGCGTAACGGAAGAATTGAAAGCCAGGGATCAGCTTGCATGGGTCGGGATGATGAACAACATTGACAGCAGCGTGGAAGAATTTATCCTCTCCGAATATGTGTACTGTTGATGAGAAGGTGATCGTTATGAGAATGGTGAGATTCTTTCTTCACATCCTTGGATTCATGTTCACGATCCTGTCATCAGTTTTTCACCAACCGGGGTTTTTATTTTCCATGTAGACATCACTTGCCATCACTGCTATAATACGTTTATAAAAAACGCATTCTGACAAGCATTACCGAAGTTCCATGCTGCTGATTGGAGTCGAGGGAAGCCGGAGATAGCGGATGCTTTCAGACAGACTTTGCCTCTCCCCGCAGGGGCGGATTCTGGGTTTTACGCAGAACTGCTCACTCATATCGACGTGAGCAACAATCAAGGCCTGATGCTGCTGGCCGCCATTATGAACGACGTCATCGTGGCGGCCGGGCGGGAGGAGCGGCCAGCCACGCCGTTGGAGACCTTTCCGGATTGGCTGCGGTATAAACGGACACATGAGATACAAGATGCAAAACCACAGGACATACAGAATCCGGGAATCTGATTTGTCTGGAAACATAACTATTCAGTGAAACAGGAAGGGTGAAATGCTTTGGAAAGCAGGCTATTGTCTACGCGGATCTGCCGGGACTATCCGGGCCGTCCGGCCATCGTCGACAACGGCGGCAGCTGTACCTACGAGGACATGCTTAAGGGCATCCGTGGACTTGAGAAAAGGCTTCGGGAGATGGGCGTTGAAAAGGGCAGCCGGGTAGCGCTGTGGGGCTACAACTCCGCCAACTGGCTGATCGCGTTTTTCGCCATCGTCCGGGTGGGCGGCACCGCTGTACTGGTGAATTACAGCATGGGCAGCGCCGACGCTGCCGAACTGCTGACGATGACGGAGACGGGCTTCCTGCTGTGTGGTGACAACGGGGAGACGAAGAAGGACACGGACGCGATGCGCAAGCTGGCATCGCTTTCGGGCATCCCGGAGGACCGTTGCCTGGATATCCGTCCCGCCGCGCTGGACCTGGGGTATATGTTCCGTGACGTAGCGGGGGACGATGCGCCCGATACCTCCGACGAGAACGCCACCGCCTTCATCATATTCACCTCCGGCACCACCTCCCAGCCCAAGGCGGTGCAGATCTCCCAGAAAGCGCTGTCCTTCGACGCGGACGCCTTCAACGAAAACATCGGCGCATACGCGGGCCGCAGCGTGTGCGTGGCTGTGCCGCTGTTCCACATACTGGGTTTGCTGATGAGTTACGCCTACCTGTGCCGGGGGGCAACGGTGTGCCTGCCCGACAACTACAAGCCGGAAACGCTGGTTCGGGAGATAGACGCCTACCGCATTTCGGACATGGCGGCAGTGGGCGCAATCTACCTGAGCCTGGCCGACGCGGAGGGCTTTGAGAAGAACGTGGTGCCCAACCTGCACCTGTGCATGATCGCGGGGGGCATGTCCACCCCGGTGCAGATGATGCGGTTGGAACTGCAATACGCCAACGCTACCTTCATCAACATGTACGGCCAGAGCGAGGCCGCGCCACTGACGATGGTGCGCCCCTCCGACATGGTGGAGAAGCGGGCCCAGACCGTGGGCCAGGCCATCGGGGGCTTGGATATACGCATTTCCGATGGCAAGGGCGGCTTCCTGCCCCAGGGCGAGATCGGCGAAGTGGTAGCCCGCGGCAACAACCTGATGAACGGTTATGATCGACTGCCGCGGGAAAAACAGCCCATCGATGAAAATGGATGGCTGCATACCGGGGATTTGGGCTATTTCGACCCGGAAGGTTTTCTGCATCTGTCAGGGCGCATCAAAGACGTGATCATCCGGGGCGGGGAAAATATTTCTCCCTCAGAGATCGAAGCCGCCCTGAACCAGCTGGAAAACGTGCGGGAAGCCAAGGTCATGGGCGCGCCCCATCCCATCTACGGTGAGAGCGTGGAGGCCTGCGTCACCATGACAGATGGTGGCAAGAGCTTCGATCAGGAGGCGTTGAAGGCCGCGCTGCGGCGGGTGATCGCCCGGTTCAAGGTGCCCTCCCACATCTTCCTGTACGACAGCTTCCCGTTGAATGTGAACGGCAAGCTGGACCAGCGCACGCTCCACGCGGACATGCTCACCCGCCTGCGGCGGCTGGCGGTGGACGAGGAGCTGGCGGGCGGCGTGACCGTGTTCGACGTGGTGGTGCGCAACAGCGACTACGCCATCGTGCCCGTCACCAGCATGGCCAGCGAGCTGGCCCAGGCCGTGGGCTTCAGCCGCCGCCGCTTGATGTCCATTCGCCTGGCGGTGGAGGAGATGCTCACCGAGCGCATTACAGACGCCTATTCCGCCGCCGGCGACATCCGTATGCGGATCACGCTGATGCCCGAATGGCTGCGCATCTCGTTCAGCGACGACGGCGCGGAGTACTTCATCGACAAGCGCCGGGACACCTCCATGAGCGCGAAGATCATCCTGAAGGCCGTCAGCGACTTCCACACCGATTACCCGAATGGCAAGCCCGTCTACTGCATGGACTTCCTGTATGAAAACGAATTCAGCATCCAGGAATTTTTGATGAAGAGCAAGGAGGAGATCGAAGCATGAGCAACACGCGCCCCAGCTTTGAAAAGAAGGAATTGGCCATTTCCAGCAGCCCCTATATCTATCTGCCGATAGACATTCCCGCCTACACCGTGGAGCTCACCCACCGGGACCCCGTCGACGGGACGCTGCTCCAGCGCGCACTGAACCGGACGATCCAGCGCATGCCCTATCTTTCCGATACGCTTGTCATCGACCACGGCGCCGTGTATTACGCAAACAATCCGCTGCCCATGGAGGCCGCCCATGTGGCGGGCATACGCCACGTCGGGGGCAGCGAGACCAACTATCACATGCTGGATCTCACCTATGACGGCAAAGTGACCTGGTTCACCATGTACCACGGCTTCTGCGACGGGCAGGGCATCTACACCTTCCTGGAATCGGTGCTGTATCACTATTACTGCATGAAGGACGGCGTGGAATACGACCCCAATGGTATCCGCTGCGACAGCACCGAGGCCACGGAGGCCGAAACCTTCGAGCCCTATTCCAGGGAGTATCCCGTCTCCCCCGGTTTCAGCATGGCCCGGACGGAGATGCCCACGCCCTACCATCTGCCGGAGATCGTGCCCAATCGCGGCGGCGAGGTTTTCGAGTACGGCTTCAGCCTGCCCTCGGAGGCGTTCATGCGGTTCGTGAAGGCCAACGGCGCTTCCCCCTCCGTAATGCTGTCCATGCTGGTGGGCGAGGCCATCCAGCGGCTGCATCCCGATGCCGACGCGCCCATCTTCGTCAACATCCCCGTGTCCGTCCGGCGGCAGCTGGGCTGTGAGGAGACCTTCAAGAACTGCTCCAGCCGCGTGGTGCTGCCCGTTGCCGGCACGCCCATGGACGCGCTGCCCTTTGAACAGCGGGCCGCGCAGCTTCGGGCGCTGCTGAAGCAGCAGATGACCGAGGATCACTTCCACGCCATCTGCAATCGGATCCGACCGATCTACGTAGGCCGCATGGAGCAGGCCACGGATTACGCGGAGGAATTGAAAAAGCCCGCAGCCTTCTTCTCAATCCAGCACGATACCTTCTATATCGATTACATCGGCTCCATGCACAAAACCGGCTATTCCGAGCAGATCACGGACGTGCGGTTCCTCTGCGCGCCCGCCGGTGGGAAGACGCTGCACCTGAACATTATCGAGCACAACGGGGAATTCCGCATCACCTGCCTGGCGTGCAACGACATTCCCACTGTGGCCGAGGCGCTGGAACAGGTGCTGAAGGACCACGAGCTGCCCGTGAAGCGCTTCCCCGTGCAGCGCTTCAGCCTGCCGCTGACTGCCTGGCGCGAGGGCAGCTATTGACCGATGACCGCCTGGCGCGAGGGCAGCTATTGACCGAGAAGGAGGAAAATACCATGAATTAGCCGGATTTTCAGCTCAAGGAAATGAATTTCAGCGGCGTATCCCAGTTCTACCGCAGCACGCCCGCCCGGGCCTACGTGGTGGAGGTGGGCCTGAGCAGCAGCGTCCGGGGAGACATCCTCCAGGAAGCGGTAAACGCCACCCTGCGCCGCATGCCCTACTTTTCCGACGCGCTTACGGAGCGCAACGGTGACTTCTACTACGCCGTGAACCCGCTGCCCTTTGAGGTGGCCGAGACGCAGACCCTGCGCCGCGTGGGCGGCGCGGAGACCAACTGGCACTGTGTCGACGTGACCTACTGGAACGACACGGTCTGGTTTTCCATGTTCCACGGCTTCTGCGACGGCCTGGGCCTGAACCTGTTCATCGAGGCCACGCTGTACAACTATTTCTGTATCCGCGATGGGAAGCAGTACGCGGTGGAGGGTGTGCGTACCCCGGACAGCCCCATATTGCCCGAGGAGGAGAAGGACGCCTTCGCCCAGGCCCACGACCTTCCGGAGGACTACACCTGGAATTTCTTCGCGGAGAAGTTCATGCACTTCCCGGAGATCGACGAGAAGCCGCTGGATTACATGTACGGCGTGCCCGTGAAGGTGAAGGAAGACGAATTCATGCGCTTCGTGAAGAACAACAAGTCCACCCCGGTGGCCATGCTGCATGTGCTGATGGCCGGCGCGGTGCAGGCCGTCCATCCCGATAACGAGCAGACCGTGGGCGCGCTGGTGCCCGCCTCCCTGCGCCGTCACCTGGGCGCGGAGAACACCTTCAAGAACTGCTCCGGCGCGCTGCGGCTGCCCTATCGCATGGAGGAGATGCGCGGCCTGTCCTTTGAGGAACAGGCCCAGCGCGCCCGCGCCCTGCTGAAGCAGGCCAACATACCGGAGCCGGCCAGATACATCGCCAACCAAATGGGCGGGGCCCTTCGCAAGATGAGCGCCGCCATCCCCAACTTCGCCGGAAGGCTGCCCTATCTGGATTTCCAGAAGAACTCCACCAACGACACCTACATGATCGACTATGTGGGCGGGCTGAAGGCCGGCGAATATGGCCGCGAGATCGTGCGCACCAAGTACATGGCCACCAACATCGACCGGAATTTCAACACGGTCACGTTGTATATTTCCGCCACCGGCGGCTGCTTCCACTTTGAAATCGTCCGCGCCTTTGAAAGCGGCGTGTATGTGGACGCTTTCCTGGACCAGCTTTCCCGCCATGGCATCGCCTATGTCCGTGAACCGGAATCCCGCTATGTCACGCCAGAAAACGGACTGATTACAGATTTGGGGTTGTTGTAATGCGTTGGCTGTCAGAACCCAATGATGACCACTGCCTCGACATCGCCGCTCCGGGCAAAATGATATGAACGATATAATTTGGAGGTATATATGAATAATCAGGAATTGAGAGAGCTGGTCAATCCCGTGTTCAACACAGCCAAATCCTGTGTACAGCTCAACGCCGCTGCGGGGGACAAGGACGCGCAGCGTCTTCTTGATGTCCTCGGCTTTCCGCCTTTCGGCGCGCAGATGTCGAAGAAGCCCATCCCGAAGGAACTGCAAGAGCAGGTCAAGAAGCTCTTTCCCGCGTACATGATTTTGATTGAGACGCGGTTCCAGGCCATGAACCGGTTGATTGAACAGATGCGGGACCGGCAGATCATGGATCTGCCCTGCGGCTATACTTCCCGCGGCCTTCGACTGTCCCGCGAGGGGAGGACATACTTTGGATGCGATCTTCCCGCTGTGATTGACGCCATGGGCCCCGCGGTGGAATCCATTATTGGAAAGAATGAATCGATCTCGTATCATGCGGTGGACGCGACCAATTACGAATCCATGGAGACCGCGCTTCCCGATAACAGCCGTGGCCTCCTTGTGACTACGGAAGGGCTTCTGATGTACTTCGTGCAATCCGAATTGGAAGAAGTGTTTTCCAACCTCCGCCGCCTCCTTCAGAAGCATGGCGGGAGCTGGGTCATCACGGACAGGGCCTACTTCCTTTATGACAAGGAGGTTGTGGCCGCCACGTTGAACAACGATCCCACACTGACCGCCTTGTACGCGTCTGTCACAAACCGCGCCGCTGCAACGACGGCGGATGTCAAGTTCAATGACAACGTGTTCTTTGATCCCGACGATGGGAAGGTGCGGTCATTTATCCGAAAGATGGGCTTTGAGCTTCATGAAATCTGCATGGCCGATTATCTTCCCGATCAGATTGCGTCGCTCAAAGGAACACCCGAAGCGGAATCCGCAGTGAGGGACGTAT
This sequence comes from Clostridia bacterium, assembly GCA_017525805.1. Next base: position 2,692 of record JAFXSH010000001.1, on the reverse strand, counting down.
TCAAGAAAATGATGTTCTGGGAGCTCACAGTGGCGAAGAACGCGGCCGAGACGCCTGTTGACAGGAATCTTCCCTTCAAGGTTGAAGCCAGCGTGAAGGATGGAACCTTTGAAGCCTCCATACAGGGCCGCATGGATACGATCACTGCTCCTGAATTGCTGAAGCAGTTCCAGAACGCGGGCAGTGATATACAGGCGATCCACGTCGATGTGAGCCGTATGCCCTACATCTCCTCCGCTGGTCTGCGCGTGCTTCTGATGATGTACAAATCGCTGGACGACAAGGATAACTTTGAACTGACCGGCGTGAGCGATGAGGTTCGGGAGATTTTGGAGACGACGGGGTTTGATCAGTTTCTGCTGAAGGAATAACGTGGAGTGGTGGAAATGCTGTCCGCGGTATTCGGCGGCGAGATCATCCGGGACGTTCCCGCCTGCTTTGCCGAGAATGCCCTGGATGACAACTATGACTATCCCAACCAGAAGGTCATGCCCGATTCCTGACGGGCGCCTCGAAAAACACTCATCGTCGCCGGACGGCTGGATCTCAGCCCTCTTTGACTTGCAAAAACCTTGACTGTCCGCCACGCAGCCTGCGTCTTTTGCAAGTCAAATCTGACTAGAGTTTTTCAAGTAGTTTACAATGTTTTTCTTTGTAAAACACGATCCTGTCATCAGCTTTTCAGCTGGCCTTGCACCTGATAATGAGTATCTTCTCCATTTTCTTCATGCTGATTCTGAAAAACAACTGACAACGAAAACGCCGCTTTCAAAGAGGCGGCATTTTCATTGATAGGGAGAGCGACAAACTGGAATTGTAAAATGATGCTTACAGCTTTTTGCAGGTGAGTTCGTCGTACGCCACACAGCTGTCACTGAAGGTCAACTTGAGCATCCCGCCCTTCCTGCCGAACTCGTTTTCCCCGATGGGATAGAGTATGAATTCGATTTCATCGCCGTCTTCGTCGATTGCTTTTGCGTAAAGCTCATCGTTTCTCAGGAAGACTTCGTCGACAATAAAATCGGCATTCTCAGGATGCTCATACTTGCCGCAGAAGCTATTCCATTTCGACTTGTCGACACTTTTGAGTGCAATATCCTCAATCGACACGATGGGCTCCGGTTCCTTATCCCTTGCGATTGCTTCCATTCCGTTCCAGTAACCCAAATACGCCCTTACATCCCTGTAGTCCCGGTTTGCGAGGATCACAAGAACCCTGTCCGCATCTATGAAGCGTTCAAACCAGGTAGCGACACCCGGCATGCCGCCGCTGTGACTGACAATCAGACCGTACTTCTCGTCGTGACCGACTCCCCATCCGAATCCGTAGCCCAGTCCATCGTCCTCATCGTAAACAGCATCTTCGCCGTTGTTGAGTTTACCGGGGGTGTACATGATCTGCTGCTCCTCGGCAGTAAGCACCTTGCCCTCGCGCAGCGCCCTGTCCCATCTGAGCATGTCAAAAATGTTGGTGTACACATAGTCGTCGCCGTTCAGACCATCAAAGGCAATCACTTCTCCGTCCTCGGCGGAGTCAATATCGGCAACCCATTTATCGTCTTCGAATACCGTCGCACGGGCGTAGTTCTCGAACGGAACGCCGTCCCTGCGGATATGACAACAGCGGGTGGAGGTCATCCCGGCAGGCTCAAAGATGTTCTTTTGCAAAAATTCCTCGAAAGGAACGCCGGAGAGCCGCTCCACAAGCAGAGCCAGCAGGTTATAGCCGGTATTGGAGTAATGCAATCCTTCCCCCGGCGCAAAGTATGGTTTCGCTTTGGTTTCACGGAGAAAACTGAGGATTTCGTTGTTGCACGGGACCCGTTTTTCTTCCTTCCAGATTTTTATAAACCAGTCCGCGTCATCAAAATAGTCGGGAATTCCGCTGGTGTGGTTCAGAAGATGCCGGACAGTTACGCCCTCATACGCAGCAAGTTCCGGAAAATACTTTGTGATCCTGTCCTCCGGGTTGAGAAGGCGCTGCCGCATCAGCAGCATGACCGCCGTCGCCGTGAACTGCTTAGTGATCGATGCCAGCTGAAAGATCGTGTCCTCCGTAATCGGAAGCGTGTTTTCAGGATCCCGGAAGCCGAGAGCTCCCTTGGACACAATCTCGCCGTTTTCCGTATAGAGCCACGCCCCGTTGAAGCCGTCTTTTTCCTGCAGCGTCCGGGCAAGGTTTTCCATTGTTGTATTCTTATCCATTTTGTTTCTCTCCATAAACTTCGATTCATATGTCTGTACTTTTCGTTACGCTGTAAAGAGTTACTCCTTCCGGTCTGAAATCCATCTGGATTTCCCAAAACTCAACGCCTGCCTCTGCCGCATCCTTGAAGGTTTGTGACACCTCTTCATAGTGAGTTGATCGGAGCCGTTCCTTCCTCTCTGTTATGCGGTACTGATACACCTGCAGGAAAACTGCCTTCTCATGATCCTGAAGCGATCCGGCAAGCTCCTTTAGGTGCTTAACCATCCTGTCGGTTGATGAAAACGGCTTGGGTGGAAGCGTCTTTATGTCCTTCCCGTATTTTACATTGATCGTAGTCAGAGGAGTCTTTACTTCCAAATACGTATCTCCAACTTTGAAATCCAGCTTGGAAATGCCCAGATTCACCTCGCGCTGAACGCTGTCGAAATCCGAAACGATCGCGTCCAGTTCGTGCTCGTTGAAAAAGAACTCTACCAGCCGGTT
>JAFXSH010000088.1 GCA_017525805.1 Clostridia bacterium | reverse complement strand
TATTTCGGCGGTCTGCGGGTCGCTGTCCAAGAAGGGCAGGAAAAGCCTGCCACGATGCTGTGAATGAACCGCCACGATTTGCAGCATGGCCCCGCCCTGCTGATGGATCACGCCGCTGCCTAAGTGTACCGTATAATTGGTCCGTTTGCCCTGAATGACGGCGTGATTCTTTTCGATTCGCACATTGGAAACGCTAAACAGCGGCAGCGTATATTCCAGCAGCGCCCGGCGCATTTCGACGGTGGAATGGCTGGCTTCCGGGTCCACGCCGCCCACATAGGCCACGCTGACGGCCAAATCCACGTCCCGCATGACTTCGGAAAAGAGCACGTCGGGCAAGCCGTCGATTTTCAGGGACTTGCCCGTCAGCCGGTCCAGAAAGCCCACGCCTTCGATGGCCGGGGCTTCAATGTCCGCCGGAGTGAACCAATCCGCCTGGGCGTATAGTACGGCCACGATGTTTTCCTGATAGAAGACCTTTTGCAGCCCCGCTTCCGTATCGGCCACCCAGCGCCGGGTTTTCAGGGCGGCAGCGGCTTTCATAGGTTGAATCTGATGGCCCGCGTAGCGCAGGGAATCGGTGCGGCCCAGTTCGTCTGCTGTCTTCACATACAGTTCCCGGAACGCCTGCTTGAAGGGCTGACGGATTTTTTGATCGAACAGCAGACCCTGCCAAACATGCCATCCCCCCGCCTTGAACAGGTGGAAGGGGTGGGCAATCTGGACGGATACGCAGGCCCCCCAGGGCAGCGTATTGCCCTCCGCGTCCTTCAATCCTTCCTCACAGGGCAGGCCGAAACGTTCGCCTGATTTGAAGATCAGGCTGTCAACCAGCGTGCGGGCGACGGGATTCTTCCGCAGGGCTTGAAGCTCCGTTCCCGTCAGGAAGATTTCTTCCGTCATGGCGTCCTCCAGGAACGCCCGGGTGCGGCGGTATTGCTCGGTCAATTCCTTTTTGGCTTCCGTCAGGCGCAGGACGGTTTCGTTCTTTTTCACCCTGGTGGGGATGGATTTCAGCCTCTTTCCGTCCTTTTCGCATACCACGGCCACGCCCCCGTCCGGGTCGATCTCCAGGCGCACAGCGACGTCCTCCGCCTGCTGATTTTCAAACAGCGGCAGGCTGTTTTCCATGAGCCTGCCTTCCATGCGCAGGGTCAGGCGGGTCACATCCCGGTCGCCGGAATTGGCGGCTAAGTTTTTCAGCGCCATTTCTCCGGCTTTCTTTTCGCTGACGCCGCGCTGTGCTCCGAATTGCCTGCTTTCCTTGATGAACTGCTGAATGAACAGGAAGCGGCGCAGGGCGTCCTCCTCCCCGGCAAGGGGAATGAGGGGATAGGCCATGAGCAGGTCCTTGTTCCGCTTTTCCCTGATCTGGTTTTCCGTTTCTTCCACGGTCAGCCGCCCTAATGCCGCGTCGGCATACTTCCGGGCGCGGGTGTGCCGGACGCCGTCGGTGATGTACTTGGCCGCGCCGTAAAGCTGATCGAAGACCGCTTCGCCTACCGTTTCCCAGGCGGAACGGAACCAGGCCACGTCAAAAGCGCCGGCGTTCAGTTCCCCGGCGGTCAGGGGCGTGAAGCGGGCGATCACCGCCTTGCGGGCGTCGTCAAAGGTTTCGTTCATGTGGGCGATGAAATAATAGACTGCTGAAACAAAGCTGGGTATGCGCAGATATTCCCCGATCAGCTCCGCCCAGGCGGGGTTATACATGGCCAGCTCAAACAGCCGTTTTTCGGGGATTTTGTATTCCTCCACGATCCTTTTCATGGACAGAACGCCGTCCTCCGGAGCGGGGACGCACACGCTCAGGAGATGGCACAGACTGTTCTTCCGGTGAATTTGATCGGTAACAGAAATGAGCATGCTGTTCCGGGCCAGGTTTTCTTTTCCCAGGGCGGCCAGGATACGGCCCAGCCACGTACTTCCCCGAACGTACAGAATACCGGAAACACAGGAAGAATAGGGCCCTTCGTTTTCCCCGCGGGTAAGCTCGCTGTTCAGGATGATGGGCAGGACCTTTTCATATATGCTGTCGGCATACCCAAGCAGCGCCTGATCCGCTTCCGTGAATTCGGCCTGCTTCTTCCCCGTTAGCGCTTCCGCCGTTTTCCGCACGTCCCCGGTGCGGTAACGGGCATACCAGCCCCTGCCCACCGTGCCGCGCACCTCGCCCGATTGCGTGCGGAAGAACAAAGAAGCCTGGGAAAGCGCCGTGAGGGATGGCTGCAAAGCGTCCTTCTGAAAAAAGCTGTGGAGCATGGCTCGTTCAGTCATGACGCCGCCGTAGGCTGCCCGCATCGCGTCCGTCGCGCCGGGCTCAAGCCTGCCCTCTATCCTTCCGTACCGATAAGGCTGCACTACGGCATAATTGATCAGGTTGTAATTGCGCCATGATGGATACCAATGTGGCCTGTTCTGCTCCTGGGCGCGGGCAAGGGGCAGGTATTCTCGTTCAAACCGCCGCATGAGCGCCGTCCGCGTATGAAAACATCGCGGCCATTCCGCGTCCGGTGCGTTTATGAGGAAGAAAAGGAGCCAGCCGAGCTGCTGACGGTAGGTGACGCACCAGGATGATCTGGGTCCTGTTTTGACCGCGAACCGCCCTTCCGGCACTTCCCGGATCACCCACCGCGCCGCCCGCATAGCGGCGGAAAAGAATGATTCGGAATCAGCGTGGCGCTCGAAAAGATAGGCGCAGATCATGTTCATCTGTTCCCGGTATCGGGCGTTTTCCGGTTTGGAAAAGCCTTCGCCGAAAAGCCGATCCACTAAATCGCTGTCAGGCGACGATTCGGCGTACAAAAGCAGGATCACCCGAGCAAGCCGTTCCGGTCTGCCAAGGGAAGCATACCATTCCTCCCACGCCTCCGCGCCGGGAAAATCCTGATAAAGCCAGAAAGACCGTAAGTGACCGTAGCCCAAAAGCTGGTCTTTTTCCGCACCGTAGGGATCTTCGCCTATGGGATCTTCCTTGTGCGCTTCGATCAGCGCGTCCAGGGCATGGAAATCAGCCCTCGCCTGAGCACAGGAGGGACAATCTTTCTTTCCTGTCAGCAAGCCCTTGAGCTTGTCGCCTATGCCGGAATTGCTTTTGCTGATTTGGGAATCGGGGAACAGGTTCATAAAAGCGTCCTGATACTTTTCGTCCGTATCGAAGAAGGAAAGGTCAGGCTCAAAAACGTCGGCTTCCGAAAACAGCGCGTCCAGGGAGGATTGCTGGCTTTCTTCCGGGGCAAGGGCCTGCATGGCGCTGTCCCATAAGATTTTTTCCTTGGTGTCCGCGGGTTCCCGGCGCTTCAATAAATCCACGCAGGCGGGCTTTATCTGCTTTCGTGCTTTGTCCCCGGCGATGAGCAGCGCCAAATCATAAGCGGCGGCGCGCTTCTGTTCCTGGGGATCGGAAAGCAGACGGCTCACCGTATCCAGCAGCTTTTCGTCTTCCTGGCGCATGAGCAGCTTTTCACAGTACACCCGCACGTCCGCCGCTTTCAGGCGCAGGTGGCTTTCGATCACCGCGAAATCCAGAGCGGCTGTCGGTGCCTTTTCAGCGATTTCAAAGGCTTTTTTGCGGGTGTCGGCACTCTTGTCGGCCAGGGCGTCCATGAGCGCCGCCCGCTGGGCCGGACGCTTCAGCGGAGTCAGCAGGTTTTCCAGCATGCCGTCCCGCTGGTAAGAATCCAACTGGGGCAGCAGGGAAAGGGCATCGTCTATCAAATCAGGCTCGCCGGTCATGACCGCCAGGTCGCACAGCGTGGACGCCAATTCGCTTCTGCGAAGGGCAGCGCCCCACCAGGGGAAAACGCATGGCGCGAAGCTTCTTTCCTTTCCCTTGAGCGCTGTGTACTGGGCTTTCAAAAGGTCATAAAACCGCCGGGCCTCCGCATGATCGGCAAAGTGAGGCGAAAGGTTCCGCTCCCTGCCCTGAACATTGGCGTCGATAAACGGCTTTCTTGTTACATTGGAAAGAAAACCGGGCAGATAAACCGCCAGGATTTCCTGATCCTCCGGCCATTTTTCCAGCGCCGCCTTGGCCAGAAGGTGAGAAGAAAAACTGTTTTGCAATGCCCTGCCGAAAAAGCCGCACACCAGCGCCTGATGGCGGCTGCCGCCCTTTATGAGCCCATAAGCCCGTTCAACGGCGTTTGGCATATCGGCCACAGCTTCCGACCACAGGGCCATATGGATTTCCATGCTGTCCTCCGACTGCAGCATGGCTTCCCGGCTTTCGGGGTTTTCCAGCCCGTTCAGCAGCAGGGAAAGGATTTTTTTCGATACGCGCTCCAAATCGTTGGTTTCCTCCGCCGCCAATCCCGTCCACACGCCCACCGCGCGCTTTACGGAGGAATAGCGCAGCAGATCGTTTTCAGCGATCACCCGCAAAATGCGCAGGAAGCCCGGCAGCGTACCTTCGTCGGCGCATTCGCAGATGGATTGGCGCAGGCCCTCCTGCAGCCGCGCCGCCAGCAGCAGCCGGCCTAAATGCTCCTGCAATTCCGCGTCCCGGCTGAGCAGGATGCCATGAAACATTTCCCGGCTCACCTTCGGCGCGCCTTCGTCGCCGTTCAGGCCGGCGGCCAGCAGTTTTTTGAGGCGTTCATTGCCCCGGTTCAGCTCATATGCAATGATCTCCGCGCAAGAACCGTTCTGGTATTCCCGCACATAGGCAAGGGCGTCCGCGGGAAGATTGCCGGAAAGGACGTCGCACACATCCGCGTCCACCACGGCCCGGACGCAGAACTGCCGCGCAATCGTGCACAGCATGGCGTCATAGGACGTATAATAAGGGGAGCGCAGCGGACGGCGGAACCAGCCCAAGGTATAGGGCCGCTCCAGGCAATGATCCGCCGCCCAGAGAAACGCTTCCCGGTGCCTATCCAGAATACAGGGGCCGAACATCCATTTCATTTCTTTCTGAAAGAATTCAGAAGGATTGAAGCCTGCTTTCAGCGCGGCGGCCATGCTTTCATAATCCTTGCTTTCGCTGTATCGGATGGAAAAAAACAGGATCTGTTCCGGACTGACCTTCTTTCTCCTCTCTTTCACGGCTTGGGCGTAGGCCAGGGCCTGGGGGGAAACTTTCTGATACTGAAACTGGAGCGGCTGGGACAAATCTAAAGTATCGCTTAAAATACCGTTCATTTGCATCCTCCTTACCAGGGCCTGCCCGCCAGCATGGTGAGCCGGATAAAGGCCAGCGTGTCGTTCTCCGTCAAGTGCAAAGGCGCGTCCAGGCCCCGGATTTCCTGCCCGTTCAGGAACACGCGGTACAGCCCGTCCGCATAGCTTTGCAAGGCGTTTTCCTGGGCCTCGTCCAGCTTTGCGGGCGTACCGTTGTAATCCACGCCGAAGGCGATTTTCCCTGTTTGCGCCCAAACTTCTATCTGCTCTTTGGATAGAACCGCTTCCTGCGGCGCTGACAGCCGCATGTGCTGCTGCTCCACGCAGGCCTCCACGCACAGGCAAATCAATTCCCGCAAAGTACCCGGCCTGCTTTTCAGCTCCATAGTGACCGGCTGGATGGTCCCTCTCCTGCGGCCGATACTTTGGGCATGTATTTGAATGATCATGCTGATCTCCTCACGAATAAATCCATCTTGCAGTTCACTGTCAGAATGCCCGTATACTTAACGAAAATATTGCGAAAATGCACGGTAAGCCCAGTACAAAAGTAAGAGGCCAAGCAAAATATCTATGAAACCAGCCCAAAGCGGAACGCTCCAGCGGAGCAATTCTCCCATGCAATTGGCGATAACATATAAAAATAGAATAATCATAATGAGCCACTGCTTTGCTTTCACCTCGAATACTCCCTCTTCATAAATCAATTCCCGTAATGTGCTCGGCATTCTTTTCAGTAATGTGATTCGTAATAATACCAGTTTTCCATGATCCGTTCTGTATAATACCGGTTGTCTCCATCTGGTTCTTCCCAACCAAATCCGTCGCCTACCGGCCTAAGGTTTTCTGTCAGTGTGACATCGACCGCAAGAGGGAGGTCGTCCGGGCTGTAGTAGAATCCGTAATAACTGGAGGAAGGGACCAAACCAGACCCGCCACAGTAGAATTCCACATATACATCCTTTTCAATACGAACGCTCTGTATGCCCGTCACTTCTTTTGCCCGGTCGGAATCATTGTCGGTGATGCATCGAAGAAGAAAATCGTGATGATCCTGCACAAGGGAGAATATCTGATCCTTACTGAGTGCATCAGAATTGCCTCCGGCCATTGCGGCCGCAAACATTACGTATACCAGCCGGTCATAAAAGCCTTCGTTTGCCGTTTTGCAGACAATCATCGGTTCCTCTTCCGGTGTGGAAGAAAAAGCGATCCTGCCCTGACTGTCGATCTGATAATATCCTACTGGGAGGGTCTCGCCGTTCTCCGGAGAACCGGCCAGAAATTTGCATCTGATCGCGCCGACAGTCGGAAAACTGTTCATGCCCGCAGTCTGGTCTTCCTCTGCCATCAGCTCTGTTCCGAAAAGCTCGATGAAGATCATACGTGCATAGATACCGCGGAAAGTCAGTTCCATTTCTCCGCTTCCTATCACACAGCAGAAATCATCATGGACAGCAGCCCGCACCATCTCCGCGGCGGGAAATATCGCAGGAGGATCCGTAAGCGTGCGGTACATAAAAGGCCAGGTTTCGGGGCGCTCCCTGTATGCGCTGTCCCAACGTGAAACGATGTATTCCGGACAAACGCGTCCGTTGCCGCGCTTCCATTCTCCGTCGAGATATTCCCAGCAGGACGTGCCAGTATCTCCGGACTGAACCCAAATGTCATAGCTGTCCCGTTCCCAACATATTCCCCAGCAATCAGACGCCCTGTCCGGCTTGAATGTAAAGACCGGGTCGTCGGAAGCGGTTTCATACACCGTGACGACGATCTCATGGTACGATTCAACCTGTTCTACCGTCTGAAGGGCATAAAACCGCAGATCGCAGCTGTAGGTTTTATCCGTTGTAAATGAACCAAGGAACAAATCCTCGTCTTCGGCACGGCTCAGAGGCAAAACAGCACCGGCGCAAAGAATCACAGCCAGCAGCAGCGTACATATTTTCTTCATTGACAATCTCTTCTCCTGTCTTTCGTGAATCAATCATTAAACCAGAGCATTTCCCTATCATTCAGAAGAAACTGTGCACTTTCGGATAGCAACTCATTTTCTCTCAGAAATTCGTTAGCGAACTCATAGTGCGCCGGCGCGAGCACAAAGGCATCCAGGGCTGCTTCTGCCCTCGACGTGCCAATGTCCGTCAGCGGTATCCGTAATCATCCAGTGATCCCCCGCAAGATCGTCCGTTCTGGCGGTTATCTTTCTGGTGTGCAGCATTCCATCCTGTGCATGAAGGAGGACGATCCTGTAATAACTGGTGTCCGTGGCGCACCATGTGATATAGGTCGCACGCCAGCCCGGATACTTGCTCTCCGCAGTTGAAACAAAGCTGCTTTCTCTGTCATCTATCCTATATGTAATCGCAAAAGCTGACTGTGTCAGGCAACAGATCAGAGCCAGATACAGGCCCATCACCCAAACAAGCATCAAGCGTTTCATCGTCATTCTTCCTTCCACACAACCGTGCCGTCATGATCGATATACTGGAGCTTCCCGTCCTGCTCCACCAGGGCCAGGCCATAGTAAAAGGGGGTTACCGCATCATAGTTGTGTCCATTGGTATTCTTCTTTGCATTCATCAAAGCAATTCTTGCGAATCCTCCCCGTACCATTTACTGCGCCATATCGCCACTTTGATGGATCAAGTCAACCACGACAAGCTCCGGCCGATTATAGAACCGCGGAACCCGAGTAGATTCCCTCGCCAGCCCCCGGCTGACGATCATCACTGTGCCGTTCTGTTCATACCGCCCGCCGGTATAGGCGGGAAACAGTCCCTGATTCGGCGCATACACCCCATTGAGGATGCCGGGGATGCGCCATTGTCCGCCGTGGGCATGGCCGGACAGCACTAAGTCAAAACCGTATTGACTGTAATAACTGAACAACTCCGGGCGATGGGCCAGCAAAATCGTGAAATGGCCGTTTCGGGCAAGCTCCGCGACCTGCTGAACCTGTTCCCGATAGCTTCCATCCCTGTTCTCGATGAGAAAGCCATTGTCCGCCCAGGCATAGGGATCGTCCACACCGCAGATATTCAGCTTCGTTCCCTTGATTTCTATGGTGTCCATATCCCCGCTGAGCCGGATCACACCATAAGCATCGAGGATTGCCATTTTTTCCGCGAAACCCTCCTCACCGCTCCAAAATTCATGATTGCCCGTCACATAATAGCAGGGGTACTTCCCTTGGATGCCCTTGAGAAAGGCGGCGGCGCGGTCGTTGGGGATTTCATGGTCGAAGATATCGCCTCCCAGGAGCACCAGATCGGGCGCTTCCTTTTCGATTGCCTCCAGCAATTCGCGCTGATCCTCTCCGTAGGCGCAGGAATGCAGGTCGGTCACCAGCGCGACGCGGATGGGCTGGGCGGCAGCGTCCGCTTTTACCGTATAGGGAACCACCTTCAAAGCGTTATAGAACCCCGGCAGGATCAGGCACAGCAGAACGGCAAGCAGGGATAATAAGACTTTTGTTCTTTTTTCATAGCTTCTTTCCCGTTTCATTACTGCGCATACCGATACAGTTCATTTCCTTCCCGATTCACAAAAATCACGTCAGGGTACAGGCTGATCCTGGCCAGGCCGTCCCGGAATTCCTGACAGTATCCATCCACCGGCGGGAAAGCCCACTCACCGCGCTCATCAATATAGCCCATTTTCCCGGTGGCGATTTCCGTGATAGGGAAAAGTCCTTCCGAAAACTCCTCGTACCAATCAGATTCATCGATCAAAAAAGCCGGAGGCGTGAGCGCTTCGCCCTGGACGTTGAATAAGCCAATGCCATGCTCATATTCACTGGAATCAATAGCCGCGGCATAAAAAGCTACGCCGTTTTCCTTCAGCTCGCCGATGTACATAAGCCCCGGAATATCAAGCCGGAATACTTCGTTTCCATCCCGATCAACAAAGGGCACGCTGCCGTCCTCCTCCATGCCAAGGGGCAATAATCCATGGGAGTAATACGCGCTGCCGGTTCTGCTGTTGGCTTGTCCATGCCGTATGAGCACGATTTCGTTTTCCGGCGTGATCACCGCCCATTCTTCCGCCCCTTCCTCAGCTTTCAGCTCCACGCAGGCCCGCTCCTCCCGGAACTCAAAAGCGTACAGGTACTGGCAGGGGATGACCAGCTTTCCCGTTCCGTCAATGTACCCGTACAGGCCGCTTTCCGCGTTCCGAACGGGAATCAATTCTTCACACTGTACAATCATTCTGCCGTTGGAAATGAAGCAGTTTTCCGGCAGCGGCACTTGATTCCCCTGTCGGTCGAACAGAATCCAAGCGTTCGGATCATCCGCATCCGCAGGCAATGCAGCGCAGTAATCTCCGTCGAAACCATACCGGTAGAGAGGGTCAAGCTGACAGGGGATTACGGTTTCACCCGTGGCCCTGCGGACAAAGCCTTTCAGATCATCCACTTCCACGCAAATCAGCTCCGCGTCCATATCGTTGGTCCATTCCAATTCAACTTCGTCATAGATAAGCCCTGAAAAAAAGCCGGAGGGGATGTCGAAAAAGCCTTCTTTGTGGTCTTTTCCCCATTCATCCACCACAAGATAGATTCCCGTATCCCGGCCTCCGGCATAATTCCCGGAATCGCTATAAGACAGAATATCATAATACTCCGGCGGCAGCACCCACTGACCATACACATCAATGATCCCGAAGTATCCGTATTCTGTTACAGGTTCCCCCTCCGGAATCAGCCGCGCCAGCGCGTAATTGCCCCGGAAATCATCGGCATTGGTGAACGTACCGGGAATAACCAGATTCCCCTTGCAGTCGATATACCCCCACAGGCCGTTTTCGTCCTTCACGGCGTACAGGGGCTTGCCTTCCTCTGCCCATGCCAGATAAGGCAGCAGGCACAGGATCAGCAGAAAAATGAAGAAGCATCGTTTCATGCGGTTCCCTCCCATCGGCTGTTATTCTCTCATTCAATTCAGAAGCTGCCCCAATTGATCCGCTTTTTCCTCGCTTCCGTAAATCAGGATCACGCTCTGCCAGCTGTCGTAGAATTCATACAGCCTGCCGTCAAAGCCTTCCTGCTCCAATACCGCATTAATCCAGGCAATGGCTTCCTCGTTGAACCAATCGCCGTAATATTCCAGCTCTTTTTGATATCCATGCCCGTTCAGGGTGAAGGACACCGTTTTTGTACCCTCGGAAATAAAGCCTCCTGCCGCAATCATTTCTTCCAGCGTGGGATGAACTTCGTTCTCCTCCAGCGTTTCCGTCACGTCCTGGTAATCAAACCCCGGCACGATGGAAGCTACGCCCTGCAAAAAGAGGGCGTACATGTTTCCTATATCGAATACTTCGGCGTCAAACGCATACACGTCGGAGGCCGTGGGCGTCCAAGTATAGGAAGTATAATCATATTTGCCCATCCCGATATAGACAAGGAGATTGGCCGCGTATTCCCGGGCGCTGTGCTGAATCGCTGTCATACCCAGCCGCTCACTGTACGCGTCCCATTCGTCCATCCTTTTTCGCGTTGCCTCCGCCGCTCCGTCAGGCACCTGGATACCGACGTTTTGCAGGGCTTGCACCACTTCCTGATCCGTCATTTCCGGTTCATGCTTCGTTTCGCTTTGAACGCCGAACAGACCAAGCAGCGTCTGCAGGCCCTCCTGAAGCTGTTCCAGTGAATACGCGGGCTGCTGCGAGGGTTCAGCCGCTGCCGCCTTTTTGTTTTCGTAGATTTCCGGATGCTGCGCGGCAAAATCCAGAAAGCGCTGGTTCAAATCCGTTTTCGCCCAAATCTCCATATAGCGGTAGTCAAATGCATCAAACGGATGCCGGGAATAAATCTCCGTCATCGTGGGGTCGGTTTCGCGCAGGGCGTCGATCTCATCCAGGGTGATGCCGTTTTCACGGAGAAAAGCTTCATACAATTCCCTTACGTCTTCAAGCCCGGTTTCCGTGAGCGCGTCCGGCACCAGCGCGGCGTACAGCGCTCCATTGTTCCAAAAGAATTGGGCCAGCCCGCCGTTCTGGATCTCCATGTCCAGAATCAAAACGATAAACAACGACTGTTCGCAGGAAGGAAGCAGCGCAAAACCCGCCGTTTCCGGCCCACCCACCTTTTCGATCACGGCGAAATAGAGCTTTTCATATTCCTGATAATGATAATCCCTGTCCCCGTATTCCTCCCAGAGCTGATCGAGCTTTTCATAGAAGTCTGCATCCGTTTCCGCCGATCCCGGCTGTAAGGCGCACAGGATCAGGCAAATGGAAAGCAAATAAGCGCAAATCCGTTTGATCATTTTCTATTCCTCCTTCGAATAACGCATCGTCAATTCCTCGATTTCCAGCTCAATATGCGGTTCCTCTACACCGGAATCAGGGCAAGCCCCGGCGCGGGTCAGCACCATGCCGTCAATCGTCTGGCTGAAATCCAGGCCACAATCGCCAAAGGCCACATAACAGCAGGCTATATAGAGCATCTTGTTTTCTTTTTTCAGCACCACATAGGAAACGTGGAAGGGCTTGGCAATGTCCATGCCCAATGAATCAAAATAATCGGCAATTATTGGGAACGCGTGCCGGACGTGGGCGCGGTAATACCGGCAGCCTTCGCAGTCGCACAAATCTTCCTCGCGAAAGGCGCTGTAATAGGCTTTCGTCTTTTCAACGTCAACGCGCAATGCGGTGTTTTCGTTGGATGCGTTCATGGTTGTTTCTCTCCCT
>JAFXSH010000087.1 GCA_017525805.1 Clostridia bacterium | reverse complement strand
TGGACCGTCTGCTGTTCCGTCCCTATACGGACACGGAAGTGGGACACCGCTGTCTGCACCGGCAGAAGCACAACATCGGGGAAACCCTGGATATGTCCAAACTGGTCCGCATGTGCAAGCCGGCGCTGGACTGCAAAAAGACCATCCGGGCCCGGCTGCGCATCCAGAATACCAACCGTGTAACGGGTACTATTCTGGGCAGCGAGATTACCCGCCGTTACGGGGAAGAAGGACTGCCGGAGGATACCATCAAACTGTCTTTTGTGGGTTCGGCAGGCCAGAGCTTCGGCGCCTTTATCCCGAAAGGCCTGACCCTTTCCCTGGAAGGGGATGCCAACGACTATCTGGGCAAAGGACTGTCCGGAGGCCGGCTGATGGTGTTCCCGCCCCGTGAGGTTTCCTTTGCGGCAGAAGCAAATGTGATCATCGGCAACGTGGCCTGCTTTGGGGCTACCGGCGGCGAGGTGTATATCAACGGCCAGGCCGGGGAACGGTTCTGCGTACGTAACAGCGGGGCCACGGCGGTGGTGGAAGGCATCGGCAACCACGGCTGCGAATATATGACCGGCGGCCGTGCGGTGATCCTGGGAAAGATCGGACGCAACTTTGCCGCAGGCATGTCCGGCGGTGTGGCTTACGTGCTGGATATGCAGTCCGAGCTGTGCAACCGGGATCTGGTGGAACTGGAAAAACTGGAAGACGCCGCAGAACAGGATGAAGTGAAAGCCATTGTGGAGCGGCATCTGGAGTTTACCGGAAGCCCCCTGGCAAAACGCCTGCTGGATACATGGGAAGACACAGTGCAGCGTTTTACGAAAGTCATCCCCAGAGAATACAAGGCCATGATGCAGAACATTGCGCGCTTTAAGGCGGAAGGCCACAGTGATGCGGAAGCCAGACGGCTGGCGTTTTTGGAAGGAAACGGGTAAATAATAGGAAAGGGTACGGCTTGTTGAATGAAAGCAAATGAAACCTATTGAAAAACCGAAAGATACGGAATTATTATTTGACAGACACCATTTGATCCAGTTGCTATGGCCCCTTGTGGTGGAACAGCTCCTGTCCGTCCTGGTAGGGATGGTGGACGTAATGATGGTCGCGTATGTGGGGGAAGCTGCTGTTTCCGGTGTATCCCTTGTTGATTCTGTAAACTATCTGGTGATACAGGTGCTGTTTGCGCTTACTGCCGGCGGTACTGTGGTTTGCGCGCAGTCCATCGGCAGCGGCGATTATAAGCTGGCTGGCAAAAGCGGCGGGCAGCTGCTTTTTATGACAACATCGGTAATGCTGTTCATCTCCGCGGCGTTTTTGCTGCAGGGGGATACCCTGTTGTCAGTTATCTTCGGAACGGTTGACAGGGATGTTATGGAAGACGCGGTCAAATACCTGGCGTATACCTCGGCGTCCTTCCCGTTCCTGGCGGTCTACTATTCTGCGGCAGCCATATTCAGGGCAGCAGGCAATACGAAATTATCCATGCTGGCCTCGTTGGGAATGAATCTTCTCAACATCATAGG
>JAFXSH010000086.1 GCA_017525805.1 Clostridia bacterium | reverse complement strand
GTTCGGTATAATCGTGATCCAGCGGGGCTGTGTCGTTTTTACGCGTGGTCTCCTCGCACCATTCGCACCGATAGATATCGTACCCTCCCGCCTGACAGGTGGGGGCCACGGTCTCTACCAGTTCGGTATAATCGTGATCCACCGCCGCCGTTTCGTTCTTGTGCGTGGTCGCGTTGCACCATTTACACTTGTAAATGTCGTACCCGCCCGCCTGGCAGGTGGGGGCTGCCGTCTCCATGAAAACGTCATACACGTGCGCCAGCGGCGCAGTCGGGCTTTTATGGGTGGTCTCCGTGCACCACTTGCACTGGTACACGTCGTATCCGCCCGCCTGACACGTCGTTGCCGCTACCGCCTCCACGAATTCCGAGTAATCGTGCACCAGCGGCGCAGTCGGGTTTTTATGGGTGGTCTCCGTGCACCACTTGCACTGGTACACGTCGTATCCGCCCTCCTGGCACGTCGTCGCCGCTATCGTCTCCAGTAATTCCGTATAATCGTGATCCACTGCCTGCGTTTCGTTCTTATGAGTGGTTTCCGTGCACCATTTGCACTGATACACGTCATACCCACCCGCCTGACAGGTGGGGACCACAGTCTCTACCAACTCGGTATAATCGTGATCTACCGCCTGCGTTTCGTTTTTATGGGTGGTCTCGGTGCACCACTTGCACTGGTACACGTCGTACCCGCCCGCCTGACACGTGGGCGTTACCGTCTCCAGGAACTCCTCGTATTCGTGATCCACCGGCTCCACCGCCACCGCATCGGTGCCGGTATACTGTTTCCCGCACAGCTCCGCTATGGCCGTGTAGGTCTTTTCCTTGGGGCCCGTGCAGTCCGCCGTCGTCCCGTCGTCGCTGATATTGGTCACGGTCATCGTATATGTATGCTCGTTTTCCGGGTCCCGGTTGCACGAAAACGTCACTTCCACCGACGTATGATCGTAGTTCCAATTCCATTCGGGTTGATCCCCCCACAGATGCCGGGTCACATCGTCGGGGTCCAGCGGGTCGATATCCGGGTTCTCGATGGGTTCGTTGCTCCATTTATCGTCCTCACTGAACGACCCCTCGCATTGACTACAGAAATAGCACTCCACATGCCCCCAGTCCACGCAGGTGGCGGGCGCCTGATACGGCATATGTGTCAGGCTGTGCCCCGTCCTCAGGGCCGTTTTCGTCAGCGTGCCTCCGCTGAACGTCAGGTCCTGCCAGTCGCTGTTAAAGCTGGGATTGACCACATCATAGATATCATCCCCATCCTCCATGCAGGAGGCGGTGCTTTCCCGGAACACCGCATCCGCAGTGCCCACGATCTCTTCAAAGAAGCCTCCCTCGCCCTCCTGTATGCTTTCGATGTACAGCAATACGGAGGCCCCATTCGGGTCGTCCTCGTTCCACTTGCAAAAAACGGCGATGTCGAGCCCGTTGGCGCTGCCGCTCGCCATGAAAGTAAGCAGCAGCCCCAGCGCCAGAAGCCCCATAAACCATTTCTTTTTGATTCCCGCTTTTTTCATGACGTTCCCTCCTCGCCGGTTGATTCGGCGTGATCTATGATCCTTGCGGCAATTATGTATTCGGGAGTATATTTTCCATATTTTCTATTATACAGGATCAGCGGCCCGCAGGCAAGGCGCAATACCAAAAAAGAGCAGATTAATCGAAAAAAAGGTTCAAAAAATCGTATAAAAAGCGTAGACCATTGTTCACAGAAGCGCGGAACCCGCCTTTAACCATCCGTTGGGCACGGTTGGGGTACAAACAAAAAAGCCTTGAAACTGTTACGTTTCAAGACTTCTTTCAGTCTGGGTGGAGAGATTTGAACTCCGGTATTTCCCTGAAATCTGGTGATAATGTACAAAATACCGTGATAATCTGTACAGATATTTGAAGCAATTTTACCAATACGTGATAATGCGTGATAATCCTGTTTGGGCACGGTTGGGCCATTGGAGTTCTTCTGTCGGAGTTTTCTGCTTAAGGTATAGGTATTCATGCGCGAAAAACACATAAGATAGTTTTATTGTCTTGCATTGGCGCGGATTTCCAGGATCGTTTCAACAGGCACGGCAAAGATCGATGCAAGCGCCACGAGATTATCCACTGTAGGCTAAGAAACACCATGCTGCCAGTTATAAATTGCTTGAGGCGTTGCAAAACCCAGTATCCCCTGCAACTGGCGGACGGTAATACCGCGCTGCTGTCGCAGCGACTGATTATTCTGACCGGTCTGCGCCATGTCGACTACAGGTAAATCCATCTGTGTCTCCTTTCCGGCATCCGGTCAGCAAGGCTCACTCGGATGCCTTGAAATTGTAAATAGGCTTCATGATATCGACGACGTCCACCGCGTCCTGGATTACCTTCCAGCCATCTGTCAATAGGAACAATGGACAGGAATTGTTCTTTTTTATACTGCGTCAGTGCTTCAACGGTGTTTACGGGTATTCCCCACCAGCTTTTTTCATCAGCAGTTGCTTCTTCATCGGCAATGATCATTTGCGGCTCAATGCCAAATCGCATGAGATCATCGCAATACCCCTGCTTACTCCAACAATCCTCAATAGATATTATAATCATAGTAATCCGGTTTAATTGTTTTTCGTGAAAGTAGAGAAGCAATGACTTCATATATCCTTTTACCCACCACATCATAGGAATGCGAACAGTCTCTCCAGAAAGAAAAATCTGGAGAGGCTGCTTTCTAAGTTTTGTTATAGCTTTTCTTCTTCCAATCGACGAATCTTCCTTCTCAACAAGATTCCTTGCAGGAGAAAGGCCGCAAAAAACAACCCGCATCCTCCGGCCAGCCCGTAAACCAGCAGCGGCGTTTTTTCATCTTTCAGTGTCGTTTCGCCTGTGGTTGCGGTTTGGCTGACAGGCTTTTCCACCGTCAGGCTGACTGGCAGAGAGAAGGAAACAGGATTTCCGTCGTTGTCCTCCCCTTCCACGGTGAGTGTTCCTTGAAAATCGCCGGATACGTCTTTGCCAGTGGTAAGGGTGATTTGCGCCTGCCGGGTTTCGCCAGGAGCAATCGTGCCCACCAGCACGGCCTGCCGTTCCGTTATGCCGGGCAGGGCAACGGTGGCCAGGACGTTGATAATATCCGATTTGCCCATGTTCATGAGGGGCAGGGAGAGGGTGACGGAATCCCCGGCAATAACGCTGGAAGCCATTTTGAGCCCGCCCTGCTCCAGGCGGATTTCCTGCTTGACCGGCACTGTGTAGCTCTCCGTTTGGGAAACATTTTGCTCTAAGGCTGTCCAGGTGAGATCGAATTTCAGGCAATGTCGGGCGACCGATGCTTTCCCCAGCACCGCCACAGGGTATTCCACCTGTACGCTTTCGCCGGGAGCCAGATCGGGCAGATACAGCACATCCACTTCCCGGGGAATGATGTCTCCGGTCGGGTCGGTGATATGCAAAACCGGTTGCTCATACGCGACGGTCTGACAGGGATTTCGGAGGACGGCACGGATGCAGCCGTCCTCGCCCACGTTCAAATCGGTTTCCACGTCATGGATTGCCATGCGGAGGGTTTCATTGGTAGGCAGGCCGTCCCGGACGCGGAGGGTATACGGGATTTCTGACATCAGAAGCTTTCCTGATTTCGCATGTCCGGTGATCCGGATGACACAGGGATAATCACCGTTCCGCCGGTCGGCGTACATCGCTAAGTTCAGCCGCACGGCATAGACGCCGCTTTCCGCCCGCTGGGTCTTCACATACATGGTTTGTGGCTTGAAGGGAGACGCGCTTTCGTGCAGCACGATCCATTCAGTCTGGATGCTTCCTTCCGCCTGATCGGACAGAATGGGAAGCACCATGGAAAGATAATTGTTGGAAATCGTTGGTTCATACCCTTGCAGCCAGGAACGGTTCATGCCTTGCAGCACCCTGCGCTGGTCGATTTCAAAATCGGCTTTTTCCTCTGACTGCGCGGCAAAAAATGGTATGAGAAGGAAAGCGGTCAGCAGTACCGCGATTATGTATTTCCTATTCATGTTTTTCCTTTCTACAGGAGTTGAGAGCGGGGAGTTGAGATTAAGTATGCCTGATAAGATGTATGTTCGTGGTTTCTTTTATAGCAGGCTATATAAATCTCAACTCTCCACTCTCATTTCAGCCTACAGTTCTCTGATGTTCTCAACCACGCTTCTGTTCAATACCTGCCGAAGCCGCGTTTTCACGCCGCTCATGCAGCACAGGGCGCACAGCGCCGCCAGGAGGATCATCAGCGGCAGGATGATGGCCGCGTGGCGACCCATCAGAAAATAATTTTTCCAGACCGTGCCCATGAGGATGAACAGGCAGATCGCCAGCAGCAGCCCCGCGGCGGTGGTCACCATCATGGGCAGGCGATAGCAGCCCAGCAGGGCGCTTTCGTCCGCGCCTACGGCCCGGAGGGTGCCGATCATGCGCTGATCCGCCCGGATGCGCCGTCCAGCGCTGCTTACCTGCATGGATACAGCCACGGCGAAGAACAGGATGATCACGCCCAAGAAGACCAGTTCGGTCTTCCGCTGCTGCCGGGCGTTTTCCCGGGCGTTTGCCATGCGGTTGACAACCTCCATCCCGGCCCGGGAAGCGATGGTTTCCAGGCGGCGCTGGATGGCTTCTTCCGTCGCCCGGTCCACCTCGCCCGTTAAGGTGATATTGACAAAGGTTGGCTGGGTGGGCGCAAAGCCCAGAGCACGCAGCCCCTTTTCCGTGGTCATCAGGCACAGGCCATTCCTTCCCAGCGGCGCACTCTCCAGCACCGCGCCGACTGTCACGGCGGTCTTATCCGTATGAAGACTGCGATAGGCTTGCTCCATGTTTTCCAGTTCCGCCAGGGTATAGGGTGCGGAACTGAAATTCGTGGACCGGTTATCGGGCTCCGTCAGCGCCTGGATCAGGGACAGGGATTGCCCGGCCCGGAAATAATCGTTGACGGCCATGCCCTTCAGCTTGGCGTCCGGGTGGTACTTTCCAAAGTCCTCCCCGGCGGTGTTGCCCACGGTTTCGCCGTGTTCCACCGTTTCCCAGTAGCCCAGCGTGGGGGCATAGACCAATACCTCCTGCCCCGCGTCCAGGGCGGCGAGATTGATTTTTCCATCCACCACGCCCCGCTGAAATTCGGGGTCGTTCACGTCAACGGTTTCGACGGTCAGGGGGATCAGCTTGCCCATGACGCCTAAGGCCTTTTGAGCCGCCTGCATTTCCTGAAAGGCTTTTGCGTTCCAGACGCGGTATTCGTCCGTTAAATCGGTTACCTGATCCGGCGTGTCCTCCAGCAGATAAGCCAGGGAATTGGTGAAAATAAAGGGCATGACCGCGTTATGAAAGGTGTAATGCAGCGCAGATTCGTCATTTATGCTCATCCCGGCAATGAGCCGTTCCTCCGTATAGTAATCCCGGAAGTATTGGGGAACTTCGTTTTCGTTCAATTCCAACAGGATATCCGCCGACGTTTCCACCGTGACGGACTGTACGTTTTCAATGGCGCGAATTTGCTGCATATCCTGCTCCGTCAGCACGTTTTCCTTCGCTGCCTGACCGGCAAAATGCAGGGAACCCGACGTGACAGTGGTATAATGCACGTTGACGGGCTGGATATAAAAATCATAGGCGGGCTGATACCCCGATCGGTACAGAAACGCTTCCGACAGGATGGCGGTGAGCAGCAGCGTCAGCGCCACCATCGCCGAAGCGCCCGCCTGCCGCAAGGGATGCAGCCGGGTTTGGCGGCTGGCAATGAGGTTTGTAGCCCGGAACTGCTTTTTGCTTTGGAAGCGCTTGGCTTTGCGCAGCATCCCCGTATCTCGCAGTACCCCCATGGGCGTTTGCCGGGATGCCCTTTTCAGCGGAAGCCTTGAGGACAGGAACACGCACAAGGCGCTGAGCGCCGCCACCGGCACAAGCAGCCAGACGTTCAGGCGGAACAGGATCGTCCCTTCCGCAAATCGGGAAATGACCCACACGGTGACGATGCCAAGCCCGATACCGATAGGCAGAGCGATGAGGCATAAAAGCCATCCGTCCCGCCCGAACAAGCGCCGGATCTGCCGCCGGGTAGCGCCCACGGCACGGAGCATCCCGATCTCCTCCGTTTTCTGGGCCAGCATGCTTTCCATGGCACTGGAGATGCCGATGCCGCAGGCCAGCAGCAGCGCCCCGCCCATGATCCACCAGACCATGGATTGTCCGGCGTATTCGTTCAGGTCTTCCAGCGCCGGGTCGCTCCAGGTGGCCTGTCCTTTGGACCTGCTGATGGCAATAAAAGTGTAGCCCCAATCTTCGTAAGCGTCGGAATGGGTGAACCGGGAATAGGTGACCAGCGGCGCATAGGTAAGTACCCGGTGAACGGCAGGGTCGCCCGTTTGAAAAGGCGTATCCTGGGGATACACCAAGGCGTTGGGCCATTCAGGCGTTCCGTGGTCTGAGATCATGGAGCCGTAGCTTTCCATATAGGGGGATTGATCATTCAGTACACCCACTAAGGTATAGGTCCTTTCCTCCGGCAAGCCAGCCAGGGGCTGCATGGTCCAGGTGACCTGATCGCCCACCCCAATATCCAGGCGAAGCTGGGCCAGCGCGGTTTCCTCCAGGGCGATTTCGCCGGGGGCTTCCGGCAAGCGGCCTTCCAGACATATTCTCGGCATCAGGTTCATGGCTTCCTCGTCGTAATACCCCGCATACAATCCTGTTTTGTCGATCTGGGCGGTGACGAACACCTTGCCCACGCGGGCAAACCATCCGCTGCTGCGCACGGTTTCATCGGATACGCTGGCGCAGTTCAGGATAAAAGCGTCGATATAACCCACCCGCTCAATGATTTTCTGCTGGTGCGCCTGAATTGTGCCGTAAGCTCCCAGCACCGCCGCCGTACACAGATACACCGAAAGGAGTATGCCGATGGCGAGACTGAGATAGGCCTTTTTGTTGGCTTTCAGGCTGGCTTTCGCAACCTGGTTCATGGTGAGGCGTTTCATGGGATCACCACCGTCCCGCTGTCGTCAGCAACCATTCCATCTTCTAAACGGATGATGCGCTCAGCCTGCTCCGCCACGCCCAAATCATGGGTCACCAGGATCATGGTGATGCCCAATTCCTGACTGACAGTGCGCAGGAGGGTCAGCACCTCCCGCCCCGTTTTGCCGTCCAGGTTGCCCGTGGGCTCGTCTGCAAAGAGGATGGCGGGCTTGTTCGCCAGGGCCCGCGCGATGCACACCCGCTGCTGCTGCCCGCCGCTTATGGCCCCCGGCAAATGGGAGAGCCGGTCGCCGATGCCAAGGATTTCGATCAGCCGGTTCAGGTGGTTTTCGTCAGGCTTGCGGCTGTCCAGCATTACAGGCAGCAGAATATTTTCCTGAGCGGTCAGCTCCCGCACCAGGTTATAGCTTTGGAAAACGAACCCGAACCGCCTCCTGCGCAGAACGGAAAGCTGGTTGTCGTTGTATTTGGATAGGTCGTTGTCCTGGTAGATCACCTTGCCGCCCGTGGGCCGATCCAGACCGGAGAGCATATGCAGCAGGGTGGATTTGCCGCTGCCGCTTTTCCCCGTCACGGCGGTAAAGGAGCCCTGGGAGAAGGTCAAAGTTACGTTTTGCAAGGCATGCACCGGCGTGCCGCCGCTCTGGTAGGTTTTCGTCAGGCTTTCACAGCGTAAGATTTCCATAAATCATTCCTCCTTCTGACAATATCCTACCAAACCAACCTTACTTTCAGGTGACTTTTACCTTACGATTTCGTAAGGTAGGGGGACGAGGAGAACGGCGGGGGGAACCATTCTTTGGAGCCCAAAGAATGGTTCCCCCCGCACCCCCTCCAAGAAAGGCGGCTTATGATTTTGTGAGATTCAATATCGGTATGGAGATTGAAAACTTCAAACCATTCTTGGTATTTTCTGCTGTGATATGCCCATGATGTCGAAAGATGATTTCCTTCACAATAGCGAGGCCCAGGCCCGCGCCGCTTTGTTTCTGTCCTTCCGCACGGTAGAAGCGCTCAAACAGGTGGGGCAAATCATTTTCTGATACCCCGCCGCCGTTATCTTCGACGGTGCAGTAAAACGCCCGTTCAGTCTGCTCCAGGCGAACGGTGATTCTTCCGTTTTCTTCCGTATGCTCGCAGGCGTTTTTCAGCAGGTTCAAAAAAGCTTCGGACAGCCATTTTTCATCGCAGCGGATCACGGCGTCGCCATCCAGGACGATTTCTTTTTCCGGCCACAGCGGCTGAAGCCGGTTCCAGACCTCCTGAATCAAAGGCCGGATGGAATGTTCGGCAAAAGAGAATTCATACCCGTCCGCGCACAGTTTTTCCAACCGCAAAAGGCTGCCGATCAGCGTTTCCATCCGTTCGATCTGGCTGATTTCCTGCGCCATGTGAGGGCTTTCGTCCATTTCCACGAACAGCCGCAGGGAGGCAAGCGGCGTTTTGAGCTGATGAGAAATATCCGCGGTCAGATCGCTGGTGCGCCGGGCCTCCTGTTGATACCGTTCTTTCTCCACCTCAATGCGGTTTTCCATTTCGGCGGCGGCATTCTCCAGCGGGGCTACCGCATCTTCCTTCAAGGAATAGGAAAGCGGCTTTCCGATGCCTGTCAGATAATCCTCCATCTGCTCCGCCAATCGTTCCATCCGTTTTTTTTGCATCAGCAGGCGGATCGCCAACACAGCCGCGATGACCGCCAGCACCCCGCTGATCACATATCCGACCATTGATACCCCACTCCCCGCACGGTGCGGATGTGATCCGCGCCTACCTTTTCCCGAAGCCTGCTCATGTGAACGGACAGGGTGTTGTCGTCAATGAATTTTCCTCCG
>JAFXSH010000085.1 GCA_017525805.1 Clostridia bacterium | reverse complement strand
GCGCCGGGAATCTTACGAGCTGCTTCTTCCCCGGTAGAACCGATGGATACACCCAGCCGCTTCCCTTCCAGATCTTTTTCGGTCTTAATGGAATTGTTATCCTTCTTTACTACCACGCCCAGGCCGGCGATGTAATACCGTTTGGAAAAGTCTACGCTTTTGGCCCTGTCTTCATTAATGGTAATGTCGTTGATGGCCACGTCAATATTGCCTGCCTGCAGAGCGGGGATTAGCCCGTCAAAAGGGATATTGTGAATCGTCACGTTAAAACCTTCCGCCGCGCCGATCGCTTTGATTACATCCACATCAAAGCCCACATACTCTTTCGATGTTACATCCTGGGAACCAAACGGCGGATACGCCGCGTCCATTCCCACTTTCAACGTCTGCGCGGCCTTCGGTTTTTCCGCAGGCTTCTGTTCCTGTTTCTTTTCCCCGCCGCAGCCTGCCAGCAGGAGCAACGCAACGCTTAACAGTATCGCTATTGTAAGTTTTGCAATTTTCATAAACGCTTACCTCTTTCCATTTTTCATTTACAGAAACGGAGAAACCCCGTGGCAGCGCCACGTGATTACCGTGACGCTGCGCAGGGTAATTTTGCAATCAAATTCCGGTATTATTATATCGTTTTTATTTTATCGCCGCAAACCCGTTTTCCAGATCCGCAATGATGTCGTCAATGTGCTCCGTGCCGATGGAAAGTCGGATAGTGCTGGGCGTGATGCCCTGGTCTTTCAGTTCTGCTTCTGTCAGCTGGGAGTGGGTGGTAGAAGCCGGATGGATCACCAGGCTCTTTACATCGGCCACGTTTGCCAGCAGGGAGAATATTTTCAGGCTGTCAATAAACTTCCATGCTGCTTCCTGCCCGCCTTTGATTTCAAAGGTGAAGATGGAGGCGCCGCCGTTGGGGAAGTATTTCTCATACAACGCATGATCCGGATGTCCGGGTAAAGACGGATGGCTTACGCTTTCTACCAGCGGATGGGCACTCAGGTATTCCACCACCTTCTTCGTATTTTCCGCATGGCGTTCCAGCCGCAGCGATAACGTTTCTACCCCCTGAAGCAGCAGGAAGGCGTTGAAAGGAGAGATGCAGGCGCCGGTGTCCCGCAACAGGATAGCACGGATGTAGGTTACGAAAGCAGCAGGACCCACAGCGTCATAGAAAGATACGCCATGATAACTGGGGTTCGGGTCTGCGATATTGGGGAACTTACCGCTCTTCTTCCAGTCGAACTTCCCGCCGTCCACGATGATGCCGCCCAGAGTTGTACCGTGTCCGCCGATAAATTTTGTAGCGGAATGGATCACTACATCTGCGCCGTGTTCGATGGGACGGATCAGATACGGGGTGCCGAAGGTATTGTCGATGACCAAGGGCAGGCCGTGCTTATGGGCAATTTCTGCAACAGCATCGATATCGGGAATATCGCTGTTGGGATTGCCCAGGGTTTCCAGGTAAATCGCCCGGGTGTTTTCCTGAATGGCGTTTTCCACTTCACTCAGGTTATGAGCATCTACAAAAGTCGTGTTGATGCCGAAAGCAGGCAGCGTGTGTTCCAACAGATTGAAACTGCCGCCGTAGATGGTCTTCTGGGCCACGATATGCCCGCCGTCAGCCGCCAGTGCCTGCACAGCGTAGGTCACCGCCGCTGCGCCGGAGGCAAGGGCCAGCGCAGCGCTGCCTCCTTCCAGTGCAGCCAGCCGTTTTTCCAGCACATCCTGGGTGGAATTGGTCAGCCGTCCGTAAATGTTGCCGGCATCTTTCAAACCGAACCGGTCCGCTGCGTGCTGGCTGTTGTGGAACACATAGGAAGTGGTCTGGTAAATAGGCACCGCCCTGGAATCCGTCGCCGG
>JAFXSH010000084.1 GCA_017525805.1 Clostridia bacterium | reverse complement strand
CGGGAGCATATCCATGACGGTCGTGTGCAGGAAACGTTGGAGGTATCCTGCGACTGGACGGAACCGGTCTGCATCACGAACATGCCGGAAGCCTGCTGGAACCCGGTGCTGCTGGTCCAGCACGAGCATGTGCTGCTGTTTTTCAAAACCGGGAATAAAATTGCGGACTGGAAGACCATGGTCATGCTGAGCCGGACGGACCCGGTATATTGGGGACATCCCCGGCCGCTGGTACCGGGCGACTCCACCGGAGGGCGCGGGCCGGTGCGGACAAAACCCATCCTGCTTCCTTCCGGGCGTATCTGCGCGGGAGGGAGCATTGAGCGGGGCGACTGGCAGTGCTTCTGCGATTACAGCGATAATTACGGCATCACCTGGAACCGTACCGCGTTACTGGGACTGAACCTGCTGGCGCTTAATTTGCCGGAAGCTGGGGAACACGGGAAGACTGAGCCGGTAACGGCTTCCGAACTGCCGCCTCTCAGCGCCCAGAGCTTTAACGGGCGCGGCGTGATCCAGCCGGTCCTCTGGCAGGACAAAGGAAGGCTGCACATGTATATGCGCAGCACGGAAGGCTATATTTACAGCAGCGTTTCGGATGATGAAGGAAAACACTGGACAGACCCGCAGCCTACGGAACTGTACAATAACAACAGCGGATTTGATGTGATCCGCGTGCCGGGGGGCCGGCTGTTTCTGGCCTGCAACCCGGTGCGGGGCAACTGGGGCGCCCGCACGCCGCTGGCCCTGTTCATGGGCCGGGAAGACGGCAGCCGCTGGGAGATGTTCCTGCGTCTGGAAAAAGGGAAGGGCGAATTCAGTTATCCGTCCTTAACGTACAGCTTTAACGGGTTGTGGGTGTCTTACACATATAACCGGGAAAACATTGCCGTGGCGTTTCTGACCTGGCGTGAGATTGCCCAGTGCCGTAAATTCAGGATCCGGGAACATACATGATGCAGCCAGGCGCAGCATGTGATAAAATAAGAATACTCTAATGAAGTAAAAGGAGAGAAAAAGCTATGAAGAAACTGATCACCTTGTTGATGTTGACAGCCATGTTGTTAGGTGTGGCCGGCTGTGGCGGCAGCACGGAAAAGAAAGCGGCGTATCCGGCTGACGGCGACATTACTGTCATTATTCCGAAAGCGCCGGGCGGCGGTACGGACACCAGTGCCCGCGGGCTGATCTCGTTCCTGCAAAAGGAATTAAAGGGAAGCAAGTTTGTTCCCGTAAATAAACCGGACGGCGGCGGTATTACCGGCATGGTGGAACTATCCAAGGCGAAACCGGACGGACATACCTTAGGTATGGTGACGGTAGAGCTGGCCATGTTCCCCCATCAGGGCAAAGCCAACGTGACCAACAAGAATTATGTTTCCGTGTGCGCGCCCATTGCGGCTCCCGCAGCCCTGATCGTTACGAAGGAAGCGCCGTACAATACCCTGGATGAGTTTGTAAAATATGCAAAAGACAATGCCGGCAAGATTTCCATGGGCAACTCCGGTACCGGCGCCATCTGGCATATTGCCGCGCTGAACTTTGAAAAGGAATTTGACGTAAAGTTTAAACACGTTCCCTATCCGAAAGGAAGCGCCGACATTGCGGCTGCCCTGGCAGGCAAACATATCGACGCGACCCTGGCGGACCCCAGCGTGTTCAAGAGCCAGATCGATGCAGGCACGCTGAAGATTCTGGCTGTGATGGCGGATACCCGCAGCGAATTCTATCCCAACGTTCCGACCTTTAAGGAACTGGGACATCCTATGGCGATCCGCGCCTGGGCGGCTCTGGTAGCGCCGAAAGGAACGCCGAAGGAAAAGATGGACGTACTGCGCAAGGCGGCTGAAAAGGTCTGCAACAGCAAAGAATTTAAGGATTACTTCAAAAAGCAGGGGATCGATCCTACTGCCATCGTGGGCGACGCCTGCGACAAGATGATGGCAGACGACGATGCCATGTACGCCAAATTCCTGAAAAAGTAAAACCAATCGGACGTACGGAAGAACGGATCCGTACTTCCTTTATCAAAAGCCGCAGCGGTATAACGGTATCGCTACGGCTTCTTCTGACAGGAGAGTAATCGGATGATTTCCATGAAATTTTGCAATTTTGTGGTGTGTATTGCAGGGCTGGCCATGGGCGGCTGTATGATGGGTGCCTCGTCCCGTTTTCCCATGGATATGACGGAGCAGGGGCCGGGACCGGGGTTCTGGCCGTTCCTGCTGGGGCTGGCCCTGGTCGTTGCGGCGGCTGCCCTGGCGGTTTATACGCTCTTCCACCGGCAGGAACTGGCGGAAGAACGAATCGCGTTGGGTAAGGCGGCCAACCGGCAGGTGTATGTGGTGATGGGACTGATCGCCGCGTTTTGCGGGCTGGTACATCTCACCGGGTTTTACCCTGCGGCCCTGTTGCTGATCCCCTGCCTTATGTACCGGTTGGAATGCCGTGACAAAAAGCGGATGCTGCTGACAGCCCTTTGCGTGACATTGTTTATTTAT
>JAFXSH010000083.1 GCA_017525805.1 Clostridia bacterium | reverse complement strand
TCCAGCTTTTCGCAGGCGGGCAGCATTTCATCCAGCCGCATGCGCGTGGCCGCCTGGCTCTGGTGCGCGTCGCGCAGGATGGTATCGGTAATTTGAACTTTCGCCATGATGATTCTCCTTTTAAGCAAACTTCTTGCTCACCGTCAGTTCTACCGCTCCGCCGCGAATGCTGACCTTGATCGTGTCCGCCAGCTTCTTTAAGGTAGAATGTTCATAGCCGTCCCATTCAGGGTCGCTGCACACGATTGTGTGTTCGTTCTGACCATCGTATACATACTGATTGTTTTGCTTTACTTCGACCACCATGGTTTCCTCAAAAATATCCCGCAGCATTCCAAGGAAGCTCTTGGCCGCCTCATTTTGCCGGGAAGTGGCAACGGACAGCAGAAGCATGCGCTTTTCCATATCCATCGCGGTGTTAGCAGACACATGCAAATCATACTGCGACCCACTGAACTCGATCCAGAAGGAGGCCTCAATTTCGCCTGTAATGCTTCTCACCAGGCTCAGCACTTCCTCCGTGCACAGCTGGAGACGCAGGGAATCCTTTTGATTCAAGCCTCTGTAGGCGGCAACCTTTTGCGCTTCTTTCACCGCTTCGGAAAATCCATGCTCCTGATTGTCAATCTTGATAACATCCGATTTCATTGTCAGGCACTCCTTTCGCTTTTGCGTTATTCAATGGTCAAAATATCGGCAAACCCGGTCACCTCGAAAACTTCCATCACGATTTCGTTGGCACGAATCACCTTCATGCCGCCCTTTTGGGCCATGACCTTGTGGGCGGAAAGCAGCACCCGCAGACCGGCGGAAGAAATGTATTCCAGCTTGGCAAAATCCAGGGTCAAGCTTTCAGCGCCGGGCATGGATTGATTCAGTTCCGCTTCCAGCTCCGGGGCGGTGGTGGTATCCAAACGGCCTTCCAGGGCAATTTCAAGATTGGTCCCATTCTGATGCTTGGTAATAGTCATATTTTTTTCCTCCTCTGATTGATGTATCTTGTTTTTCAAAAAGTGCTTAAAGTCCAGCGCGCGGATTTCAGTCCGGGCAAGCGCTCAAAGCGCCCGCATTTTTCGCGGCGCGCGACACTCTGTCCTTGTGTTTTTAACCGAACATGCTCAGCAGCACACCCGCCGCGATAGCGGAACCGATCACGCCCGCCACGTTGGGGCCCATGGCGTGCATGAGCAGGAAGTTGGCGGGGTTTTCCTTCTGGCCCACCATCTGGGATACGCGGGCCGCCATGGGTACGGCGGAAACGCCCGCGGAACCGATGAGCGGGTTGATCTTGCCGCCGGTGAGCTTGTTCATGAGCTTGGCCAGCAGCAGGCCGCCGGCGGTGCCCATGCCGAAGGCCACCACGCCCAGGGCGATAATTTCCAGGGTCTGGAGGCGCAGGAAGGTCTGGGCGGTGGCGGTCGCGCCCACGGTGATGCCCAGGAAGATGGTGACGATGTTCATCAGCTCGTTCTGCACCGTCTTGTTCAGGCGTTCCACCACGCCGCATTCACGCATCAGGTTGCCCAGCATGAGGCACCCAACCAACGGAGTGGCGGAGGGCAGCAGCAGGGACACCAGGATGGTGACCACGATGGGGAAGATCACCTTTTCGGTGTGGGAAACGGGGCGGAGCTGCTGCATCACGATCTGGCGTTCCTTCTTGGTGGTGAGCGCCTTCATGATGGGCGGCTGAATGACCGGCACCAGGGCCATGTAGCTGTAAGCGGCCACGGCGATGGGGCCCAGCAGGTGGGGGGCCAGCTTGCCGGTGAGCCAGATGGCGGTGGGGCCGTCCGCGCCGCCGATGATGCCGATGGCGCCCGCTTCAGCGGTGGTAAAGCCGAAGAGGTAGTAAGCGCCCAAGAAGGTCATAAAAATGCCCAGCTGCGCGGCGGCGCCAAGAAGCAGCGTCTTGGGGTTGGCAATGAGGGGGCCGAAGTCCGTACCCGCGCCCACGCCGATGAAAATGAGGCAGGGATAAATGCCCAGCTTCACGCCCAAGTACAGGTAGTCCAGCAGGCCGGGGGTGACTTTCTCACCGGCGGTGGCCAGCAGCACGCCCAGGGAGGAGAACACCTGGCCGTCGCTGATGAAGGCGGCGGAATCCTTGATGATGATGGAGGTGCTTTCTGCCAAGATGGTCACGC
This sequence comes from Clostridia bacterium, assembly GCA_017525805.1. The sequence goes on along the minus strand of JAFXSH010000083.1, from coordinate 19,784 downwards.
CGTCCTCGGCGACCAGCTGGCCTAAAGCGGTGAGCTGCGCGCCCACGGAATAGGAGGTGGTGATCTGGCCGATCACGTTGCCGTTGATCAGCACCGCACCGGCGTTATTGACCACCAAAGCGCCTTGCTCCACCAGCTCTTTCAGCCCGGCGATGTCCTTTGAGTTGACCAATATGGCTCCGCCGAACAGGCTCCAGTTGGCATGGCCGCCCGCGAACAGGCTTTCATGGTACACCTCGCTGCCCAGAAGGTTGGTGAGCAGCATGCCGAAAGCGATGGGCAGCAGCAGGAGCGGCTCGAATTTCTTAACGATGGCTAAATAAATCAATAGGCAGGCCACAGCCACCATGACCAGGGCCAGCGGATCCCGCAGAAACATGGCAATGCCGGATTCGCTTGCCAGGTCTCCCAGCGTTTCCAGGATATTGATGGATCGCGTTTCCACGGAAGAAGCTCCTTTCATTTTTTATAGGGTGGAGTTTGGAGTATGGAGTTTATATGGTGATTTTCATGCTTTCGTTTCAGAAAAAACAAGATAAAACTCCACTCTTCACACTCCACACTTTCACCGAAGTTCAGGAATCAGCTTCCGATGTCAGTTCAGCACCACCAGCACGTCGCCGGAATTGACGGACGCGCCCTTGCTCACGTTCACCTGAGCGATGGAGCCGTCCTGGGGAGCCAGGATCTCGTTTTCCATCTTCATGGCTTCGAGGATCAAAAGGATATCGCCCTTCTTGACGGCCTGGCCCTGGCTGACCTTTACGTCCAGGATGGTGCCGGGCATGGGGGCGTTCACCTTGGTGCCCGCGGCTACGGGGGCGGCAGCGGCCTTGGGAGCGGCGGCAGGCTTGGCGGCGGGAGCCGCTTTAGGGGCGGCAGCCACAGGAGCTGCCTTGGGGGCGGTGCTTTCGCCCGCAGCCACTTCTTCTACTTCCACTTCATACGCGGTGCCGTTGACGGTGATATTGAATTTACGCATGATATGAATCCTCCTCTATTTTCAGCAAAGCTTGTATATCCAATTACATGTGACTGAAAATCTGTTCTTCCCTGGCGGCGCGGGCCCGGGCGGTGCCGCCCTGCGCCCTGCGGACGCGGCGCACCACAAAGCCGCTGTCGTTTCCTTCCGCCTGCCAGATCATGGCGATGGCGGCGGTGATGGCGGCGATGATCTCGCCGTCGTCCCCTTCGGGTTCCGGCTCCTCCTGAACGGGAGCCGGGGCAGGCGCGGGGGTTTTCGGCGCGGGGGCGGCTTCCACTTTGGGGGCCTTTTTCCGGCCGGTGATGCTGGTCATAATCGAAATGCAGGCGATCAGGATCACCAGACCGGAGAACACCACCAGCATGCCCACGCCCATGGTGGACAGGCTCAGCGATAATCTATCCATCCCGAACCCTCCTTACAGCGGCAGGTTGCCGTGCTTCTTGGGCAGGTTCACGTCATGCTTGGAGGCCAGCAGTTCCAGGGCGGCGATGATGTACTTCCGGGTTTCCCGGGGCTCGATCACATCGTCCACGATGCCCGCCTTGGCGGCGGAAAGCGCGCCGAAGCGCTGGGCGTAATCTTCTTCCAAAGCGTCCCGGCTTTCCCCGGCGTTCAGCTTTTCTCCGTCCAGGGTCTGCACGGCGGCTTCCTTGGTCAGGGGAGAAATCACGGCGGTGGGCCATGCGTAGCTCATATCGGCGATGGACTTGCCGCCCATAGCCACATAGGCCGCGCCCACGGCGCTGCCGGTGATAATAGCGATCTTGGGGGCGGTGGCTTCCGCGTAGGCGTACAGCAGATCGGCAGCGCCGCGCAGCAGCGCGCCTTGATGGCCCGCCAGGGGCACGGCCAAACCGTCGGTATTCACCAGGGAGATCACGGGGATCTGGTAGCAGTCGCACAGGCGCACGAAGCGAGCCGCTTTGCGGCTGTCCTGGCTGGAAAGGCGTCCGCCATCCACGGCGTGATCATTGGCCACCAGGCCCACGGTGCGTCCGCCCACCCGGCACAGAGCCGTGCGAACAGCGGGTCCGTAGCCCTTGTACAGCTCGATCAGCATGCCGCCGTCGGCTAAGTCCTGCATGAGGGCCGCGGCGCTGTCGGGATCGTCGGCGGAAAGCAGGCGGTTCAGGTCCTCGCCCTCGGCAAGAGGCGCGTCCTCCATGTTGCAGGCGGGCAGCAGGTCGATCAGGGCGGAAATCTGGGCCAGGGCTTCTTCTTCGGTGGCGGCGGTCAGCGCGCACGCGCCCTGGGCATCCATGGTTTCAGCGCCGAAGAGCTGCTGAGCGGTCTTTTCCCGGCCCTTTTCACTGTTCATCACCTGGGCGGTGTGCAGGGCGATTTCGCCGGTCTTTTTCACCTGGATGTTAAAGTCGGTCAGTTGGGTGATCATGGCGGCCAGGCCCCGGCAGGGACCCATCACGCAGCTGATCAGCGGGCATACGCCGCTAAGCCTTGCCAGCGCGCCTAAAATTTCCGCGTAGGCGGGCAGAGCGTCCATGCCTTCGGACAGCTTGACGCCCGCGCTGTCCAGCAGCGCGACCACCGGCGCGCCGGTGAGCCTCGCCATGCGCAGGGTCTTCAGGATCTTCTCCGCCTGGGCCTTGGTCATGGCCCCGCTGGCGGAAGCGAAATCCTGAGCGAAGCAATAAACGGCCTGACCGTTCACCGTGCCGCAGCCGGCCACGCAGTTGCCGTCCTGCTTGAGCGCGTCCATTTCCACAAAGCTGCCCGCGTCAAACAGCTTGGCGGCCCGCTCCCGGGCCGTGCATTTGCCGTCGGCATGCTGCTTGGCGATGCGTTCGGCGTCCCCGTGCAGGATGGCGGCCTTTTCCGTTGCCAGCGCCTGCAGTCTTTCGGACATTTCCATTCCCTTTTCCCCCATTCTCCTCATAATGGTGTTGGTGATGAAGGTTCGGAAAAATATACCATAGCCTTTCTTTTGCTTTCTCCCATCGTATGGCAAAGGCGAAAGAAAAGCATCATCCTAACCCAAATTTCTTCTATTCACCATGAATACTCCTTTTCCTGCCTTGTTTCGCGCAAAAATTTCATCTTTGAGGAAGAAAAGGCGAATATGGTACGTTTTTATCCATAGTAAGGAGGATTTGGATTTTTATGCCACAAAAGAAGACTTTTGATCGAAAGGCGCGAAAGATCGGTCGATTGGAAATGATTGTGAAATCCTTTCAAGTATGTTACAATCACGAAACGATGACGGGCGGGAAAGGAGCTGATCCCGAATGAAACGACGGGCGCTGTGTCTGATGGCGGCGGCGGTATTATTGGCCGGGCTGCTGGTTCCGGCGGCGGCGGAATCGGTGCTGGATACCTATGCCACGGGCAGCTTTGGCAAAAAGGTGAATTTGGCGGTGTATACCGGCCCCGGCTTTGAATACGTGCGGGCCAACAACGGAAAAGCCTCCTACGGCGGCGGCAGTTGCCGCATTTACGGGGTGACGGGGGACTGGGTGATGATCGGGTACGGCCTGAGCAGCGGCGATTACCGCATCGGCTATATCTACCGGACGGCCCTGGACACCCTGACCAATTTAAAAGGAAACATCAATTACAGCCTCGCCTTCCAGGCGTACACCGCCTACGCGGACGATTACTGCCGCGTGACGGACGACCCGGTGATGAACAACAAAATGATGTACACCATCCCCCAGGGCACGGCGGTGACGGTGCTTGCCGCCATGGGCGCCTCCTGGACCTATGTGGAGGTGCAGACGCCCTCCGGGCCCATGCGGGGCTTTGTCTGGTCCAAGCACCTGTACGGCGGAAACGCCCCCGCGCCGGTATACACGCCCGAGCCCACTCCCCCGCAAAACGTCTGCGTGAGTGTCGCGCCGGTGTATAACATCGTGTATGTGACGGCGGTTCCCCAGCCCACGGCTACGCCCCAGCCGTTGATCGTCAACAATTTTTATGGAACAGCGGCTCCCGTCACCGGCGCGGCCAACACCTACTACCACGAAACCGCCAGCGGATGGCTGCCCGCGCCCCAGGATGTCTATTTGGACGGCAGCTGGCCCGTGTACTCCGGCCCCGGCGTCCATTATTACCGCGCCAACAGCAGCCGGGCCACCATGGGCGGCGGCCTGTGCCAGGTGTACGGTATTGACGGGGATTGGGTGCTGATCGGCTACACCCTGTCCAACGGCAATTACCGCATCGGCTTTGTGAGCTTAGAAGCCCTGCCCCAGACGGGCCTGCGCGTGCCCTATCTGGAATACCAGAGCGCCGCCCGCCGCTTGGCCTATGCCGCCCGCCTCACCGACGACCCCGTTCACAACCGCCCCACCGTGGCGGAACTGCCCGCCGGGACGTATGTGCTGTGCTTGGGTTATATTTGGGAAAACGGCGAAACCTGGGCCTACGTGGAAGCCCTGGCGGACGGGGCCATGACGCGGGGGTTCGTGCCCTCTTCCAGCCTGGAATAAACAATGGAACGCGAAAAGAGCACGGGGGACGGTCCCTCGTGCTCTTTTCGCGTTCATGCTATCAAATACTGCCGTTCCGCTCGGCGTTCACGAAGTATTCTTCCAGCGTCCAGCCGTTTTCGCGGATGATCCTGGCCGCTTCCTCTCCAACGTAGCGGTAGTGCCAGGATTCGTAGGCGATGCCCGTGATATCCGTTTTGCCTTTGGGATAGCGCAGGATGAACCCGAAGTCCCAGCAATGTTCGTACAGCCAGGCGAATTGCGGCGTATCCTCGAACGTGCCGGAATCGTACCGGGCGGTCACGTCAAAGGCCAGGCCGGTTTCGTGCTCGCTGCAGCCGGGGCGCTGGGCCGTGCCGTCCGTTGATTCCGCGAAAAGCTCCGCTTGTCTTTCCCGGGTGCGGTAGCCGCTGGTGAGGATAAAGCCGTTCATATCCTCATCCTCCGCCAGCTTGAACATGCGGTTCGCCGCCTCAAAGGCTTCCCGTTCCAGCTCGATGGAGCTGTTCGCCAGCAGAAAATGGCGCTTCTGTCCATAGAGATTCACCAGTTCCTTCGGCGCGAAATCCTCCGGGAGCGGATGATCGGCGTTCACCAGCAGCACATCCGGGAGATTTTCATATTTCACCGACGCGGTCACGGGCGCGACGGCCGCCGTATTGTTTGGACGCTTGAAAACGAACAGGATCAAACAGCACGCCGCCAGCAGAAGGACAAACAGGCAGCCCGTTTTTTTCATTATAAATCGCGATTCCTCTCTTTGATGTATCCCCGCGGCACAGGGGAATGTTATTGCTCTCCCTTGGTGCTCACGCTGTAAAAGACTTTATTGGGCGTCATATCCTGACGGTAATGGATGAACAGTTCTTCCACGGTGACGCACATATAGCCGTGCCCATACAGCCATTCCGCCACCATGCGGCCCGATTCGGGGGTCTTTTCCTTGATGTCGTGCATCAGGATGATGGACCCGTCCTTCACTTCGCTCTTTACCACGCTGAGCACCGCGGCGGAGGATTTGCCTGTCCAGTCCTTGGTGTCCACGTCCCACTCGATAAAAGGCAGGTTCACCTTGGCCTTGATGAAATAATCGAAAATGCCGTAGGGGGCCCGCAGCATCCAGGGGGCCAGGCCGAAGGTTTCCGTCATGGTATCGTACATTTTTTCGGTATACGCCTGGATGCGGCCGATGGTGGATTTGCTGGTGTCGGTATGCTTGTAATGGTGGCTTTGCAGGGAATGGTTTTCGTCATTTTCCCTTAGCACGATGTCCTGGTATTCCCCGACGCGGTCCCCCACTAAGAAAAAGGTGGCCTGGGCGCCGTTATGGCGCAGGTTGTTGAGCAATGTAGCGGTGGTGGAATAGGCGGGGCCGTCGTCAAAGGTGAGCGCGACCATTTTATAATTGGAATTGTCAGTCTGCTTTTGGCCGTACTCCGTCATCATGCCTTCCAGGGCGTTATAGGGCACCGTCACCCGCATGAGCGACGGCTGATCGGGATACAGGACGCGGGCTTCGTAATGCAGGCTCAACGACACGGGGCCTAACATGAAGGGCGTTTCCAGCAGCGCTTCCCTGGCGCACAGGGCGCTTAAGGCTTCGGGATCGGCCTCCTGCTTGGGGAAATAGGCGCTCAATTCCTCATACACCGTTTCCGCCAGCAGGTCCCAGGCTTCACTGTCCTCGTCAAAAAGATCGTTCAGGGTGATCAATTGGCCCGTTTCCATATCGTACACCCGGGCCGCGATGGGCGACCGCACCTGCTTGCGCTGGTAGCTTTCCCGCGCCAGCACCAGGAAGCTCAGCGCGCTTTCCCCCGACCGGGTGTTGACCACGTGGATGTCCAAACGGCTGTTGCGCTTGGGATTTTTGCTTTTATCCGGCGTCATATTCTCCGACATGGCCTCGTCAAAGGCGTCCACCAGGGCGTTGATTTCCTCGTCCGCCTGGGGCAGGGAGGTGGCGATATGCTCCTTGGATACGAAGCAGCGGCCGCTGTTGATCGTCCGTTCCTCCACTTTGTATTGCACCGTGAAATACGCGGGAAAGCTGTCGGCCTTTTCCGCCCGGCCTACGCCCGGCAAAAACAGCGCCAGCGTCAGCAGCCATGCCCAGATCCGCTTCATCGCTTTTCACCCCCTTGCGTTTGTTTATCAAAATATACCACAAACGCAAAAAGGAAGCAAGCGCGGCGGCGCCATTTTGTTCATTAGAGGGGGGCAAAATGGAAAAGGCAGAATGGAAAAGAAAAAAGTGCTTAACAAATTTGAAATAATATGGTATACTGAAAATGGTGCCTTATCTTTGTATGCCTTTTTATGAGGAGGAACGAATCGGATGGATTCGTACAAGCTGCTGATTACGGGCGGCATACCGCTGATGGGTGAAACGTATGTTTCAGGCGGGAAAAACACATCGGTAGCGGTGATTCCCGCGGCCCTTTTATCGGACGAGCCCTGCGCCATTGAAAACCTGCCGGACATTGAGGACGTGCGGGTGCTGGTGGACATCATGCGCGCCTTGGGCGCGCAGGTGGATTATCAGCGCGCGGCCAGGCGGATGATCGTGGACGCGAGCACTGTTTTTTCCAGTAAAGTGCCTTACAAGCTGAGCCAGCGGATGCGGGCCAGTTATTATATGCTGGGCGCGCTGCTGGGCCGGTGCGGCGAGGCGGAAGTGGGCTATCCCGGCGGCTGCTCCATTGGGGCGCGGCCGGTGGACCAGCATTTGAAAGCTTTCCGGGCCATGGGCGCGGAGGTGGAGGAACGGGGCCCCATGATCACCGCCAAGGGCAGAATGCAGGGCGCGCAGATCGTTTTCGACCGGATCACCGTGGGCGGCACCATTAACGCCATGCTGGCGGCGGCCAAGGCCGAGGGCACCACCATTCTGTACAACGCCGCGCGGGAACCCCACGTGGTTGACCTTGCCAACTTTCTGAACTCCATGGGCTGCCGGGTGCGCGGCGCGGGCACGGACACCATCCGCGTCATGGGCGCGAGGCACTTGCACGGCAGCACCTATACCGTGATCCCGGACCAGATCGAAACGGGCACCCTGATGATCGCCGCGGCGGCCACCCGGGGGGACGTGGTGATCCAGGGCTGCATTCCCGCGCATATGGACGCGCTGACGGCCAAGCTGCTGGAAATGGGCGTGTCGGTGAGCGATATGGACGACGCGATCCGGGTGCGCACCACCCGGGGCCACCGGGCCGTGAACATCAAAACCCAGGAATACCCCGGCTTCCCCACCGATCTGCAGCAGCCCATGAGCGCCCTGCTCACCCGGGCCAGCGGCGATTCGGTGGTGATCGAAACCATTTTTGAGGCCCGGTTCAAGCACCTGATGGAGATGCAGCGCATGGGGGCGCACGTGCGCATCCTGGATCAAACCGCGCTGATCGAGGGCGTGCCCGAACTGTACGGCGCGCCTGTGACCGCCACGGACCTGCGGGCCGGGGCCGCGCTGGTGATCGCCGGGCTGATGGCCAGCGGCACCACGGAGATTTATGAGCCCGGTTACATTGAACGGGGTTACGAACATATGGAGGAAAAGCTGCGCGCTTTGGGCGCGGATATCCGCCGGGAACCGCTGGACCTCCTGGAAACGCGGGGATAACGCGGGACCACGAAAGGGATTGATCCTTTGAACGCATTTGAAGTATTGGGGCTGCGTCCCGACGCGGATGAAGCGCAGGTGCGCCAGGCCTATCACCAGCAGGTGAAAGCCTGCCACCCCGACCAGTTCGCCGACGGGGACGCCCAGCGTCAGGCCCAGGAAAAACTGATCCAGCTGAACTTAGCCTACGAAGAGGCCATCCGCCGCACCGCCGGGAAGCAGAAAACCGTTTTCCACACCGTTTCCCCTGAGGAAGCGAAAGCCATCGCCAAAAAGCTGCTGGAACAGCGGCGCTATGAAAGCGCCCTGCTGCAATTGAGCCACGCCGAATCGCGGGACGATGAATGGTACTACATCCACGGTCAGCTGCTGATGGGCATGCGGCAGTACACCACCGCCCACCAATCCTTCCGGGAGGCCGTGCGCCTGAAACCGGAAAACAACGAATACCGCCGGGGCGCTTTGGACGCCGCTCTCGCCATGAAAAAGCACCAGAAATGGCCTTACCGCGTGGCGGAATGGGCGGGTGGCCTGCTGCACCGGCGAGGACGGACATGAGCGCTTTGGAAAAATTGTATCATGGAGCGTAACTGACATGAACCTGCCCAATAAGCTGACGCTGCTGCGCATCCTGCTGATTCCCGTGTGCCTGCTGCTGTGGGCGCTGGGGCAGCCGTATTTTTCGGCGGCTGTGTTCGCCCTGGCGGCGTTGACCGATTTTTTAGACGGCTATATCGCCCGGAAACAGAACATCATCACCACGTTCGGCAAGTTCGCCGACCCGGTGGCGGACAAGATCTTAGTGCTCACCGCCATGATCTTCCTGTGCGCCGACGGCATCCTGCCTGCCTGGGCGGTGTGCATCGTGGCGGCGCGGGAATTGATGGTGGACGGCCTGCGCCTGGTGGCCGTTGGCAAAGGCACCGTGATCGCCGCCGGCTGGCTGGGCAAGATCAAAACCAATTTGCAGTTTTTCTGCATCTTAGCGGGCATGCTGCTGCCCAAGGGGCACTGGATCACGCTGGCCCTGGCCATCGCCATGGCCGTTATGACCGTGTGGAGCGGGGGCAAGTATTTGTGGGGCTATCGTGATGTGATTACCTCGGGCGGGATGTAACGAATTTGAGAACCCTGGGGCCTCCGCGGCCCCAGACCCCGCGCCAGGGAGATGATCTCCCTGAACCCTCTCCTGCGGATATTACTTGAAGTGTCGAAACAACTTGCTTCCCGCTGCTGCGAGGAGAAAACGGCCAGGCTTGATCGCCTTGTGCTTCTGGCCCGGCCGCAGAAAGCGGCCAACCCGGATGCAAAGCATCCGGGAAAAGCCGGGGAAAAATCCCTTAGGGGAAAGCGTGCTTTCCCCCTTGGGATTTTCCCGGCTTTCCATGGGCCAGAAGCCTCCATTCTTTCGTAACCCCGAAGAAACAGGCAAAAATTGTCTGTTTTCTTCAACATAATTTTGTCGCCTGATGGAGTCCAGGGGCCGAAAGCCCTTGGTTCAGGGGTTCAGGGGGCTGAAGAAGCCCCCTGCCTCGTATCTTCTACCGACCTTTACGTCCATTATAAAGTATCAAGGAGAATGACCATGGCTAAAAAGGAATCCGCGAAAAAAGACCTGAAAACCGACAACACCCAACAGGAAAAAATGAAAGCCCTGGAAGCCACCCTGTCCAGCATTGAAAAGGAATTCGGCAAGGGCACGGTGATGAAGCTCGGCGAAAAGACCGCCATGCAGGTGGACGTGGTGCCCACCGGCTGCCTGGACCTGGACATGGCGCTGGGCGTGGGGGGCATCCCCCGGGGCCGCATCATCGAAATCTTCGGCCCGGAATCCTCCGGTAAAACCACGGTGGCCCTGCACGTGGTGGCCGAGGTGCAGAAGAAGGGCGGCGCGGCGGCCTTTATCGACGCGGAGCACGCGCTGGACCCCGCCTACGCCAAGAACTTGGGCGTGAACATCGACGAACTGTACGTCAGTCAGCCCAACTGCGGCGAGGACGCCTTGGAAATCGCCGAAGCGCTGCTGCGCAGCGGGGCTATCGACATCGTGGTCATCGACTCCGTGGCCGCCCTGGTGCCCCGGGCCGAGATCGACGGCGAAATGGGCGATTCCTTCGTGGGCATCCAGGCCCGGCTCATGAGCCAGGCCATGCGCAAGCTCACCGGCGTGGTGGCGAAAACCAACGCCATCGCCCTGTTCATCAACCAGATCCGCGAAAAAGTGGGCGTCATGTACGGCAACCCCGAAACCACCCCCGGCGGAAGGGCCCTCAAGTTCTACGCCTCCGTGCGCCTGGACGTGCGGCGGGGCGAGCAGCTCAAGAACGGCAGCGAGGTGATCGGCAACCGCACCAAGGTGAAGGTGGTCAAAAACAAGGTGGCCCCGCCTTTCCGTTCCTGCGAATTTGATCTGATCTACGGCCAGGGCATCAGCCGGGAAGGCAGCCTGCTGGATATGGCCGTGGCCAAGGACATCATCGTCAAATCCGGGGCCTGGTTCTCCTACAACGATCAGCGCATCGCCCAGGGCCGGGACAACGCGCGCCAATATTTGAAGGATCATCCCGAGATCGCGGACGAGATCGACGCCCTGCTGCGCCAGCAGATGAGCCAGATGACCGTGCCCGCCGTGTCGGACGAGGATATTCCTGAAATGGACCCGGAAATGGGCGACGGTGATGAAGCGTGAGCGAACGCAGGCCGCCCAGCCGGACGCCTGCGGCCTGTGCCGGATCGAGCTGGACCACGTGGGCGTCAAGGCCGGAGCGGACGTGCTGGTTGAGGACGTGAGCTTTCACATCCATTGCGGCCAGCTTACCGCCCTGGTGGGCCCCAACGGCGCGGGCAAAACCACCCTGGTGAAAGCCATCTTAGGCCAGCGGCCCTATACCGGCGCTATCCGCCATGTGGACGCCGACGGCCACAAATTCCCCGCGCCGCGCATCGGCTATGTGCCCCAGCAATTGCCTTTTGACCGGGAAATGCCCCTGACGGTGTGCGATTTGATTGCCGCCAGCCTGTCCCGCCGCCCGGTGTGGACGGGGGTGGGCAAAAGCATGCGGGAAAACGTGCACAAGGTGCTGGAGGAAACCCAGGCCGCCAGCCTGATCGATAAGCGCTTGGGGGCTTTGAGCGGCGGCGAATTGCAGAGGGTGCTGCTGGCCATGGCCCTGACGCCCCTGCCCGATCTGCTGGTGCTGGACGAGCCGGTGTCTGGCGTGGACCAGAACGGCCTTTCCCTGTTTTTGCAAACCGTGTCCGATCTGCGAAAGACCCACCACATGGCCATCCTCATGGTGAGCCACGATTGGGAGCTGGTGCGCAGGTACGCCGATTTCGTGGTGCTGGTGCAGCAGAAGGTGCTGAAAGCGGGCGCCCCCGAGGAGGTTTTTTCCTCTCCCGAGTTCGCCAACGTATTCCGGGGCGAACTGCCGCCCATTCTGGAAAGAGACGCTACCGCGGGAGCGCAGTTCAGGCCATAAATGTTACCATTCACCCTGTGGGTTCATGGTAACGCGCGGGCGGGTATTGCATACCCCCGCGCGGCAGAGCCCCGCGATACGACTACAGTCGGGGGAGTTCCCCCGACACCCCCCTCGCGGGCATGCTGCCTGACCGTTCTCAGGATACGTGAATAGTTATCCATAAGCTGGAGGTTCATTATGGAACGGCAGAATACACGGCTGGACGAAGCGCGGGCGCTGATCGACGCCATCATCATGGGCATGGACAATGAAGCGGACAAGCGCGGGGCCTATGTGCATCTGTACGGCGTGGGGCTGCTGGCCTCCCTGCTGGCCCTGAAACGGGGCTTTGACCGGAAAACGGCTGAAATGGCCGAAATCGCCGGCATGCTCCACGATCTGCTCACCTATGTGGACCGTTCGGCGGATACCGACGATCACGCCCATGCCTGCGCCGATTACGCCAAAGAGCACGTATTGGATCATCTCGCCTGTTTTTCCGACGCGGAAAAGGCCGTGATCTATCAGGGCATCTACAATCACAGCGATAAGCGCGTGGTGGGCGATCCCTTCGACGAGCTCATCAAGGACGCCGACGCCGCCCAGCATTCCCTGCGCAATCCCATGGAGGATTATTTCTATTACCATCCCCGCATCCAGCAGGTGATTCAGGAACTGCTGTAATACGCACAATGAAAGAGAATGCAATGGAATACCGTGCTGTGTATCGAAAGGATGGAACGCCCACGGGCGAAATCGTTGAAAAGCACGCCCTCAAGCGCCCCGGCGATTATTTCCGCCATGTGGTGCTGGCGATGAAAACGCAAGACAGCCCCCCGCCCGGTCAGGGAGAGGGGCGCTATATTGTTCAGCAGCGTTCCTTGAAAGCACGGTTTTTCGCCGGAAAATGGGATGTGACCGGCGGCGGCGTGCAGGCCCATGAAACGCCCGTCCAGGCAGCCGTTCGGGAAGCCAAGGAAGAGCTGCATTTGGATCTTTGCCCCGACGATTTATCTCTCATCTACGAATACACCGTGCATTGGCCGGACGGAACGGGCCTGTTCATTTCCATGTACGCCTGCCGCGTTGCCGTGCCGGAAAGCGGGTTCACCTGGGACGAACGGGAGGTAAACGATGTGGGCGTTTTCCCCTTTCACGTGTTCCGCGCCTGGGTAATGGATCACAACGATGAAGCGTTCGGTCAGGCCCTGGATCGTATCGAAGAAACCTTATAAAGGAAAACAAGTCATGTTCAGCAAGAAAGAAATCTGGCGGATCGCCATGGAACAATCCGCCCGGGACCTGAACTGCGACCCGGAGGATTTTTTAAAACCCACCCCGGTGGTGGCCTCCGGCGGCGGCGGGCTGAGCGCCGAAGCCAAGAAATACTACAAAGCGCCTATTCCCATGAACTTTGTTTCCTACGGAAGCAATGTGGTGGTTTCAGCCCTGGAGGGATACAAGGATATTGCGGCGGAATATATCCATACATTTGAATTTTACCGCTGCTTTGAACCCCCCGCCATCCATTGGCTGGACGAAAGGCTGGCTCCGTTTCAGCAAAAGGTGTGTTTCATGGCGGAATATCAATTGCCGGACCCGGAAAAGGTGCGGCCTTTGCCCTGCGCGTATCCGCTGAAAGTATTGGAACAGAAGGATTTTTCCGGGCTTTATCTTCCTGAATGGCACAACGCCCTGTGTGAGGATCGGAAGGAATTGGACGTGCTGGGCGTGGGCGCTTATGACCGCGAAGCCCTGATCGGCCTGGCCGGGTGCTCGGCGGACGCGGAGATGATGTGGCAGATCGGTGTGGACGTGCTGCCGGAATACCGCGGGCAGGGCATTGCCGCCGCCCTCACCAGCCGCCTGGCCCTGGAAATCCTGGAGCGGAATAAAGTGCCCTTTTACTGCTCCGCCTGGTCCAATCTGCTGTCCGTGCGCAACGCCCTCCGGTGCGGCTTCACGCCCGCCTGGGTGGAAATGACCGTGAAGCCCGAAATCGTTATCAATGAAATGCAAACGTATAGCGGGTGGCAGCAGGAATATTATGACGCCATGAAGCGCGGCGATTTTACGCATGGAGCTTCGGATTACGCCAAGACGCACCCCTCTTTGAAGGAAAAGCAAAACATAGAGCTGTAGAAAGTGAGGCCTTTCCTTGCCCACCATTTATCAAATCATGAACGCCATCCTGCCCTTTGAGTGCTTTGAGCTGGATTTTATGAAGCGGGGCCTGCTGGCGATCCTGCTTTTGACCCCGCTGCTGGCCCTCATGGGCACCATGGCGGTGAACCGGCGCATGGCGTTCTTTTCGGACGCCTTGGGTCACTCCGCCCTCTGCGGGGTGGGCCTTGGATTGCTTTTGGGCATTCAAAGCCAATTGGTCAGCATGATCCTTTTCGGCGTGGTGTGGGCCGTGATGATTTCCCGCATCAACCGCACCGGCGGCGCGTCGGCGGACACCATCATCAGCGTGTTTTCCTCCACGGGCATTGCGGCGGGGCTGCTGATCCTGTCCCGAAACGGCAGCTTTGCCAAGTATTCGGCCCTGCTGGCGGGGGACATCGTGTCCGTGCCGGAGGGCGACCTGCTGTGGCTGCTGCTGGCGCTGCCCTTGGGCGTCGGCGCCTGGGCGCTGCTGTATAACAAGCTGCTGCTCACCGCCGTGAACCCCGCCCTGGCCCAGAGCCGGGGCGTCAGCACCAAATGGGTGGAATACGCTTTCGTGTCCCTGGTGGCGGTGGTGGTCATGCTGTCCATCCGCTGGGTGGGCGTGCTTTTGATCAACGCCCTGCTGATCCTGCCCGCCGCCGCCGCCCGCAACGTATCCCGCACCGCCGCCCAGCATGCCCTGTTCAGCGTATTGATCGGCCTGTTCTGCGGCGTGGCGGGCCTGGTGATTTCCTACTACATGGAAAACACCGGCGCGGGCGCGGCTATCGTACTGTGCGCCGCCATTTGCTACGCCGCCACTCTGCCGCTGCGGGCGCGGGTGCAGTAATGATAGTGTTCAGGGGCCTCCGCGGCCCCTGAAACCCGCGGCAGGGGACTTCGCCCCCTGCACCCCAATCGGTGATTTACAAACGCATAAAAACAAACAATACGCGCCTGATTGGGAGAGCTCATTTAGTAAGCTCCTGGGCAAAGAAAAACGAGGTATATGCCAGGGAAAAAGCTCGCTTTTTCCTGGTCATATCCTCGTTTTTCAGGTGCGCTTCGCGCACCATGGCGGCTTTGCCGCCCGCCCAGGAGCCATGAATTGCAGCCAGAGAGTGGGTCCAGGGAGGGAAACCTCCCTGGTTCAGGGGGTTGGGGGCTGAAGAAGCCCCCATTATTGCTTCGTTTCAGCGGTATTATGCTTTTTTGCCATTTGCCAGTTCCTTTTTCTTCTGCACCCATTCGTGCACCAGGGTGTATGCGGTTGCGGTAATAGGTACGGCCATGATCATGCCGCCAACGCCGTTCAGACCGCCGCCCACGGACACCGCCGCCAGCACCCACAGGCTGGGAAGCCCCACGGAATTGCCCACCAGACGGGGGTACAGGATATTGCCCTGCACATTTTGAAGGGCCACGATGAAGATGAGGAACCAGAGAGCTAAGCTGGGATTGGCGGTGAACACCAGGAAGGTGCCCAGCGCCGCGCCGATATATCCGCCGATGATGGGGATCAGGGAGGTGGTGCCGCTGAGCACGCCTACCATCAGGGCGTAGGGCATGCCGAAGATACGCATGCCCAGCCAGGTGAGCACGCCCAGGATCAGGCCGTTGATGCTCTGGCCCACGATGAACCCGGAGAAGCACCGGTTGGCTGTATGCAGGACGTGCTGTACTTTGCCGTTGCGCTTTTCGTTTACGGCGGCCCACATCACATTGTGGTACTGGTTTTGCAGCTTCTGTTTGCTTCCTAACAGGAAAATGGCGAAGATGGCGGAGATCAGGAAATTGGCGATGGAACCGGTCACGGCGCTGATCACCGTCACCGTATTGGTCAGCAGGCTGTTATCGCCGATACCGTTAATGGCCCACTGCACCGCCCGGTCCTGGATGAAAGCCCAATCCAGCTCCAAATCTTTCACGTAATCGGTCACGGTGGGAATGTCGCTGAAGGTCGTCATCACCCAGCTTTTTACTTGGATGAAATAGTTGGGGAACTCGCGGCTCAGCACGGTGAAAGCATCCGTCAGTCCGGGGATGATGATGGACACCATCAGCACTGCCAGGAAAACCACCAGCACCGTGGCCAGCAGAATGCAGATAGGCCGCCGCGCCTGGCACAGCCATTTGTTTTTGCTTTGCGGAAAGAACAGCTTTTCAAAGCGTTTGATGATGATTTCCAAAATATAGGCCAGGATCGCGCCCACGATCAGCGGGCTGGCCACCCGCCAAAGCATGATCAGGGTGTTGATCAGAAATTCTATATGGATCACCGCCAGGGCCAGCAGCGCGGCAAGCAGCATCAGGCGGACGATCTTCCTATCCCCAAACCATTTGGCGAGGGGATGTTCCTGTTCGCTCATTGGGCTTCCTCCTTGCAGGGTCGGTTGCTGTGATGTATAAAAACATATGAACAATAATGCTTTTCCATGGGAATTATAACACAGCGGAGGGCCCTTCGTCCATGCTTTTTTTCAATCTGCGCGATGTTTCACGTGAAACAATTTTATCGGCGCAGGGCAGAATGTTTCACGTGAAACATTGTGGGGGGACCGTTGACTTTCCGGCGGGGTTGTGGCAAACTGAACGGGAAGAGCGGGAGGGACGTTATATGCGGATGACAGCGCTGAGGCTGCGTGATTTTCGGGGGTATGGCCAGGTGATGCTTGCCCCGCCCGAGGGCGTGACTGTCTTGGTGGGCGAAAATGGGGCGGGAAAAACCAACCTGCTGGAAGCGGTGCATCTGTGCTGCTTAGGCCGCAGCCACCGCACCAGCAACGATAAGGAAATGATCCGCCGGGGACAGGAAACCGCCGCTGTGCAGTTGACTGTGGAACGGCGGGACGGCAGGCATGAGGTGGGCGTAAGGCTGTTTGAGAACGCCCGCCGCCGGAAGGTGGTCTACGTAAACGGGAAAACCGCCTCCCGGCTGGGAGAGCTGATGGGTCACGCCACCTGCGTGATCTTTTCCCCGGAGGACCTGGCGCTGGTGAAAGAAGGGCCCCAGGCCCGCCGCCGGTTCCTGGATATGCTGCTTTCCCAGTTGCAGAAAGCGTACTTTTACGCCCTGCAAACCTATATGACCGCTTTGAAGCAGCGGAACGCCCTGCTGAAACAGGGAGATATCCGGTCCCTGTCCGCCTGGGACGAGCAGCTGGCCGCCGCCGCCGCACCGGTGGTGCGCCTGCGAAGGACCGCCTGCGAACAATTGCACAAGCGCGCCGCCACCCATTACCGGTATATTGGCGGCAGGGAGGAAGAAAGCTTTGCCCTTCGCTATCAAAGCGCCTTGGCCCAGAGCGAGCACGTGGAGCAGGATATGCTTTCCGGCCTGCACGCATGCCGGGAAGAAGACCTTCGCCGCCAAACCACCTGTTTCGGTCCCCACCGGGACGATATCGACCTGACCCTCTGCGGGGAGTCCATCAAGGCGTTCGGCTCCCAGGGCCAGATGCGCACCGCCGCCCTGTCCATGAAGCTGGCCGCTTTTGACCTGCTGGAAGCCAATCAGGGCGAACCGCCCCTGCTGCTCCTGGACGACGTGCTCAGCGAACTGGACCCGGACCGCCGCCGCCGCCTCATCGCGCGCATCGGCCGCGCCCAGGCCCTGCTGACCTGTACCGATCAGGCCGATTTTATCGGCGCTCGCCCCGCCTGCGTGCTGCGGGTGGAAAACGGCAGCATTAGGGAGTGTGAAGGAGATCCGGCGCCCGCGGCGGAAGACGATACGAAAGAGGACGGGGCAGGGGACTTCTTCAGCCCCCTAAACCCCTGAACCAAGCTTTCTCGACGCATCAGGCAATACCCGCAGGTATGGCGGGGAGGTCTCCCTGGCGGGGTCTGGGGTGAAATCCCAGCACTCCGTTCTTGCTTAAAGCTTCCGGAAATCTCGTAGATCAAACAAATATCTGGAAAAGGAGTTTGAAAATGAACATTACGGAAAAAACGTCCATGGTGTGGGACTTGATCGTAGTGGGCGGCGGCCTGACAGGGGTGGCGGCGGCGGTTTCCGCCCGGCGGATGGGCATGGGAAAGGTGCTGGTGATCGAGAAGGCCGGGTTTCTGGGCGGCGCGCCGGGCACGTGCCTGATCAATCCCTTCATGCCCTACTATACCACGGTGGACGGAGAACGGTTCGACCTGAGCCGGGGGTTTTTCTCGGAACTGCGCCAATTGCTGTCCGAATTGGGCGGCTATGAGCCCGGCCCGGAAACGATCCATGAAGAATATTTGAAAATCGCTCTTGACCGTCTCCTCCGACGGGAAGGGGTACAAGTGCTTTTCCATGCCGTGCTGTGCGGCGTGGAAAAGGAGGGAGAAACGCTCACCGCTGTGCGGGCGGCCACCAAGGCGGGGGTGCTCACCTTCCGGGGCCGGTATTTCATCGACTGCACCGGCGACGCGGACTTGGCGGTGCTGGCGGGGTGCCCGTATCATCTGGGTCGCCCGGACGGGCTGTGCCAGCCCATGACGCTGTGCTTCCGCATCGGCAATGTGGACATTGACGCTTATCACCGCAATCGGGCGCTGATGCAGCGGAAGTACAAGGAATGGCAGGCGGCGGGCAAAATAAAAAATCCCCGGGAAAACGTGCTGGTGTTCGGGACATTGGTGGACGGCATGCTGCATTTCAACACCACCCGCATCGTGAAGCACGATCCCACGGACCCCTTCGACGTGACGGAAGCGGAAATGCTGGCCCGGGAACAGATGCTGGAAATGTATGAATTTCTTCGGAAGGAAGTGCCGGGCTTCGAGCACAGCCAGCTTTTGTATTCCGCCGGGGAAATCGGGGCCCGGGAAAGCCGCATGATCGACGGCGAGTATACCCTCACCCAGGAGGACCTGGTGAACTGCGTAAAATTTGAGGACGCCGTCGCCGCCGGGAATTACGATATCGATATTCATAACCCGGAGGGCAGCGGCACCAGCCATTACTATTTCCCCGCCGGGACTTGGTATACCATCCCGTACCGATGCTTGCAGCCGAAAAACGCGGAAAACCTGCTGGTGGCGGGCCGCTGCATCTCTTCCACCCACGAGGCCCAGGCGTCCTACCGCGTCATGCCCATCGTGACCACCTTAGGCCAGGCGGCGGGCACCGCCGCTGCCATCGCGGCGCGGCACGGGACAAACGTAAAACAAATCGACATCGGGGAGCTGCGCCGGGCGCTGACGGAGAACGGCGCGTTTACCGGCTGCTGAAAAACGCGGATAGAAAGAAGCCAGTGAAGAGAACGGTACGGCGTTCCCTTTCACTGGCTTTGATTATTTCCTTCCTCCGGCGGGCATTCCCCGGCGGGAAGGAATGGATAGCGGATTTCCCAATCGGCGTTCACTTTTTCCAGCAAGCCGATGAGCGTTTCCTTTTCCTCCGGCGTCAGGCAGGAAAACATGCTTTCGTGGCGCTGCCTGCGCTGTTCGGCTGCCTCCGCCGCCCGGCGCTGTCCCTCCGGGGTCAGCGTTACGTCCGCGGTGCGCTGGTCTTCCTCGCTGGGGGTGCGCGTCACCAGCCCCGCCGCTTCCATTTTCCCCAGCACGTCGCTCATGGAACCGGGCTGAATCTCCAGCCGTTCGGTCAGCGCTTTCTGGGTCATGGGCCCCGTTTTTTCCAGCACGATCAGCACCCGGCGGCAGCTTCCCTTCCCCTCGTACAGGGCGCGCATGGTCACGTGGATATCCCGCAGGTTCATGATCAGCTTTTCATTCACCCCCGCGCTCAAGTACCGCTCGCGGCGGGTTGCCCCGTCAAATACCTTTTTCCGTCCGGTCATGGCGGTGATCCTTTCAGCATGATTTGATGGACACTTTAAATCACGAACAAGGTGTTACGCTGGGGGCTGCGCGCCCCCAGACCTGCGCCAGGGCCTGAGGCCCTGGACCCACTCCTCGCGAAGCTGCATGGTTGTAATAACCCAGGTGTTCCGCGTGTTTCGCTGGGGTTACGGAAAGTTTGGGGCTTCTGACCCAAGAAAGCCCGGGAAAATCCGAGGGGGAAAGTACACTTTCCCCTCGGATTATTCCCCGGCTTTCCCCGGATGCTTAGCATCCGGGGTGGCGTCCAAAGGACGCCGGGCCAGAAGCATAGCAGTGCCAAGTCTAATTTC
>JAFXSH010000082.1 GCA_017525805.1 Clostridia bacterium | reverse complement strand
TGATGCGAAAAATGCAACAGGGAAAAGCTGAGCTCATCCTAGCAACGCCTCTTGTGATTGCTACGGATATGAATCCTTGATCAAAAAATCGTCACCGCATGTCGCCAAAAGTCGCAAGACGCCCAGGTCAAGGTATGATATAATGTACGATGTAAAGCTGGACACTCTAAAGACACCCTTTCGCCGTGCTTTCCGCTGGCATAATAACTAGAAAACAAAATGTATATGTCATATGAAGCCTAAAGCAAGATAAAATGGAGAAAAAATGGTCGACAAAAGCAAAACTACTAAATACAGAAACAATCATCTGAACTATGCCCATCGCCGGGTGCGTGGCTTTCGCGGCATCGAAGCCCTGATTCATCCCTCGGGGGATGAGCTGAAAGGCTTCACCCAGGTCTGGCCGAAGGATAATCCCTTTGAGGAGAAAACACACCAGGAGAGTTTTTCTATGTAAAATCGCGTACGTGCGTACCGGCGTACGCTGTACGCACGTACAGCAAAATCACAATATAAACTCGTCTGAGCCTGTATTGCAGGAAGGGAAGCAGCCATCTGCGGCGGCTTCCCTTTTTGGATTGCGTAGAAAAGGAGAAAACCATTGATGATGAATCTTTGCTTCAACCAGAATGAAATGAATGAACCGAATCACTGCCATCCTTCGCTAACGCTGACCGTACTGGTGCTTTTCTTTTTCCCTTTGACAAAATTCCAGCGTCATTCCTCGCTCCCAAGCATGACCGTGCAGCCACTTGGCAGGCTGACAGAAAGAAGAAAGGACTGAACGATACCATGACCACCTACAATAACACCATGAAGCGAATCCGAAAGACGGTTGAACTTCACGGGGCAACCGCCCACGTATTCAGGCACAGCTATTTGACTTACATGGCGGGCGAAGCAACAGACTTGAAAACCCTGCAATCCATAGCGGGACACTCAACCATTGACATGACCATGAACCGCTATGTACATGCCCAGCCGGAAAAAATCAAAGACGCAGGAAAGCGGATGCACAACTTGCTTGCAGGATGATTCTTTGCAGGAACTTTGCAGAAAGCAAAAGCCTTGAACCTGTTACGGTATAAGGCTTTCACAGCAAATTGACCGACAGCTTTTTGCAGATTCTTTGCAGTCCCCCGAAAACCACCCATTCTATGCTAAAAGAAAAACCCGGAAACCTTGATTTCTCAAAGCTTCCGGGTTCCAGTGGAGCATAGGAGACTCGAACTCCTGACCCCAACACTGCCAGTGTTGTGCGCTACCAACTGCGCTAATGCCCCGCGAACGAAAAGAAGTATAACACAGGATCGGGAGTTTGTAAAGGGGGAAAATTAAAAAAATTTACGATTCCGCGCGGCGTGCGGGTGGAGCTCATTCTTGCGGATTTCGCGCGTATTTGCTATAATTCATTTGATTGTACGGAAAGGAAAGCGCTGTATGCCTGATGTGGCCTGCGATTCAGCCGCCGTCTTCTTCTCGCGGATCGCGGCTGTACAGGATGGATAACAAGGAAAGAGAACGAAATGGAAACGGTGGAAAACAGACACGAGGCGCCGCGGATGCTGGTGCGGGCATCGGCGCTGCACAAAGCCTATGGAACGGGCCAGAACGCGGTAAAGGCGCTGGACGGGGTCGATCTGGATATTTATCAAGGGGAGCTGCTTGTGATCCTGGGCAGCAGCGGCAGCGGCAAATCCACGCTGCTGAATATGCTGGGCGGCATGGATAAGCCGGACAGCGGCCAAATCCGTTTTCGGGACCGGGAAATCACCCGCCTCAACGACAGGGGTCTGACAGATTACCGGCGCAGGAACGTTGGCTTTATTTTTCAGTCCTTCAATCTGATCGCGGAACTGACGGCGCGGGAGAACGTCGCCCTCACTGCCGATACCTCGCGGGACGCCGGGATCGTGGATCGCACGCTGGATATGCTGGGCTTGAGCGAAAAGAAAAACAATTATCCCGCCCAGATGTCCGGCGGCCAGCAACAGCGCACCGCCATTGCCCGGGCGCTGGCGGGGCGCGCCGAACTGCTGCTGTGCGACGAGCCCACCGGCGCGCTGGACTATGACACCGGCAAGCAGATCCTGATCCAATTGGAAGCCCTGGCGCGCCGGGAGGGAAAAACCGTGGTGATCGTCACCCACACCCAGGAAATCGGGAAAATGGCGGATCGGGTCATCCGAATGCGGGACGGCAGGGTGATTGCCGAGGTGAAGAACGAGGAGCCTGTTCCGGCGGAAAGCATCGAATGGTAAACGCATAAAGGGCTAACGGAGCCGATGGCGTCCACAATTCTTGACGCGGTCCTCCAAATCCATTATAATGAGGTGCCCGGAGTTTTCCGGGTATTTTGAACAGGCGGGAAGGAAACGGAAATGCGAGCCATCGTGGGCCTGGGGAATCCGGGCGAAAAATATGAGCACACCCGGCACAACGTTGGGTTTGACGTGATCAGCATCATTGCCGCCAAGCTGAACACGCCCATCAAAAAAATGAAATTCCAGGGCCTGATCGGGGAAACCCTGCTGGGGAGCGAAAAGCTGGTGCTGATCAAACCCCAAACCTTTATGAATTTGAGCGGCTATACCGTATCGGACGCCCTGAATTGGTACAAAATGGAGCCGAAGGACATGCTGCTCATCGTGGATGATATCGACCTGCCTTTCGGTCAGGTGCGTATCCGGCCCAAGGGCGGCCCCGGCACCCATAACGGCCTGCGCCATATCGTGCAGTGCACCGCCACCGACGCTTTTCCCCGGGTGCGGGTGGGCATGGGCGCGCCGCCCCCCCAGTGGAACTTAGCCGATTGGGTGCTCAGCAAATTTCAGACGGAGGAGGAGCGGAAAATCGCCTTTGACGCCTATATGCTGGCCGCCGACGCTGCCATCTGCTGGGCGGAAAACGGCATCGATACGGCCATGAACCGCTTCAACAATCGCCATGCTGAATAATGTTCGGGATTTTTTACACGCCTCCCCAGCCTTTCGGGAGGCTTTTGACGCGCGCGAAAACGGCATCGCCGCCCTGTACGATATGGCGGAGGGCCAGCGGCCCTTCTACGCAGCCCTGCTTTCGGCGGAAAGCGGCAGACCCATCCTGTATATCGCGCCCTCCGACGCGGCGGCCATGCGGGCGGCGGACGACTGCGCCGCGTGGTTAGGCGGCGGCACGGCGGTGCTGCCCGTGCCGGACTTGAGCTTCACCCGGGGCACCGCCAGCCGGGAAACCGCTTTCCAGCGCCTGTCCATCCTGCAGCGGGTACGCCGGGGGGAGATCAAGGTGCTGTGCGTTTCCGCCGAAGGGCTGCTGACCCGCATGATGCTCCCGGCGAAGTATGAGGAACACGCCGTTTGCCTGCGGCCCGGCAGTAAAATGGAGCCCGGCGAGCTGGTGGCACGCTTAGTGAAAATGGGCTATGAACGGGTGGACATGGTGGAGGGCCGGGGCCAGTGCGCCCTGCGCGGCGATATCGTGGACGCCTTTTCCCCCGCCGAAAACGGGGCGACCCGCATCGAATTTTGGGACGACGAGGTGGATTCCCTCCGCTTGTTCGATCCTATCAGCCAGCGCAGCCTGGATAACGCCGAGGAAGCGGTATTTTATCCGGCGGTGGAATGGCTGTTGCCGGTTTCCTGCGCGTCTTCCATTCGCGCCCTGGTGCGGGAGCAGATGAAGCGCCTGCCGGATCATCTTTTGAACGCCGATTTGCCGCCCCTGCCGGAGGATGAGGGGGAAAGCAGGGAAGAAAAAAACGCCGCGCCCGTGCCCGCCCGCCGGGTGTACGATACCGGCGTGGGCAGGCTGCTGCAGGACGCCGACCATTTAGACGCGGGCTTGCAGCCCCCCACCCTGGCCCTATGGGCCGGGGCCATGAACGCTGATTGCGCTTGGCTGTGGGAATATTTGGATGATCCCATTTTAGTGATCGAGGAGCCGGAACGGGTCAAGGCCCGGTGCGAGGACCGCTTGGCGGGCTTCCGGGAGGATTTCAAGCTGACCTTGGAGCGCCAGGAAGCCGTGCCGGAGCAAGAAAATTTGCTGTTTACATGGGAGGACGCGGCCAGCGCCATGCAGGGCCGCCCCATTCATTTGCTCATGGAATTTCTGCGGGGCATGGGGGAGATGAAGCCTACCCGCATTTCCCGCTTCGCCGGGATCAACGCGCCCAAATACGTGTCCCGGTTCAGGGAGTTGGGCGGCGACCTGAAAGCCTGGGAAACGGAAGGGTATCTGGTGCTGCTCATGGCGGGCGGCGAAGCCCGCGCTCACCGCCTGCAAACGGCCCTGACCGAAATGGACGCGCCCGTGCCCTCCTGGGAAGAAGGCATGGCCGTGGGTGCGGGGGACGCGGTGATCTGGCCCCGGACCTTCAGCCACGGCTTCACCCTGCCGGACTGCAAATTGGCCGTCATTGCCGACAGCGACCTGTTCGGCGCGGGCTACCGAAAGACCCGGAAGCGCCAGACCGCCGGGGAGCGCATCGAAGCCTTTACCGACTTAAAGGAAGGGGACTACGTGGTGCACGAGGCCCACGGCGTGGGCATTTTCAAGGGCACCGTCCGCCTCCAGAGCGAGGGCACCTACCGGGATTACCTGCTGATCCAGTATCAGGGCAGCGATAAGCTGTACGTGCCCACGGATCAGTTCGACCGGGTGCAGAAATACATCGGCGGCCAGGATAATCCGCCGCCCCTCAATTCCTTAAGCGGCAGCGACTGGGAAAAGAAAAAGAACAAAGTAAAGGCGGGCCTGAAAAAGCTGGCCTTCGATCTGGTGAAGCTGTACGCCGACCGCCAGTCCATCCCCGGCCACGCATTCTGCCCGGATACTCCCTGGCAGCGGGAATTCGAGGACGCTTTCCCTTACGAACTGACCCCCGACCAGGACAAGGCCGTGGAGGACATCCGCCGGGACATGGAAAGGCCCAGCAACATGGACCGGCTGGTGTGCGGCGACGTGGGCTACGGCAAAACCGAGGTGGCCCTCCGCGCCGCCATGAAAGCCGTCATGGACGGAAAACAGGTGGCCCTGCTGGCCCCCACCACCATCTTAGCCCAGCAGCATTATTACACCATGCTCAAGCGCTTCGCCCATTTCCCGGTGGAAATCGACGTGCTCTCCCGTTTCCGCAGCCCCAAGCTGCAAAAAGAAACCCTCCGCAAGGCGGCGGAGGGCAAGGTGGATATTTTGGTGGGCACCCACCGGCTTTTGTCCAAGGATGTCCATTTTAAGGACCTGGGCCTGCTGATCGTGGACGAGGAACAGCGCTTCGGCGTGGCCCACAAGGAATCCATCAAGAATATGAAAAACCAGGTGGACGTGCTCACCCTGTCCGCCACGCCCATTCCCCGCACATTGCACATGTCCATGGTGGGGGTGCGCGATATGAGCCTTTTGCAAACGCCCCCGGACGAGCGCTACCCTGTGCAGACCTACGTGCTGGATTACAACGACGCCGTGATCCGGGACGCCATCATGCGGGAATTGAACCGGCAGGGGCAGGTGTATTTCCTGTACAATCAGGTGCGGCACATCGACCAGTTCGCCGCCCGTTTGCGCGCCCTGGTGCCGGAAGCCCGCATCGCCGTGGCCCACGGGCAGATGAAGGAAAGCCTGCTGGAGGACGTGATGCTGGACTTCTACGAGGGACGGTTCGACGTGCTGCTGTGCTCCACCATCATCGAAAACGGCCTGGACGTGCCCACGGCCAACACCATCATCATTTTCGATGCGGATCACTTCGGCTTAAGCCAGCTTTATCAGCTCCGGGGCCGGGTGGGCAGGTCCTCCCGCGTGGCCTACGCCTACTTTACCGTGCGGCCCGACAAGATGCTGTCCGAAACCGCCCAGAAGCGCCTGTCCGCCATCCGGGAATTTACGGAATTCGGCTCCGGCTTCCGCATCGCCATGCGCGATCTGGAAATTCGCGGCGCGGGCAACATCTTCGGCCCCGAGCAGTCCGGCCAGGTGGCCCAGGTGGGCTACGATATGTACTGCCGCCTCATCGAGGAAGCCGTGCGGGAGGCCCGGGGCGCCCAGGGAGAACCGGTGCCCTACCAGACGGAAACCAGGGTGGAAGTACGGGTGGACGCCTACCTGCCCGCCGAGTACGTGCGGGGCGACACCCAGCGTATGGAAATTTTCAAGCGTATCGCCATGATCAAGACCCGGGAAACCCGGGAGGACGTGATCGAAGAAATGATCGACCGCTTTGGCGATATTCCCGACTGCGTGATGAACCTCATCGACATCGCCCACCTGCGGGGCATCTGCGGAAGATTGGGCGTGAACCGGGTCAGCTACACCGCCAATACCCTGGTCTGCCGCCTGGACCCCAACGCCCCCCTGGACCCCGCCCGCCTGTACGCCGCCATGGAAAAAACGGACAAGCGCCTGCTGCTGTCCGCGTCCAGGGAACCGGCCATTTTGCTCCGCGACCCCAAGCTCACCGTGGAAGAGCTGCTCCGGGCCGCCGTGCCGATTTTGGAAAAGACCGAAGCGGCGATGGGGGAGGAAAATTGAATACAAAAAACGCGAACCGCCCAAAATTCCCTTAAACAAAGGAGATGGGCGGTTTTGCTGTTGATTTGTCACTTTAATCTGATAACTGATTCTTGAACATACTACGGGATAAGCGACAAATATCGCCAAACTATATCAGTATGGAAACAAAGCTTATCGCCTGCTCAACTGTTCAAAAAGGTCAGTTCCTAACAGTTTCAATGAAGTTCGGGCGATTTCAAGCATAACCATAATCATATCTCTATCGTTCCAATGCCCACCTTCGCCTTTTGTATAAATAGAAGCAGCTTGTAGCATGATAGTTGCCCCGTTGCATTTTACAAATCTGTTTTCACATAGATTAGTGTTAATCGGCATACCATAATTTGCAGCAGTTAACCGGTCAAGCCTATTCAGCGTACCGTCATTGTATATAAGGGTAACAACTCTGCCGTCCGGTCTTGTCACAGTTACATTTTGTGTCAGGAAATTTGATCCTTCTAAAAACAGAATATAGGGGAAATGTCGTTCGGCAAGCATGAAGTTAGCAATCTCATTTACGTTTTTATATGCCCTTTCGATAGCGTTTCCTGCTGCCATCAGGTCTTGATTGCTCTTTTTCCCGACAAGTATCCCTGCTTGAATATTCTCTATGTCTTTCCCTTGGTGTTTCGCTTCTGATACTAAGACGACACGCCAGTTGCCCTTATCATCTTTTACTTCTATTAGCCCGCCATCAGGTCTAATACTTGCGCTTTCAACAAAAAGCGTTTGCCCGAGATAGGGGTCAACTCTCTGTAAAGCTTCATTGATTTCTTTCTTGGACAGGTCTTTCCTATATCGGAATGTCAGCATAGGAAACTCATATTTAAGTTGTTTGATAACAAAGAGGGAAGTGTTTCCGACTTCTTTATCATGTATCTGGGCATCTTCATGGAAAATGGTAATTGGGCCTTGCCCTTCTTTTTGCTGAACCGTCAGTCTGCTTGACTGTCCCTTTGCTTTCGGCATTGTTGATTTCCTCCTTATTCAGGGCTAAAAAATTCATCTACACTATGCGCGGCTTCATATTCTGCACTTTGAATCAAAGTCCTCATTTGTTCAATGTGTTTAGTAAAATAACTTAATGAAGTGGGATCGCTATCACACATTAAACAATGCCTGCCTTCTTCAATGCATACACGCCCAATTGTTCCGCTACCCGCAAAAAAATCAAGTACAACGGAACCTGGATAGGAAAGCGCTTTTACAAATCGGTCAATAATTTCAACGGGCTTTTGGGTCGGGTGTCCTACACGTTCTTTGCTGTTTCCGTTCAATCTACCGATTTCCCATACATTTGTAGGGTTTTTCCCTTTTCGCGTATTATCAGGGTTCAGCCTTTTATCCCTTAATGCAAGGATTAAATCTTCTTCTGAATAAGGTACACGGACGGAATCTAAATCGAAATAATAATCATTTGTCTTTACAAGCCAAATAGCTTCTTCATGCCTGTTTGCAAAGAACCTATGGGCAGACATACCGTTTTTATAATGCCAAATAATCGTATTTATCAGCTTAAACTTTGTATGGTGACGTACATATTGAATTATATCAATTAGATCACCGGTTTTTGCGTCTCTAAATTGTATGCCGCCGAAAATAACCATGCTTCCACTTTTTGCCAGAACCCTATATGCTTCATCAATCCATTTTGACGCCCATTCTATATAGTTTTCGTATACGTCCCATCCTGTTAGTTCCAAATTATACGGCGGGTCAATACATATCAGTTGAACCGATTCATCCGGTAATGTTTTCAAAAAATCGCAACAATCCATAATGCAATGAAGAATCTTGATTTTAGCGGGCTTTTCAAAGTCACTTGCCGTTTTTTGCTTAATGTTGTTATCCTTGCGCATTTTGTTCAATGACATAAGCGCATGGTTACTGTGCGATTTATTATGAATTGCCATTGTGGGGCACCTCTATACCTCTACTTTTGGTATACCCTGTATAATCAACAAGGTACCATAAAAAGTATAGCACACGACGAGCAGAAAATCCAGATAAAAAAGCAAGCGCAAGGATTATGCCCTGTGCCTTGTTCTGCCTTCGTACAAATTTAAGTAAAACCCTACTGGTAGAGGTCAGTTGGGTCGCGGCCAGCAGCAGGGGACAGGTTTTGCCGGACACGCATATCATGGATGATCCGCCCGATGATTTCACAGTTGTATGGAATCATGATTTTTCCCCTTTCGCGGATAGGTAGGCGTATCACCTCCATAAGAGGGCGTGTATTCTTTGCTAATTTTGCGAAAGGAAAAACCTTGTCTGTGAGTGCCAAAAAGGATCGGTCATGCTGGCCGGTCCTTTTAAGCACCTATTCGGAAACCGCATATATAGCGGGGCAGAGGTCATCCATCCGCCCGCCAACCGTCTGTCAGGCGTGGCCTTTTTTCAGGCCGTAGCGCCGCACATAGTCCTTCAATTCTTCCAGGGACATGACGGGGCCGATGAGCGCGCCCTGGCCCTTGAAGATGGCGATTTCTTCAAACAATTCAAACTGTTCCTGGGAATCGATGCCTTTGGCGCAGACGTGCATATCCAGGGCCTCCGCCAGGTGCTGGATGGCCACGACGGTTTTATACGCCTGATCGTTTTTGAGGATGTTGGCGGCGTAGCTCTTGTCCAGCTCCAATAGATCAAAATGCACCTGGTACAGCAGGGGCATATTGGTGTTTTTGGTGCCGAAGTTGCCCATGGCCAGCAGAACGCCCAGCTCGTCATGAATGTAATTCAGGTTTTCGCAGCCCTGGGGGTTCAGGTCCTGAAGCTCGCTGACCTCGAACTGGAGATGCTTGCTTTGCAGGCCGGTTTCCTCCAAACAGCTGCGCACCTGCTCCACAAAATGCTCGGATTCGGCGAATTTGGGCAGCAGGTTCAGGGACAGGGTCATGTTGCTGTCAGCTTCGTCGCTGATTTTCACCGTCTGCCGCACGGCCTCCCAAAGCAGCGAGATGGAGAAAAGCTGGGTCAGCGCGTCGTCCTTTTCCACGATTTGCAGAATGGGCCAGGAGGGAAGCAGGTTTCCTTCCTGATTGCGGAAGTGGGATACGAATACTTCATAGGTATTGCAGGTGTTTTTCCCGAAGGTCCATTTGGGCTGGCCTTGCAGCACCATGGCGTTTTTCAGGATCATATCGGAAATCACGCTGTGTTCCATGGTTTCTTCCTCCTTTTTTGCCGTGACCGGCGTGAACCGCCGGATGATTCGGGATCAGTATTGATTTTTCAACGGACGGCGCTTCGATTTGAATGAACAGATGAACGTCATGAAACTGCCGGTGATGTTAAATTGTCCCAACATTGCCAAATGTTTCTTTCAGGAAATATATTACCATATTATCAAAAAATGTCAATAACCAAAACCTGCCTTAAATGGACGAGCCTGTATTTTTATTTGAAATTGCTTTTTTCCCATAGGGGATTACGAATTGTTTTTCTTTTGTCAGAGCGGTGAGTATCTACATTTTTTGGTAGACAATCAGCCGGAATGGTGCTATAATAAGTCCGGCTTCACGGAAAGATCGTTCTGTCCCGTACCCAATGCGGCGGATGCCGTATAAAAAATAAAAAGGAGTGGTTCTCTATGAAAAAGTTCCTCGCGTTCCTGCTGGCTGCCATCATGATCATGGGTCTCTGCACCGTTGTGCATGCCGAAAAGACCTATAAGGTGGGCGTTTCCATCTACCAGTACACGGACAACTTCATGACCCTGTACCGCAACGAGATCGAAGCCTACTTCAAGACCCTGGAAACCGATGACGTGAAATACGAAATCATCATGGCCGACGGCAAGAACGACATGGCCGAACAGACCAACCAGGTGCAGAATTTTATCACCCAGGGCGTTGATGTGATCATCCTGAACCTGGTGCAGACCTCTTCCGCCGACGCCGTGATCGATATGATCGTGGCGGCTGAAATCCCCCTGGTGCTGATCAACCGTGAGCCCCTGGCTTACGACGCCGACGGCAACACCATCGACGAAGCGTATGAAGGCATCCTGGAGAACGCCAAGGTTTGCTACGTGGGCGCCGACGCCCGTCAGAGCGGCACCTTCCAGGGCAAAATGGTGGCCGACCTGGCCGACCACGGCGATATCAACGGCGACGGCAAGATCAGCTATATCATGATCGAGGGCGACCCCGAGAACATCGACGCCCAGTACCGCACCGAATTCTCCGTCAAGGCCTTGACCGACGCCGGTTACGAAGTGGAATGCCTGGATGACCAGGTGGGCAACTGGGACCAGACCAAGGGCCAGGAACTGTGCGCCAACGCTCTGACCAAGTTCGGCGATAAGATCGAAGTGGTGTTCTGCAACAACGACGGCATGGCGCTGGGCGCTTCCACCGCCATCCTGACCGCCGGCCGCAAAGTGGGCGAAGACATCTATCTGCTGGGTGTGGACGCGCTGCCCGAAGCCATTGACCTGATCCGTGACGGCGACATGACCGGCACCGTGCTGAACGACCATATCGGCCAGAGCCACGCGGCTGTGGATGTGGCTGTGAAGCTGCTGAACGGCGAAGAAATCCAGAATTATTACTGGGTTGACTACGTGATGGTTGACAAGGCTTACGTGGAAGCCAACTATTAATATCTTCCATCTGTCTCATTCAGCCTGAATAACCGAGGGGTGGGTGGGCCGATTCCTGGCTCACCCACCCTTTCCCAAAACAGTGCTTTTCGCACTGCACCCGTGAATGGATGCAGTGGGAAGGGCACTGGCGGCAGAAGAAAGAAAGGGGGACATGTCTATATGGCTGAGTACGTGCTGGAAATGACCGATATCTGCAAATCGTTCCCCGGCGTAAAAGCCCTGGACCACGCGCAGCTGAAGCTTCGGCCCGGCAAGGTGCACGCCCTGATGGGTGAAAACGGCGCCGGAAAATCCACGCTGATGAAGTGCATGTTCGGGATCTACAAAATGGATGAAGGGCAGATCAAAATGGACGGTCAGCCCGTTACCATCCACGATCCCATGGACGCGCTGAAAAAGGGCATCGCCATGGTGCACCAGGAATTGCAGCCTATTCCCGCCCGCACGGTGGGCGAAAACATCTTCCTGGGCCGGTATCCCATGAAAAAGGCCCTGGGCTTCATTCCCGTGGTCGACCACAAAAAAATGTACGCGGATACGGCGGATCTGCTGAAAAAGGTGCGCATGAACTTTGACCCGCGCCAGAAGGTCGGGGAGCTGAGCGTTTCCCAGATGCAGAGCGTGGAAATCGCCAAGGCCGTGTCGGCCAACTGCCGGGTGCTGATCCTGGACGAACCCACTTCATCGCTGACCGCCAACGAAGTGGAAGCGCTGTTCCGCATCGTGGAGGATCTGAAAGCGGAAAACGTAGCCATCGTGTATATCTCCCATAAAATGGACGAGATTCTGCGCATCAGCGATGATGTGACCATCATGCGCGATGGCAAATACATCGGCACCTGGGAAGCCAAAGACCTGACCACCGATAAGATCATCACCCAGATGGTGGGCCGCGAACTGACCAACCTGTATCCGCCCCGGGAAAACGTGCCCGGCGAAGTGGTGTTTGAGGTCAAGGATTTTACGTCCATCAATCCCCGTTCCTTCCGGAACGTGAATTTCACGCTGCGCAAGGGCGAGATCTTAGGCGTCGGCGGCCTGGTGGGAGCGCAGCGGACCGAACTGATGGAAGGCATTTTCGGCATCCGCTCCCACACCAAGGGCCAGGTGATTTATAAGGGCAAGGAAATGAAGATCACCCGGCCCAAGGACGCCATCGATCAGGGCATCGCCCTGCTCACGGAAGACCGGCGCGGCAGCGGCATCATGGGCGTGCTGTCCGTGGCGGACAATATTTCCATCTCCTCCCTGAATAAATACTTAGACGGCGGATACCTGATCAACAACCGGAAGGTGGAGCAGCTGGTCAAGGACAACGTGCAGAAAATGAATATCAAAACGCCGTCCTCCAAAACCCAGATCAAATCCCTCTCCGGCGGCAATCAGCAGAAGGTGCTGGTGGGCCGCTGGCTGGCCAACGACCCGGACGTATTGATCCTGGACGAGCCCACCCGCGGCATCGACGTGGGCGCCAAGTATGAAATCTACTGCATCATCGCCGATCTGGCCAAAGAGGGCAAGAGCATCATCATGATCAGCTCCGAAATGAGCGAACTGATCGGCATGAGCGACCGGATTATGGTCATGTGCGACGGCCGCGTGACGGGCTTTGTGGACGGGAAGGACGCCACCCAGGAAAGCATTATGGCTTACGCCACCCAGTTTGAGTAATGGAGGAAAAGGAATATGCAAACGAATGCAGCGGCTAACAAAGAGGGCTTCGGCAAAAAGATTTGGAAGATCGTTTCGGGCAACCCCATCGTGTTCCTTTTGCTCATCGCGGCCATCGTCGTGGGCAGCATGAAAGATAACTTTTTCTCCTGGAGCAACCTGGGCAACCTGATGAGCAATACCGCCGTGCGTTTCCTGATCGCTTTGGGCGTGAGCGGCTGCCTGATCACCAAGGGCACCGACCTGTCTGCCGGCCGTCAGGTGGGTTTCGCCGCCGTCGTGGCCGGTATCCTGTGCCAGCGCGGCGATTATAACGGCCGCCTGTGGAAATTCGTGCCGGAAATGAACATCGGCCTGGTCTTCGCCATTGTGGTCGTGCTGGGCCTGGCGTGGGGCCTGATCAACGGCCTGATCGTGACCAAGCTGCATGTGCCCCCCTTCATCGCCACCTTGGGCACACAGACCATCATTTACGGTATCTCCCTGGTGATTTCGGACGCCCAGCCCATCGGCGGCTTCCAGAAGGTGTACACCCAGCTGATCAACGGCCGCATCGGCGAAAGCGTAAAAAATTTCTATCTGCCGTATCTGTTCTTCGTGGGCCTGGTGTTCGGCCTGATCTTCTGGGTCATTTACAACAAAATGCGCCATGGCAAATACATGTACGCCATCGGCGGCAACGATGTGGCAGCGGAGGTCAGCGGCGTGAACACCACCCGCACCCTGATCCGCATCTACGCCACCGCCGGTATCATGTACGCCATCGCCGGGTATCTGCTTGCGGCCAAGTCCGGCGGCGCTTCCGCCTCCATGGGCCAGGGCTACGAACTGGAAGCCATCGCGGGCTGCACCATCGGCGGCGTATCCACCACGGGCGGTATCGGCACCGTGCCGGGCATCCTGGTGGGCGTGCTGGTGTTTGAACTGCTCAAAATTATCCTGCAGTTCCTGGGCGTGAACCCGTATTACAACTACGTGGTGCAGGGCCTGGTCATCGTGCTGGCCGTGTCCCTGGATATCCGCAAGTACATCGCCAAGAAATAATGAAAAACATCGCGGAAAAAGAAAAGGAACTGGAGGCCAGGGAGCGGGCCCTGCGCGAAAGAGAGCAGGCCCTGGAAAAACGGGAAAGGGAATTGGGCCCTTTCTCCCAGGCTGTCAAGACCAAAAAAGAAGAATGGTACGATAAGGTAAAGCTTTCCGTCCGGCAGATGGACGTGATCATCTGGATCATATACGGCCTGCTGGCAGTGGTGATCCTGCTGATCGTGCTGGAAGCCGCGGGGATCTTTAAACTATTCTGAAAAACGAACGGCCACAGCGGGCGGACCCGCTGTGGCCGTTCAGAGCATCGACAAAGTCGATGCTCTGCCATCGAAAGTCTGCTAAAGCAGTCTTTCGATGGGTTGCATCAATTTCTTGTAAAATGGCGGTTTCTGCCTGCTGGGCCGAAACCGCTCATTTTACGGCCAGAAATTGATAGCGGAAGCAAATTATATTTGCTCCTCGGCGACGTACACGCCGCCGCCTGCGGAATGAAAATCGAAGGGCCTGCGGGCCCTTCGATGCATCCCGGGGTTTGTTGATGGTTTGAACGGCCACAGCGGGCTAAACCGCTGTGGCCGTTTATGATGCAGTCTCAGGAAAAGAATACGCTTCACTTTCCACTTTGCGTGACTTCAAGCTTCCTGGAAAATATACTGAACAATGTCCTGATTATGACTGTTTCAAAAACTCTTTCACGCATCGCCGGTAGGCGGCTACTGGATCGCTGGCGCGGGTGATGGGGCGGCCCACCACGATATAGTCGCTGCCGCCTGAGCGGGCTTTTTCGGGGGTCATGACGCGGCTCTGATCGTCGGCGGCGCTGTCGGCAAAACGGATGCCGGGGGTGACGGCAGCGAAGTCCGGGCCGCAGGCGGCTTTGACCAGAGCGGCTTCCAGGGGAGAGCACACCACGCCGTCCAGCCCCGCTTCTTTGGCGTTGCGGGCGTAATGGGCCACCGTTTCCGGCATGGCGGCGGAAATGAGCAGCTCCTTCCGCATGCGTTCCTCGCTGGTGGAGGTGAGCTGGGTCACGGCCAGCAGCAGGGGACGGGTTCCGTCCTCCCGCGTCAAACCCTCCAGGGCGGCGCGCATCATGTCTATGGTGCCCGCGGCGTGGACATTCACCATGTCCACGTCTAAGCGGGACAGCACCCGCATGGCGGATTTCACGGTGTTGGGAATGTCATGCAGCTTTAAATCCAGGAAGATTTTGTGGCCTCTCTGCTTGATTTTGCGCACGATGTCCGGCCCCTCGGCGTAAAACAGCTCCATGCCGATCTTCACGAAGGGCTTTTCATCCTTGAATTGATCCAGGAAAGCGTATACGTCCTGGGCGGAGGGGAAATCCAGGGCAATGATCACATCATGGTTCATACGTGCGCACCTCCAATGATTTGTTGCAGGGATTGAATGCCTAAGCGATCCATTTCTTCGGGCAATTGCTCGATGATTTCTTTGCAAATAAAGGGGTTTACCAGGTTCGCGGCGCCGATCTGCACCGCCGTGGCCCCGGCCAGCATCATTTCGATCACGTCCCGGGCGCTGGAAACGCCGCCCATGCCCATGATGGGGATTTTTACCGCGTTGTATACCTGCCACACCATCCGCAGGGCCACCGGGAACACCGCCGGGCCGGAAAGGCCGCCCATGGTATTGGCCAGGATGGGCTTTTTTGTTTTGAGATCGATACGCATGCCAAGCAATGTGTTAATGAGGGAAAGGCCGTCGGCCCCCGCACCCTCACAAGCTTTGGCAATGGATGCGATATCCGTTACGTTGGGCGAAAGCTTGATGAACACCGGTTTTTTCGTCACAGCCTTCACGGCTTTGGTCACCGCCGCCGCACTTTCCGCACTTGTGCCGAAGGCCATGCCTCCGCCGTGAACGTTGGGACAGGAAATGTTTACTTCTAAAATGCCCACCTGCTCCTGCCGGTCCAGCAGGGCACAGGTTTTTTCGTATTCTTCGATTGAAAAGCCGGATACATTAGCGATGACCGGCTTGTGGAAATACCCTTTCATCTCCGGCAGTTCATGAGCGATCACGTGCTCCGCGCCGGGATTTTGCAGGCCCACGGCGTTCAGCATGCCGTTAGGTGTTTCCGCGATGCGGGGAGTGGAATTGCCGAAACGCGATTCCAGCGTGGTGCCTTTAAAGGAAAAGGAACCTAAAATGTTGATATCATAGTATTCCGCAAATTCCTTGCCGTAGCCGAAGCACCCGCTGGCGGGAATGACCGGGTTATCCAGCTTGAGGCCGCACAGATCGACGGACAGGTTCACCATGCCAATTCCTCCTTCCGGAATACCGGCCCTTCCTTGCACACGCGCTTGGGGCCGAAGCGGGTTTCGATGGTGCAGCCCATGCACGCCCCGAAGCCGCAGCCCATGCGTTCCTCTAAGGATAGCTGACCGGTTGTGCCGCAAGCTTGATAGACCGCTTTCAGCATGGGCAGGGGGCCGCAGGCGAAGAAAGAATCATAGCTTTCCGGCAGGACGTCGGTGACGAAGCCCTTTTGCCCAAAGCTTCCGTCCACGGTGGTGAGCAGCACCGGCACGTCTAAATCCTCAAAGGAATCCATGAGGAAGATTTCTTCCGCCTTGTTGAAGCCAAAGATCACGGTGGGCATTTTCCCAGCGGCAATCAGCGCTTTGGTGAGCGCGTACAGGGGCGGAATGCCCACGCCCCCGCCGATGACCAAAGGGTGTTTCCCACAGGCGTTCACATCGTAACCGTTGCCCAAGCCGTTCAGGATGTCCAGCATGTCCCCGGTTTCCATGCGGGAAAGGGCGTCGGTGCCCTGGCCGATGGCTTTGTAAATCAGGGTCATGCCGCTCTCATCCCAATCGCAGAGGGAAATGGGGCGGCGAAGATAGAAGCCGGGGATCAGGATTTGGCAAAACTGCCCCGGCGCTTTGATCATGGAGGTGTCCCCCGCTAAATCCAGCAGGAACACGCCGGGGGCGATTTGGGTGTTTTCAATGATCTGGTACTGCATGATATTCTCCTGCCTGATGATTTGATGAGGTCATGCGGATGGATAAATTGGCGTTTGTTCTGCTTGATGCGCCTTCTTTGGTTCTTTCTTGGGCTGCAAGAAAGAACACGTTCCCCCGTCCCCCGTTCCTACTCCGCGTCGATGGTGGAGATGCCCAGGGTGATTTCCTCCAGCACGTCCAGGAGGACGCGCACGGTGTCCAGGGCGGTGAACATGGTCACGTTGTTTTCGGCGGCGCACTGGCGAATTTGGGCCCCGTCGCTTTCGTGGGTGAAGGAGCCGGGGTCCCGGGTGGAGATCACGTAGTTCACATGGCCCCGGCGCAGGGATTCCAGGATTTCTTCACTGCCCTGGCTGAGCTTTTTCTTGACGCGGGTGCGGATGCCGTTGTCTTTCAGGAACCGGGCGGTACCGCTGGTGGCCTCGATGTTGAAGCCGAGGTTATAGAAGCGGCGGATCAGGGGCAGGGCTTCTTCCTTGTCCCGGTCGGCGATGGTGACGAAGATGGTGCCGTAATTGGCCACGTTCATGCCGCTGGACTGCATGGCCTTGTAGAGGGCACGGGTCAGGGATTTATCGTAGCCGATGGCCTCGCCGGTGGACTTCATTTCGGGGGTCAGGTAGGCGTCCATGCCCCGGAGTTTGGAGAAGGAGAAGGCCGGGGCCTTCACGTACCAGCGTTTCTTTTCCGGGGGATAGAGCACATCGATGCCCTGACCTTTCAGGCTTTCGCCCAGCATCACCTTGGTGGCGATGTCCGCCAGGGGCCAGCCGGTAGCCTTGGAAAGGAAGGGCACCGTGCGGGAGGAACGGGGATTCACCTCGATGACGTACACGTTTTCCTGCTTATCCACAATGAACTGGATGTTGAACAGGCCGATAATGCCGATGCCCAGGCCCAGCCGCTTGGTGTAATCCAGCATGGTTTCCTTGGCTTTCTGGGACACAGAGAAGGTGGGGTACACGGAGATGGAGTCGCCGGAGTGCACGCCGGTGCGCTCCACGTGCTCCATCACGCCGGGGACAAACACGCTTTCCCCGTCGCAGACCGCGTCCACCTCCAATTCCTTGCCAATGATGTACTTGTCCACCAGCACGGGCTGATCGTCGCTGATTTCCACGGCGGTGTGGAGGTAGTGCCGCAGGCCCTTTTCGTCCGCCACGATCTGCATGGCCCGGCCGCCTAACACGAAGGAGGGGCGCACCAGCACGGGGTAGCCGATGCGTTCCGCCACCTTCACCCCTTCCTCCACGGTGAAAACGGCCTGGCCCTGGGGCTGGGGAATGCGCAGCTCCTCCATGATCTTTTCAAAGGAATCCCGGTTTTCGGCCCGGTCGATGGCCTCCACCCCGGTGCCGATGATCTTCACGCCCCGCTTGGCTAAGGGCTCGGCCAGGTTAATGGCCGTCTGCCCGCCCAAGGACACCACGATGCCCTCGGGCTGTTCCATTTCCACGATGTTCATCACGTCTTCCACCGTCAGGGGTTCAAAGTACAGTTTGTCGCTGGTGGTGTAGTCCGTGGACACGGTTTCGGGGTTGTTGTTGATCACGATAGCCTCATAGCCCGCCTTGCGGATGGTCCAGATGGCATGGACGGTGGAATAGTCGAACTCCACGCCCTGGCCGATGCGGATGGGGCCGCTGCCCAGCACCACGATCTTTTTCCGGTCCGATACGATGGATTCGTTTTCGTCCTCGTAGGTGGAATAGAAGTAGGGAACGTAGCTTTCAAACTCGCTGGCGCAGGTGTCGATCATCTTATAGACCGGCACGATACCCGCATCTCTTCGCAGGGCGTAGAGCGCTTCTTCCTTCATGCCCCAAACAGAACTGATATACCGGTCGGACAGGCCCATGCGCTTGGCGCGGTACAGGATATTTTGGTCTCCGGGGTGGGCGGCAAGCTCTTTTTCAAAGTCCACGATGTTCTTGATCTTGTCCAGGAACAGCATGTCGATCTGGGTGGCGTTATAAATGAGGCCTAAATCCACCCCATTGCGGATCAGCTGGGCGATGGCGAAAATCCGCAGGTCGCTGCCGTCTTTGATATAACTGAGCAAATATTCGTTGCTGGAATCCCGGAACTTGGGGGAATCGATGTGCCAGGCCCCGGTTTCCAAACTGCGCAGGGCTTTCAGCAGGCTTTCTTCGATGGTGCGGCCCACGCTCATGACCTCGCCCGTGGCCTTCATTTGGGTGGAGAGCTTGTTGGATGCGCCATCCAGCTTATCGAAGGGGAACCGGGCGATTTTGGTGACAACATAATCCAGGGAGGGTTCAAAGCAGGAGGGAGTGTTGGCGAGGCGGATTTCGTCTAAACGCAGGCCCACCGCCACCTTGGCGCTGACCCGTGCGATGGGGTAGCCCGTGGCTTTGCTGGCGAGGGCGGAAGAACGGCTGACGCGGGGATTCACTTCGATCAGATAATACCGGAAGGAATTGGGGTCCAAAGCGAACTGCACGTTGCAGCCGCCCTCGATGCCGAGCGCCCGGATGATTTTGAGGGCGCTGTCCCGCAGCAGTTGATATTCCTTGTTAGTCAATGTCTGGCTGGGAGCCACCACGATGCTGTCGCCGGTGTGCACGCCCACGGGGTCGATATTTTCCATGTTACAGATGGCGATGGCGGTGTCGTTGCTGTCCCGCATGACCTCGTATTCGATTTCTTTGTAGCCCTTGATGCTTTTTTCCACCAGCACCTGATGCACGGGGGAGAGCTTGAGCGCGTGAGCCGCCAATTCCCGCATTTCGTCCTCGCCGTCCGCGAAGCCGCCGCCGGTGCCGCCCAAGGTAAAGGCGGGGCGCAGCACCACGGGATAGCCGATTTCCGCCGCGGCGGCAAGGGCTTCCGGCAGGGAATTGGCGATCACGCTGGGCAGTACCGGTTCGCCCAAGCGCTGGCACAGCTCCTTGAACTTTTCCCGGTCCTCCGCCATTTCGATGGACGCAAAGGGCGTGCCTAAAATCTCCACCTGGCACTCTTCCAAAATGCCCTTTTTCGCCAGCTGCATGGCCAGGTTCAGGCCCGTCTGTCCGCCGAGGCCTGGCAAAATGGCGTCGGGCCGCTCGTAGCGCAAAAGCTTCGCCACATATTCCAGCGTCAGCGGCTCCATGTACACTTTGTCCGCAATGACGGTATCGGTCATGATGGTGGCGGGGGTGGAGATGATCAGAATGACCTCGTAGCCTTCCTCCCGCAGGGCCAGACAGGCTTGGGTGCCCGCGTAGTCAAATTCCGCCGCCTGGCCGATCACGATGGGGCCGGAACCGATGACCAGAATGCGTTTCAAATCCGTGCGCTTGGGCATGATGCTTCCTCCCGAATGATTGATTCTATTTCATGTTCCAGCACGTCCGCGTACCGCTGGACGGTTGGGCCAAGGCTCTTCAGCCACTGCTTTACGTCTTCCCTGTCCCTGTACTGCAAAGGGTTCTGCCGAATCATAATGGTTTTCCGCAGCGGTGCTTCGTCCTCAAAGAGATGTCCCTCCAGGGCCCAGAAGCTGGCTTTTGTTTTGGCGATGACATCGTGATACCGTAAGGTATAGATGCATCTGGCAATGTCCAGCAGCCAGCCGCAGGAATAGAGGCTTTCGTTTGTTTCCACCGCGTATGTACGGATGGAAGCGTAGTGATCCCTGACCGCCGCTGTCAGTTCATTTCTTCCGGGCATCGGAAACAGGCTCCTGTCAGCCTGCCCGTATATGGCCTTTCCGTACTTTGCCAGCTCGTATTGGGCGAACACATCCATCTGGTAAT
Organism: Clostridia bacterium; assembly: GCA_017525805.1. Next base: position 4,515 of record JAFXSH010000082.1, on the reverse strand, counting down.
GGTTCGTGACGCGCTGTCCGCTGGTTCCCCAGTAAACCAGCCTTTCAAAGGTATGGGCGCGGTACTCATCCACGTTAGCAATGATTCCTTCAAATGAACGATAATAGGGATTTTCCGGTTCTTTCCCGGAAAGCTCCTGCCGGAGCGTCAGCAGCGTCTGCGCCTGATCCTCGGTGATCGGGCGCTCTGTCAGGACGAGCAGATCGATATCGCTCCATCCCAATTGGAAATCGTCCAGCACGGCGCTGCCGTAAAGCCAGGCGCTGTGAACCTTTCCGTTCAGGATCGCGGCAATCTCTTCCGTGACCCTTTTGATCGATTGCTGCATCCGTTCGTCCTCCTGTGAAACAAAACCGTCAAGCTGGCTTCTTTCGGCTGTGATCTATCGCTCTCGCTCAAATCAGCGCTTGATTTCCCTGACCATGGAATACTCGTTGAGCAGCGTGCCGTCCTTGAGCCGGATGGCGTTGGGCTTGACCCCTGTGATGCGGAAGCCCATTTTTTCATACAGCGCCCGGGCACGGGTATTCCCTTCTACAAAATCCAGTTCCATTTGCAGGATGTGCTCGTTTTCCTCCGCGATGCGGATCATTTCCTGGAAAAGCCGCGTGCCGATGCCCTGATGCCAGAATTCCTTCAGCAGCGCGATGGCGACGGCGGCCCGATGCCGGGTCTTCATGCCTGTGGTCCACTTGATCTGGCAGTTTCCTGCCACCTTCCCTTCCACCAGGCATACCAGCATGGCGTCGTGATCCGAAGCGTTGATGCTGTCAAACAGCGCCTTTTCCCCTTCCGGCGTGTATTTGCCGCATTCCTCGGGATAGCGCAGGATAAAGTCCGTTTCCCCGGCGGATTGATAGAGATAATCCAGCATGCCCGGTATGTCCTCGTCCTTGGGGCTGCGGATCAGGGCGCGCCTGCCGTCCTTCAAGGTATATTCAAAAGGTTGAATGATCATGGCGTTTCCTCCTGTATGCCATCGCCGCCGGTTTATTGCCTCGCCGCCATCATGGCGATGAATTCCCCGAAGAGGTACGCGCTGTCCTGGGGGCCTGGGGCGGATTCGGGATGGTACTGTACGGAGAAAAGCCGTTCGCTGTCGCTGCGCAGGCCCTCTAAGGTATTGTCCAGCAGGTTCATGTGGGTCATTTGCAGGGGCGTGCCTTGCAGGCTTTCCGGCCGCACGGCGTAGGAATGGTTCTGGCTGGTGATTTCGATTTTGCCGGTCAACAGGTTTTTCACCGGATGGTTGCCGCCCCGGTGCCCGAACTTCATTTTATAGGTGGACGCCCCGAAGGCCAAGGAAATCATCTGGTGACCCAGGCAGATGCCCAAAATGGGCAGTTTCCCGTGCAGTTCCTTCACCAAATTGATGACCGGGACCACGTCCTCCGGGTTGCCGGGACCGTTGGAGAGGAACAGCCCGTCCGGCGCGAAGGACAGCACCGTTTCCGCCGGAGTATCGTAGGGCACCACGGTCACGTTGCAGCCAAATTCGTTCAGCTTGCGGATGATGTTCAGCTTGATGCCGCAGTCCACCGCCACCACGTTATAGCGGTGATCGGCGGTGCGGGCGTACCACTTTTTTTTGCAGGACACCCGCTTCACCTGATCGGTGGGCATTTGGTAGCCCCGCAGCATGTCCATGGCTTCTTCGTGAGGGGTATCTAAGGAGGTAATCAGCACCTTCTGGCTGCCTTCGTCCCGGATGACGCGGGTGAGCCTGCGGGTATCGACGCCCTGGATGCCGGGGATGCCGTTTTCCTCCAAGATTTCGGAAAGGGTCTTGGTATAGCGGAAATTGCTGGGCATATCGTTGTATTCCCGCACGATCATGCCGCCCATGGTGGGGGTCTTGGTTTCGTAGTCCTCATCGGTAACGCCGTAATTGCCGATGAGGGGATAGGTCATCACCACGGTTTGGGCGGTGTAACTGGGGTCGGACACGATTTCCTGATACCCGGCCATGGAGGTGTTGAACACAATTTCATTGATGGCGTCCACGTTGGCCCCAAAGCCCGTGCCCGCCATTTCCAGGCCGTTTTCCATGACTATTTTTTTCCGCTCGTCCATACGATTTGCCCCCCTTGTATGGTCATTTCGATATCGCCGATTGTTTCCCAGCCCTCGAAGGGCGTGGCCCGGCCCATGGAGTAAAATTCGTTCGGGTCGATGACGCCGGTTTTGTCCGGGTCGATCACCGCGATATCCGCCCGCTGGCCCGGTTCGATGCCGCCCTGAATCTGAAACCGCCGCCGGGGGTTCAGGCTCATGAGCTCCACCAGCTTTTCCAGAGTGAGGATTTTTTGGTCCAGAACCAGATTGCTGTACAGCACCCGAAACGCGCATTCCAGCCCCACCACGCCCATGAGGCTGCCCTCCAGGCCCTTTTCTTTCTCCGCGTCGGAATGGGGCGCGTGGTCGGTGACGATCATATCGATGGTGCCGTCTAAGATGCCTTCAATCAGGGCGTCCCGGTCGGCCTGTTCCCGGATCGGCGGGTTCATTTTGAAGCGCCCGTCTTCTTCCAGGTCCATATCGGTTAAAAGCAGATAATGCGGCGCGGTTTCACAGGTCACGTTCACTCCTGCCCGCTTGGCTTCCCGGATGGACCAAACCGTCTCCTTGGCGGAAACGTGGCACACGTGGTAGGGGCAGCCTGTTTTCGCAGCCAGCTTCAAATCCCGCTTCACCTGGGCCGTTTCGCTTTCGGAGCAGATGCCCGCGTGGCCGTTCATGCGGGCATAGGGGCCGTCGTGGATGTAGCCGCCCCCCAGCAGGCTTTCGTCCTCGCAGTGGGCGGCGATGAGCTTGCCCGTTTTGCGCACTGCCAGCATGGCAAGCTCCATCAGTTCTTCGTCCTGCACGCCCCGCCCGTCGTCGGAAAAGCCGCACACGAAGGGAGCCATACCCCCAAAGTCCGCCAGTTCCCCTTTGCCCATCTGGCCCATGGTGATGCAGCCGTAGGGCAACACCTCGATTTTGGCGCTGCGCCGGATGGCCTTTAATTCCGGCTTCAGGTTCATGGGTGTATCCGGCGCGGGCTTCACGTTGGGCATGGCGCACACCGTGGTGTACCCGCCCCGAGCCGCCGCCATAGTGCCCGTTTCGATGGTTTCTTTATAAACAAATCCCGGTTCCCGAAGGTGTACGTGCACATCTACGAGACCGGGAATCAAAATACAATTGGAAACGTCCAAAATATGGTCGCCGGGCTGGGGAGGAAGTTTTTCCGCCACAGCGTCCACCATCCCTTTCCGAACGGCCACGTCCGCCGCTGAAAACGTGCCCCGCTGGTACACGATGCCGCCTGTGAGCAAAGTCCGCATGCCGGTTCACGCTCCTTTCCGTCAGTTCGATGCATTATAACCGATGATCCGGCAAAAGTCAATCGAAAAAAACCGAACGATACAGCGCTTTACGGTAAAAATGGTCAGTATTTTTCCGCGCTTATGAAAAAAACAAAAAAAGCGCCGCACGGCAGCGCAGAGACAGGTTATAATGAAGATGAAATAAAGAAGGGAGATTGTAAAAATGATCCGGCTTGGTATCATCGGGTGCGGCAATATGGGCGGGGCCATCCTGCGGCAATGGTTAAAGGCGGGTATGTTCCAGCCGGAAGAAATCATCGCCGCGGATAAAAACGCCGAACTGCGGGAGAAATTGCAAAAGGAATTAGGCGTCACCGTCACGGCGGACAACCGCCAGGCGGCGGCCCTGGCCCCCTGTCTGCTGCTGGCGGTCAAACCCCAGTACGCCCCGGCGGTGGGGCGGGAGATCGACGGAGCGGTGAAGCAGGACGCCCTGGTGATGTCCATCATGGCGGGGTATGACCTCAAGATGCTGCACGCGCTGCTCAAAAACGATCAGGCCCACATCATCCGCGTCATGCCCAACACTCCCGCCATGGTGGGGGAAGGGGCCCTGGCCGCCTGCCGGGGACAGTACGTGACGGACGGGGAATGGCAGCGGGGCATGGAACTGCTTTCCTGCATGGGCCTTGCGGAAGAAGTGGAAGAAAAATGGATGGACGCGGTGACGGGGCTTAGCGGCTCGTCCCCCGCTTTCGTGTTTATGTTCCTGGAAGCGCTGTCCGACGCCGGGGTGCGGGCTGGCCTGCCCCGGGCGCTGGCCTCCCGGCTGGCAGCTCAAACGCTGGTGGGAAGCGGTAAACTGGCCCAGGAAACCGGCCTGCATCCAGGACAGCTCAAGGATATGGTCACTTCCCCGGCGGGCACCACCATCGAGGGCGTGGTAGCCCTGGAAAAGGGCGGCTTCCGCGCCGCCGTGATGGACGCCGTGGACGCGGCGGTGCAAAAGTCCAAGTCGTTCCATGCTTAATTTTCCGGCAATTGGCCAGCCGGTTTTCAAGAGCACTTTAACTCACTTCCGAAGCAGGGGCCTCCGCGGCCCCTAAACCCCGCGCCAAAGGACTTCGTCCTCTGGACTCCCGCAGCGGATATTACGTGAACTGCAAAAAAACAAATTGGTTCCCGCTGCTGCGTGAAGGAACGT
>JAFXSH010000081.1 GCA_017525805.1 Clostridia bacterium | reverse complement strand
AGAAGCACAGTGTCGCCAAGTTTTCCTGTTTCCTACAAGCAGCAGCGGGAATTTGTTTTTTCCTCTCGTCAAGCAGCTTCCGCAGGTACGGGTCCAGGGAGGTCACCTCCCTGGTGGGGTGTGGGGCAAAGCCCCACAGTTCTCCTGGTTACTTAAAGTGTTCTTGAAAATACCTCGTCTAAATAATTACCCCAAAAGAACGCCGCGCGGCTCATGGTCCATCCGGGACCGGGCCGCGCGGCTTTTTTCCCTTTAGCGTGGGGTCAGAAGGTCAGATACGAAATCTGCGGTTCCGCCGCCGGCACGATACGGCCGTTCAGCAATTTGGTGAACACGGCGCCATATTCCTCGCTGCTCAGGCCGATTTCAACCATGTAATGCACAGCCCTGGCCATCAGGTCGGGGCCCTCAAAGAAGTCGGCCATATGGAATGCGGAAGCCAGGCTCTTCTGGATATTGCTGGCGGCAATGACGTCGTACTGTTCAGTACCCGGCTGGACGCCGTAATAGTTATAATAGGTCGCCATATAATCGGCGGTAATTTCCTCGGGGGTCGCGCCCATGAGCGCTTCCAGCACGGCGCAGATGAAGCCGGCCCGATCCTTGCCCTCATTGCAGTACACCAGAAAGGGTGGTTCGTTGGCGGCGATGAAACGCAGGGCCTCGGCCAGCCCGGCCTTAAATTCGTCGGAAGCAAAATCCACGCCCAGGTTCAGGCAGATCACCTTTTGCCCGGCGCTGTAGGAATCGGCGAAGCCTTCGAAGGCTTTCATTGTTTCCTCGTTATCGGCCAGGTTGATAAAGGTTTTCACGCCCGCCGCCGCTGCCGCCGCGTCCGCTTCCCGATTGCGGTTGATCTCGGGATTCACGGGAGAGGAGGATCGGTACAGCTTGCCCGCGCCGATATTGCCCACTTTCACTTCCCGGAAGTTGGCGTACTGTTCGTCGGTCAGGTCGGGATAATCCTCCCGGTTTTCGCTGCGAACCAGTTGATGCATCACATACTGGTCATAGTAGCCGCCCTGTTCCTTCATGGCAAAGGATACAGCCACGGGCTCTTTCACCTGGTAATGCCATACATACCCGGGATCGGCCTCGATCTTTTCCTTCACGGCGATGCCTGCGGTAGTGGCCAGATCGCCCATGTTGATGGCCAGAATCAAGTAATCCTCGCCGGTTTCTTCCTTCACTAACACGCGGCAGATCATGGTGCCCTGGTCCACGTCGGAATAGTTGTCGCCTACGGGCATCTCGTAGTCTTCGCCGTTGATAGTGGCGGTCACCACGTCGCCGTAGGCGTAGCCCATCGCCAGGAATTCGGACCCTGACAGGGACAGCACCAGATTGCCATATTTCTGAATCTCCGTTACCGTGATTTCACCTTCCGCCAGGGCGGACGTCATAAGAAGCGCCAGCAGCAGGCATATGGAAAGCAGCAGGGAAAGGATTTTTTTCACAGGCGCTCAACCTCCGGTTCAATTATTGATTGTACGCCTCTATCATAATGCAAAATCCGCCTTTCCGCAAGAGCATGCTGAACAGGTTCTCCTTCCTGCCTCCTTCCAGCTTTAACAATTTTTCCCGGTATCAGAATTTACAAGCGGGGGAAAGTATGGTAGAATTTTTCTGAACGGCTGATGTTACGAAAGGAGGGCGTGTGGCGTGGAAAGCAATGTGCTGCGGCGGCTGCTTGCCCCGGAATACCTGGTGAAGCGGGAGCACCGCCAGGGGGATTTGCCGGACGGAAAAACCGCTTATGGGGACGTGATGCGCATCGCGCTGCCCTCCATCATCGAAATGGTGCTCATGAGCCTGATCGGCACGGTGGACACCATCATGGTGGGCAACGAATTGGGGGCGGAAGGGCTGTCCTCCGTGGGCCTGCCCACCCAGCCCCGGATGGTGCTTTTGTGCCTGTTCTTCGCGCTGAACGTGGGCATCACGGCCATCGTGGCCCGGCGCAAGGGAGAGGAAAGGCAGGAGGCCGCCAACGCCACCCTGCGCAACGCCCTGATGCTGGCCTTGGGCATGTCGCTGCTGCTTGCGATGCTGGCGGACGTGTTCGCCGTGCCCCTCATGCGGCTGGCGGGCGGAGACAGCGCGGAGAGCGAAAAGGTATTCCTCGACGCGGTGGACTATTTCACCATCATGAATTACGCCCTGCCCATCAACGCTTTATCGATGTGCATTTGCGCGGCTCAGCGGGGCATCGGCAAAACCAAGATCACCATGTGGGTGAACATGGGCAGCAACCTGATCAACGTGTTTTTCAATTTTTGCCTGATTGGCGGTCATTTGGGCTTCCCCCGGCTGGAGGTGCGCGGCGCGGCGATCGCTTCGGTAATCGGCATGTGCGCCGGATTCCTCATGGCCCTTGCCACTGTTGTGTCGGGCGGAAAGTACAAGGGCTATCTGCATCTTTCCCTGCGCGATAAATGGCGCTTCGATAAGGACAGCATGCGTTCCATCGTGAAGGTGGGCGGCAACGCGGCCATCGAGCAATTAGGCGTGCGCTTCGGCTTTTTCGTGTACGCCCGCATCCTGTTTTCCTTAGGCACCACCATGTACGCCGCCAACCAGATCTGCATGCAGTTTTTGAGCATCACCTTCACCTTTGGCGACGGTTTGGGCGTGGCGGCCACCGCTTTAGTTGGCCAGAATTTAGGGCGGAAGCGGCCTGATCTTTCGATGCTGTACGGCAAGATCAGCCAGCGGTTCGCGGTGATGATCTCCCTGGTGCTCGGCGTAATAATCGTGGCTTTCCGGTATCAGATCGTAAGCCTGTTCATCGGGGAAAACACCCTGAACGCCGGGCAGGTGATATCCTACGCCGCCAGCACCATGCTGGTATTGGCCGCCATCCAGCCCTTCCAGACCAGCAGCGTGGTGCTGTCCGGTTCCCTGCGGGGGGCGGGCGATAACCTGTACGTAGCCCTGGTCGCCACCGTCTGCGTATCCGTGGTGCGGCCCATCATGGCGGTGCTGGCGGTGAACGTGCTGCATTTGGAGCTGGTGGGCACCTGGATCTTCGGCCTGTCCGAAATCGTGCTCAGGTTCGTCTTCTTCTATCCCCGCTTCGCCAGCGGAAAATGGAAGGATAAGAAAGTTTGATTCCACGCGCCCGGATGGGGCGCTGAAAGATAGGAAAGGAAGCGATGGCATTGTCCATTCATGTGACCGTTTGGAACGAGGATTGCGCTGCGGAAAGCGCGGAAAGCGTATTGGCCGTCTATCCCCAGGGGGTGCTGGGGGCGGTGGCCGCTATCTACGAAGGGCAGCCGGAATTCAAGGTGCGCACCGCCTGGCTGTCCCAGCCCGAAGCGGGATTGACGGAAGAAATCTTGGACGATACCGACGTGCTGGTGTGGTGGGGCCACTGCAAGCATTCCAAGGTACCCGACGAGATCGTGACAAGAGTGCAGCAGCGGGTGCTGCGGGGCATGGGCCTGATCGTGCTGCATTCCGGCCACGAATCCAAGATCATGCAGCGCCTGATGGGCACCCAATGCTCCCTGCGCTGGCATGAAAACAAGGATAAGGAACGACTTTTCGTCATCGAGCCCGCCCATCCCATCATGCGGGGCGTACCCGCATGGTTTGAACTGGAAGCGGAAGAAATGTACGGCGAACGGTTCGATATTCCCGCGCCGGACGCTTTGCTGGCCATCGGCTGGTATGAATCCGGCGATGTATTCCGCTCCGCCTGCTGCTTTGAGCGGGGCTACGGCAAAATTTTCTATTTCCAGCCCGGCCACGAAACCCTGCGCTCCTACTATAATCCCAACGTGCAGCTGATCCTGCGCAACGCCGCCCGCTGGGCTGCCCGCGACCGGGCGCTGGATCGTCCGCTGCATAGCGAATTTGCCCCTCCCCTGGAAGAAAAAGGCTGAATGAATCAAATATCCTCGTTTGACAATCAAAGCACAGCGCCCGCTGTGCTTTTTTTCACAAAAATGTGCGATCATTCACCCGGAAATTTGCGGGAGTACCTTGAAAAACGGAGCAATTATGTATATAATAATAGTTGTAAAACTGTATAATTCAGTTTGATTCTGGAAATTTCTTACTTTCCCCGGATTTTTCACCATAAGATCATGAAGATTGATGGAGGATTTTGTCAAAAAACATGGCGGCTGGGAAAAGATTTTTCAAAAAAGACGAAGCGGAAACCGGCAGGAAACAGCATGATCGCGCTCGATATACCTTATACGTCTGCATCGCGCTGCTTTTGCTGGCCGCCACCGTGCTGGTTCTGTTTGCCTCGCGCCTGCTGCGCGATGATACGGACGCCGTCCCCGCCGTGACGCCCTCCCCCGCCGCCGGACAGAATCAGGCTTTGGCCACGCCGGAAGACTGGCTCCCTCAAAATTTAGCAATTTCCAGGACGCCTCCCGAAGCGGTGTTTACTGATGAGCAGGGAAACGCCGTTTCTCTGCGGGATTGGATCGCCCGGGAGGAAAGCGACGTGTGGCTGGTGTTCTGGGCCAGTTGGTGTCCGGACTGCAACCGCCAGTTTGAAGTGATCCGGGAAATGGAAGTCCTGGCCGAAACCTGCGGCGTGCGTCTGCTGCTGGTGAACCGGCTGAACCGGGCAAAGGAAAGCGTGGAAGCCGCTCAGCAGAAAATCGCTGAATACGGCGTGACCGCTCCAGTACTGTACGATCCCGACGAAGCGGTCTATTCAGCCTGGGGCATGCGGGAGATTCCCTCCTCCGTCGTGCTGGACAAGGACGGCGCCGTGCGGGCATACGCCAACGGCACCCTGACCGCCGGTCAGTGCGAAGGCCTGCTGGACCGCGCCTGCCGGGGACGGGACAGCGCGGGGCTTTCCTTCATACAGGGCAGCCTGTCCAACGGCCGGGGCGGCGTGTGCACCAGTACGGCAGCCGAGGGGGATTCCCCTACCGGCACGGACGTGCTCAGCGAAAGCCAAGGCCTGATGCTGTGGTACGCCCTGATCCGGGAAGATCAGGCCCTGTTCGATCAGACCCTGGCTTTCACCCAGACGGAAATGCTGAAAAACGGCCTGGCCGCCTGGTACGTGGGCGAAAAAAAGGCAGGTGCGGTGAACGCCTCCCTGGACGATCTGCGTATCCTCCAAGCCCTGCGCGGAGCGGCGGAAAAATGGGGTGTCGAACCCTACGCCCCCCTGGCGGAAGAAATAGCGCAAGCCCTGCTGGGCCGCTGTGTCAACGCCCAAGAGGGCCTTACAGATTGGGTGGTGCTGGAGGGCGAGGGCCAGGCCCACACCATTTCCCTTTGCTATCTGGATCTTGCCTGCCTGCGGGCACTGGCCGAGGAGGACGCGGCTTTCGCCCCGGTGCTTGCAAACGCGGAAACCGTGCTGGCGGGGGGCCGCATCTCCGACGCATTCCCCTTGTACTATACCGGTTACGATTATGAAACCGCCGCATACAGTCAGGATGATCTGAATACGGCGGAGGCGCTGTATACCCTGTGGAACCTGAGCCGCGCCGGCGCTTTGCCGGAAGATGCCTGGATTTGGCTGCGCGAAAAGATTGAAACAGGCGCGCTGGCTGCCCGGTATCACCCGGACGGCACAGTGGTAAAAGGCTTTGAGTTTCATTCCACCGCCGTTTGGGGGCTGGCGGCGCTCATTGCTAAAGAAGCGGGCGATAATGCCGCTTTTGAAACGGCCCTGCGCCGTATGGACAGGATGTACGTGCTGGATGCGAAAGACGCCCGTTATGGCGCTTACGCCCAGAAAGGCGCCGCCGCCCATGCTTTCGACCAGCTGATACCCCTGCTGGTAAACGCCCTGGCCAGCGGCGGAAACGAATTCCGGGGAATGTGAGGATCATGAGCAACAAAACTGAGCAGAAAACCTTTCGAACGCTGCTGGTCAGAATGATCGACCGGGCACGGCACGGGTTTCAGGAATACAACCGCCGGATGGGCAAGCTGTATTCCCCCGACCTGGCCGCGCTGACAGGCGCGGCGCTGGTTCTGGTGATGGCGGCGTTCACGCTGTTCATCCCGCCCTTCGTGGGCGTGGCGGACGACGGCTCCCTGAACGACATCCTGCTGGGTTCGGGGCTGGGCTACCGCGGGCAGGATCTGGTATATCCCACCGGGGCCTATTTTGTCCGCGTTTACCTGCATTCCACCTACCTGCCGGAGGGCATATCCGCTCACCGGCTGCTCATCCGCTTCGCCATGTGGGTGGACGATCAATTCACCCACGACAACCTGTTTGACCTCCGTTTTCTGGCCGCCGTTTACACGCTGCTGTATCTCCCCGCCGTTTACCTGACGCTGCGAGGCATTGCCTCCCGTGTAAAGGTGGCGGCGGAAGCCACCTTCCTGGTGATCATCGGCGCTGTGGTTTTGGGAGACGCGGCCATGATTTCCTATTTCAACAGCCTGTACCCCGAAGCCCTTTGGCAAATCTTCATGGTTTACTGCTTAGGCTTTTCCCTGTGCCTGCAGCATAAAGAAGCAGGCTGGACGCAGGCGGGCCTTGTGGGCTTGTTAGCGGCGGGATGCGCCCTTACGCTCACTGAATCCCACTGCGCGGCGGTGGGGCTGGTGTTCACGATCTTTTTTGCCCGCCAGATCATGATGGAGGACCGGACGGTGCAGATTTCCCTGATCGCGGCAGTCAGCGCGGCGGTGATCCTGATCGTATCGGTCGTGAGCGCCACAGCGGGGACGGATCGATTTTCGGACGCTTCCAAACTGCACGCCATGACCAACGGCGTGCTGCTGCGGGCGGAAGACCCGGAAAAAGCCTTAGCGGAATTCGACATTGACGCCCGCTTTGAAACGCTCACCGATATGTCCAGTTATAGCAACTATCCTTACGCCCTGGCGGGCAATCCCGATATCCAGCGGGATTTTCTCCCCAAGTATTCCGTTGGTTCCATCGTTTTCCACTATGTCAGTCATCCCATTGCTTTTTTCGGGTTACTGGAGCTGGGCGTCCGGGCTGCTTTCCACCCCCTGCGAAGCTATGTGGGCAGTTTTGAGAGCGATTCGGGCCAGCCTGAACGCGCGGCAAATGGGCAATTGACATTTTACAGCAATTTCAAGGCCAATTCCCTGCCCCAGACCACTGGCTTTCTATTGATCCTGGCCATCGTTTACTGGGCGCTTTTCCGAAAGCGGCGGGGGCTGAATCCCCATCAGGCGCGCTTCACCTTCCGGGAGCGGCAGATCATGCTGGATACCTTTCTGCTGCTCCTGTTCACCGGTTTGGCCCACCTGACTTCCATCATTTCCCTGAGCGGAACGGCAGAGCTGGAACGGTACCAAATGATCTGCGGCGTCTGCATCGACGGCATGGTGCTGCTGTTTATCGCGGAAATTCTGCATCGATTGAAAATTTTCAGCGCGGAGGAGTAATGCTGTGGAAAAAAGCAATTCGGGCAGCCGGATGATTCTGATCCAGGACCTGGGTATTCTCTTGTTCATGCTCAGTATGTTCGGCGCGGCCCTGATCACGGGCTTGACGGATAAAGAGCTGGTCTATCAGCATGCCCTGCTGATGGCCGCCATGCTGTTTTCCGCACTGCTGACGGGCCTGCGCGCCCAAGTGGCGGGCACAGTGATCACAGCCCTGTCTGTGCTGGTGTTTACAGTTTACAAGCTGTACACCCGACTGGCCTACTTTACCCCCATCGAATGGACGGCCTATCTTTGGCCCGCGCTGCTGGCGACGGCTCTGGGCGGCATGTCCATGTTCATATCGCTGTTCTCCTCCATCGAAGGCCTGAACGGCGTGCTGAACAAGCGGCTGGACGAACTGACGGTGATGGACCCCGTAACCGGCCTGGAAAACCTGCGCAGCATGGTCAGCAGCCTGAAAAAGTATATGGCTCTGAGCGAAAGGAACGGCACCAGCATGGGGCTGATGATGGTGCGGCTGCGGTATGCCGAAGAAATCAAGAAAGTGCTGACCCGCACCCAATTCAACGACCTGAGGCATATCTTAGCCAGTGTGATCCAGAATACCCTTCGCTTGGAGGACAGGGTCTTCACCCTGGACGAGATGGGCTCCCTGGGCATTATCTATTTCAGCTTGGAAAACGGCGCGCCCATCGTGAAAAGCCGTATCCAGACCGCCGTGCAGAAGGAAAACATGGTGCCGAATATGAACGGCCAGCAGCTGAACGTGGAAGTGAGCGTGGTATTCAAGCAATACGACGCCAGCTTAGGCAAGGATGCCATAAAATACATCAGCGAGGTGGAAAAGGAATTTGCCTATGAGGTGTAACCGGCTGGCGGCATTGCTGCTGGCGCTGCTTCTGGCCGTTCCGTTTTCCCGCGCCGCGGCGGAGGAGACGGCGGACGGGGAAGAACAGCCCCCCCGGCCCGGCGATGTGCTGGTGATTTACCCGGAGGAGGCGGACCGGCGCGTCGGGGAGGATAATCTTTCCGCCATCGCCCAGGCGCTGTTCTCCCTCAGGTACACGGTGGATTTTGTGGAAGCTGAGGACGCGGCGGATGTGATCGGCCAATATGAACGGGTGATCTGGTGCGATACCGCCATATCCGACCGGATGAACCCGGAGATCCTGACCGGATATGAAGGGATGCTGCTGGTGATGGGCCAGGCCCGGGGCCTGGAAGCGTTCGGGCTCACGTCCCTGGAAGCGTGTTCCGGCAGCTCTATGGGCGTGGCGGAATACGCTTTCGAGGATGAAGAGGTGTTCCGCCATTCTGTGGCCGTGCTGAACGCGGGCGAACTCACCGATGCTTCCTATCGGGGCGGAACGCTGACCGCCCAAAACGTCCGGCTGCCCCTGGCCAGCGGACGGGGCAACGTGCATTACCTGGCGCAGCAGGATTATACCGACGCTTTTTCCAAGGAACTGCTGATCCAGGAAATCGCCCAATGGCTGTGGCCCTACGACACGCGGATGCACACTTACACCCAGCATCTGGTGGTGGACGCGGTATATCCCTTTTATGATCCCTACCGGCTGCGTACCCTGGTGGATTACATGGTGGAGCGCAAGATGCATTTTGTGATTTCCGTCATGCCCATCTACGAACACAGCGACTATCCCGCCATGAGCCAGTTCTGCGAAGTGCTCCGCTACGCGCAGGCCAACGGCGGGGCTGTGATCATGCATGCGCCCATCGTGCAGAACAGCCTGAACGCGGACGATCTTGCCCAGCAGCTGACGGAGGCAACTGTCAGTTATTTCGATCAGGACGTATATCTGCTGGCGCTGGAAATTCCCTCCGAATGGCTGTTCCATGAAGAGCTGCTGCCCCTCCTGGGCCGGTATCGGACCCTGTTTCTTTCCGAGCTGGACGCTTTTTCCACCCATTCGGTGAAGGAATACGGTTTGAAGAATTACCTCAGTGCGGGGATTCAGCAGATCGTGCCCGCCCTGAAGCTGGATGAAACCGGCGTCAGTCATTTAGCCCGGTGCGCCACCGCCGTATATCTGGATATGAGCATGACGGAGGATGACGACCTGTTCCAGGTGATCGACGTGGTGAAGGACGCGCCCCTTCCCATGCGGAGCCTGTGGGGCATGGATCAAGCCGTGTATACCAACGACTTCCATTTTCTCACCTGGGATCAAAACACCCTGCTGGTCAACGGCAAGCAGCGCTTTAACGTATATTCCCCCACGCCCTACGACGAAAATTTCGATTACAAGCGCAACGAGTATTACCGCTTCGTGGCCAATCTGCGGAACCAAAACCAATTCCTCATCGGTATCAGCGTGGTAGTGCTGATGCTGTTCATCATCTTGGGCATCCAATCCCGCGGGCAGATGCACAAGAGATTTTTAACAAAACGCTCCCCAAATAAGGGAGGAGATCAACATGTCAGTAGCTGATATCATATCCATTTACGCTATCGCGGCCATCTGGGCCATGATGATGCTCAACGTGGCGCTGAGCATCGGCGGATATATTTATATCTACCGATGCAACAAAACGGACGGCAGCATCCCTCCGCCGGGAGGCAAGTATCCCATGGTTTCGGTACTGGTTCCCGCGCACAACGAGGCCCTGGTGCTCAAACGCACGGTGCAGGCGCTGCTCAATTTCGATTATCCCAAGGACCGGTATGAAATCATCGTGATCAATGATAATTCCAGCGATAACACGGAAGAAATCATGGCGGAAATGGCGGAGGCCAATCCCCAAAGCCGCCTCATGTGCATCAGCACCGACAAGGTCGTAGGCGGCACCGGGAAATCCAACGCCCTGAACATCGGCTTTTCCATGGCCAAGGGCACGGTGATCGCCATTTACGACGCCGACAACACCCCGGAGCCCAAGGCCCTGCGGCTGCTGGTGGAAAACCTGCTGGTGGATGATAAATTGGGCGCGGTGATCGGCAAGTTCCGCACCAGGAACCGCAACGCCTCCATCCTGTCCCGGTTCGTCAATATCGAAACCCTTTCTCACCAGTGCATGAATCAGGCGGGCCGGTACTTCTTCTTCAAGCTCTGCACCATTCCGGGCACCAATTACGTGATCCGCCGCAGCATCATCGAACAGGTGGGCGGATGGGATGTGAAAGCGCTCAGCGAGGATACGGAAATCAGCTTTCGCATTTACCGCATGGGCTATTACATCAAACTGCTTCCCCAGGCCGTCACCTGGGAACAGGAACCTCATCTGCTGCCCATCTGGTTCAAGCAGCGGGTGCGCTGGGCCAAAGGGAACATTTATGTGATGATCAAGAACTTTAAATACTCCTTTGACCGAAAAGCGGGCCCCATGCGCCTGGACACCATATATTACGCACTGGTGTACAGCGTGATGATCACCTCCCTGATCGCCTCCGACTTAATTTTCTTAGGCGGTATCTTAGGAACGATCCAGGTGAAGTTAGGCGGGTTTTCCTCCGCTCTGTGGGGCATGGCCATCCTGGTGTTCATCGCCAACGTGATGCTGACCCTTTCTCTGGAAAGAAACGAATTTACGCTGGAATCCCTGGGTCTGGTAGCGTTGATGCTGTTTTCCTACGCCAAACTATGGGTGCTGGTGGTGGTGAAAGCCGCCTGGGATTCCATAATGGACGTGCTGTTTAAGCGAGAGGTAAAATGGGATAAAACAGTGCGTTATGTAGAAGATCAATAACGCGGATTGAATAAGGGTGATTGATATGAAGCGAGGATTCTTGATTTTAGCGGCTGCTTTTCTTCTGTTCCTGAGTTGTCTGGCCTGCTTTGCCGAAGAGAACGCGGTCGTTCCGTCCACGACGCCAAGGGCGGCGCGCACGCCCAACCCCACAGTTACGCCCACAGCCACGGTCGCGCCAACCGACGCGCCTACGGTTACCCCCGTGCCCGTTGGTGCGGAGGCCGTATCCGTGGTAGAGTATGTGCTCGCCAGTGATCCCCAGCAGGCTGGCGCGCCCCTGCGCGTGCGTCCCGACACGCCGGAAACGCAGTATGTTAAAATTTTCAAATACAGTGAAAACATCGTTCTTCGGGGTATCTTTGGAAGATCCGGATTCTTTTTCAAAATCCAGGATTATTGGGATACCCGCTATGCCCTGGCCCAGATTGAATACACCGTCAGCCCCATGATCGAGGGGGTGCCCGCGTCGATGACCTTTTTCATCAACGATCATCCCATTTATTCCTGCGCTGTGAACTATGAAAACGGCGCTTCCCAGATCGTTTTCGTGTCCATCCCAGTGGAATTCCTGAAAGCGGGCTATAACGAGTTTGCCCTCACTGGCTATGTGCGCTTATACGACGAGGACGGCTGCTTGGACGATTTTTCCGGCGCCAACTGGATCAGCGTATCTGACGCCTCCTTCGTCGAAGTAGGTTACGATCTGGTGGACTTCGGAAACAAAATCAGCTTCTATCCCTATCCCCTGATTTCCAGCATGGATGATACCGGGGCGGACCTGACCATGTACGTACCGGATCAGGCTTTGGAAGAGGAATTGCGCGCCGCCTTTTTGCTGCGGGCGGACCTTGGCAACGAAACCGGCGCGGAGGACCGGATCGGCTTTAAGACCCTGTCGCACGGTCTGCCGGGGCAGGGGAACGCGCTGGTCATCGCGCAGGCCGACCGTCTGCCACAGCAGGCGCGGAATGCCATGCCCGCCGGGATCGATCTGAACCGGGATGGCGCTTTCGTTTACCTGTACGGCCAGCAGGGAGCGTATGTGATGGTCGTCACGGCGGCCCGGGCGGAGAATCTGACGGAAGCGGCGTTCATGCTGATGGACAGCGACCGCGTAACCCAGGAAAAATACGATTGGACTTTCGTTCCCTCCGGCGCGGCGAATATCGTTATCGCCAATCGTTCCCAGAGCGCCCTGATCGAAAACGGTGAAACCATCAAAGGCATTACCAACCAGAACGGTATCAACTTCATCGGTCCCTTCCACCAGGTGAGCATCGTGTACCTGCCTTTCTCCGGCGGCTTCGTGCTGGGCGAGGGCGGCAAGGTGGAATTGAAAATGCGCTATAGCGACAACTTGGATTTTGACCGTTCCATGGTAACTGTATATTGGGGAGATACGCCCGTCGCCTCCAAGAAACTGGATCGGGACAAGGCTACCCTGGATACTTTCTCCTTCATGATGCCCTCCGATGTGGTGGGCACCCACGCTTCCAGCATCAAAATCGCTTTTGATCTGGAAATCAAGGAACTGTACTGTACCAAACGCGCCGATGAAATGCCCTGGGCTTACGTCAGCGGCGAATCCACCCTCTATTTCCCCGCGGGCAACGCCAGCGTGTATGATTTGGCCCTGCGTCCCTATCCCTTCCAGCATCTGGGCCTGTTCAACAGTTTGGCCGTGGTGGTGCCCGATGAAATGGACGATGCGGAATATGCCATTTTCGGCAGGATCGCCGCCTTGATGGGCGTAGATGTGTCGCCTTATGGCACGGTGAACGTATGGTACGCTTCCCGTTTCCCCAAGGAAAGTCAAAACGCGAATGTGATCGTCCTGGGCACTTGGCAGGACAACGCTTTCCTGCGCGCAATTAACGATAAGTTAAGCTTCCCCTTTGCGGAAGAAGGCGCGCGCTTTTCCAGCAATAACCAATTGCTGCTCAGCGAACGGTACGCGGCAGAAATCTGCGTGCTGCAATACCTCCGTTCTCCCTATCAGGAAGGCCGGGCGATCCTGGCCGTGTGCGCGCCGAATACCCAGGTGCTTTCCCAGCTGGACCGCTTTGCCGCCGTGCAGGAAAACACATGGGCCCTGGCGGGAGACGCTTTCCTGATCGACCGGGATTTAGAAACCAAGAGTTTCCGTTTCCTCAAAGAAAGCCCCATTGAAAAAGCGACCTTGCGGGCCCGCCTGGAAAAGAACAGAGACGCTATCCTGTTCACCATCATTTCCACCTCCGTGATGTTCCTGATGCTGGTCGCCATCGTCCTGATCCTGCTGCGGTACCGTCGCAACCGTCGCGAGGAGGCGAAAAAGTGAAGCTGCGAAAAAACGCCTTCTACTATTTTGCAGTGCTGATATTCCTGCTTTGCATGCTGTTTTCGATCTCATGCGTTTTCCGCCGTTTAGGCGATGGGCAGGAATACCCTTATCTGCTCAAAGGTGCCTGGGTGCTGGGTATACTGGTCCTGATGCTGGCACTTTTAGGCGAGTGCGCTCTGGGCTGCCGTCTGGATATAAGCAGCCGCCTTGAACGCTTTACCGGCCTGACCCATATCTTAGAATATCTGCTGGCCGCGCTGCTTTTGCTGACGGGGGCGTTTCTTCGTTTTCAGGTGATCCGTTCTCTCCCCATGGAGCCGGATTCGGACTATAAAACCTATTATGAAATGGCGGTGCTGCTCAACCAGGGCACGCTGGTGGAGGCAGGCACCGGCTACTGCGATTATGTGTCCATGTTCCCCCACGTTTTCGGCTATCCCGTGGTGCTTTCCTGGATTTTGGGCATCTTCGGCGAAAGCGTGTATAACGCGCTGCTGTTCAATCTGGTGCTGGAGGTCGGCATCTGTGTGGCGGTATGGCGCATTTCCCGGCTGCTGGGCGGCAGGCTGTGCGGCATGGTTTCTCTGGCTGCCGTCTCCTTCCTCCCCTCCACCATCCTGTACAGCAATTTTACAGCCAGCGAGCCCTTGTTCACCTTCGCTTTGCTGGTGGGCATTTGGCTGTTTGCCCTATCCTTGAAGGGCTCCGAACGTCAGACCCAGCATCCCTGGCTGTGCGCCATAGAACTGGCGGCCATGGCGTTTGTGCTGGCTTTCGCTTCCTTTATCCGTCCTATGGCCGTGATTTTCCTGATCGCGGCGGTCATTTGCCTGCTGCCGGGCAAAAAGGATCTGCCCGCGCTGCCACAAAACGATATTCCCCTCGGCCTGCGCCTGACGAGCCGGGGGTTTAAGCGCTGCGCGCTGGTGTGCGCAGTTTATTTCAGTGTTTCCTCCCTGTTCACCATGGCCACAGGATATGCCGTGAACCGGCAATTGGCTGGCAGCGCTTCCTATGGCTACAATCTGCTGGTGGGCCTGAATCTGGAAAGCTACGGCGGCTGGAACGAGGCCGACGCCCAATACCTCTACTCCGCCCTGGAAGCCACAGGCTCAGCCCAGGAAGCCCAGCTCATGTGCCGGGATATGGCCCTGGAAAGGCTGAAGGTGGACCCCCGTGCCCTGCTGAACCTGTTTGTGCATAAATTTGAAGTGCTGTGGGGCAACGACGACTTCGGCGCGTCCTGGAATATTCTGTTTCTGGATCAGCAGGGCAATCTGACGCCAGCCCGGGAGAGCTTCCTGTACCAGATGATGGACGTGAGCGATTTATACTATCTGACGCTGCTGTTTTTTTCCGGGTTATACGGCTTCCTGTGTTTCCGGCGTTCGCCGGATAGCATGTACGCATGCCTGCTGCTGTTTTGCGGCACGGTGGCGCTGCACCTGATGGTAGAGAACCAAAACCGCTATCACTATCATGCCCTTGCCCTCCTTTGCCTGATGACGGGTATCTCGGTCAGGGATATTTCGGATATGGTGCGCCGGGCGGTGATGGACCGCCTGGTGAAAAAACAGCAGGCGGCAGCGGAAAAAGCGGCAAGGGACGCCCATGTCTTCATGATCCAGCAGGAAGAAACAGATCGCGCGCGTCTGCGGGCCGAAGCGCTGCACGCCCAGTTCGACATGGGCGCCGCCATCCGAGAGGGGCATATCCGCATTGTAGCAAGCAAAGGCGTGATTGCCAGCAACCCCGCTCTGCTGAAGCCGGTGCCTAAGCAGCAAGATGACAATAAAAAACGGGCCGCGCCTGAGCAGCGGGACGACAGTCTGGCACAGGCCGCGACTGCGCCGAAAGACAAAAAGCATAAGCAGACCGTAAGCAAGCAAAAAGATGAGACGGCGGAACAGGCCGCGCCTGAGCAGAAGGACAATATAGCACAAGCCGCGTCTGCCCCCGCAGACAAAAAGCGGAAACGGACCGTAAGCAAAAAGCAGGACGACACGGCGGAACAGGCCGCGCCCGAGCAGAAGGACAATATAGCACAAGCCGCGTCTGCCCCCGCAGACAAAAAGCGGAAACGGACCGTAAGCAAGAAGCAAGATGACACGGTGGTACAGGCCGCGCCCGAGCAGAAGGACGACAGTCTGGCACAAGCCGCGTCTGCGCCGGCAGACAAAAAGCGGAAACGGACCGTAAGCAAAAAGCAGGATGACACGGTGGTACAGGCCGCGCCCGAGCAGAAGGACAACAGTCTGGCACAAGCCGCGACTGCTCCGGCAGACAAAAAGCCGAAACGGACCGTGAGCAAGAAGCAAAATGAGACGATGGT